>JAVEVE010000010.1:0-29036 GCA_034005165.1 Pseudobdellovibrionaceae bacterium | reverse complement strand
CGGCTAATCCGCAGGATGTAGCTTGAATCTCGACAGTTCCGACAGTTTTAAATGCGCCCGATTCTTCTTCTTCCAAAGACAGGATACAGTAATTACCCAGATAATCATTACTCACGAGAGATTCGGAATTAACATGAATTTTAAAAGGTTGAGCAAATAGTGCCTTAAAGAAAAACAGAGGAGCATCTTGAATGATTGTGGCCTGAACCGAAATTTGTCCGTCAAGTTGTGTCACAGCCTCAACGTTCAAAGAGCCCTCGCCAGGGTTAAATCCGTTTCGCTCTGCTTCAAGCCCAGCCATATAATTCATATTATCTTCGCTACCTTGAGACATTTCCCATGCTGCCGCATATGCTGCCGCATCCGCCGCAGTCTGAAGATCAGATTTTTTCATGACATAAAAAGAACCATCTGTGCCTAAGGCAGTCATACCCATAACAACAGGTAATGTGATGGCCAGAGTTGGCAACACGGACGCGCGTTCACTCTTTAAAAATTTCACTATCCAACCGATCATTGGATTTCTCCCTAACCCTTTTTTATACCAAGATGGGCGTATTCACCCAAATTCCAGTCTGCCATACAGCCTTTACCGAAATTTAAATAAATGATTGGATTTGATCTAATTTGGATAAGGTTATAGGTCTGAAACGGCTTGGGTTTTTTCTATCTCTTGCGCAAGAAGGTCTTTTTTAGACAGTTTTCCGATCATGGTTTTGGGTAAAGGTTCACTACGGAACTCGATATGTCGCGGCATCTCGATACGTGAAATTTTCTCCTCTAGAAACAGACGTAAATCCTCTTCCGAAAGCTTGCGTCCTTCACGAAGTTTGATCCATGCCTTCGGGACCTCGCCACGTGTTGCATCTGTAATACCTGCAACAACGCATTCCTCTACGGATGGATGCTGATAAATTGCCTCTTCGATCATACGTGGATACACATTATACCCGTTAACAAGAATAAGATCCTTGATACGGTCAACGATAAAAATATAACCGTCATCATCATAGGTCGCCACATCACCAGTTTTAAGAAATCCGTTCTCCAGAACTTTTTCTGTTTCATCGGGTTTATTCCAGTATCCCTTCATAACTTGCGGCCCCTTGATCCAAAGCTCGCCGCGTTTACCTGTCTCTGTCACGGTTTCTCCCGTATCAGTGTCATGCAATTCTATAATTGTACCCGGTAATGGTAATCCGATAGAGCCTGATTTATTCATGCCCTCGATAGGGTTTGCACAAGCAACGGGGGATGTCTCGGTCAGTCCGTATCCTTCCACCAGAACGCACCCGGTTTCTGCCTCAAAAGCCTTTTTAACCTCAACAGGAAGGGGCGCTCCTCCTGAGATACAATATCTCAAAGAGGTTAGATCATAACTCTTAAGATGGGGATGTGCATTGATGGCATTGTATATAGCGGGAACCGCGGGGAAGAAGTGTGGCTTTTCTCTATGAATAAGTTCGAGAGTTTCCTCAAGATTAAAGCGTGGCGAAGCAATAATCTCGAATCCGCATTTAACACTCAAGTTTAGAACGGTGGTCATTGCAAACACATGGAAAAAAGGGATAACGGCCAACATGCGTTCTTGCCCCTGATGAACATCATAAAACCAGCGTAGACATTGTTCGACATTCGCTGTCAGATTGGCATGCGTCAGCATAGCTCCTTTTGGCGTTCCGGTCGTTCCCCCGGTATATTGGAGCAAGGCAACATCTGAATCCGTATTGATCGGTGGTGGCAAGAATTGTCCGTCATTACTGACCAGTTGTTTGAAGTAAATATGACGGTCATCATTAGGGATTTTGGCTACATCCGCCTTTTTAAAAAGGGAAAAGAGTATATTCTTTGGGAACGGCAGGCAGGAAGAAAACGGGCACACAATGATTTGGTTTAATCTCGTGCGGTGCAGCATTTTCTCAAGTTTACCGTAAATCAACGCAAGATCAACTGTTACCATATAGTCGGTCTGGCTATCTTCAATCTGGTTGGCTATCTCTTCCTCTGCATACAGGGGGTTGTAATTGACTATTGTTGCCCCTGTTTTTGCGATTGCATAGTATGCAATTAGAAAATAAGGGCAGTTCGGCAGACATAGCCCAACCTTGACACCACGCTCCACACCATGATCATGCAAGCCCTTGGCCATGCGGTCAACCAGAGAGCCGATTTCCTCCCACGTCCAGCTTTTTCCCATAAATCTGAAAGCGAGTCGATGCGGAAATTTTTTTCGCGTTGATTCGAGGTATTGGAAAATAGGACCCGTGGAAAGTGCAGCATATCCATGTATGTTCCAATCAATTTTTTCAGGATAAGCTTTTGCCCAGAAATGTACATCAACGTCCTTATTTTGCTGCACTTGCGGCACCTTTTCATAAATTTTTTTGCGGTTCACAATAACATATTCTTGCATATTAACATGATACTGAGTCAAAGTCATGGCAGGGGAGAAAAAACAAGCGCTGTTGTCTTAAAATTTTAAAAAGACCTATGGACGCTATACTTTTGTTTAGATTATACTCCCGACCTAAGATCAAAAAAGAAAGATAGTTTCAAAATGACCTTGGCTCGCGATATTTCATTAGAAAAGCAAAGAGAGGCTGTAAAAGCAAAGCTCAAATGGTTTAATGCCGCTAAAGGGTTTGGTTTTGTCATACCCGAAGGAACAGAGGCAGATGCATTTCTACACATTACGCAATTACAACGACTGGGTGTATATGGTCTAGGAGAGGGGGCAGAGCTTTTTTGCGAGGTAGAGTACGGCGAAAAAGGAGCAAATGTTATTAACGTAATAGAGATCATCTCATTAGGGGACTGTCCGGATGAACAGGTTCATTTCCATCCGGAAGAAAAAGGGGAATTTTCTACCAAAGGCATTATTAAACTCTACTATGAAGACAAAGGATTTGGCTTTATATCTCCGGATGACGGAATGAAAGATATCTTCATTCATAAATCTTGCCTCGAGCGGTGCGAGATAAAAATGGTCGAAGCGGGCCAGCGTGTTAGAGTTAAATACAAAGTTGCAGAAAAAGGTCGGGAAGCAATCGAAGTTTCGATTGAAGGACCATTCTAGGCGTAAGACGAATCACTGTCATGTGTTTTGTGCAGAGCACTCCCTCTTGACCTTATCAACAATATCATGTTTGCTCCGGACAGGCTCCCAAACCTGATAACAGGAATGTGGTTACGCCTCGATGATGGAATAAAATCCGTCTTGTTTTTATCTCAGGCTAAGAGGAGACAACTGTGTCAGCCAGTGTAAAGAAAAGCAAACAATCAGAAAAAGACTCAGCATTAAAATCAGGGCCGTTTGTCAAGGCGTTCTTGATGGCTTTAAAAGACAGTGGGAGATCGGATGTCGCTGATGATTTGTTGGAGAACGTTATTCCGATGCACGAAAGACTCTCGAGTCGTCGCAAGGCCGGGCAATGCCTGATTGAGGTTTGTAATCCAGCGCAAGATACGCACGGCTGGTATAACGTCCACACCGTTATCAATATTGTTAGCGATGATATGGTATTCTTCATTGATTCGATTACCGCTTACATCTCTGAGAAGTCTTATCTGATCGAGCAGATTTTCCATCCGCGCCTCTACAAAAAAACATCAGGCAAAAAAAGCGAATTCGTCTCACGTGATACAGCGCGTCAGGAAGAGATTCGCGGTCAGATGCATATGTTCATTCAGCTCAATCGCCGGCTGACAGATGAGCAAATGCAGGAAATGGAAAGGGATCTGCATGAAATTATTGTGGATACCAATTTTGCAACGCGCGATTGGCGGCATGTTCGCCACGCTTTAAGCGAGGCCAAGGAAAATCTGGTTAGATTGCCAGCGCAATCTGACCGCCTCTATCAGGAGTATCAGGATTTTCTGCAATATATCCATGATGATAACTTCACGCTATTGGGGTGCATTGATTACAAAGTCTCGGGCGTGGGCAAAAGTCAAAAAATTTCTGAAGTTAAAGGATCAGGTTATGGGCTCTTTAGCTCCGACCGTCAGGAAAGATTTCTGGATAAGATCGACCATGATCGCTTTGTGAATAATCTTGCTGCAAGAAAAGATGCACCACAGCTCCTTATAACAAAATTGATGCGTAATTCCGATGTTCATCGTCGAGTCCCTGTCGATTGTGTAGTTATCCGTAGCTTCGATAGTAAAGGAAACTTGACGGGAGAAACGCACGTCATAGGGTTATTCACTTCTGTCACATATTCCCGTGGTATCGCAACAGTTCCGTATCTATGGTATAAGGTCGAGAATGTTATTCGTAAGGCTGGATTTGAGTCCGGTGAACATAGTGGGCGCGCTCTTCGCCATATTCTTGAAAAATATCCGCGCGATGAACTCTTCCAGATTGAGGAAGACAAACTCTACAAAACCTGTATGGAAATCTTGCGTTTGCAGGAGCGTCCGCGAATTGCGCTGTTCGTTCGTCCGGACATGTTCGGCAGAACAATATCCTGCTTGGTCTATATACCGCGTGATCGCTACGATACACGTTTGAGAATCAGATTCAGTATGATTTTAGAAGAGGAGCTTGGTGCCCGTTTCGTAAACTTCCAATCTGTTGTTGATGATTCTCCGCTTGTACGCGCCAGCTTTACTCTGGAATGCGACCAAGAAACAAAACAAAAATACGATATCGCAAAGATCGAACAACGTCTCCAGGCCGAAGGTCGGAACTGGAGTGAGCGTTTGAACGATACGCTTGTCGAATATCTCGAAAACGAAGACGAAGCTGCTGCTATTGCGCATCGCTACGGAAACGCCTTCCCTGTGTCTTACAAGGAGGCTTATCTAACCCGTCAGGCAGCTCACGATATTGATAAGCTTGAAGTTATACTTCAAACCAATAAGCCTGATGTTGATTTATATCGCCCACATGGCTCCGGATCAAACCAGGTTTCTCTGAAGTTATACTCTCCGCATCAGGCCGTTCCTCTATCTGACATTTTGCCGGTGTTAGAAAATATGGGCCTCAAAGTTCATGCGGAATATCCTCATGAAATATGGCCGCGCGATCTGGAATATCCTCTGTGGATTCAAGACTTCGAGGCGGAGATTGTCGGGGCAGTCGAAAACAGCATCAACAAGGAAGTCATTCAGGGAATTCGCGAGAACTTTGAAGAATGCCTTAAAGGTATCTGGGAAACAGAAATAGAGAATGACAGTCTGAACCGCATGATTTTGTTGGCCGGACTACCTTGGCGCGATGTTGTCGTGTTGCGTTCATATATCCGTTATATGCGCCAGACAAAGATTCCATTCTCGCTTCCTTATATGGAGCAAGCTGTCACAGATTACCCTGTTATTGGTAAGCTGCTTATTGAATATTTCTACGCAAAATTTGAACCGAAATCAAAAGCGGGCAAAAATGTTGCAAATAAATGTGATGACATCGAGTCTAAAATTGAGCAAGAGCTTCAAAATGTCTCTTCACTCGATCAAGATCGTGTTTTGCGTGCAATTCTTTCGACAATGAAAGTTACACTACGTACCAACTTCTTCCAACAGGATGAAGAAGGGCGCGGCAAAAGCTGGGTATCCATTAAGCTTGATAGCAAGCTTGTTCCGAATATTCCTGATCCACGCCCTTATCGTGAAATCTTCGTGTACTCTCCGCGAATTGAAGGGGTGCATTTGCGAGGCGGTAAAATCGCTCGTGGTGGCTTGCGCTGGTCTGACCGCCATGAAGATTTCCGTGTTGAGGTCCTTGGCCTTATGAAGGCGCAACAAGTCAAAAACTCCGTTATTGTTCCTATGGGTGCAAAGGGTGGATTTGTTGTAAAGATGCCTCCTAAAACCGGAGGAAGAGCAGCATTTCAGGAAGAGGGCATCGCTTGTTACCGGACCTTCATACGAGGTCTTCTGGATATTACGGACAACCGCCTAGGTAAAAAGATTATTCCACCTGAAAATGTGGTACGTCATGATGAAGATGATCCGTATTTGGTTGTTGCAGCTGATAAAGGAACAGCAACCTTTTCGGATATTGCAAACTCTATTTCTTTGGAGTACGGATTCTGGTTGGGAGATGCCTTTGCATCAGGTGGATCTGTAGGGTATGACCACAAGAAAATGGGTATTACCGCCCGCGGAGCATGGGAGTCTGTTAAGCGTCACTTCCGTGAACTGAACCATGATACACAGTCTCAGGAATTCGATGTAATCGGTGTTGGGGATATGGGCGGAGACGTTTTCGGAAACGGATTGTTACAGTCCAAAAAAATCCGTCTGATTGGGGCATTCAACCATATGCATATCTTCTGTGATCCATCACCAGATGCAGCAGAGAGCTATAAAGAGCGTGCAAGATTGTTCAAGGCCGTAAAAGGATGGGGAGATTACGACACATCCAAACTGTCCAAGGGTGGAAAAATCTTCCTGCGTTCAGAAAAATATCTGAAGCTGACGCCGGAAATCATGAAACGATTCGATATCGAAAAAGATACTGTATCACCGGCAGAGCTGATTAAAGCCATGCTTCATGGAAGAGCAGATCTACTATTCTTTGGTGGGATAGGGACTTATATCAAGGCAGCATCCGAAACGAACGCAGATGCGGGTGATCGTAGTAACGATTCCCTACGGGTCAATGCCGATGAAATACGCGCAAAAGTCGTTGGCGAAGGTGCAAACCTTGGGGTAACGCAACGTGGCCGTATTGCCTATGCCAAGAAAGGCGGACGTATCAATACAGATTTTATTGATAACTCTGCCGGCGTGGACACATCCGATCATGAAGTTAATATCAAGATTTTGTTATCCGAAGTTGTTCGTGATCCAAAGGCAAAGCTAACTTTTGCAAGCCGCAATAAGCTTCTGACAGAAATGACGGATGATATTGCTCGCCTTGTCCTGCAAGATAACTACTTCCAGACGCAGGCTCTTTCTTTAATGGAAGCCCAGGCAGCAGACTTGCTGCCAGAGCACGCAGCCTTTATGCGCTCATTGGAGAAAGCCGGCTTGCTCAACAGAAAAGTAGAGTTCCTGCCAAATGACGAAGAGATTGAGGAGCGCATGAGAATGCGTAAAGGTTTGACAAGACCTGAGCTCTCGCTTCTCGTCTCGTATGGTAAATTATCTTTTACAAACGCATTGCTGAATTCAGACTTGCCTGATGACCCCGCAATGGTGGATTGGGCTGAGAATTACTTCCCCGAGGTCTTGAAAAAGAAGTACCTAAAGGATATTCACAATCACCAGCTTCGCCGTGAAATAATTGCAATGGCTGTGTCCAACGCGGTGATCAACCGTCTCGGACCAACTTTTGTGCGCAAGGTAACGGAACGGACAGGTGCAAACGTATCTGAAGTAACCAATGCATATCTGATCGTCCGCGACGCATTTACATTACGTCAGATATGGGATGATATCGAAGCTCTCGATAATAAAGTCCCTGCAACCATTCAGTTGCGAGCTATGATCAAAACGTCCAGATTGGCGGAACGTGAAACATACTGGCTTTTGACCAGAATGGGGCGTAAAGCGAATCGTGCCAAGGATGGCGAAGTATTCGCTAAACAAGTCGCGATCCTGAAAAAGAGTTTGGCCAAAATTCTTCCGCAAGATATCCGTTCCAATATGGACATGCGCGCCAAGGATTGGCAGTCAAATGGCATCCCTGAGGTTCTTGCAAAAGAGATTGCTATGCTGCCGTTGATTGGTGCTGCCTTCGATTTGATCCAGATCTCTCAGCGTCAGAAAACGGACATTACAAAAATCGCTAGCATTTACTTTGATCTTGGTGGCTTGTTCCACTTTGAAAGATTGAGGACCAAAGCGATAAACATGGCAGAAGATCACCCTGATCTGGCAATGGCCGCAAACGGCATCGTTGAGTCTTTGAACAGTGTTCAGTCAGCTCTAACATCGCGTGTTGCAGAAGATTGCAAACAAAAGGCTGCAGACGAAAGAATATCCATCAAATGGGTCAACGAGTTTTGTCCACGATCCCAGATGGTCATTCATATGATTGAAGAAATGGAAAAAGCAGGGCATTTTTCCTTGGCTGATCTTGTGGTTGTCGAACAGCAATTAAGAGGATTGATCTAGAAAGATCGTCTGTGAAGAATAATCAATCGGGTCAGGAAACTGTCCCGATTTTTTTCCATGCCCAGATATGGAATGAAAGACCGGCGAGAATATTGATCAGGCAAATCGCAAAAAAGACCCCTATCACTCCTGATAAATGGTATCCGATCGTGCATGCAGGAACAAGAAAGACAATCATTTTTAGAAATAATATGGATGCAGAAATTTGAGGTTTTCCTGTTGCGTTAAAAACAGATCCCCACCCATGCGTCAAATTCCCCAAAGGATAGGAAAGAGGGACAATCCAGAGAAAAAGCGTCAGGTAATGTACTAGATTTTGGTCGTCCGAGAACATAGTAGCAATCATTGGTGAAAATCCGCCAAGACAAATGGCAACAAACGCAGACCAAAGAACAGAAAAGATCAGCGCATTTTTGATAGTTTCGCGCACCCGTGTAAAATTATGAGCTCCCCAGTTTTGCCCAATAATCGGCGCCATACCGATAGAAAGAGCCATCATAATAACTTGTGTGAGTGCTTCAATTCTCGATGCCGCCCCGAAAGCCGCAACAGCAGCATCCCCGTCTTTGGATAGGAGATGGTTGATATAAGAGCCGACAATAGAAGGCAACATGCTGGTCAAGCCAGCCGGTAACCCGATGACCAAAAGGCGACGCATTGAATTCCCGAACTCGTGTAAATTGATGATGTGCGAGATATCAAACAAACCGCGGCGATACATGATATATAAACCAGCGCACATCGCACAAAAATTCGAGATGATTGTTGCAATCGCGGCACCGAAGAGCTCGAGTCGTGGAAATCCCCATAGGCCAAAGATCAGTAGAGGGTCGAATATTGCATTTGCAATTGCAGCAACTGTCATAATCCCTGCTGGAATAAGAGCGTCCCCTGTGGCACGAAGAGCTGCGTTTCCGACAACTGGCATGCTGACAAAGAACGTCCCAATTAAATACGGGATCATATAAGAGCTGATGAGACTGATGGCTTCGTCATCAGCACCCATTGCACCAAAGAGCGGTTTCAGAAAGGGAATGCCGATAGCCGCAGTTAATAAACTGAGGAGAAGAACCAAAAACATACCGTGTGATGTAACACGTTTAACTGTGTCGTATTTCTTTTCGCCGATCAGGCGCGAGACAACGGAAGATGTAGCAATCCCCATCCCGATAAAGATAGAAAAAATACCGTAGGTGACGGGAAATGTATAGCTGAAGGCTGCCAGCTTTTCTGTACCCAGAAGGGATACATAATATGTATCCACCAGCTGGAAGCTGATAATGGCTAGAATTCCCCAGATCATCGGGATTGTTAACCGGATCAAATGTCCTCGGACCGGTCCGGTTGTTAAATCACCTTTGTCTGGAACGTGTAAGACTGGCTGTTGTCCTGAAGTACTCATGGGCACCGTTATGCGCCAATTATTCGCTCTGTTCAAGTGCCTTTAATTCTTCTTCAAGCTTGCGTCCTGTGTACTCCGGAGACTTCGTTCCCTTTGCCAGCATAGAGTAGAAAGCTGGAACAACAAACAGGGTAAACAAAGTCGAGAATAAGACACCACTTACAATAACAATCCCGATGGGGAATCGGCTTTCAGCCCCAGCACCTGATGCAAAAATCAAGGGCAAGGCCCCTGCTGCTGCCGAAACAGATGTCATCAAAATCGGACGCAAACGTGTTGTTGCTGCCTTTTTCAAAGCATCATAAAACTCCAGACCTTCATCACGCAACTGGTTAGCAAACTCGACGATCAGAATCCCGTTTTTGGCAGCAAGCCCCACCAACATGATTAACCCGATCTGGGTATAGATATTGAGCGTTGCATTGGAAAGGAACAATCCCCATAAAGCCCCAACAATCGCCAAGGGTACAGCCATCATAATGACGAGTGGATGTATCCAGCTTTCAAACTGTGCAGCCAGAAACAGATACACGGCGACCAGGGCGAAAGCAAAGACGATATAAATGGCAATTCCACTTTCTTTAAATTCGCGTGACTCGCCCTTATAGTCAAAACGTGCTTCTGGAGGAAGAACGCGCTTCCCGGTGCTTTCAAGATAGTCCAAAGCCTCGCCAAGACTATATCCAGGTGCAAGGTTGGCAGAAATTGTAATGGACCTCATCCTGTTATAACGGTTCAACTCTCCTGAATTTGCCGTTTCACGGAATTTAATCAAGTTGGATAAAGGGATCAGTTCATTGGTCCTGCTGGAACGAACATAAATATTATTCATATCCAGAGGCTTGATACGGTCTTGATCCTCCCCTTGCAGGATCACGTCATATTGCTCACCGTCTTCCAGATAGTTTGTAACTTGTAGAGAACCCATAAAAATCTGGAGCGTTGATCCAATATCGGACACACTCACTCCAAGGTCAGCCGCACGGTCGCGATCAATTTCAACACGCAATTGGGGTTTGGTTTCTTTGTAATCCCAATCAAGGTTACGCAGACGGGTATTCTTGCCGGCTTCTGCCATCAGGAGATCTCGCCAACGAGCCAATTCGGCATAATCCGTTCCAAGAATAACGAACTGAACTGGAGAAGAGAACCCGCCCTGTCCGAGAGATCCGGGCTCGATAGGGAACGCCATAACACCCGGGATAGCCATGAATTTCTGGAAGAGGCCAGGGGTTCCCTTCATGAAATCGCCCCAGACAATCTCGCTCACAGAACGCTCACGTTCATTCCATTCACGAAGTAGAATAAATGAAAAGGCAGAGTTGACGGCGCCTGTGGAGGAGAAGCTTCCGGGAACAATTGTTACAACACCGTGAGCCTCATCGCTACCCTCTTGCTGGTTTAGATCACCAGGCGGCAGAAGTTTTTGAAGTTCTGCTTCGACAAATCCAACTTGGCGCTTTGTATATTCCAAAGACGCACCTTCTGGTGCTTTGATAAAAGCGAGGAAATATCCGCGATCTTCTTTCGGTGCATATTCGGAGTTGATGTATTTCACAAAGAAAGCACCTAGGCAGAGCATTCCAATCATGAAAAGAATAGTCAAATAGGGTCTGCCGAAGAAATAGTCGAGAGAGGCTATATACTTGATACTCAGTCGATCGAGAGACCTGTTCATCCACGCTGTAACGAAGTTGGTTTTGTGATGTCCATATTCATCCAGCTTTGGTTTCTTGAGGATTTGCGAACACAGCATTGGTGACAATGATAGTGCAGCGAAAGCAGAAAATAAAATAGATCCTATAATCGCCCACGCAAATTCCGTGAATAAACGTCCGGAGTTTCCGGGCATCAGGGATACAGGTAGGAACACCGCAACAAGAACAAGCGTAGTTGCAATAACCGCAAAGGCCACCTGATTTGTCCCGATCAGTGCAGATGCTAAAGGAGGGGCTCCTTTTTCAATCCGCTTGTAAACATTCTCAAGAACTACAATTGCATCATCTACCACAAGCCCAATGGCCAGAACCAGAGCAAGCAAAGTCAGAAGGTTGATTGTAAATCCCATAGCAAGCAAAACGGCAAACGACCCGATTAGAGATACAGGAATGGCAATAGCAGGGATTAGGGTTGCGCGTATATCACCGAGGAAAAGCCAGATAACAAATACCACAAGAGCAAGAGTGATAAAGATCGTAAAATACACTTCATGAACCGCACCCTCGATAAAGATACCGGAGTCGAAGGCTGTTTCCATGATGATATCACGTGGTAGAGTTTCATTTATTTTTACCATCTCTTCTTTAACGCCACGGATTACATCTAGGGTATTGGCGTTGGATTGTTTGACAATCCCGAGACCGATAGACGAATTCCCGTTATAGTGAAGCTCGCGGCGTTCTTCTTCTGCACCACGCTCTACTTTAGCGACATCCTTGAGACGTACCAGATATCCGTCACCGCCACGCTTGATAACCAATTCGCCAAAATCCTTGACGGTATCATAAACACGGTCAACGCGAACGGTGAATTCACGATCAAGAGACTCAATTCGTCCTGCGGGGAGTTCAATGTTCTCTTGTACCAAAGAACGTTGAACATCTGTAACTGTTAATTGACGGGCTGCCAAGGCTTCACGGTCCAGCCAGATGCGCATCGCATATCGGCGTTCCCCACCAATCTGTACACGTGACACGCCATCGACAACCGACAAGCGATCCTTTACATAGCGGTTGGCGTAATCTGTAAGTTCAAGCCCGTCACGGACTTTACTCCGGAATGCAATCCAGAACAGGGCTTGTGTATTGGCATCAACTTTGGAGATTTGTGGTGCATCAACTTCGTCAGGTAATTCGTTCTGAACACGTTGCACACGGTCCCTTACATCATTGGCAGCTTCCTCGATATCCTTTTCAAGTTTGAACTCGACAGAGATAGATGAAAAGCCATCAGAAGATTTTGAGTCAATTGATTTTACCCCTGAAATACCTGCAATTGAGTCTTCCAGAATCTTGGTAACACGTGTCTCGATAATCTCGGCACTGGCTCCGGTATAAGTTGTCTCAACAGAAACAATCGGGGCATCAATGTCAGGATATTCACGCAGTTCGAGGCGTGTAAATGCAACAAGCCCTAAAATGATAACCAGTAAATTGACAACAGCGGCAAAAATCGGCCGCTTGATAGAAATGTCGGATAAAACCATTATTCAGCCGTTTCTTCTGATTTGTCTTCTGCCGCAGGAGCTACAGGTTGAGCTTCGTCGGAAATATCTTGTTTAATTTGTGTTTCAGTATCGCTCAGAGGCTTGATTACATCCTGCTTGCGTGGGATTGCATAGCCGAGAGCAGCTTTTTGCGTGTCTTCGATACTACGCTCTTCTTCCACGATAACAGATGCTCCTGGGCCGGTTTTCATTTGTCCTTCGATAACAACTTTATCACCAGCTACAAGACCGCTGGTTATCTCGACATAGCCCGGTTCACGTAGGCCGGTTGTAATTATTTTGCTTTCAATCATGCTTTCACCATTTACGGTATAAACACTTTTTGTGTCCCCACTTGATTGGATGGATCCTTCAGGTATAGCCAGAGCTTCGTAGGCCTTTCGGACTACATGAACACGCATCAACAATCCGGGGCGCAACGTGCCATTCGGATTTGCAATCAGGGCGCGGATACGAATGGAGCGTGTATCTGGATCAATACGGGAGTCGAGTGTGTAGATACGACCCTCAAAAACCTGGTCCGGATAAGCCTCCGAATCTGCCTTAAGAATCATATCTTTGGAGAGGGCAGACAAGAACCGTTCCGGAACGGAGAAATCAAGCTTGATCGGATCAATATCGTCAATCGTTGTAATTGTTGTGCCGGGAGTTACTAGGTCACCAATACTGATATCGCGGATACCTATAACCCCATCAAAAGGCGCAACAATACGCCGCTGATTAAGTTGTGCTTTCGCAACTTCCATTCTGGCCAGAGCTTCATCACGGTCCGCAGCAGCGCCAAGTTTATTCTGAACAAGCTGGTTATAGCGCATGAAGGAACGTGTTGCTTCGTTCAATGTCGCAACTTCTTCTTCATCAGACAATTCTGCTATGATGGTTCCGGCTGTAACATATTGCCCTTCCTCGACCCCGATAGATTTGACTGTCTCTGTTACGGTTGCCGTAATGATAGCTGACTCGTTGGATCGGGCAGTCCCGACAGCTTCGATGACTTCTTCAAACGGAACTTCTTTGACGGGCGTCACAACAACATTTGCTGGAGCCATAGGTGGTTGGAAGTCGGCAAATTTGACTTTCATGAAGAAGATAAATCCCGAGCCGCCAAGCAAGCCAAGAACAAGAACTCCAGTAAAAAGCGTCAGTGCAATCCGCTTCTTGGTCCAGCGTCTGGTAGAAGAATCAGAGAAAGTCATCATGAGTATCCTTAAATATTTGAGCGATGCGTTCAAACTAGGTTGCCCCAGAGATTTTCGCAAGAGTGGAAATGTCAACAGAAAGAAAAAACCTATTGATTTGATTCATAAATATGGCTCTATGAGCATAAGGAACTTTTGATGCGTGACTCTGAAAAAGCAATTTTGCATATCCTGACAACACTACCGTTTTATAAAGGCGGCGAGGATTCGACCCTTATCATCGGGGCAGACAATTTTTTGTCCTGTGAAGCAAGGATTTATAGCCCCTACAGCCCATTGGATACGAAGAGCATTCAACCCCATGCCTCCGAATGGCAAGGCGCATTTAAAAACATACTCGTTATAGGGACCAAGCAAAAACAGGAAACGGCTTATTTTCTGGCTCTGGCGCTAAAGTGTGCAGCGCAGGACGCCTGTGTCATCGTGGCGTTGGAGAATAATTGGGGTGGGAAATCGCTTGATAAGCTTTTCAATGAGGCCTTCCTAACGGCGCATACGGCATCAAAACATAAAAGTCGCGTGGTTTGGACTGTTTTGCCTCAGGATATTGCGCCGGAAATCACCCACAAGTGGCTGGAGGAAGGCGGGCTGCATCAGCGTCCTGACGGGCAATGGACACAAGCAGGGATTTTCTCGTGGGAAAAAATGGACCGTGGAACTTCCGTTTTTATGAAATATTTCGAGGCCCCTTTAAAGGGGGATGGTGCAGATTTCGGTTGCGGCTGCGGGGATCTTTCGAAATTCATTCTGGAAAACAATCAGGGTGTATCCACCCTGCATTTGCTGGATATTGATTCCAGAGCTGTAACTTGCGCTGCGCGTAATTTAAACGCGTACAAGGAAAAGATAAATCCTATCTGCTGTAATATCACTCAAGATCCTCTACCAAAAAATCTTGACTTCATAGTCATGAATCCCCCATTCCATACAGGGAAAGATCAACAAATTACACTGGGTCAGGCCTTTATTACACAGGCTGTAAAATCCTTGAAAGCTGGCGGAATTGTTGGGGTTGTTGCAAACGTACACTTGCCATATGAAGAGTTGCTCAGAGAAAATTTCAGAACTGTTAAAACAATCGCTATCGAAGATGGGTTCAAGGTTATGACAGCGCAGAAGTAGCTGTAACATTTTACCTATGACTCTTTTTGAGATTAGTTATTATACGTACGCTCTCGGGATTTTAAATCAACAAAAGCAATAGTCGTTCCGTCCAAAACATCCCCCTCTTGTGAAGAAGATGAAAATGCATCCATCAAGGCCATTCCGACTTCCTTGCCGGTTTCATGTTCAATAACGGCACTTGCTACACCTGCCGCTGCTCCGATGGCGCCTCCAAATAGCGCACCACCTGCCACTTGAGCAACGGCACCAATTTCATCTCCGGTAATATGGCGATAAATTGTGCTGATAATAGGAATATGCTGAAGAGGGTTGATAATATCCAAAAAATCGAGAAATCCGAAAGGCGCACCACCGTCCTTAACATCAGTTTGCGCCTCTTCTTGCAAGTTTAGAATGGGGGCTTTTACATTTCGATGGCTCGAATTATCAAGCAATTCTTTAGATACGGCAGTTTTTTCCGTGGAGGAATCGGATATTCCTACCCAGACGGGCATGCTTCCGCTGGTTCTATCGTTATAGTCTTTACGCATGACAAAACCTTGAGACGACTGCTTTTTTGCAGGAAGTGTCTCGGCAGTCAACGGTGTTGAGCCGCTATGAGCATAGGGATAAATCATACATCCACCTTAATCCTGATAAGGAAATGCAATTTCCGTACCAAATTCAAGCGGATCAGCTATATTGGTCTCTATGAAAGATAAGATAATTCTCCGCTGTACGATAGAGAACGCTCGCCTCAAAGCCCTTGTGGAAGAGCAGTTGGCAACAATTCCCGAAGTTGCTATGGAAGCAGATGCAAGTGCAGAAGGTCATGAAGTAAATGAAAAGACATACCAACAGGAACTGTCCCTGCCTGTACGCTTGGGAGTGTTAAAGGATAAAGTCCGTTATAATCTTTCCGGAAGGGACAGGTACGTTGAAGAAGAATATACCTATGATCTTGGGACTTTTTGGCTGCTGGCCGATCGAAATTTGCTTCAGGACAAGGAAAATGGTGAGGAAGTCCGCTTGACAGACAAGGAGCGCTTGTTTCTAAGGACGTTATTCGAGGCTTCGGGACATCAGGAGAGTCGGGAAAATCTCTTGAAAATTGTCTGGGGATACGCGGACGGCATAGAGACCCACACACTCGAAACGCATCTTTACCGCCTACGCCAGAAACTGGAAGTTTTTAATGCTCAGGATTTAATACAGGCTGATAGGCAGGGTAACTACCGCCTGAATTTGTATAAAGAATAGGTCAGCATAAACCTAGCGAACATAGCCTGTAGGCGGAAGAACTACAGGATTTTCTTTGCTTTTTGGCGCGCATTCCGGGCTGAATTGACGCTGTACGCTATCACCCGCACTTCTCCCGATCCCATCAATATTGCGTCTTTGCAATTTGACTTCACCCGCATCGAATAGGGAAGCAATCGCAGCCCCGAATACAGATCTGGCGCTCAGGGTGCATTCCTGTTTTTGAGCTTTCGGGGCAGGGTTTTCTTTTGGGCTTTCGGCGCCAATACTGGCTCCTGAGACAAGCGTGAATGCTCCAAAAACAAGAGCGCGTGTATATTTTAACATCGTCATGAGCCACCAAAAATCTGCTTTGTCCAAAAACTACAAGGACTATAGCACAATCCTTCGCGCCTGCAAATAAATATGAAAAATATATTAAAATTAACCTCTTGTTAATAAATATTATGAATAATATTACGATATATAGGATTTAAAATGACCACAAAGGTTGAGTTAGATGATGACATTCGCTCCGTAACCGAGACAAAGCTCGGTCAGCATGGAGAGGCGTCAGCGGGTTTCGCAAGCGGTCTGCGCCCAGCCGCCCAAATAACTGCTGGAGTATCCAAAGAGGAATCCACAGTTAAGGGCAGTAAGACAACAAACACCATATCTTCTGTCGATGTCAGAGGGCAGGTAGCTCTGGCTCAAAACCCTCGCATCGATGTGACAGCAAAAATTAATGTCACACAAACTGACGCTCAAAATGCGGATCATTCCCTTGTCGTCAATGCTGGAATCAGGGTTTCTAAGGTCCTTGGGTCTTCCCTCGAAGTCATTGCGGCAGTAAGAGGCGATTACGAGCAACAGGGTCTAAATAGGCTTAGTCCCTATTTTAAGGTAACCGCTTCCACCAAGGGCGAGGCAACAGCAGAAATTGGGGCTTGTACGACACCTGGGCATAAATTGGCTGAAATTGAATTTCCTAGGGTTTGTGCAGGAGTTAATATAGACCAGAACGGAAAATCAAGAATAGTGGTGGGTACAGGGTTCACATTTTAGAAAAAACAAACCCGCCAGCTGGCGGGTTTTGAGTATTCTGAAATAAGATGGACTATTCGTCGTTCTCATCGTAACCGGCAAGGTCATCAATGCCTGCATCATCACTGTCATCATCATCGAAGGAATCATCAGCCGAGAAGCCGCTATCATTCGCTTGGGCAACAAGAGCATTCCACTCTTCTTCGCCTTCCATTTCCTCCATGACATCATCCTGATCTTCTTCAACTGCAAAGACGCGCTGGTGGGAGCGGATCAAATCTTCTTTTAGATCAGGAACTTGTACTGTGTCCTCGGCAATCTCACGCAAGGAAACAACGGTATTTTTATCGTTATCGCGATCAACTGTCAGCGGGGCGCCAGTGCCGATACGGCGGGCGCGCTGGGCAGAAACCATAACCAGTTCAAAGCGGTTAGGGACCTTGAGAACGCAATCTTCAACGGTAACACGAGCCATGTACGTAATCCTCTCGATTAAAGCTAATGCAGTCTTATAAAGACTTGAAAATCAAAAAGCAAGGCTTTGCTTAAAAAATGGCCAAAAACTAAGCCCCACCCAATAGGCCAAGGGTGGGGCTTTTGGAAAGGATATCGGGGGAATTTAGCCCACCCGGATTTCTGAAAGGAAGTCGCCGACCTCTTTTTGCAAGGTTTCTGCAATTTTGGCCAGTTCCGAGGCTGCTTGATTAAGAGCCACGGCAGATTCACCTGTTTCCTCAGCGTTTCTTTGTACATCATGGATATTCTGGGCTACTTGCTGGGTGCCGTTAGATGCTTCGGAGACGTTGCGCCCAATCTCTGCAGTCGCTGCATTTTGTTCTTCAACTGCTCCAGCTACAGTAGATGTTGCGTGGTCAATTTCGCGGACATCGCTGATAATTCGTTCAACGGCCTCCACACTACTACGAATTGCTTCTTGAATACGTCCGACACGTTCGTCAATTTCGATGGTTTTCTGTGCAGTTTCTGTTGCCAGCTTCTTGACCTCATCCGCTACAACAGCAAATCCTTTACCTGCCTCACCTGCACGCGCAGCTTCGATTGTTGCGTTCAAAGCCAGAAGGTTGGTCTGTTCGGCAATCTCCTTGATTGAGGAGATGACGTCACCGATTGAATCGGCTAAATCATTCAACTCATTGACTTGCTTACTTGTTCGCTCTGCCTCACCGGAAGCGCGGCCGGATTTGTGAGCCACGTTAGTAATTTGCTGCGCAATCTCGCGGCTGGAGGCAGATAGCTCTTCTGCGGCCGCGGCCACAACTTGAACATTTCCATCCGCTTCATGCGCTGCAGATGCAACAATCTGGCTGGCATGAGCAGTATTGGCCGACAAGGAAGTCATTTGGTTTGACGTGGCCTGCATTTCTGTTGCCGCTGCCGCCAAAGATTTGATGATCCCGGCCGTCCGTCTATCAAAATCATTAGCGAGAGTATGCATCGCTTCTTTCTTTTCTTGTTCCGATAGAAGTTTTGCTTCCTCCTGATCTCTGGTTAGTTTTTCAACTGCCAAGCCATTTTCTTTAAAGATACCAACTGTGCGTGCCATATCCCCCATTTCATCTTTGCGGTCAAGATATGGAACATCAACGCTAAAATCTCTGTTGGCAAGTTTGATCATAACCGCACTAAGTGTATTCAGTGGGGAAGTAATCGTGCGTGAGAAAAGTAAAGAAATGATAACCGCTATAATCAGCACCACAATGGCTGAAAGAAAAATATCTATTTTCATTTGATTTACTTCAACAAGCGCTTCTTCTCTATCAATAGACACAGAAATTGCCCAAGATTTGCCGAATACATCTGCATGTGCCGCAGCTATGAGAACATCCTTGCCGTCATGAGTATCCCAGAAGACGTTGAGTTTTCCTGCAAGTGCAGATTTCACGGCTTCATTCTCGAACTTATTGACCAGAATAGGATGATCGTCATCTGTCGGATCCGGATCGTTCCTGTAGAGGAAGTCGTCACTGACCATACGAACAATCGCCGTCTTTGATGCTTCTTTATGGACAATACCTATATTATTGATACGCTCAATGGGCATTTGATATGCGAGGACCCCCATAAAATTTCCATTGCTATCAAGAATTGGTGCCCCGATGAAAGCCGCAGGAACATCATTGCTTGGAGCATAAGGCCTAAAATCCATGTATACTACATTGTCTTTGACAGGATTGTCCTTGATCGTTTTGTACAAAAGGGCGAGGTCCGTATCCTTCCATTTTCCGCTATACATATTGGTCCCGAAATCAGCTTCTTTGAAAACCGTGTAGAGAAGATTTCCTCGTTCATCAAAAAGAAAGATATCGTAATAATCTCTCTCCGTCAGAAGTTTTCGGAACCATGGGTGAAACTTCGGATGCACAGTTGAGTAAAGAGATGAATCACTCGCGGCATCAAGTAAATGTTTTTCTCCGCTAGGATTCGGATTGTCTGTGATATAGGCTTTCTGCAAATAAGAGGTTTTATCTTCGGCCTTAATATCCTCCCAGCCAATACGGAAACTGCGGATGGCTTGCCGAACATAATCACTATCAGAGGTGATAATAAGGTCCTCTTTGATGGAAGAAACATAAGCGACAAGATTATCGCTGATCCCATCTGCAATAGATGCAGTTTTTTCTTCTGTCATTCTGGTTGCCAGATTTTCTGATTCATATATTGCAATCATACTGACAACAGCAACGTTAAAAGCGGCAAGCAAGACCATAATGATCGGAGTTTTGATAGAGCTTTTGATATTGGATAGGCGCATTGTAATTCCTCGTTTCTCGAGCAAATGAATAGGATGTGAAGATGGCTATAAAATGGAGTATAGAAAATAAATATTAAGAACCACTTTACCGTATTTAGTTTGATCTAAAAAGGGTCAAAAGGTCACGGAGTGCATCGGTATATATACTTTCGGGTGTGTTTAAGAAAATAACCGACCATAAAAAAACCGATTAGGCACAATCGGTTTAATTAGTGAAAATGAATTTCGGTTTTATGCAGAAATTATTTTTTTCCGTGAAGCTTCATCGAGGTTTTTCCCTGCGGGGCTTGATCCTCAATCGGAGGTGCAATCAGTTGAGAGGGGTTTTCAATATCACCGGATGTCTCCGCACCGGCAGCAGGCTCGATAGATTGAATCTTCTCTGAAATATCCTCTGAAATCTGACGGGATTGGTAAAATTTAGTACCTTTAACCAGAGGAGGGTGGCCAGTCTCGCCTGCAACAGCAGGAGTAGAGATGACAAATGCAGCCAAAATCATCAAAGCGGAACGGATCATATTATAAGCTCCTAGCGTATAAATTCAAGAAAACTGGAGGGACTATACGCCCCATCCAGATATTATGCAAACTTTTTAAAAGGACTTGGAAATCGAAAAAACCAGTCGCGCACCACATCCGTCAGCACACTCTCCAGGCTCTTTCAAATCTGTGTCATTGTAGGTAAGACCCAAGTCAAAGCCTTCTATTGTATACCCCAGTCCCAAGGACCAGTCTGTATAATCGGGTGTTCCAAAGGTCGCGTTATCCTCTATCCATTGCCGACCGGCATGAGCCGACAAGGTCAGATCATAAGGGAGAGGGACTGTCGCATAAGTAGCAAGATAGTATGAGTTGCCGCTCGCACCAAAATAATCTGGAGAATAGTTCAAAGACAAACTCGCTTGAGCAAGCCCGAAATCATATCCTGTAGCAACGGCCAATTCCCAAAAGTCATAATTCAGATCATCGTCAGAGCCTGGATAGTGGTAATAAATTCCTCCCAGATCCCAGCTGATATCTCCGACAGTACCGGAAATCCCGCCATACAAATCGAATTCAGAGGAGGCATCGTTAAAACCAACTCCTGAACCCCACAAGCCAAGATAAAGTCCAGTGTTGGGATGTGACCAGTCTACGCCACCTTGAACAGTCGGTTCTTCATTGCTTTGGGATATCCCACGAAACACATAATCTGTTGTAAGGGTAACATTGGCAGAGAAATCCCCCGGTAAATCAAAGCCCTTCGATTCATCTGCACGTGCAATATCAGAGAAAGTGGTCATGCAAAAAACTGTACCAAGACCTAAAATGGATAAAACGGATTTCATGAGAGCCTCACATAAAAGGAGATAAGTCAAAATAAGGAAGGGAGACCGATTCGCTCGATCTCCCTTATTCTGAACTAAACAAACACTCTGTCAAGAACGCCTAAGGACCGGCGCGTTCTGTTGCATTCATTTTGATTTCGGGTGGTGCAGTTCTGGCGCGCTTGTCGACAAGCTTGTTCAATGCATGAACGTAAGCACGTGCTGATGCCACTAGTGTATCGGCATCCGTGCCTTGCCCGACAACGGTTTTTCCGTCTTCTTCGATTTTAACGGAAACTTCGGCTTGCGCATCAGTTCCGCCGGTAACAGCATGTACCTGATAGAGTTGAAGGACTGCATCATCGTGCGGGATAATCATACGAATAGCTTTAAAGATAGCGTCAACAGGACCATTGCCTTCTGACATAGCAAACTTTCGTGCGCCGTCCACATCCATTTCGATAGAAGCAATTTGAGGGCCCTTTGTTCCTGCCTGAATAACCAGAGATACAAATTTTATATTCTCGTTATCGCGTCCGGTCGAGTCTTCAACTAAAGCAATAATATCCTCATCGAAAATATTCTTCTTTTTATCGGCTAAATCTTTAAAGCGATTAAAGGCATCTTCGAAAGCGTTCTCACCCAAGTTATATCCCATCTCTTCCAGCTTGGACTTAAAAGCATGACGGCCGGAGTGTTTGCCCATTACCAAATTGGATCGAGTTAGGCCGACAGATTCCGGTGTCATGATCTCGTAGGTCTGCGCATGTTTCAAAACACCATCCTGATGGATACCGCTTTCATGAGCAAAAGCGTTTGCGCCGACAATAGCCTTGTTGGGTTGAACAACAAATCCCGTGATAGAAGATAAGGTGCGTGAGGCCTTGGTAATCATCTCGGTCTTGATGTTGTTTGTATAAGGCATGGCGTCAGGACGTGTGCGCATCGCCATAATTACTTCCTCCAATGCTGCGTTTCCGGCACGTTCTCCTATTCCGTTGATCGTACATTCGATCTGGCGTGCCCCTGCGCTCACACCAGCCAGGGAGTTAGCGACAGCCAATCCCAGATCATTGTGACAATGAACAGATAAAATCGCTTTGTCGATATTAGGAACACGTTCACGCAGCATAATGAATTTTGCGGCGTAATCGGCAGGCATGGCATATCCTACTGTATCGGGAATGTTGATGGTTGTAGCGCCAGCTGTAATTGCCGTCTCAACGCAACGGCACAGGAATTCATCTTCCGTACGGCTCCCATCCTCCGCAGACCATTCCACATCATCTGTAAAATTACGTGCAAAAGAGACAGACTCGGAAATGGCTTCAAGAACAGCCTCTGGTGTCATCTGCAATTTGTATTTCATATGCAATGGAGAGGTCGAGATAAACGTATGGATACGTTTATGGGGGGCCGACTGAATAGCATCGGCGGAAGCCTCGATATCGCGTTTAACCGCACGACACAATCCTGCAACGGTGGCATTTCTGATTTCGCGGGAAATGGCTTCAACCGCTTCAAAGTCACCGCGTGAAGCAATCGGGAAGCCTGCTTCGATCACATCAACGCCCATCTCATCGAGGAGGCGGGCCATCTTCAGTTTTTCTTCCAGATTCATGGAGCATCCCGGAGACTGTTCTCCGTCACGCAAAGTGGTATCAAAAATAATAATACGATTTGATTCAGACATAATAATCCTTCTACTTAAAATCTGTAATTTTGAAATCTAGTGTGAAAACTGGAAGCCCCTGAAAGAGGACAGCATGAAAACCAACCGCCTGTCTCAGGGGTTGGTAAGTCGTAGAAGAAGGAGAGTGCTTGTATAAAACTGTCTCATAGGCATGATCTAAACGTATTTTTGGGAGTGGTGCAAGAAAATAATCGGATTAGTGGCAGCCACCACTTTTTCCGCATCCACAGGTTTCTCCTGTTTGTGCGGGCTTAAATTTTTGAGCTAGATCATAGAGATAGCTCCATGAATATAGCCCTGTATTGTGACCGTCATCAAAAACCAGACGAACTGCATAGTTTCCAACAGGTTGGATATCGGTGATCGCAACATCCTTCTTGCCGATCACATGAACTTTCTCGGACGGGTGATGTCCTTGCACTTCGGCAGACGGACTTTCAACGCGCAGCAATTCTGCTGTCAGGCCATATTTTTCTCCTGAATCAAAAGTGATATACAGAACTTTTTCCGACTTTTTGTATGTAATGTCAGTTGGCCAACGGGAAGGGGAAGATGTCATTTTTTGATTTCCTGTTCGTCGAGGGGGCGCGCCTCATCCACTAGCATAATCGGAATACCGTCTCTGATTGGATAAGCAAGACGTGCCTGATCGGATAGAAGCTCTTGTTTTTCACGGTCATAACGGAGGGGCACTTTTTTCAAAGGGCAGACCAGAACTTCCAACAGACGTGGATCTACAGAGTGGGGCATGCGGATATCGTACTCAATGTGAGGAATGAGAGCAAGAATGATTAACGGCCATGTCAAGTAATGATAAAAACAGGTTAGCACGGCTCGAACAGCACGGGGCTTCAAGCAACGCTTGCTTTTCGGACGGCGTAAATGGGCAAATCATGGCCAGAGTGGTCATCAGCATTTCGTCATCTTCAATTTCATGTAGCAGAGGCCAGTCCAAAGTAATCTGTTGCTGTTCAAGGTATTTTCTGAGAAGGATACACAGATCCCCTCTATTCAACTCAACACAGGAATGTGGATTCATGTCGGATTCAAATCCCGTCCAGTCTGGCGTAATCCGTCTGTATCCATTGTCGTGTTCTGGAAGCTCTCTCCGGATATGAAAGCGGCATAGTCCACGCAGCGTTACGCGGTAACACCCATCCTCTGTTTCGGAAAATTGGGTGATTCGTCCCACGCATCCTGTACGGAAGACGGCCTCGCAATTTGCGGCACGATATCCTGTCGGTTGGACAATACCGATAAGCCTACCCACCTTTAAGGCATCTGCAATCATGCTCAAATATCTGGGTTCAAAAATATTGAGCGGTAAGTCTGCGCGCGGTAGTAAAACGACCCCTTCCAGAGGGAAAATAGGAATTTCCTCGGGTAAGTCATTAAAGCAGGGATCAAAAGGATTTTTACTCATGCAAACAGATATAGTGTGTTTTTTTTAGGAAAAAAGCACAGAAGAGAGTTTGCGACGACCTGCCACACTTGCGGGATCCGTGAAACCCCACGCTTCAAAATATGTCAGGAGAAGTGTTTTTGCAGCTTCATTGTTCCATGTGCGGTCTTTTTTAAGAAGAGCAATCAGCGTATCAACGGCCTCTGTTCTCAATCCTTTTGCAACATAGGCTTCAGCCAGATCATATTGCAGTTGGAGATTATCCGGATTCTGCTTGACATGTTGTTCCAGTTCAGAAAATTCTCCCGCTGATTGCGCTTTATAGGCCAAGTCTAAAGCTGTTCGCAGAGAGATGAATTGGGAGTTTTTCTGTAAGGCATCAGGCGCCGAGTCAATCATTTGCTCTGCAATATCCAATTTACCTTGAGAAATCTGGGATTTAACCAGTCCGGCATAGGCGTCAAAGTTAAGCTCATCCTGCTGCAAAATAGCTTGATAAATTGCATCTGCATGTTCGCCATGCCCGGCCTCTAACAGCTGCCGAGCTTCGTCCAGTGCAGCAGGAATATCAAGAGAATTCGATTGATTCTGGTCAGCAAGGGCAATCAATTGTCCAATCAGTCCTTCAATATCGGCTTGTGGACGCACACCTGCAAAGCCCGATACAGGTTGTCTCTGATACATGGCAACAACCATAGGGACAGACTGTACACGAAAGGCCTGGGCCAGCTCTGGATTTTGGTCGACATTCACTTTAGCGAGGGCGATTTTACCATTCTGGGAGCTGACAATTTTCTCAAGCATCGGGATAAGCTGTTTACACGGCCCGCACCACGGTGCCCAGAAATCAACCAGAATAGGACGTTCCATAGACGCTTTGAGGACCCGCATTTCAAAATCGGCAGTTGTTACATCGTATATGGATGTTGATCCTGAATACGAAGATGGAGAAGTTTGGGGTGCGCCGATTAACATGCTGTACTCTTTTCGGTTCGAGGGGAAGGGGGAGGTACTTCATCAGGGGCAACTTCTGATAAGTCTACAATTCTTGGAATAATTTTGTGCTGTTCAAGAACATCAAGCAAAGCCTGTGGAGTCATGCTGATGGTCTGGTCATTTTCTAGGGGGTGGAAATTGACCAAATCCCCGCGCATCATGTTCTCTTCGAGAATAAGCTGAACCTCTTTTCCCGCATCATTCAGGATAGATAGTGGTGTTACAGATCCTGGCCTGACACCTAAAAATTTCCATAGCCTTTCCGGAGATCCAAAGGAAAAGCGCCCCGCTCCCAAAAGATCAGAGAGTTTTTTCAGGTCCACTGGGGTGTCATGCTGTAATGTCACAAGGAACATCCGCCCCTTTTTGTCTCTCAGGAACAAATTACGTGTATGAAGACCAGAGATGTGATCGGAAACATCATTTGCTGCCTCAACGGTAAAAACTGGATCATGACGATAATGTACAAACTCTATGCCTGAAGCCTTAAGTCTGTCGAGCAGGCTTGCGCAATTATATAGCGGAATATATCCACTGTCATAACGGTTGTTATCTGAATTTTGTTCCATCTAACGGTCATACTGATCTCAAGCAGCTCTGTCAAATGAAGTATGTAAATATCGAGGCGGCGAAATGGGGTTTTTCTCGAACGGCGTGACAAGATGATGCTGGCAATAAAAAAGGGTCAATGCTAATATTATTACAATGTAGAGAAAATCATACATTTTGCCGATTGGCGCTCTGAGTATAGTGCGTATTTCAAGAATAAAACTGTCCGGATCTTGTAGATTGTTAGCCACTATTCCGGGTTTGCGCTAAAGGAAAAAATATGAATATCCATTCGATAGCAACCAGACTTTGGGGAGTCGTTTTAATTCCTGTAGTTCTTTCTGTGGCCTTGGGAGGAATGGAGGTCAAGAATAAAAAGGAGGCCGTCGATGATTTCGCTTTTGCCTCAAGTCAATTGGATGAAATTGCTCTTCTTCATGATTGGATTCATGCAGTGCAAATCGAACGTGGAAGGACTGCGGGCTGGTTGCAATCTTCTGAGAGAGCTGATGCGCTAAAACTGGAAGAGGCGCGAAAATATACAGATTCCCAAATGGTGCAATTAAAGGAATTTTACCTGAAGGAACTTCCGGACAGCCGCTCTTTTATCGGAAAGAATGCAGATATATTCGATAGGTTATCAGCCCTGAGGTCAGGGATTGATGGGAAAAAACTTTCTTCAAAAGAAGCCGTAGCAAGCTATTCGGAAATGATTGACCAATATTTGGTTTTCGTGATGAGTACGACCTCACACGCATCAGAAAGAGCACTCCCGAAACTTCACGCCCTTTATGATCTGGAGCGTAAAAAAGAAAATGCAGGAAGGAAGCGTGCATCTGGAAATGCTTATTTAGCTTCTGTTGAAAAAGGGGCTGTTAATAATGAACAGGCCATATCCTTTATAAATTTTAATGCTCTGGAAATTGGGGCAACAAACAGTCTTGAGGTGGAAATCGAGAAATCTCAGGAAGATCTTGCTATTCTGAAAGTAAAATTCGATCAGGAAAAACAAGGCGAGCCATACAAATTATACGCTTCTGGTACAAACGAGATTATTAACTTGATATTGGATAAAAATATTTCCGGTTTGGATGGCGGGTTTAGGGCTGTCACATTTTCCGCGAGCGCATGGTTTAAAGTTTCCAGTGACTGGATCAATATTTTAAAATCTATGGAAGATGAACTTTTGAGCGAAGCCGTCCTTGTCCAAAAGGCAGAGCTTGAAAAGGTCCAGTCCGGATATGTCATATATACATCAATTTTGCTTGTTTTGCTGCTCGTGGCTGTTGGTCTGGTATGCGCCCTGATGAAAACGATTGTCGGAAATATGAAATGCGTCACGACGGCCATAACCAATATTGCCGAAGAGCGCATCGATAGAAGCCTGATACTCAATGCAGCATCAAAATCTGAATTTGGTCAGATTGCAAGAGCTATTAAAAATCTGGAGGAAAAGATTGAGCAAAAGAAGGCACTGGAAATTCAGGCAATGGAATCCAAGAAGGCTCAAGAAGATCGGTTAAAGGATCGGGTAGAAAAACAGGAAAAGCTGAATATCTTTATCAGCAAGAATTTGCGCAATATAGAAAGCTTGGCTTCTTCTATCGAAGAAATGACGGCCTCGATTGCAGAAATCGGCAATCAGGTTACGCGCGCCGTAACCTTGGTCGATGGTACAAGAGTCATGGCTGAAAACTCATCCCGAAAAGTACGGGATCTTGGGGCTCTGACCGTAGAAATAGGCTCCGTTGTCGAAATGATCCGCGCGATTGCTGAAAAAACGAATTTGCTTGCACTTAATGCCACAATCGAGGCTGCGCGGGCAGGGGAAGCTGGAAAAGGTTTTGCCGTTGTCGCAGGAGAGGTCAAAGTTCTGTCGTCCCAAACAACAGATGCAACCAGCAGTATTGATGCGCAAGTTCATAATATCCAACAGGAAAGTAGCGTTGTTGTATCTTCGATTGAGCAGATTAACAGTTCTGTTGCTGGGGTCTCGGAAGTTTCGAACGCAATCAGTGCCGCGATTTCCCAACAAAATATTGCGGCATCAGAGATTTCACAGAATGCCCAGAAAATTGCAGAATTCTCGAGGCGTTTGAAAGATGATCTCGATGAAATCGCCAAAGCTGGTTAACGCCCCCATAGATACCAGAATGCCTATTTGAGTATTTACCCAGAAAATTTAACTTTTTTGTGGAAAAACTTTCATTTTGTGAAAGTTTCATGGTACGATTATATCTAATAATATATTTTATATATATGAATATATATTTCTGTCCGGACAAAAAGCTGACAGAGAGAAGAAATAGATCAAATTTGATCTATTTTCAATAATTAAGAAAGAAATGAAGTGTATATATAAGGAAGTAAAACAGGGGAAAGACTTTATGGCCGGAATAAGTATGGAAAAGTTTGATGTAAAAGGCGTAATGTCGTTGGGTGCAGCAGTCTTTGGAGACCCGTCTGCAAGTGCGATCAAGTCCTTGGGTATACAAGCAACGGCAAGCGCTGAGCCGCAGGTTGCAAGATCTTCTGTAGAAATGAAGCTGGATATATAAAAATGAACATAGAACTCGGACAATTGCCTGATGGAGACTTGGCGCTGGTATGTGATAGCTCGCTGCCTGCCGGGGTCAAGCGCGTTGAATATTATCGTGATCAAAGGCTTTTTATGCTGGTCTATGACATTCCCGAACATGACGGGGAACTGATGCATTATGAATTAAAAGAAGATGTTGCGGACAAAGTCCAAAGGCGCTCTTCCATGGTCATCGTCGAGCCTGATGCTATGACGGGACGCCCGATGGGCTATTATACCTCCCTGATACAGGTCGGCGCCTAATTCTGGCCTGAATCGCCTACGGGACCAATCTAAAAACCACCCCAAAAAATACGAACTTCCCTCTTGCAATTCCTCTCAAGGATCAGTATAAATCCGACCAGTTC
Source organism: Pseudobdellovibrionaceae bacterium (assembly GCA_034005165.1). Taxonomy (GTDB): domain Bacteria; phylum Pseudomonadota; class Alphaproteobacteria; order Micavibrionales; family Micavibrionaceae; genus UBA1573. Next base: position 92 of record JAVEVE010000010.1, on the reverse strand, counting down.
AAAGAACTGGTCAGCGCGGGTGTAGCTCAGGGGTAGAGCGTTACCTTGCCAAGGTAAATGTCGAGGGTTCGAATCCCTTCACCCGCTCCAGT
>JAVEVE010000006.1:0-114183 GCA_034005165.1 Pseudobdellovibrionaceae bacterium | reverse complement strand
AATATGCCTGATATTTTTAACGATGAAGTTAAGTCTCTATACGACAAGAATGCATATGAGTAACTTCTTTCCCTATCATTCTGAGGGGAGTGAAACGACCCGAAGAATCTCCCTTTGAAAATACCAAAAGAGAGTTCCTTCACCTTCGCTCAGGATGACAGGCTCTTATTCTTCGCGGTCTTTGCGGTTCTCTTCGCGTCTTCGCGTGAATGAACAAAATCACCTAGGAATAAAATCCTTTACTTTCTCTAGAAACCCTGATAATTCTGAAGGCGGTACGTATCCGGCGGCTGAAAAAGTGCCGCGCAAACAGCGCCTGTGGGCGCCCACGCCTGCTTTTTTATTTGGTGCCAAGGTTGCATCAAAAGGGAAACAGGAATAAAGCATACTCCCTGTTACACATCGGATTGTTCCGATGGGGAAAGAAAAAAACCGGCGACAGGAACAGTATCGGGTCACTGCCCTCTACGGAGGAACTCTGCACCGGCCCCCACATCCATGGTTCATGTGGATATGCTGTGCGGGGAAACTGTTACACCAAATTCACATTCAAAAAATTTTTACGGGGCAAAAAATGACTGAACTCCCACCACCACGACCACCCGCCAAGCCAAACGTCTCTGTCCGCGCTGTGATAGTAAAAGACGACAAGCTCCTTGTTGTGAACGGCGACGGAGCAGGGGATTTCTGGTGCACACCGGGCGGGCGTCTGGATTACGGCGAAGATTTGAAAACAGGTATCGCGCGCGAAGTGTTCGAGGAAACAGGACTGAGCGTGTCTGTCGGCAATGCCTTTGCCGTCTCGGAATTTGTGCTGGAGTCCAACAGCTTCCACAATGTCGATATTTTCTTCCGCTGCGAAGTGGTCGGGGGCGAGATCACAGCCGACTGGAAAGACACGGGCGGCCCCGTTGTTGATCGCCGCTTTGTCTCGCTTGAAGAGTTGCAGACCATGAACATCTTCCCGCGCTGGCTGCGTGAAGGAACTTGGGCCAATCCGCCCACAGTCAATATCTATCGCGGACAGGATAGAAAGTAACAAAATACCAGCCATGCGGATAACGAAGATGCGACATTTTGCGGATGTGACAATTCTTGAGCACTGGCTAATATAAGGATGTCAGCAAATAAGAAGAATACGGTGTGTGCTGGCAAATAGATGTGAAAGCCTTTAAATCCCTTGTGGTCCGGCTGTTATCAGGTGCGGGTCACTGGGGGAGAGTATCGGGATTTGGTGGGCTTGTATGGATGAAAAGAGGAATTGAGTTACCTGTGTCTTCTGCGTCTTTTTTAACCGTTGGAATGTTGGGCTAGGCATACCATCGGAAGATTGCGTCACAGTGTAAAAAGAGTAACCAATAACAAATAAACTCCACGAATCTTACCGGTGCTTTTGCACCGGTTTTTTTCTCTAACCGTGACTTTCGGTGTCTGTTCCGTAGTAATGGACACCGAGTTCTATTTTTTCGCGGCCTTTGGACATGCGCCATTTGTTGGTATCACGGAGGGAATAGATACATCCGCAATATTCCTGCTGATAAAAATGCTCGCGCTTGGAAATATCCAGCATGCGTTTTGATCCGCCGCCCTTGCGCCAATTGTAATCCCAATAGGTAACACCTTCATAACGATCAGCAGCGCGGTGTCCGCATCCGTTAATCTGGTTCATATCTTTCCAACGGGAAATCCCGAGGCAGGATGTGAACATCGGAAATCCGTTTTCAAATGCATATAACGCTGTGCGTTCAAAGCGCATATCAAAACACTCAGTACAACGCTTGCCTTTTTCGGGTTCCCATTCCATGCCGCGCACACGCTCGAACCAGTTGGATGAATCATAGTCTGCATCAATAAACGGCAGGCCGAGTTTCTCGGCGTAACGGATATTTTCTTCCTTGCGCAAATCATATTCTTGACGCGGATGGATATTCGGATTGTAGAAGTAGATGGTAATATCAATACCCGATGCTGCCATCGCCTCTATCACCTCGCCCGAACAGGGGGCGCAGCAAGAATGAAGCAACATCTTGCCGCCCGCTTCATCGGGCAGGGGCAATACCATGCGGTCTTCCATAGTTGGGGTCTGAATAGCTGTCATACCGGATATATAATCCAATTATCCGAGACGCGCAATCATTGCGGACACTTCTTTTGCCAGAACCGCGCTCAGATCTGTGGAATGATCCCCGCTTTTTATGATTGAGCGGGCGCGGTGGCAAGGAATAACCTCTCTGAAATCAGCCAGAAGAAACGCACGTGTCAGATGGTCACGACGGGCAAAAATCAACTTGCAGTCTCGGATTTTTCCTTTTGCAGAGCTATTGAATTCTGCTGCCGAGCGAGGAGCAGATAAAAGTCTTAAAGCATCAGAATCGTCAATATGTTCCTTGGTCAATGGAAAGAAATCTTTTCCGGTACCTTCAACAGGCATCGGAATAGATGGGACGATTCCATGGCGAAGTACATCCAGAAAATTTTGTGATTTCAATTGGAATTCAATTGCCATCAAAGGATCAGGGATTGGCTTGAATCCGATCAATCCGAAACGGGAGGTTGAATTTTTTAATCGGGATATCGCGCCAACAACAACGCCAAATCCAACGCTGCTGCCGACAATAATATTTGGGCCGCGGGTCAGGTCGAAAATGCCTGAGATTTGTTGGGCAACGCTTTTTTCCATTACGGATAAACGTGGAGCAGGAGTTTCAGGAGTTTGATAGGAGATTTTGTGGAAAGCCCATCCCGCTTTATGTGTGGCATCATAAATAGCCTGTTCATTGACTCCACGCGCTAAGGTGACGGAGCGGGTGGCATTTTCGGCGATCTGGTTGACGCCTTGCAAGCCTGGAACAAAAATAATGTTACTCATAAAAATGAATCCTATGTAAAATTTTGGCTTGTTATATAAGATTTTCCAAAAAAAATCAAAAATAAAGCTAACTATTTGAGAAACAAGAGAATATTATTAAATCTTTAGAAAGAACTCTTTGGTATTCTGAAAATGAGTAAGTATGAAGCCAGAATGGCCTCTCGGTAACAGCAGCCTGTTCGGAATAGAGCAAGGATTGTTGGATAAGGTGGGACAAGAAATGGTTTCAATGTTTTCAGCGACATCCGGAATAGGATCGTCAACCTCGATCAATCACGCGGACAAGACGCAAAATAAAAACAGCAACGCGCTTGCGAGTGGTAAGAAAATCAACAAAGCTTCCGACGATGCGGCAAGCTTGGCAATATCTGCCGTGATGAGCGGTGAGGTTGCAGCGCTAAAACAATCTTCAACAAATCTGGTACAGGGAACAGCCCTACTGCAAACCGCAGACGGTGCGTTGCAACAGGCAGGAAATATTCTGGATCGCATGAAGTCCCTGACCACACAAGCCAATTCGGGCGGACTTGATCCATCGGCACAAAATGCAATCAATCAGGAATATCAAAGCCTGTTGGGTGAATTGAACAATCTCGGCAGCACGACAGAATTCAATGGTCAGCGCATTATTGACGGAACATTCAACGCGAGTTTTCAATCAGGAAGTAGCGGCATAGATACGCTATCGGCAGATCTCTCCGGAGTTGACCTGTCATCTTCTGGCCTTGGCCTGACAGGGGCGGCAGGCGCAAGCCCGACAGCCCTGACAACACAAGCATCGGCGACAGCCACAGCTTCGGAGGTAGACAATGCAATTGCCAATCTGGCAAGTTTTAAGTCGCAAGTCGGCGCGGCGCAGGCATCCTTCCAGACGCAGAGAGAGGTTCTGGATACAAGTACAGAAAATGTTATCGCAGCACAATCGGCAATTCAGGATGTCGATATTGGTGAGGCATCAAAAAACTTTGGAAACTCAAACCTGCTGAGTGATTTATCAATTGCGACAGAGGCTCAAGCCAATAAATTGAGATCATCAGTTTTGCAATTGGTCAGATAAATAGAAAGAGCGCTGAAAATATATAGAAGGCTGCTATTCAGCAGCCTTCTTTGTTGTCTTCTTAGGAGTTGATTTTTTGACTGTTGTCGTTTTCTTAGCCACAGTTTTTTTCTCGACCGTCTTCTTTGCAGAAGGTTTTTTAGCTGCTGTTTTTTTAGCAGCAGGTTTCTTGGCCGTCGTTTTTTTCTCGGAAGCCTTCTTTACTGGACGGACTTTTTTCTCACCGATTTGTGCACACAGCTCAACGGCTCGGTTCATACCGATTGTTAAAACATCTTCATCCTTAGGGATGGATTTAAAGCGGCTCTGATATTTAATATAAGGGCCAAAGCGGCCGATACCTGCTTCGATTTTCTCGCCAGTCTCCGGATGATGTCCGACTAATCTCGGGAGGGCAAGAAGTTTCAAGGCGGCTTCTAAAGTAACCTGTTCCAACGGTAGGTTACGCGGCACACCTTGGCGCTTCGGCTTCTCTTTTTTATCGACACTATCTTCCGGAACATCAATCTGGACATAAGGTCCATAAGGTCCTTTGCGGAGTGTAATAGTGCGTCCAGTACCCGGATCATTACCTAGAACTTTAGGTTCATTTCCAAGTGCTGCACCTGAGTTCGCATCGTCCAGAGCCTCGCCACTTTGAACAACAAGCGGACGTGTATGCTTACAGTCGGGATAGTTAGAACATCCGATAAACGCACCGTATTTCCCGACTTTGAGGGATAAACGGCCATTCTCGCACGCAGGGCATTTGCGTGGGTCAGGGTTTTCAGCGCTTATAGGGAAGAAGTGAGGACCAAGTTCAGCATCCAGTTCATCAAGAACCATTGTAATCGTCAGGTCTTTCGTCCCGTCGACCGCGGTCTTGAAACCTGCCCAGAATTGGCGCAAGGCTTCTTTCCACATGACCTGACCACTTGAGATGGCATCAAGCTCATCCTCAAGGTTTGCTGTAAAATCGTAATCAACGTATTTTTCGAAGAATTTCTTGAGGAATGTCGTGACCAAGCGACCTCGATCTTCAGGAACAAAACGGCGCTTATCGAGTGTGACATAGCTGCGGTCTTGAAGAACCTGAATGATAGACGCGTATGTTGATGGACGGCCGATCCCCATTTCTTCTAGCTTCTTGACAAGTGATGCTTCCGAATATCGTGGAGGAGGTTGAGTAAAATGTTGTTCTGGCGTAACGTCTTGTGTACGCAGTCCCATGCCTTCGGAAAGTGGCGGCAGCAAACGGTTGTCTTCATTTTCTGGATCCGTATTTGAATCCTCGTCATCATCTTCCTTATAGAGCGTAAGAAAACCGTCAAACGTAACAACAGAGCCTGTCGCGCGCAGCACAACATCATCTGTCCCATCAGATAAGTCGGCGGCAACCTGATCAAGAACGGCGCTTTCCATCTGGGAAGCCAAAGTCCGTTTCCAGATCAATTCATAAAGCGCAGCCTGACGATCATCAAGATAGCGGCGCATCTCTTCAGGGCGACGGGACAAATCAGTTGGGCGAATCGCTTCGTGCGCTTCCTGAGCATTTTTGGCCTTGCTCTTATATATACGTGGAGAGTCAGGCAAATATCTCTGACCGTAATGACTCGAGATTTGTGCACGACATTGCGAAATCGCATCATCTGAGAGTGTAATCCCGTCAGTACGCATATAGGTAATCAGACCAACGGTTTCACCACCAATGTCAACACCTTCATAAAGCTGTTGCGCCAAGCGCATCGTCTGGCTTGCAGAAAAACGGAGCTTCCGAGACGCTTCCATCTGAAGAGAAGAGGTAATAAACGGCGCATACGGATTGCGGCGAACCTGTTTCTTTTCAACTTTTTGAACAGAGAGTTTCTTGTTGAGGATACGTTTAACAGCGGCCTCGGCATCCGCTTGCGATCCGATATCAAGTTTATCGAGCTTGTTACCCGCCAAATGGGTAAGGCGCGCCATAAAAGTTGCACCGTCTTCTGTTTGCATACGGGCATGGATTGACCAATATTCTTGCGCATTAAACGCCTCAATTTCTGCTTCGCGCTCGCAAATAAGACGCAGCGCGACAGACTGGACACGACCCGCGGATTTGGAACCCGGAAGCTTGCGCCACAGAACAGGAGAGAGCGTGAAGCCCACCAAAAAGTCGAGGGCACGGCGTGCAAGGTAAGCATCAATCAGCGGTTTATCGAGAGTGCGTGGTTTTTCAAACGCAGCCTTAATGGCATTCTTGGTGATTTCGTTAAATGTTACGCGCTTAAGCTCTTTACCTGTCAGTAATTTTTTATCTTCCAGTATCTGTTGTATATGCCATGAAATAGCTTCTCCCTCACGATCAGGGTCAGTGCAGAGGTAAACAGTGTCGGCAGATTTAACCGCTGCAGAAATATCTCTGATGGTTTTGTCAGCGCGATCAGATAATTCCCAGCGCATGTCAAAGTCATCATCGGGATTAACAGCCCCATCTTTGGCAACCAAATCTCGGACGTGACCAAAAGATGCCAGAACATAATAGTCCTTGCCCAGATATTTATTTATCGTCTTGGCCTTTGCCGGAGACTCAACAATTACAACATTTGATGCGGACATCTATTTAAAACCTCATCCCTAAAGTATCACTTGGCTAAACAAATTCTGTTTCCTGGAAGGCGTAAAACAGTCCCGTCCAGCTCCATTTCAATTAGAGTGCCTTGTACTTCTGCACTCTTCAAATTGCACGTCCGAATGATTTCGTCAACTCCAACCGGTGTAAAGGATAGCTCCGGCAGGATAACATCCCGGACATTTTTACTTGGAAACTCTATAATTTCTGCACTTTCAGACAGTCCTTCATTTTTTTCGAATAGGGTGCTCTGATATGCTGGGCGCGTCATAAAGGAACGCACAACTTCCAAAATATCCTCAGCATTGCGCACCAAGATCACCCCATCACGGATCAGGGCATTTGTTCCTTCGGAGCGTGGGTCGGATGGAAATCCGGGTACTGCCATAACATCGCGACCTTGTTCTCCCGCCATACGCGCCGTGATCAAAGACCCGGAACGGAAATTGGCCTCAACAATAACAGTGCCCTCGGATAGTCCCGATACAATACGGTTTCTTTTCGGGAAATGCTGGGCAAGGGGTTGCGTTCCAAGTGCACATTCGGAGATAACGGCACCTTGGTCACATATTCTTTTATAAAGATCTGTATTTTCTTTTGGATAGACAACGTCAACCCCACCTGCGACCACGGCAACCGTGCCGGATGCGAGAGCCCCTTCATGTGCAGCTGTATCAATGCCGCGAGCAAGGCCAGATGTAATAACCAAATCTGCCGCTCCTAAGTCATGTGCCATTTCGGCGGCAAGTTTACGGGCATTAAGTGACGCATTACGACTACCGACAATCGCAACAGATTGCTTTTGCAACAGGTCAATATTTCCGATCACACTCAGGACAGGAGGGGCATCTTCAATAGCAGAGAGAGACAGCGGATAGGTCTCCTCCCCTGCAAAGATCATGCTCCCACCAAGTTTGGTGAGGGCTTCTAACTCACGTTCGGCATCAACGCGAGCAGCGATGGTTACGGATTTTGTTTTGACCAAATGAGGGAGGGCATCAATCGCTGCGGCTGCGGTTTTATATTTCTGGATCAGACGATAGAACGTGATCGGCCCGACACCTTCCGTGCGGTATAAACGCAACCAATCAAGCTGCTCAGCCGTATAACTCATGCAGCCTCTTTCTTTTTCTTCAAATTGATCTTGGGTTCTTCGCCTTTAATCAAGCGCTCGATATTTGTGCGGTGGCGCATCCAGCCAAGCATGGAAATCAATCCTATCAGATAAAGCTGTTTCGGATCACCAAACCACGCCACAAAGAAAGGTGCAGCGCCGAGAGCCACCAGAGCAGAGAGAGATGAAATACGACTTGTAAAAGCTGTAACAAGCCATGCAGCGCAGCAGGCAAGACCCACAGGCCATGATAAGGCAATATAAGTTCCTAGAGTTGTCGCAACGCCTTTTCCACCTTTGAATTTTAACCATACGGGAAAGTTGTGGCCAATTACGGCTCCAAGTGCCGCACCAAACATGGCATGCTTATCAAAAAAATAAGCAGCAATCAAAACGGCAATCAAACCTTTACTGCTATCAAGCAAGACGGTAAGGGCCGCAAGGGCTTTATTCCCAGTTCGCAAAACATTGGTTGCTCCGATATTTCCCGAACCGATTTTGCGGATATCGCCATACCCCGCAAGCGCACATAACACTAAGCCGAACGGAATAGACCCAAACAGATAGCCGCCAAAGAACCCGAGCAAACCATTCAGTTGAATATGATTGATAATTGCGTCAATCATGCATTTTCTCCTACCAATAAATCAAGCACAGCCATGCGCACCGGAACACCATTTGCGCCTTGCTGAAAAATAACACTATGCGTTGGATCATCTGCCACTTCGTCTGCAATTTCGACACCGCGGTTCATTGGTCCCGGGTGCATCACAATGACATCAGGCTTGGCCAGATCTAAGCGCTTAAGCGTTAAACCATAAGCATGGAAATAGGCTGTGTCACTTGGAATGGCCGTTGCATCCATCCGTTCTTTCTGAATGCGGAGTGTCATAACAACATCGCACCCAGCCAAACCATCTTCAAGTGTTGTGAAAACTTTGACTCCGTCAGGGATTTTATGAGGCTGCAAATTCTCAGGCGCAATTAAGTGAACAGTGGCACCCATCTTGGTAAGAAGGGGAACGTTAGACCCAGCAACGCGGCTATGTGCCAAATCCCCTATAATCGCAACGGTCAATCCGTCAATGCGTCCTTTCTTCTCGCGAATGGTAAACGCATCCAGCAAGGCCTGCGTCGGGTGCTCACGATAACTGTCACCTGCATTGATAACGGGACAGTCGACAATGCTCGCAACATAGTTCGGTGCATTGTATTCGTGGTGGCGCATGATAATCGCATCAGGCTGATAACCATTCAGATAACGCAACGTGTCGCTAAAGGTCTCTCCTTTTTGTGCCGACGAGATTTTTTCGTCCCAATTCATTAACTTGCCGCCTAGGCGCAGGACCGCCATCTCAAAAGAGTTGCGTGTACGTGTCGAATTCTCGGTGAAGAGGGTTAGGATAACTTTATCCCTTAAGGTCTGGGGAATGTTTTTTTCGCGTAGGGCATTTTTAAAAAATGAGGCGCGATCAAGAATTGTCGTAACATCATTCTGGGTGAGGGCAGAGATGTCGCACAAATGCTGGGCTGAAATTTTTAGGGTCATAAAAAATGCTTATGACTCACTTATATATATGTTGTCCATACCTTCTAACGATTTTAGAGTTTTTAATAACGGTTTATTAACCAAGTCTGGATAGGGTTACATAAATAGGGGTCACGCGAGAGTGCGTAAGTGATCCCTGCTTTTTTATACGCAGCAAGTTAATATGTAAAAAATTACTGCGATAAAAAGCCACAATATTGCCAGCACATCATGCCGAAAATGCCAATGCAGAAACCCGGGCCAGCGGGAATCATTAAGCGGTGAAGGTTTGGTTTTGCCTTTTCCTGAAATGCGCGGATCAGGGCCACGGCAATCCCATGCAGCAGTCCTGCAAAGGCCCCGATAGTCATCGCCATCACAACCCCCTCAACGCCAAGCCACAATCCAGAAGCTGCCAGAAGTTTGACATCTCCCAAGCCAAGAGTATCTTGTTTGTAATGCCTGTTCCCAAAGAATCTGATGACATAAAGGATGCCGCCGCCGACAATTGCGCCAAGGAAATAGTCATAAGGGGGAGCGAATCGGAACGAGATGCTTAAGTGAAAGGCAAAACCTGTTATAGCCAGAAGCAGATTTAGCCAATTAGGTAAAATCCAGGTCCTAAAATCTATAATTGTAAGTGTGACAAGTATAATAAATGCGAAGGCAAAAAGAGCGTGAGGGCCGTAAGAGAGTAAAATATCCATAACTTTTTCCAAAACTTGGGGACAAGTGTACACTGCTTTGAAATACTTGTTAAGTCGATGATTGCATAAGAAGAATCTTTGTTTTACGCTGCGAATTGCACAAGTTATGTGCGTAAATGATTCGTTTTGCCCATCTCTAAATATAGTTCCGTCCAAAAGAATGCCTCAAGAAAAAAAAATATTAGTTGTCGAAGATAATGATTTCGTAAGGATGCAAATTGTCAGATATTTGACGGATGCTGGATATGAAATTGTTGAGGCTACGGACGGGTCTACCGGACAGGCAGAGCTGAATGCGTCGATAGGATTGATTATTCTCGACATTCGTATGTCTCCAATTGACGGGTTCGAGTTTATCAAGATTGTGCGGGGTCGGGATACCAAGTTACCGATGATTATGGTGACTGGGGATCAGAATCCTGACATTCTGAATGAGGCCAGTAAGTGGAATATTAGTGCCGTTCTAATGAAGCCGGTACACAAGGAGCGGTTGATTAAGATGGTTGAGCGCGCTATGGGCAGGGCTGAAAAGGTTTGAGTCTCAAGGTGGAGCTGACAAGCTGAGTAAGGGGAATAAAAAGAGTTTAAGTAATGGAAAAGACGATGATGAAAGTGCCGGAACAAATGAGCTTACAGACACGTAAATCAAAAAATAAATCGCGGGTTATGTCGTCCCTTATTTTGGCGACAGCTTGTATGACAACATCCATGTTGTTGTTAGGATGTGCTGATGTGTTGGCTCCCGCTGCAAGAAACGTCAATATACCGTCCCCAAAAATTGCTGAAGAGCGGGTAAAGGCTGTTAATGAAAACGGCGATCCTGTGATTTATCTTCCTCTTGGTGAGGATGTGCTTGTTCCTCAAACGGAAGAAGGGGATCCTCTGCCATCTACGATTGTTGGTCCATTTGAGTTGCGTGGCGAGACGCTCGCTGGTGCGTTGCAGCTCGTAATGGATGGAACGAATATTCCGATTGCCTTTGAAGCTGATGATAGTCTGTCTAAAACCATTACAGTGACAAACCTGAGAGGGCCTCTTGATACAATCGTTCATGAAATATGTTCTCTTGGGGATATGTATTGTTCCTATCAGAGCGGCATTCTGGTAGTCAAAGATACGCAAGTCTTTACGGTATCTATTCCGCCAATCACCGCAGCAGATAGTATGTCATCTTTGTTGACGAATATTTCTGCGGCAGTTGGCAGCATTACCGGAACATCTCCAATCACCGATGCATCAACTCGTACAATTGTCTATCGTGCAAGCCAAAGAACATCCGAATTGGCGCGCCGTTACTTCCAGAGATTGAGATCGAGCACGGCTCTTGTCGTATTTGAAACATATGTCTGGGAAGTATCTCTCGACTCTGGGAATACCACGGGGATTAAATGGTCTTTGTTTGACAAAGTCGGCCGCTTCAAGTTTGGTGTGAATGTTGCTGGTGCAGCTGATCCTAACGTTGGAAGTCCGATCAGTATTGGTTTGCCAACTACGGGCAGTGTGGATTTCGATGTCAATGATGTCTTCCAGTTTGTATCATCATATGGCGCTGTTAAAACCGTATCCCAGCCTCAGATTACTGTTCTGTCCGGGTCTTCTGCTCGCCTGCGTGTGGCTGATACGCAGAACTATGTGGCGTCTTTGTCTCGTACAACGACAGATGGTGGCACAACGACTGTGTCAACCACAACAGATTCCGTGGATAGCGGATTTACGCTAGAAATCGGTTCGAACTGGGATAACTCGACGGTCTATGGGGATATCAATATTTTGCTGCAAGAGGTTCGCGGTATTGACACATTTGATGATAACCCTGATGCAGTCGTTCAGTTGCCACAAACAACTGAACGGGAGCTGGAAACGCAAGTTCGCATTCGTCCGGGTGACCTTCTGTTGATTGCCGGTCTGGTTCGTGAGACAGATTCTCTGGATAAAGAGGGAATTGGGACAAGTGAGCCTTCCTTGCCATTCTCACGTGCCGCGCAAGCACATAACACTGAGCTGGTTTTCTTGATGCGTCCACGCGTTGTAGTCTTCACCGCGGAGCAAAGGGCAACACCAAGAAAAGGGCAGGAGCGTGTATCCTATATCATGCCGCCTCAAATGCAGATTCCTGTATCAGGGCCTCCTGTAGCTCCGATGCCTATTGCTAGCACCCCGGAGTCTTCTTACGTGCCTGCACCGGAGCTTCCGAGCAATCCTGTATCCGTTGTAAGCAAGCCTGTCGTCGATAGTGAGCCATCACCGGAATTTAACGAAGTCATTACCCAAACAACAATGGAAGAGCGTAAAAATGTTCCGGAACAAGTGGTAGGTGAGCCTGTTGCTGTAAGGGCAATGGATAGTGCTCCAAGCGCGCCTTCTGTTGAAGTAAATATGCCGGATAGTGTGGAAAATGAAGGAAAGTCGGATCCTTCCGTTATAGTTAACTACGATGTATTGGGGCAATAAGGGGATATCTGATGAAAGTCACATTTGAAGTTCTGAAAAAATATATTCTGACGATGCCTGTAATTGGTTTGGCAATGTTGCCCGTCAGCCTTACATCTTCTCATGCACTGGCAAATGCCTTGGGAGATCCTGCTGCACGTATCGCCGGCGGCGGTACAGGGGATGGAATGTCCCCTGTTGAAGAAGAGGTCAAAGCTGGCGAAATTACGGTTGGTTCTGCATCGCAGGTTGTTGTAAAATTTAGAAACATCTCCTCTAAGGAGGTAAGCGTCGGACAGGTAAACCTTTACCCTTCATCGACAGTGAGCGCCGATGTTGCCCTGAACGAATGTAGCGGAAAAGAGCCTCTGCCATCCGGAGCTGAGTGCGCTGTTGTCGTGTCTGTAAAAGGCTTGAAAGTGGGGAATTGGCGCGTGGAAATGCTCCTGCGCCATAGTGGTCGGTCCCGTATTGTGACAGCATCAATGACGGGGAGTGTTGAGCAGGGAGATAGTGACTCGGAGTTATTGCTCAGTGATGTTGAAGCGATTCCTAATGAACTGGATTTTGGCACGATGGATTCGTCTCGCCCGCTGGTTAAATCAGTTGTATTCAGAAACGTGACGTCTGAACCTATTCAGATTAAGAAGGTTTATATCGAAGCATCCTCGCAGTCCGGATATACTCTTTCCACTGACTGCGACAAGCTGGCTGTCGGTCAGGCTTGTATCTCGACAATCACTTGGTCTCCTGTATCGAAAGGTGCATCTGATGGCGTTCTGATCGTTGAGCATGATGGTCCAACACGTGTTGCGAGTGTAAATTTGAAAGGGTCTTACGAGCCTGAAACAGTTTCAGCTGCGGGAATTTTTCCTGAAGCAGTTCCTGGAACCGGTTTGTTGATTTCTTCTCAAGAAGAGATGGATTTCGGCAGCATTACCAACGAAGCATCTATGACACTATCATTGGTGAATGTTGGGGAAGATGCGCTGAAGCTGAATGACATTTCTTTGGCAAGTGCTGATACAGGATTGAAAATTGTGCATAGCGGCTGTGTGGAAGGAAGTGTTCTTGAGCCTATTGAGGCCTGTCCTTTGACGCTCTCTTGGTCTCCTGTACGTGCCGGAGAATTGATTGAAGATGTGCGCATCAAGCATGATGGGGCTCGTGGCGTTCTGGTTATTCCTGTCCGTGGAACTGCAAAAAGTGCAATCAACCGCGATACAAAAGCCGTTGTTGTATCTCAGGCTGGTGCACCTGTTGAAGTCAAACCTGCTGATAAGCGTCAAGCTCTCGAAGGTTTCGTGATTACTTCGCATTCTCCGCAAAAAGCCATTATCAATGGACCGGGGGGAAGTCGTGTTATCTCCAATAAGCAAAGTATCGTACTGGGCGGAGTTGAATGGAATGTAGATATTGTTGAAAATGGTATTGAATTCCTAAGCGGAAACGATCGTGTCCGTTTGCTCTTCGACCGCTCTCTGTCCTCCTCAAGCAGAACATCCAGCAGTTCCTCCGGCTCTTCGAGCAGCTCTTCTTCGTCAAGCTCTTCGACAACCGGATCAACTTCAACAGCGACAACTACTAACTAATGGTATTGTGAATGGATAACGAATCCGGAAAAGAAGAGTTTAAACGTGATGATGCGGTGATACCGGAAAGCGAAGAAATTCGCTCTGGTGCAGATCGTCGTCAAGACAAACATGTTCCTCCGGACGGTGTCGAGCGCCGCCAGTACAGTGATCGCCGTAAAGCTAAAGCCAAGGAAGGTCGTGAACGCTATCTGGACATGGTCCAGCGTGAACGTGTTATCCTTATGGAGCAAGGAATTTCGCGTTCTATTGATCAGCTGATGGATATGGCCGGAACGCCAGTTTCTTCTGATGATGAAACTGAAGTGGTTGGAATTCGAGACCATGCTAATGGTGACCAATTGCGCTCCATCTTACCGGTTCAGTCATGGTTGCCGCTTAGTATTCACTTGATTGGTCTCCACGATGGCGTATTGAAAATTGCGCCGTTGAACGAACTGAACACGCGGCAGACTGATGCCCTTATCTCCACAGCTAATCGTTCTGGTCTGATGGTTGAACGTATCGAAGCGGAAGTGTGGGATCGCGCAGAGTTATTACAGACAATGCGTGCAGTTCATGATTTGTCGGCTGACCGATGCGAAAAGACATTGGCTTCATGGTTAAACGACACCGATAACGGTTTGTTGTTAAACCAGTTTATGCGTGACATGCTCGCAGAAGCTTTGCAGATGCGTGTATCCGATATTCACATTCTGCAAGACAACAACATAACCAACCCGAACTGGATCAGATACCGTATTGACGGTGACTTGGTTCCAATTCACATCATGCCTTCTGACGCCATGGCCCGTCTCACTACGCTGATTAAGCGGGATGCCGGGATGAACTTCGGCGACAGGATAGCGCCGAAAGACGGACGCTTCAGTTTTACATGGCAAGGTCGTGTAATCGATGTTCGTGTCGCCGCAGGACCTCAGGCGCAGGATGGTGAAAAGCTGACCTTGCGTTTGTTGGACCGTGCGTCCTTGAAAGGCTTCGATGAGCTTTTTAAACGTCACGAAGATGTCGGAAATTATCTGGCCCAGTCTCTATCTCCTGAAATTAAAGGGGGGGGAGGTCTGGTGATGCTCTCCGGGCCGACAGGTTCCGGTAAAACAACAACACTTTATGCCTGTATCCAGTATATCGACCGCCGCAGAAAACATGTTCTGACTATTGAAGATCCGATCGAATATGAATTGAGATACGCAACGCAATGGCAGGTTCGTCCCGGAATGCCCGGCGGAGAATTCTCCGATTTGATCCGCGCAGCAATGCGTCACGATCCGGATTATATTGTTATCGGGGAATTGCGTGATAGTGATACTGTGGAAACAGCTTTGAAAGCTGCTGAATCGGGTCACACAGTGATATCAACGGTTCACGCGGACACAGCTCTCCAGACCTTCGAGCGTTTAAAATCTCTTATGCCATCAGAGCGTGAACGCGCGTCGACATTTACCTTGGCGCAACAGGTTCGCGCAATTATTAACCAGCGCTTGGTAAAGACGTTGTGCCAGGGTTGTGCAAATCAGGGGCGCGCAGGAGATTATCTTGACCAAGACGAGATATATATGCTCGGAATCGAACCGGCTGCCATTGTTCGTCGCCGGAACATGAGCGGGTGCGATCTGTGTAACCGGACAGGTATTTCTGGACGGACATTGTTGCTGGATGCGTTGCTGATTACCTTGGGACCGGCAGACCGTGACAGAGTGTATCGTGCTTTGATGCAAAACGTAAACGACATCGTTCACGAAGAAGGTGTTATCGTTCATACACGGAAAAACGGACTGATTGATTTGGTTATTAGTGGGTTTGTTGACCCGAAATCTGCGCTCAATTATCTGGAGTCGTAAAAATAGATGCAACAATGGATTGTCCAGATCGCATATGAAAGTCGTTCAGGTCCGCGGACTGCGACCGAGACCATGTATCTTCCGACTGAAAGTGATGTTCGGGATGCTGTCAGGAAAAAAGGCGGTCACGTTCTAACCATTCGTGCGCACTCCCGTACCCCTCTTGAGAGATTGCTGGCCCGTTCCAGCTGGTGGCAAGTTCAGTTGCTTCGCGGGATTATGTTCCGTGCAACGTCGACATCGCCTGGTGTAGCTTTGTGGAAAATTATTGAAGCCGAAACCAACCCAACCCGCCAGAATATTCTGGCACCTGCCAGAGAGGCCTTGGCTAGAGGTTTGGGTTTGATGGATGCTTTGAAAGCACTTCAGATTTTTGATCGTTCAACCTTGGCTATTATTGCCGCCAGCGAGCGTGCAGGGAAACTGACCGAAGGTATTCCCTATGCCATTAACGCGATTACCCAGAAGCGTAAGAATAAGGGTGCGATTATGGGCACGATGGGCTGGTTGGCCTTTGATGTGGTCACAATTGTGCAATCCCTGTTTTGGGGAAAAGGAACGGTTCTGAACTGGTTTAAGGACAACGCCCCGAAAGAAGGACCTGATCTGGAAAAATATGTGCGCGTAACTCATAACCTTGAACTTACATGGGATATTCTCATCTGGATAGCATTCGGATTTGCAGGGTTTATGGGCTGGTGCGTTTTCTCTTTCTTTATCAACCGCGGAAAACGGGATTGGCCGACACAACGTATTGTCAGAAAAATCCCTTTGATTGGCGGCTATATGAGGGATCTGAGTTTTGCTGACTCGATGTCAGCAGCGTCCAGAATGCTGCGCTCCAACGTGCCTATTAACGATACACTCCAGCAATCGTCCGAGGCATCTAACTCTCCGGAAGTTGCGGCATATTGGGACGCTGCAAACGAACAGCTCTCGCGTGGGGTAGGATTGGGAACTGCTCTCGACAGAGAGCCTTTAAGCCGTTCGGAAAGGCTGGAACTGGCCACCTTGTCTGATTTATCTCAGGTTGCTACAATCATGGAATCAATTGCTGAGCTTCGCGCTCAGGCAGCTCGTTTGAAGCATAAACTAATTGTCTGGCTGGCCTTTTTATTTACAGGTGTCTATTTGGCGATTGGTTTCGGAAGCGCGATCTACGCCCTGACTGTTATGAATATGAGCATGGACAGTATGATGGGTGGTTTAATGGAAGGAAAAATGTAATGGCATTTGGATTAGGCCCTAAAAAAGATAAGAATGAGAATCCTCCAGTCTTTGTATCCGGCAGCGAAAATGCGAATGTCTCGGGTGAAGAGCGCATTCAGCAAAAACCACAGCCAACAGTAGGAACGAAGCTTGCTGGCGAGGCAAAATATTTTATCCGTGACCTGAATCCGTACTTGCCGTCCGAATTGGTTGGGGGATCAATCCCGTGTGTCCCGGGGATGGAAGATGAAGCAGTTTGGAATGCTGCATCTCAAGCCTGTGCGACAGAAAAAGTTCACTATGTCTATTCTATCGAAGGGGATCGTGTTTGGTATCTGGCGTGCCCATCGACAGTTATGGTTTCACACCCTGACAGCTGGTGCCCTTTGGCGGCAGCTCTTCCGGGGAACAGCGACTTCTGGGATAAAGATACAGTCTACATATACGAAAAGGACGGAGCTGCCGGTGCTTTGCGCTGGGATCAGGAAACCGGTCGTATGCAAATCTTTTTGGGAGCAGCTCGAACCATTCTGCCGCGTATCCAGAGCATGGATGCAAACTTCATTACAATTAACGACCAGCTCGCAGATATTATCCCGTGGCGCAACCGCCAATTAAGAACAGAACAACTCTCCCGTGCTACGGCAAGAATTTTGTTGATTGCAGGTGTTTGCGTCAGTGTAGTGCTGATGGCCTTTATTGCGGCGCAATATATTATGATCAATTTCTTGAACAGAAATCTCGATCAGGTGAAGCAACAAACCGATGCTGCAAGCACAAAGCTGCTTACAGATGCCTACGAGTTATCCAACAACGAGGTCATGAAATATACGTTTCGTGTCCAGCAGCTTTTAGATGACCTGACAAAGATTGACGGGACACTGGTTCGCTTTGAAGTCGCAAAAGGAAAAATAGAATGGGAAGCCCTTGTTCCTCCTGCTTATGCAGCTGATCTCGGTGGAGGAAGTGGTCAAAAAGGAACGAAAGTGTTGAGTATCCAGGCAGAAGTTTTGCCGGGTATCGAGAAAGACGGACGTTTGCGTGTCCGCGGTAAGAAATAATCACAAGATACGCGCTTTATGACACAATCTATAGCAACCGATTTCTCGAATATCGAGACGTTTTTCACGCTTGTATGCGTATTTGGTTTCTCGCTTGGTCTGACGGTTCTTGCCGTACTTCTCGCCAGAAAATTGGCTTTAAAATGGGGCGTTGTTGATATCCCCGGTGGACGAAAGAAACATGACGAACCTGTCCCTCCGGTCGGTGGGCTTGCCATTTTTACTGTTCTTCTTACATGTTTTGCCGCCGTAGGCAGCCTTTACGGAATTTCATTCCCGTCCGCGCTTCTGACAGCCCTTGCAATTACGCTTATTGTTGGTGTGATTGACGATATTCGTGAGGTTGATGCCCGCATAAAATTTGCAGTCCATTTCCTGGTTGCTGGAATATTAGTCATTGGTGGAGAGGCGCAAATCCATACGCTGGGAGATCTCTTGGGAATGGGAGGTATGGGATTGGGATGGATGGCAATTCCGTTTTCGATTGCCTGCGTAGTGTACATTATCAACGCCGTCAACATGATGGATGGATTAGACGGGCTAGCAGCAGGAAATACCCTTATTATTTTTATCTGGTTTGGCTTAGCTGCTTTTTTAGGAGACATGTCCAAGCCCCTGATGGAAATCATAATTTTTTGTGCGTGCCTGATCGGGTTTTTGATCTTTAACGCACGTCTCCCATGGAATAAACACGCCAAAATATTTCTCGGAGATGCTGGAAGTATGGGGCTAGGAATTATGATTGCATGGTATGCCATCACCCTGTCACAGAACCACAATGCCTTGATCGAGCCTGTCTCTGTGGCATGGATCATTGCGTTACCTATTATTGATGCTTTTGGATTATTAGTTGCCAGATTAAAAGATAAAAAACCGCCTTTCGCACCAGATCGTCGTCACTTCCATCATCATTTTATCAATGCAGGGTTTTCTGTTGGTCCTGCTGTCTACACCATTCTTGCTTGGTCATTTATTCTGGGAGCAACAGGATTTGTAGGGACGATGGTCGGCATCCCGCAAGGTATTTTGGGATGGTCATGGATTGTTCTTTGGCTGTTACATGCTGCTATGACAATCCATCACGAGAAATTTATATTGCTTCTTGCTAAGCTGCGCGGTTGCCGGACTTCTTAAACTCGGCATCAATGGTCTCGATCAAGGCTTCCTCGAGTTTATAAGGTGGAACAAAACCACTCTCACGAACACGGTCGGCTTTAAAAGCTGTCGTTGCACAGAATTTCTCGACACGAATGCGGCTAATCGGAAGAGTTTTTCCTGTCACACGGGCAATCACATCAAAAACCATACCAGCACCAAGGCCAAGAATTTTGGGCATACGCAGACCTGTAACTTTGGGTAATCCAATCCGTGCGCAAATCAGGTCAACCAAGCGGTTCATGCTCATATCCGGCTTATCGGCATAGTTAAAAACATGATGTCCGGTACTCATGCCAAGGCTGTATTTCAGGAATGCGGCAACATTCCCTACATAGGCCATGGACTTTCTGTTTTCTCCGTTACCGACCATAATAAAACGACCACGGACAATCTGGTCCATCAACGTATGCACATTCCCTCGGTTTGTAGGGCCAAAGACAACAGCAGGGCGCACAACAACTAGCGTGCGTAGAGCCGGGTCTTTAGCAACCCATTCGTTAAACACATCTTCGGCTTGTGATTTTGTTTCACCATAAGCATTAATCGGTTGGTGCGGAAAGCTTTCATCTGGCTCTCCATGCTGGTGCCCATATACGGCAACAGAGCTGGTAAAGATAATTCTGGTGATGCCAAGTTGTTCGGCAACGGCAACAGTCGTACGGGCGCCGGTTACATTTGTATCATAATACAATGAGACAGGACGCACATTGTCGCGGTGGGTTGCCGCCAGATTGATAATCGTATCGCATTCCATACAAGCCGCGAGCAAAGTCTCATAGTCACGAACATCTGCATCCACACGATTCTCGGGATAGGCGAGAGAAGGTTCTATATCGCCAATGCGCACCTCATGGCCATCAGCCAGTAAATCTGCCATAAGGCGTGTCCCGATAAAACCGCTACCGCCGATCAATGCAATTTTGTGGTGAGAAGTCATTATCTATATCTTTCTTCTGGTCTCATTCTGCTGATATGACTATATACTAAATTGAAAGCGAATATGTCGAACCTAAAAACATGAAAATAGCCTATTTAATCACACGTATGGACGAATTTGGCGGGGCACAGGTCCATGTGCGCGATCTGTGTTTGTTCATGCATGGTCAAGGGCATGATGTTTCCCTGCTTTCCGGTTGGTCGGGAAAAGTCTCTGATATTGTTGAGAATCAAGGAATTCCATACTATGAGATCGAAGATCTGCAGCGGAGCATCCATCCCGTAAAGGATTGGAAAGCGTTTCGCCAAATTAGATCTGTTTTAAAAGATATCAAGCCTGACATTGTTACATGCCATTCGTCAAAAGCAGGGTTACTGGGCCGTCTTGCTGCAAGATCTCTTGGTATTCCTGTGATTTTTACGGCCCATGGTTGGGCATTTACCGATGGTGTGCCGACATTCGGTAAACTGGTTTATAAAGTACTTGAAAAAATTGCAGCCCTGTTCTCAAATCATATTATCACTGTTAGCGAGTATGATCGGCAGCTGGCTCTCAAAAACCGGATCATCGAGCCATCAAAGATCAGTACTGTTCGTAATGGCATGCCGTTTCTGGTTTCTGAGCCGCATAATCAGGTTGCGTCCGGACCAATCAAAATTTTGATGGTGGCGCGCGTAGGCCTGCAAAAAGATCATGCCAGATTGGTCCGCGCTCTTTGGGGGTGCACAGATCTGGATTGGGAATTGGATTTTATCGGTGGCGGAGATGATATGGAATTGCGCCAGATGGTCAAACACATGGAAATGGATGATCGTATCAATTTCCTTGGAGAGCGGTTGGACGTACCGCAACTGATGCAACAGGCTGACCTTTTTGCGCTCATTAGCAATTGGGAAGGGTTGCCTTTGACAATTATCGAAGCGATGCGAGCGGGTATTCCCGTCATAGCCAGTGACGTGGGGGGTGTTTCCGAGCTTATTGACCACCGTAAGACGGGCATTCTTGTACCTCCCGGATCCGACGAGTTTTTGCTTAAGGAGCTTAGAAAAATCCTGTCGGATAGACTGTCACTTTTGGATATGGGGCAAGCCGGACGAAAGCGCTATGAACAAGAATTTACTTTTTCCACAATGGCTCAAAGAACACTCTCTGTTTATGAACGTGTAATATCGAAATAAAACAGCAAGAAGGTTTGTGGATAATTCTGTGCGGAAATAGGGGAGGAATTGACGATTACCGATTCTCCCGACACTTTAGGACCCATGCGCAAGAACCATTTATCCCTTTTATTACTTTCGACGCTCGCTTTGGCTGCCTGCCAGGCAGCACCTGTCCAACAGCCTCAAAAAGCTCCAGACGACACAGTAATGCCCCAAAACCCTGTTCCTGAAGTCAGTAAAGAGACACTGGATGGCGAAAGACTGTCTATGATCGAGGCCCGAGTGTCCCGATTGGAGGGGGATGTTGCAAGGGCAAAGCCGACTTTGCAAAAAATGGATGTGATGCAAAGCCATTTTCGAGCTTTATCACTTGAGTTGGACCGGATCGAGGCCAGTTATAACGTGACGGCAGATGCACAACAAGTTCCGAAGCCTATAGCTCAACAGCCGGTAGCACCCAAACCTGTGCCACCTATGTTAGCTCCCAAGCCTGTGCAAAAACCGGAACAACAAGAAAAGGCTGTTGCTGTAAGCCCCAAAGAAGCCGCAGTAACTTCTATTCGTATTGGGGAACAGAAAAATGATGTCACACGCATTGTTCTGGATACGACAAAGCCGGCTGAGATGAAATTTGATCTTGATAACGGCGAGCATATTTTGATGGTAGAATTGCCTGGAAACAAGTGGGTCGCAACCAAGAGTATGGACTTAAAGTCTTCTCCGATGGTGAAGTCTTTTTCTGCTAGTTCCGACGAAACAGGCTCTCACCTTGTTATTCAGTTGAAGATGACGGCAAAGGTTTTGACCACTGCCCGCTTAAATCCGTCTGGTGCATACGGGCACCGCATCTATCTGGATGTCGTTCCGTCCAAATAATCTGATTAGGCTGTTTTGACTATTTGGGAATGTCGCATACGTCGTGCGGCAATTTCTTTTTCATCCAACCCGTCATAACAATGCGGGCAGGAAACACCATATTCGTATTTTTCGCTCATAAGATCATTGGACATGAGTGTTGCTCGGCATCCATGACAAATACGGGCATGACCTTCTTCAAGGCCGTGTGCAACGCCAACCCGACGATCGAAGACAAAACATTCGCCTTTCCATTTGCTCTCGTCAACAGGTACATCTTCCAGATACTTCAGAATACCGCCTTTAAGATGATAAACTTCTCCAAATCCTTCTGCGAGCATAAAGCTTGATGCCTTTTCACAGCGGATACCGCCTGTACAAAACATCGCAACTTTTTTGTGTTTCTCCGGATCGAGATTTTGACGAACATAATCGACAAATTCGGTAAAGACTTTGATCTTGGGGTCAACGGCGCCGTCAAAAATACCGATCTTTGTTTCGTAATCATTGCGCGTATCAATGAGCAGGACATCAGGGTCTGCAATCAGCGCATTCCAGTCTTTCGGATCAACATAGGTTCCGACTTGTTTGGTTGGATCGGCTTGGGGCTGACGAAGCGTAACGATCTCTTTTTTGGGACGAACTTTGTAGCGTAGGAACGGTTGTTCGCTGGCTTCAGAGAATTTGACTTCCCCTTTGAAGATTTCAAAATGTCTTTCAAGATAATCAAGAGCCGCATCGCATCCGCCGTTGGAACTGGCAATCGTGCCGTTAATCCCCTCAGGAGCGATCAGCAATGTCCCACAAATATCATATGTATCGGACAGGTTCTTAAGGGCTGCGACATGGTTATCCACGTCGGCAACAGGAACAAAACGATAAAGAGCGGCAACTTTGTAAGTCATGCCGCTCTTTTAAGAGATTTTATAAGAAAAAGCAAATATTCCCTGAGGTCAGGGACGCTGATTTATGGAGATACGGAAATCTCTTGCGCTTCAAGCTTTTGAGCTTCATTCATATGCTCGTATCCTTCATTGGAAGGAGCTGCCGTCGGACGAGCAGAAATAACTGTCTCGGTAATTGTACCCTGAGCAGCCTCAACGGGTTGGACCGCAGCTTCGGTTACACCAGCTGCTGGTTCAACAGCGATTGCCATGTCAGGCTGCGCAACCATGGCTTGGGGGGCTGGCGTCTCTGAGGAAGCTGCTCCCACAATTTGAGTTTCCGAAACCGGAGTTTCAGAAGTAGATATTTCTGCCACATCAGGTTGGGGAGTTGTCAGCGTATCAGGATTTGTCCATCCGCCACCTAAAGCTTTAACCAGATCGACAGAGGCCGACAATTTGGCATCTAAAGCTTGTGCATAGGTATCCTCAGCGCTGAGCAGCCCCGCCTGTGTATCTAGCAAGGTCTGGAAGTCGATTGTTCCGACTTCATAACGCTTGCGGGAAATATCATAGGCGCGGCGCGCATTATTCATAGCTGTGCGTAACGCGACTTCACGCTCTGCGGCAGCCTTGGTAGCGGCGAGCGCATCCTCGACTTCTTTAAAGGCAGTCAGCACTGTTTTCCGATAGGTTTCAACCAGCTCGCGTTGTTGCGATGTAGCTTGATCCAGATTGCCCTCAAGCCTTCCTCCCGTGAAAAGGGGAGCAGCCAGAGATGCTGTTGCTGCAAGCAAAGTTGTTGCAGGATCACCTAAAGACGCAACCGCAGCAGATCCAGTTCCTCCCAAATTGAGAGACGGGAAGAATGCTGCACGGGCAACACCAATATTGGCATTTGCAGCAATCAGGTTCTGTTCGGCCACATGAATATCAGGACGGCGTTCCAGAAGGGAAGATGGTTGCTCCAACGCGATGTTTGGTACAGGGAGTTCCGCAATTGTTTTGGTGCTCATCAAGTCGAATGTCTGCGGCGCACGTCCGAGCAACAGAGCGAGAGCATTTTCGTAGACAGACTCTTGCTGCTTCAGAGTGGCAAGGGCAGCTTCACTGGACGATACTGCAACACGCTGTTGCGAGAGCTCCAGATCGGAATCAAGTCCTGTATCAACACGCACTTGAATAATACGCAAAACTTCGCGAGAGTTCTTCAGATTGTCTTCCGCAATACGCACGCGCTCGCGGGTCGAAAGCAGATTAAAGTATGCTTCCGTCAGATCGCCCATTGTAACGAGCTTGAGAGCTTCTTGTTGATATTGCTGGGAATGCAGTGCCGCGCGTGCAGCCTCAATTCCAGCGCGGTTTGCGCCGAACAGGTCGAGATCATAGGAAATGGCAAGTCCTGCCGAGAAATTATTATCCGTTGAAGACGATCCTGATGCTGGATTGGTTCGCGCGCGTTCGGCCCCCATAGAGGCACTTGCTGAAGGAAGCATGCTGGCTCCTGCTGCACGTAAAGAAGATCGAGCCTGATTGATGCGTTCGAAACCTGCGCGCAAATCAAGATTTTGGGTCAGTGCATCTTCCGCCAACATATTTAGCGTCTCGTCCTGATAAAGCGTCCACCATTTCTCGGGGATTCGAACTTGACTTTCTGTGTCAACCTCATGCTTCCATCTTTGGGGGACTTCAACATCCGGCTGGGAATAGCCGGGAATAAAAGAGCAGGATGAAAGAAGAAGGGCAGTGAGCGATAGGGGAAGAATGCTTTTCATATGGGGCCTCAAAAAAAACGGTAACTCTCGCGACAGAGTTTAGATCATAAGTATAAGAAATCAACTGATTAAAGGCGAACAGGCCTTCTTGATTAAACGACCCAAAAGGCGAAATTCCTCCGCTCTAGGGTCATTTTTTCTCCAAACCAACCCGATTTGCCTGGACGGTTTAGGGGAAGAGAAGGGAATGGCCTTGATTCCCGCGGGTAACAGCTCGGGCCGCACGGCCATTTGAGGCAGGAGTGTAGCACCGTATCCGTGCTGGACCATTTGTATAAGCGTCTGGAGGCTGGTCGCCCCCAAAGCATGACCAATTCCCGACCCTGATCGTTTTAGGGAAAGTTGACAGGCTGAAATAACATGATCCCGAAGGCAATGCCCGTCCTCAAGCAGAAGAATAGTCTCATCGGATAAATCCTGTATTTTGAGACTTTTGCGCTTTTTTGCCTGATTATCTGTGCATGCCAGATAAAACGGTTCACTCCATAAAATCAAATGCTCTGTGAGTGGGATGTTATACGGAAAAGCCATGAGGACAGCATCAACCCGGCCTTTTTCAAGGTACTCAAGCTGGCGAGATGTCAAGTCTTCGCGCAATTGTAGATCAAGGTTAGGATATTCTTTTTGCTGAAAGGGCAATAGAAGGGGCAGCAAATAGGGAGCAATCGTTGGAATAATACCCAGTACCAGATGGCTCGTCAGAGGTTCGCGAGATCGTCTTGATAAGTGAATGAGGTTGGTTAATTGCTCGAGAATAGCATGGACAGGGGCAATAAGATCTTCTCCGGCAGGAGTCAGTGCGACCTTGCGTGTATCCCGAATAAAGAGCTTTTTGCCCAGAATATCTTCTAGCTCGCTCAACCCGTTGCTGAGGGTTGATTGAGTGATATGGCAGCTCTCCGCTGCCTTGGAAAAGGAGAGGTGATCGGCAACCGCCAGAAAATATTGTAATTGTCGTGCGCTTGGGAGTTTCATAATGAAATATAATTTATTATATAAAACAAATGATTATTTATTCAAAAATTCGATAGATGTCAAGAAATTATCTATTGGATTTTTAGTTGAAAAAAGGCCATGTTGTCTCCCATAAGAATAAATTTTAACCCTACGTAAGGAGATAACCATGCTTGGTGTTGGCGATCATATGCCTGAATTTGAAATTGTTGGTGTAAAACCGAAATTTATGAAGCACGAAGAAAACGGCGAAGCCGCTTTTGAAACCATTACCGAAGAAAGTTTTGCTGGTAAATGGAAGGTCTTCTACTTCTACCCGAAAGACTTCACATTTGTTTGCCCGACTGAAATCGTTGAATTCGCTAAACTCGATTCCGAATTTGCTGATCGTGATGCAGTTGTTCTTGGCGGAAGCTGTGACAACGAATTCTGCAAGTTGGCTTGGCGCCGTGAACACAAAGACCTCGCTCAATTGCCACAATGGCAATTTGCCGATACAAACGGCTCTTTGATTGACGGTCTGGGTATCCGTGAGGATTCCGGTGTTGCTTACCGCGCAACTTACATCGTTGACCCGCATAACGTGATCCAACACGTATCTGTGAACAACCTGAATGTTGGGCGTAACCCTAAAGAAGTATTGCGTATTCTTGATGCTCTTCAAACAGATGAACTCTGCCCTTGCAACCGTCCGGTTGGCGGCGACAACATCGACCTGAGCAAGGCAGCTTAACAATGATGAATTCATTGGAAGATCTGCGTAATGCTCTGCCGGAATATGCGAAAGATATTAAACTCAATCTTTCCAATCTGGCTGGTGAAGAAACGCTTAATGAGCAACAGCTCTGGGGCTGCTACTTGGCTTGCGCCATGGCAACCCGTCAGGCTGATGTGATCTCTGCAATTGACGCTGAAGCCTCGGGGCATTTGAGTTCCGAAGCACGCAATGCAGCCTGTGGAGCAGCAACGATTATGGCCATGAATAATGTCTATTATCGCAGCGTTCACTTGATGAGCAACAAAGAATATCAAAATATGCCGGCAAAACTGCGTATGACTTTCATCGCGAGCCACGGCGTAGATAAGATAGACTTTGAGCTCTGGTCAATGGCAGTTTCTGCAATCAACGGATGTGGCATGTGCCTTGACGCACACGAAGCTCAAGTTGCTAAAGCTGGAATGAGCACCGAGCAAATTCAATGCGCTCTGCGTATCGCTGCAACAATCAATGCAGCAGCAGCAGCTATCGAATCTGCAAAATACACTCAAAGCACACTGGCTCAGGCCGCCTAGTTAATGTGATAAAGAAGTTTAAAGCCCCCAATCGGGGGCTTTTTTATTAGTTGAGAGCTTGTGGCTTTGACGCGTGACGTTCAATCGCATCCAGCATATTGACTGTTCCTTGCATTGGATTACCTGAAGGGTGTGTCCAAATATGATGGGACGCGTCAATAAAAGTCGCTCCACCTGAAACAAATGGAGCACAGTTTTCCTGATCGAACTCATGTTCAATGGCGACAGGCATATCTGTTGTTGTTGTCCACCAATGCAAAAGATCAATAAGGGGTTCGCCGCTTTTCTGCGTGTGGAAGCACACATAATCAAGTTCCAGAGAAACGGCGGATTGCGCGGATTCTTTGTTGGACGCCCGGAGGCCGATAATCGCTGTTTCATCAAGCAATTTACGTGCGTCAGAGCATTTCTTTAAAGAAGAACACAAAACACCGTCCGCACCGATCTCTCGCGCGAGAATAGGGTTGTCATAAATGAGATAAATGAAACCGTTGCGCTGTGCAACGTCACAGTAGGCTTTTGCAATATCCTTGAGCTTATCAGCATCTGTGACGGTTTCAGGGCGAAATTCAACCACATGCCGGTTCATGGCGTAAGAGGAAAAGCGATTGGCCGCATGAAGGGCCTGCGCCAACAAGAAGGCTTGCTTCTCATGGTCATCGGAGGAGGGTATAATAATATAGAGGCCGCAATCGGGAGAGGATGAAGTTTGGACTCCTTCCGCTTCGTCCGACTTGATTTCAGACTCGTTATAATCGAATAGATCACTCATTACTTCAGAATACGCAACGCTTGCATAATTAAGGTATTCGAGAAACTCTGATCCAAAGGCTCAGGATTGCTCATCAGGTGATAGAAAACAGATCCGTAGATCATATCAACTGCCAAACCGGTATCCATTCCGGCTTCAAAGACACCTTTGTCCTTTCCTGACTGGATAATACTGGCTAGAATTTCTTCATGTTGAAGCATGAATTTTTCAAAGAATAGAGCTTGGAGTTCTGGATCTCCTTGAGCTTCTGCATAAATTTCAGCAATAATTTTGCCGCCTCTTCCGCGGCAAATGCGGGTAAAGCGCTCGAGCTGCTTGGTTAGAGAATCTTTGACATCTGCGCCGTCAACGGGAGCGGGGAGTACGCCCATGGGGCCGGAGATTGCATCCAAAATCAAGCCGACTTTATTGGGCCACCACCTGTATATGGTTGTCTTTCCGACACCGGCCTTTTTGGCAACGGCTTCAATTGACACTTCGCGCACGGACATGTGCAGTAACAGTTTGTTGGTGGCATCAAGAATCGCGTTACGGGATTTTTCTGAACGTGGGCGTCCGGAGGCTTTGCTCGATACGGAGGTCATTCCGCCTTGATCTTGCCCTTCTGGTGTCGGCAGATCAAATTCAGGAGCGTCGGAACGCTCTTTCGGAGCGGCGGATGCGGCCATGGTTTTTCCTCTTTCGGTCTGGTCTAGCAGTATTTGAAGCGTGGAGTTTTACCCCCAAATGAAGGAAAAGCGCAAGCAAAACTAACTAAAAAAATGAGTTTTCCTGATATTTTTTGCGTTTGCTAACGGTTTGATGTAGCGAAACTGGCGGGAGCGTTTTGAATTTGCACAGCTCGTCCATTAGATATTTCTAAAATTCCAAGCCCGCGATCTGCCAATCCGTCCATGCGGAAGCGGAAGATACCATCAATGCCCGCAAATCCGTTAGGATTTGTAAGAGCCTGACGCCCGTACCCTTTCCCTGTTTTGGATAAAACAACAGCCAGTGCTGTAGCATCATAGGCCAAAGATGCAAGACGAGGTGGGTGTTCCCCGTACATTTCGCGGTAACGGCGCTCGAAACGGACTCGCAAATCAGGAGATGAGGCTGCGTACCAAGCACCTTGAAGTTCGCTGAATTTAGGGGAATCTGAGTCATCCCATAATCCGGTTCCCAAGCGTTTGATCTGCGTTTGGATCAGTCCCAAGCTATTGAGCTGGGCAGAGATCTGGGCAGCTACAGAAGATGGCGTTGCAATAAGAATGGCTTGGGGCTGGTTTTGAGTTAAAGGGGACAGATCAGTTGAGGTTGGTAATTGACCAGAATAGCGGATTAGTCCGGTATTTTGCAGTCCGCGCAATTGCATTTGGGAATAATAGGTTGCTGCCACTGCGTCTCCATACGCATTCCGCGGGGCGACCAATGCAATCTGCCTTAATCCTCTTTTTCCAGCAAAATCAATGATTTGCTCGACTTGCGTTTGAGGAACAAATCCCATCAGGTAGGTTGTGCCCATCGCCGCTGTTGTATCTGTTGAAAATGACACAACCCCAACGCCACGCTGGACTGCGATAGGTGCAACCGCCTTGGTGTCATCGGAAAAAACTGGCCCCAGAATTAAACCAGCTCCTTCGGACATGGCTTCTTGGGCTGCCGCCGCAGCACCCTGACCCGTATCTTTCGGAACAAGTTCAAATAAGTCAGAAGCTCCGAGATCATTCATCGCCAAAAGCGCAGCATTCAGCATTGCTGTTCCCGTATCGCTGCCGCGACCGCTAAGGGGCAATAGCATGGCAACTTTTGACTTGACCTCGATCAGAGGGTGGCCATTGAGAGCCATGTTCTCATTTTGCGTAGATTGGGGCGCGTTGCCTTGCTGGGTTTGGGAGGTTCGAGTTGCAGAGCTTGTTTTCCAAGGTGTCCCGCTGGTGCTAACGCAAGCTGACAATAAGCCCGCGCACAGAATCATCGTAGAAATTACAAAAAGCAGATTGCGCAGCATCAAAAGCTCCCGTACATCTTTGTATATGAATAAAAAATTCGAAGATCATGACCCTACACAAAACCTGCAAGAGATTAAAGCCCCTTTTGTTGAAGGTGAATATGACATAACAGTGGGCAAGGTAGTATTGAGAGCAGGCCTTTATCTCGTCGCAACCCCTATCGGAAACTTGAGAGACATAACGATACGAGCCCTTGATGTTTTGAAGACGGCTGATTGTATCGCTTGCGAGGATACAAGGATGACGGGAAAGCTCCTCTCGTTACTCGGGATCAAGCAAAAATTATTGCCATATCACGATCATAATGCCGATACACAACGCCCCGTCATATTAGAAAAAATAAAGGCAGGGCAGGTTGTTGCTCTGGTGTCTGATGCCGGAATGCCATTGATTTCCGATCCTGGATACAAGCTGGTGCGCGATTGTGCCGACCAAAATTTATACGTCACAAGTTTGCCGGGAGCAAATGCTCCCCTTACCGCATTGCAGCTCTCCGCCCTGCCGAGTGACCATTTTTCTTTTCTTGGTTTTTTGCCAACAAAATCAAAAGCAAAGAGGGATATATTAAATAAATGGAAAAGCGTGCAGTCGACACTGATCCTGTTTGAGGCTGGTCCGCGTCTCGAGGCCACATGCCGGGACATGTTTGAAATGTTGGGTGATCGTCAGATGGCTCTGACAAGAGAGTTAACTAAAAAATTTGAAGAGGTTTGGCGCGGCAATATATCTGAAGTTTTGGGACGTCTGGAAAGGGAGGGGGCGCCAAAGGGTGAGTTTGTTCTCGTGATTGATCGCGGGGAGGATCAAGTGGAGGAGATTGATCTCGATCAATTGATTGTAAATTCTCTTGAGCTCAGATCGCTAAAAGAAACTGTTGAATTTTTAGTTGAGAAAACGGGCGTGCCGAAGAAGCAGATTTATAATCGTGCACTTGAATTAAAAAAATAAATAAAAAAAGATTGTAACTTATTGTGAAAAGTAAATTTTTAGGAACTTATCAGAAAGGGATATTGGCAGAGATTTATGCAGCGTTCTATCTGGTTTTTTTGAAAAATTTCAGGATGCGGTCGTGGCGTTATAAGACGCCTGTTGGTGAAATTGATCTGGTCATGCGCTCAGGAAATACTATTATCTTTGTTGAGGTGAAGTGTCGTCCGTCCAGAGATGAAGGAGTGTCGTGTGTCACACAAAAAATGCAATCGCGCATAGCTAGAGCTGCGCAGTATTATATGGCCGGGAATGCGGGGGGAGAAATCGCAGATCTGCGTTTTGATGTTGTCGTTGTTTCAGGTTTTCGTGTCTGGCATCTGGACAACGCGTGGTAACAAGGGCCATAATAGGTCATAGTAAGTCTGAAAATTCTTTCGATTCGCCGCGTAAATGTCTTTGCGGACTTTTTGAAACAAGTAACCCATTTGAAAATGGAAAGGTTTTTACAATGAAGACGTCTCTGGTTTTGACTCTCATGGCTTCTTCGGTGCTTCTTGCAGGGTGTGGGGCTGTCGGATTGGCGACGGGTGTCGGGGCTGCTGTCGGGGTGTCTGCCGCCAAGGAGGGGGGGATACGTGGCACGGTAACAGATGAGTCCATCCGTCTGGAAATCAGTGATTTGTGGTTCCGCCGTGACGTTGACATGTTTAGAAAGCTGAATTTAAATGTGAATCAGGGACGCGTGCTGGTGACAGGTGTTGTTCAAAACCCAGAAGATCGCGTAGAAGCAATTCGTTTGGCGTGGCAACCGACCGGTGTCAAGCAGGTCATCAATGAAATCAGGGTTGGTGATAGCTCTACTATCGCAAGCTACGCAAAAGATACGTGGATTTCTGGTCAGTTGAGAACACAAATAACTTTCGATAAATACATTCAGTCTATTAACTACTCCATTGAAACTGTTCACGGTTCTGTCTACCTTATGGGGGTTGCGCAAAGTCAGGAAGAGCTGGATCGTGTTGTTGAAATTGCCCGGAGGATCAGCGGCGTCAAAGAGGTTATTTCCTACGTGAAGTTTTTGGGGAATCCGGTGGGGGGAGCCGATCCTGTATCGGGGAACGCGGTGCAGGGGGCAACAGTTGAGAGGTATGAGTCCGGACAGGAGTATCAGAATGCACCAACGCCTCTTGCTTCGAGCATGGACGGAAATGACTCATATGGCGGTGCGCAATCTCCTGAATCTGTTCCGTATTCTTATTCGTCAGGCTCTTCGATTCAATCCGAGGTACTTCCTCCATAGCAGCGATTAGAATACAGAATAAAAAGTGAAGGGAAGATTGTCTTTTGGCAACGGATACAAAAAAAGAGTTGCAAAGCTTTGGTGGATTTGCAGATGATCAGATACCTCTGATTGATACGGCACTCTATCTGGCGCTGGAAAATCATCCCGGTCGTAGTCTTGGGCCATACTTAACCCACATCAAAAAGATCGGGGAGCAAGTAGCTGTAAGATATGTAGATTTGATTGCCGCTGGCGCGGAAGATAATCCTGAAACAAAAATTGCAGCACTCAAGCACGTCATTTGCGATCAATATGGCTATACGGGTGATGAAGATACTTACAACGATTTAAGAAATGCGGACCTTATCGAGGTGATTGATCGCCGCAAGGGATTGCCGATTGCGCTCTCAATTCTGGCAATCGAAGCAGGAAGGGCGCAAGGGTGGGGAATTAGCGGATTAAACTTCCCCGGACACTTCCTTCTGCGGTTTGATCAAGGTGGAAAGCGTGTGATTTGCGACCCGTTTCATCAATTCAGAATATTGCAGGCATCGGATTTACGTCAGTTGCTGAAAGCTGTTCTGGGAGAAGATGCTGAACTTTCTGCAAATTTGTATATCGAGGCCAGTAATCGGGAAATTCTTTTGCGTCTCCAAAATAACATCAAATTCCGTCAAATCGAAAAAGAGGAATATCAGGATGCCCTCGATACGGTCACAATGATGAAGTCCTTTGCTCCTCAAGAGCACCGCTTGTTACTTGATGAAAGTGTTCTGAATGCACGGTTGGGTAATTTAGCCTCGGCAATTGAGCTTGTTCGCCAATATCTCGGGGCGGTAACAGATCCGAAAGATAGATATGATGCCGAGCTTTTGCTTAGGACTCTGGAAATTGGTTTGGAGTAAAAAACAGCCGATGTGAGTGGGCGTGAGGTTGAATGAAAGAGATAAAGGGGGAGCTGCAAAAAAACAGGGATGCCCCCCTTGCGAATCCCGTGTGTAAGGTCTATTTAGTAAGAGGTTTCACAAGGGGGATGCGAATCTCCCGATCAACAAAAATTATCCTAACGCCCCATTACAGGAGTCCCCAGTATGTCTATCCGCAATTTTCTTTTAATGTCTGTCGCCCTTGTTTCTTTAACCGCTTGCGGAAGTTCTGAGGACGAAAATGGAATGGATACATCCATGTCCGGTATGCAAGGTTCTGAACTGTCCGGTTCTGAAATGGGAATGGCTCCGGTGAACGGTGTTATGCCGGGCACCCAGCAAGATCTTGTTGTGAATGTTGGTGACCGTGTATTCTTCGGCTACGATCAATCCGATCTGTCTTATGAAGCGCGCACCACTCTCGAGCGTCAGGCAACATGGATGAAGCAATATCCATCAGTAACAGTAACCATCGAAGGTCACGCTGATGAGCGTGGAACACGTGAGTACAACTTGGCTCTCGGCGAGCGTCGTGCCGCTTCTGTTCGTTCTTACCTGATGTCCTTGGGCGTTGACTCCAACCGCGTCAACACTATCAGTTATGGTAAAGAGCGCCCTGCTGTGCCTGAATCAACTGCTGCTGCATGGTCACAAAACCGTCGCGGCGTAACAGTCGTAAACTAATCTGATTGCAAACTTGTGAGGTGCCTATGGCAGCTTTTTTAAAAAGATCAAAATCCCTCACGACATTTCAGGCCGCGGTAGCGGCCTGTGCTGTCTTGGTAGGGTCGACATGTATGATGAATGTCGCTTACGCCGATGATGTCACGACACGCCTGAACAGGATAGAACGGGATATCGACACACTCAATCAGGCCGTTTACAAAGGTAAGGTCCCTGAAGCGGTCTCTTCGTCTTCTTCGGGTGGAGCATATCAGGCGAATGTTGAAGTGCGCCTGTCTGACATGGAGCGTCAAATTCGTGATTTGACTGGAAAAGTTGAGCAGCAGACGTTTGATGTCAATCAGATGAAGGATCGTATGGATCGTCTAATGGCTGATATCGAGCTTCGACTCTCTTCTGGGGGGCAAATATCACAGCCTATGGGGAGCCAGATAGGGGCAACTATAGATGCGACATCATCCTCCAATGTCAATACCCAGTCAGGAACATTGGGAGCTAGTGATATGGGGGGGCCTGTTTTGACGGGTGCGGCTTCATCGGATACGGATTATGATGCGCCAGCTCCCCAGGATTCTCCGACACAGCAAAATCTCGGAACTTTGACACAGGCTCCGGGTGGGGCGTCCATCCCTCAGGCAGGAAATGATCCGGCAGGGCAGTATGAGATGGCATTCTCTCTTCTGAAAAGCGGAAATTATGCCGCATCACGTAACGGCTTTGACGAGTTCCTGAAACAATATCCTGACCACCCGCTGTCTCCAAATGCTATGTATTGGTTGGGCGAGAATTATTATGCTGAAGGCCAGTATGATAAAGCTACGCGCGTCTTTGCTGAAAGCTACAAGAAATATCCGAAAGGTCCGAAAACAGCGGATAGTTTACTGAAACTTGGAATGTCTCTCGGTAAATCTGGAAAAACCCAGCAGGCTTGCATTACTTTAAAGCAGCTTGGAAAAGAATTTCCTTCAGGCAACGCTTCGTTGTTGCGTACGGCATCACAGGAAATGACGAAGCTGGGTTGCGGGGAGTAATGTGTCCCGTAAAATCCTGACAGCTTCGGATTTTAAGCAAAAAATGGCAGATTTAGGTCTGCCTGAACCCGATAACAGCCCCGTCCCATCAATCGCAATCGCGGTTTCAGGCGGGGCTGATTCTATGGCTCTTGCATATATGATGCGTAAATGGGCTGGAAATGACTCAAGTCTGCATATTCTCACGGTCGATCATGATCTGCGCAAAGAGTCGGCAGATGAAATTAAAATGGTCGAGCGCTTTGCTAAGTTGATTGGGGTTAAATGTAAAAAATTCAAATGGATTGGGGAGAAGTCTGATAAATCGATTCAAGAAAATGCACGCGCCGCACGCTATGAAATGATGGCGCAATATTGCCGTAAAAACAAAATCAAATACCTTGCAGTGGCACACCATGCGGATGACCAGTTTGAGACGTTCCTGTTTCGTCTTGCTAAAGGGAGTGGTCCTGACGGATTGGCCTGCATGCGCAAAGTTCAGCTATATGACGATCATCTGACCTTACTGCGGCCGTTGTTGGACTTCACGCACGAAGAATTGATTGATTTTTGCCGTTCTGAGAGAATTACTTGGGCAGAAGACCCGAGCAATACCAGTGATAAATATATGCGGGGACGGATGCGCGGATCCAAGGAAGTTCTGGAACGGGAAGGGCTGTCTTCCAAAAGAATTTCATCCCTTGTCGACCGCCTGCAAAGAAATAAAGAAATGGTCGATGCTTTGATTGGCGAGAAAGCGGATTTATTAACCATTGTAAATGGTGCGGACAGGATAGACCTGAGATGGCCTGACCTATCAGAATGTCATGAGGAAGTGATTGTGCGGATTATCCAAAAAATTATATCTGGCTTGCGCCCTGAAAAGGATTTTCCAGCTAGGTTGGAGGATATCGAGCGTCTGGCGGGGCGTATTAAAGAGGGGGACCCTTTCAAGGGCGCTACCTTGGGCGGGGTCATTTTTCGACCAAGAAAAAAAGATGGTATTTTGCAGTGCCTTCGTGAATCGGGAAAATAACGCTAAAAACTTTCCATGATCTTTTGTGGTCGATATCTTGGCGCAATCCGAAAAAATTATATATAATAGTATTGTATAACCCGGGGTAAGGTATTGAAACCTGACCGGGCTGACTTTATGTTGACGTGATGTTGACTGGAAACGGCAACCGAAATTTTAAATTTCAACCCAAAGGATTTATATCGTGCAGGGAATGAATCGTAACTTGCTCTTTTGGCTGGCTATAGGACTGGCATTGATCTTTTTGTTCAATGTATTCCAAAGCTCTAAAGGCGTGCAAGACACCAGATCGAAAACGCTCGCCTATAGTGACTTCATGGAAGATGCCAAATCCGGCAAGATTTCAGATGTTGTTATTCAAGGCCAGGATGTGCGTGGACATTATTCGGGCGACCAGACTGTATTTCATACGCTGGTACCAAACGGCGAAAATATTGTCGACCGTCTTCAAGGGACATCGGTCCGAATTAAAGCCGAAGCTGAAGAAGCTGAGAAATTTTCCCTTCTCGGTGTGCTTTTATCATGGTTCCCGATGTTGCTTTTGATTGGGGTCTGGATCTTCTTCATGCGCCAGATGCAAGGTAAAGGCGGCGGCGGTGCCATGGGCTTCGGAAAATCACGTGCGCGGATGCTGACCGAAAAACAGGGCCGCGTGACATTTGAAGACGTTGCCGGTATTGACGAAGCCAAAGAAGAATTAAGTGAAGTTGTGGAATTCCTGAAAGATCCTCAAAAATTTCAGCGCTTGGGCGGGAAAATCCCGAAAGGCGCATTGCTGGTTGGCCCTCCAGGGACAGGTAAAACCTTGATTGCCCGTGCAGTCGCCGGTGAAGCCAACGTGCCGTTTTTCACTATTTCCGGTTCGGACTTTGTTGAAATGTTTGTTGGTGTTGGTGCGTCCCGCGTTCGCGATATGTTTGAACAAGGCAAAAAGAATGCGCCGTGTATCATCTTCATTGACGAAATTGATGCTGTCGGTCGTCACCGTGGGGCAGGTCTTGGCGGTGGGAACGATGAGCGCGAGCAAACTCTCAACCAATTGCTGGTTGAAATGGACGGGTTTGAGGCCAACGAAGGTGTTATTATCATCGCGGCAACCAACCGTCCTGATGTTCTTGATCCGGCACTGCTGCGCCCGGGCCGCTTCGACCGTCAGGTTATGATCCCGAACCCTGATGTTAAAGGGCGCGAGAAAATCCTGAAAGTTCATATGAAGAAAGTGCCAATGGCAAGTAACGTTGATTCAATGGTTATTGCACGCGGAACACCAGGATTCTCCGGGGCTGATTTGGCAAACCTTGTAAATGAAGCAGCTCTTCTGGCTGCACGCAAGAACAAGCGTGTCGTCGGGATGGATGATTTTGAATCCGCTAAGGATAAAGTCATGATGGGTGCTGAGCGCAGATCCATGGTGATGACGGATAACGAGAAAAAACTAACGGCCTATCACGAAGCTGGCCATGCCATTGTGGCTTTGAACGAGCCTGAATCCGATCCTATCCACAAGGCAACAATTGTCCCTAGAGGTCGGGCGTTGGGGATGGTTATGCGTTTGCCGGAAGGTGACCGCATTTCAATGTCCAAAGCCAAACTTGAAGCCGACTTGGCTGTCGCTATGGGGGGGCGGATTGCTGAAGAACTGATTTTCGGCACACAGAAAGTAACCACAGGCGCATCCAGCGATATCAAAATGGCAACAGATATTGCACGCCGTATGGTGACGGAATGGGGGATGAGTGAAAAACTCGGACCGCTTCGTTATGCCGGCGATCAGGAAGAAGTCTTTCTTGGTCACTCCGTAGCGCAAACCAAAAACATGTCGGATGAAACCGCTCATACTGTAGACAGTGAAATACGACGCATCGTAGAAGAAGCCTACGCC
This sequence comes from Pseudobdellovibrionaceae bacterium, assembly GCA_034005165.1. GTDB lineage: Bacteria > Pseudomonadota > Alphaproteobacteria > Micavibrionales > Micavibrionaceae > UBA1573. The sequence continues at coordinate 76,659 of JAVEVE010000006.1, read as the reverse complement.
CGTGCAACGGAAATTTTGAATGACAAGATGGATGACCTGCATACATTAGCAAAGGCTTTGCTGGAGTATGAGCTGCTCTCTGGAGATGAGATCAAGGCACTTTTGAGGGGCGAGCCGATCCTTCGTGATAATGATGATGACGAGGCCAGCACTCCGAAATCATCTGTTCCGAAAGGTGGCGGGTTTGGAACCTTGCCACAGGGAGCCTAAAGAGGGGCTTAACCAAAAGTAACCAGACAGATTAAAAGCGCCGTAAGGCGCTTTTTTGTTGCATTTTTTTTATGGAGAAGACTATCCTGATAGAACAATTATAAAAAAGACAAGATTTAGGGATGTTGCCGAATTTCAAGATAAAAGAGGCTTTTGATACAGTCGTTGCTGATGCTGCGCTTGGAGGGGTAAGCCTGGTTGCAACCAGAGCCGCCGCAATGGCCCTCAATACTCATTATGCCTTGTTAGGGCGGGACACAGGCTACAGGGAATTGTTTGACTCTTTGTCCAAATTGGGAAAATCCTCAGAAGGCAAGGATTTAAGGGTTGAAATCGGTAAAGCTGCCGATGAACCAGATCCTTTTATGGCGAACATGAAGCTTGCTTGGGCCGCTCTTCAGCATCCCATTGTCTACACTAAATTACGCTATTATCAGGAGCGCTTATTCGCTAAGGCAGCGCCGCTTTTGCAGCATGGTATAACGGGCAGCTGAGGTTTTTATATTTTTTCTACAATTTTGCGGCGAAAAAGTAACTTCTGTCCCAGTTCATCCGAAACCATCTCATATATCACTCTAAACGAACAACACACCAAACAATATTTGGCTGAGAGTTGGTGGAGATTTTTTTATGAAACAGGCCTTCATATTCTTGCTCGCTATTTGGGGAATCATTGGTTCAGCAAATGCCAGCACGCTGACAGATACACTTTCCAAAGGAGGTGCAGGAGGTTGGCTGAATGTTGAGCGCCCTTTGACGCAAAAGGATATGGACGGAAAAATCCTATTGCTCGATTTCTGGACTTACGGCTGCGTGAACTGTATGCAAATTGTCCCGGATCTGGAATTTCTAGAACATAAATACGGCGATAAACTCCTCGTAATTGGGGTCCACTCCGCAAAATATAAGGGTGAGCAGGATAATGACCGCATTCTCTCTGCTGCAAAACGCTTCGGATTAAACCACCCGATTGCCAATGATTACGATTACGCAATCTGGAAATCATTCGGAGTTAACGCGTGGCCAACCTTGATAGTTCTGGGCGCAAACGGACAAGAGATAAGCCGATATTCAGGCGAAGGTCACAGGACCGAACTCGACCGCGATATAGGAAGACATATCTCTAGCGCGACAAATACGTCCTCAAATGAAGCTCTTGTTCTGGATCATAGAACCGACACGTCTTTGTCATTTCCTGCAAGACTCGAAATATTCGGTAACGGATTCGTCATCGCCGATGCAGGGCATAATCAAATTGTTATCACGGATAATTGGGGAAAAATTCTAACCCGTATAGGAAACGGGAAGAAGTCCTTGAAGGATGGATCATATGAAATCGCTTCTTTTAATAATCCGCGAGGGCTAAAAGCGGTTGGAGATAAAATTTATATCGCAGATACTGGAAATCATGCTTTGCGCGTGATTGATACTACAAAGCAAACCGTAAGAACTCTCGCCGGGAATGGTAAGCGCGGCTATAACCATTCTATTAAAAATGACAGAGGAACATCTGTATCGTTGGCGTCCCCGTGGGATATAGAAATCATGCCGCATTCTGACGAAAACAAATTGGCTATAGCAACGGCAGGTCTTCATCAGCTTCATGTCTATGACATTCCGTCAGGAAAAATTTCTGTATTGGCGGGTAGCGGTTATGAGGATATCGAAGACGGAGTCGCCCTCAATGCCAAGCTCGCGCAGCCAAGTGGATTTACGACAGACGGAGATGCTCTATACTTTGTAGATGCTGAAAGCTCGTCTCTCAGAATGCTTAAAGGCGGGCAGATTAGGACGTTGGTTGGAACAGGATTATTCGACTATGGTTTAACAGATGGAGTATATCCGGGGGCTATGCTCCAACATGCGCAGGGGCTGGATTATGCGAACGGCAAAATCTATTTGGCCGATACCTATAATAACGCAGTCAGGATTTATGATACGGCAACAGGACATCTATCAACCCTGACAAAAAGCAGGGATTTGGCAGAGCCAGGAGATGTTAAAGTTGTAAAAGGTCAGGTTTTTGTGACAGATACAAATCATAATTCCATAAAAATGATTGAATTGGGGGGCTCGGCCCTGACAGATTTCCTTGTAAAATAGACCATTGGCTATTCTGCTGGCATTTGATTGACATTCTATCAGGGGATTTTTACCAAAAATCTTTTGTATTCAGGTCGTTAAACCGCTAAAACGCCCCTATGAGCACCAAAACAGACAAAAAATACTTCGGGACCGATGGGATCAGAGGGCGCGCCAATACGCACCCCATGACGGCGGATATGGCGCTGAAGGTTGCTATGGCAACTGCACGTGTCATGAAGCGTAACGATGATGATCAGTCTCATAGCCGGGTTGTGATCGGAAAAGACACGCGGCTGTCCTGCTATATGCTGGAACAGGCATTGACGTCAGGCTTTCTAGCGATGGGCATGGATGTCGTCCTTACAGGGCCGATCCCGACCCCTGCAATCGCGATGCTGACACGTTCATTACGTGCGGATATCGGTGTTGTAATTTCTGCGTCCCATAACAAGTTCGAAGATAACGGAATAAAACTGTTTGGTCATGACGGGTTCAAACTTCCCGATGAGCTTGAGCATAAAATCGAAGAGTGGATGGATAATCCTGATCTCACAACAAAGAATTTGCCTGAGCCTGCTGAAGTCGGACGTGCAGCCAGAATGGATGATGCCGTTGGGCGATATGTCGAATATGCGAAAAGTTCTTTTCCGAAAAGGTTGAATCTGTCGGGGCTGAAGATTGTTGTCGATTGCGCAAATGGTGCAGCCTATAAAGTAGCTCCGCAAGCTTTGTGGGAGCTGGAAGCTGAAGTTGTTTCAATCGGCGTAACGCCAAACGGAAAAAACATCAATAAGGACTGCGGAGCAACTGCAACCGAAGCTTTGCAACGCGCCGTTATCGAAGAGAAAGCCGATTTGGGAATTGCTCTTGACGGAGATGCTGACCGTCTGATCATGGTTGATGAAAAAGGCAATCGCATCGATGGAGATCAGTTGATTTGTCTGCTTGCAACTGCCCTGTCGGAAAGAGGTCATCTGACAGACAACACAGTTGTCGCAACGGTCATGTCCAATCTGGGTATGGAAAGATATCTGGCGTCAAAAAATATAAAATTGCTCCGTACCCCTGTCGGGGACCGTTACGTGGTCGAGAAAATCCGTGAAGGCAATTATGCACTGGGTGGTGAGCAATCAGGTCATATTGTTGTATCTCACTTCGGTACAACAGGAGATGGCTTGATAGCAGCTTTGCAAGTTCTGGCAATCATCGTTGAAAAAGGGCAGAAGGCCTCTGAAGTTCTCTCGCTCTTTAAACCTGTCCCACAGCTTCTGAAGAACGTTCGTTTTGACAAGAACTCGAAGCCGCTTGACCAGAAAGTCGTGCAGGATGCAATTGTCGAAGCGGAGACAAAGTTGAACGGATCGGGTCGTCTGTTGGTTCGTGCGTCCGGAACAGAGCCCTTGATCCGTGTTATGGCGGAAGGCGATAATGCATCTGAAGTAGAACAAATCGTAGATAATTTATGTGCAGTAATAGGAAAGGCATCGTAAAAATGGGTAATGTATCCGTAATTGGCTCTCAATGGGGTGACGAAGGTAAAGGTAAAATCGTTGATTGGCTATCTAGCCGCGCCGATGTTGTTGTCCGCTTTCAGGGCGGTCATAATGCGGGTCATACACTGGTGATTAACGGTGTGGAGTACAAACTCCATTTGTTGCCTTCGGGAATTGTTCGTGAAGGAAAGCTCTCGATCATTGGTAACGGGGTTGTTGTTGACCCTTGGGCATTGCTCAAGGAAATCGCAAATGTTACAGAAAAAGGCGTCAGGGTATCTCCCGAGAGTTTGAAGGTTGCAGAAAACGTAAACCTGATTTTGCCTGTCCACCAAAAAATGGATCAGGCTTTAGAAGCAGCGCGCGGCAAGGGCATGATTGGGACAACAGGTCGCGGTATTGGGCCGACCTATGAAGATAAAGTTGCGCGCCGCGGTATTCGTTTGTGCGATCTTGCAGATACGGAACTTCTGAAAGAAAAAGTTCAAAACCTTCTGGTCCATCACAACGCCCTGTTGAAAGGCTTGGGGGCGGATCCTGTGAATCCTGAGGATCTCTATAATGAGCTCATGGACATTGCGCCTAAGATTTTGCCGTATGCAGCACCAGTCTGGAAAATTCTCGATGAAGCCCGCAAGCAAAGCAAAAAAATTCTGTTCGAAGGCGCTCAAGGGCTGATGCTCGATGTCGATCATGGAACATATCCGTTTGTAACGTCGTCGAATACAGTGGCAGGTAATGCCGCAAGCGGAGCAGGTGTTGGTCCGAAGGCTGTCGGGTATGTTTTGGGTATTACCAAGGCCTATACGACGCGTGTTGGGACAGGACCGTTTCCGACCGAACAGATCAATGATATCGGTGAAACTTTGGGTCGCCGTGGCCACGAATTTGGAACAACAACAGGCCGCAAACGCCGCTGCGGCTGGTTCGATGCTGTTATGGTTCGTCAGGCAATCAAAGTCGGTGGAATTGACGGATTGGCATTGACCAAACTGGATGTTTTGGATGGTCTCGAGGAAATCAAGATTTGTGTTGGCTATGAACTGGATGGTGAGCGCATTGATTACTATCCTGCATCCCAAGTAGCTCAGGCAAAAGTTATCCCGATTTATGAAACCATGCCTGGCTGGAGTGAATCAACGCGCGGCGCACGCAGTTGGGCAAATTTGCCATCTCCTGCAATTAAATATGTGAAACGCCTCGAGGAATTGGTTGAAGCACCGGTAACGCTATTATCGACATCGCCGGAGCGGGACGACACAATTCTTGTTCAAGATCCTTTCTTTGTGTAGCGGAATTTACATTTTCTGCTCCAAGCTGTATGATTCTCTATATCCTAGGTTCGCGGTATCGCCGCGAAGCAAATAGTTTTTCATATAATCATGGCCCAGCAAGACGATAAACCAAAAGAAAAAGAGAAAGCAACGACATCGACTGTTGCTGAAGTTACCCTAAAAGGTGACATCAAAATCTTTCCCGGAAAACCACTGCCGTTCCTTGACAGAGGAACGGCGAAGGCTTATGAAGCCGAAACAAAAAACGGCGGCAAGGGCTATGCGCTTGTATGTCCTGATAATTTGGTGCCACGTCTCAACATTGTTCATAAATATATGAACGCAATGTCAAGTTCGCTTCAAAAGATAGCTGCCTCCGGAGTTGTAGAATGGACACCGGAAAGAAAAGAGAAATACGTCTTTATATATGAAGGATTTCCGGGTAAGCCACTTTCTTCCATGAAAGAAATCAAATCTTTGGGATTAAAACTTGATTTGGTTTTGAACTCTATTTTCCTGAATTTGGTTGATGCTATTGCCGCTTTGCATGATCGTGGAGTGGCACACGGAAATATCTGTCTGGAAAATATTCTCGATGGAGAATCCAAAAACTTCGAGAATGTGCAATTAGGCGAATGTCTTTCTGTGCCAAGCGGATTCGCCCAGTCTGCGCTGTACGAGACCATTGAAAGATCTCTTGCGAACCCGCATGTGAAGGGGGAAGCTACCAATGCGGATGATATCTATGCGTTGGGAGTTTCTCTGGCTTTGATGATTGCCCCGCATGATTTCTCGGAAGGCATGAACCGCGAAGAAATTATTCTGCATAAGCTTGAGCATGGGACATTCAATCTGGTTACAAGTCGTGATCGCTTCCCTGGGCAGATTATCGAAGTGCTTCGTGGCCTTCTAAGCGATGACATCGCAACACGCTGGACAATCTGGGATATTAAAGAATGGCTTGATGGTCGTCGTGTTACTGCCAAGCAAGGAAGCCGTCCTGTGCCGAAATCCACGCGCCCCATAGAATTTAAGAAAAAGAAATATTTTCGTCCTGACGTTCTGGCGATGCAGCTCTATAAAGACCCGTCTGCCACAGTTGAAATGGTTGAAACTGGAGAACTTTATCTTTGGCTGAATAGAGCAATTCAGGTTAAAGAATATGAGGAAAGATACGAAAATGCCGTTGAGCTCGCCAAAAGAAACTCCTCCGGTGCAAACTATGCAGAGCGTCTTGTCTGCTATTTGACAATGGCTTTAGCGCCTAGCTTTCCTGTTTTTTATAAGGGACATGTGTTTTTTCCTGAGCATTTCGGACATTTATTAGTGGATGCTATAGTCAGTGAAAAAGATTTGAATGTCTTTGTCGAAATTATTCAGGGAGAAATTGTTCCACATTGGGCATCGGGTCGATATAATGCCGGCTTCCCTTTAGGTGAAGAGCCTGGAAAATTCGAAAGCTGCCGTATGTATCTTCTTCAGAAATCAGCAGGATTTGGATTGGAGCGCTGTGCGTATTTTCTATCGCCGTCGGCCAGATGCCTAAGTGATAAACTGAAACAATACTATGTCAGATCATCAAAGGATTTATTGATTGCCTTAAATGGAATAGGGGCAGAAAAATCAAAGCCCGCGTGGTTTTTTGATCGCCATATTGTGGCCTATCTCTTTATGCATGACAGACAGGCAATCGAAGCATTTTCTGCGGATTTAATGTCTGATGAACGGCATCGCCAGATATCGGCAGCCATAAAGATTTTCTCTAAAGTTCAGCAAAGGGAAAAAATTCATGCCCTGCCTAACCTATCATTGTGGATAGGAGAGCACCTTGATGTGTTGACTAATCGTTATCACGACCGTGAACGAAGAAAATCTACAAAGGCAGAAGTGGATAGAGTGAAGGCAAAAGGTGATTTAACTCTTCTAGCCGAGATATTCAACAATGCAAAACAAATTCAGGATGACACAAAATTATTTGCCATAGCAATGGATCAGTTCCAGAGATTGAGAAATGAACATGCGCGTCTTAGCAAAGAGCTGGAAACAAACAAGTCATACGGTAAAAGTACAGGCCAGCAAATATCAACAATGGTCTCCGGCGGAATCGCCGGTCTGGTTATTTTGATCTATCTGTTCTTCATGATCGCAGTATAGAGGGAAATATGGCAGCAAAAAAAAAGAAAAATTCATTCAAGTATAGAGTTTTGTTGGCCGCAGCTTTCATGACATCTGTTGCTATTCTCGCGACAACGGTTTTGTTCTTTATTGGGATGCTGCCCTCTATTATTGCTCGATTTGTAGATAGGTCCGCCCAGAAAACTAGGACACTCACGATCACATTCATGAATTTGGCTGCAGTTTTTCCATTCTGGTATCAGTTGGTACAAAAAGATCATGACCTGGCGCACACACTGGAAATTCTAACTGACCCTTTAAATATTGTAATTATGTACTCCGGAGCGTTGGTCGGATACCTGATTGATTGGGGATTGTCGGGTATTATCGCTACCATGATGGTCCAAAAAGGGTATAGCAGATTGAAACAAATAGCAAAAATGCAACAAGAGCTGATTGTCAGATGGGGTGAGGAGGTCACAGGAGAACTCCCACTCGATCGGTATGGGTTCCCTGAAAAACGCAAAGAAGAAACATAAAATTTTAGATGAATGAAAGCATAGTTTAGCAAATTTTTTATTCCCGATAGCTAGTATAATAAAGAAGAACATGCATGTTGCATGTTTTTTTATGGGCAGAATTTAGAAAAATTTTTAATTAAAATGTTTCTGTCGCTTGGGATTTGGGAATGGGTTTTTCTATACGCAAGACATGGGTCAAAGATGACAGAGGCGCAACAGCCGTAGAATTTGCTATGGTAGCTATGCCTGTTGTTTATTTGCTTCTTGGGATCATCGAGATGTCCATGATGTTTGTAGGTATGAGCACGCTGGACCATGCAACCAGTGAAGCCGCTCGTCTGATAAAGACAGGACAGGTTCAACAGACAAAAGGTGATCCTGAACAAATGTTCAAGGATGCATTATGTGACTCTGCGCGTGTTTTTCTGGAGTGCTCAAAAATCCAGTATGAAGTTGTCCATTTGAATGGATTCTCGGACTTTTCAAATCATGCAGCCAGCTATGATGAGGATGGGAATCTGGACTCCGAAGGATTTGATGCAGGATCGGTTAATGATGTTGTCCTTATTCGTGCAGCTTATCAATATGAATTGATGACCCCGTTGATTGCTGAATTCATGTCGGATGGCGAGGGAAACTCAAAAAGATTTATCTCAACAATCGTTCTTGAAACAGAACCATATGACGTAGAGCTGGTGGTTGACGAACTATGATGAAAACTCTATTCCACAACTGGATACGTAACGAGGACGGTGTTGCTGTTCTGGAAGCCGCAATGCTGTTCCCTGTTATGCTTGTCTTGTTGATGGGAGTATTTGATTTAGGAAACGGAATTACGTTATCTGCTAAAACAATCACATCTTCACAAATAGCTGCAGATCTTGTCTCAAGGAACAGATCGATTGATCCTACAGAATTGAATGACTTGATTGAAGGCGCAAAATTGGCATTCGAGCCATACGGAACCTCATCATTCGGAATAGATATTGTAAGCATCAGATTTGATGAGGACCAAAATCCGGAAGTCCTGTGGAGAGAAACACGGAATATGCCACAGAATGATGCTGCCGTAGCAAGCGTTGCAGGCCTTGCGCCTGAGGGTGAGGGAATTATTATAGTAACCGTTCAATATGGTTACGAGCCTATGTTTTCGAAATACTTTACTGACGATATTGATTTTAGCGAAGTGGCGTTCGCCAGAGGTCGTAGAAGTCCAACCGTAACATGGGGAGGATAAGAAATGAACATTTTGGAAGAATGCACAAATTTGAAGCAGATACTGAAGTCCTTCATAAGAGAGAATGCAGCAGCGACTGCAGTAGCATTCGCAATGATTGTTCCTGTTGTTGTCGGAAGTGCAGGGATGGCTGTTGATATGTCGATGGCCTATATGGTTCAGAAACGGTTGTCACATGCTCTGGATGCCGCGGCTTTGGCGGCTGCTGCAGCAGCAAAAACAGATGATGATGTCTACGCAAAAGTGAACCAGTTTTTTTATCAGAATTACCCATCACAGAAAATCGGAGCGACTTATGATCTGAATATTCAGATCGTCGGGGAAGATATTCTGGTGAGTGCAAAGGCAGATTACGACACTTCATTTTCGAGGTTACTGGGGGTCGACCAAATGACAGTTGCCGCCAACACACGCGTCACTCGGGAGATCCTTGGTTTAGAAGTGGCACTGGTCGTGGATGTCACGGGATCCATGTCGACCAATAATAATATAGGAACATTGAAAACGGCATCAAGAGCTTTTCTGGATACATTGTGTAAAGACGAGTACTGCTCCAGTCTGGTCAAAATCGGGATTGTTCCTTTCTCTGCTGCCGTGAATGTCGGCCCATATGGTTTGGGAAAGAACCCTGATGGAACGACCTATGATACTGCTTTTGTAAATAATTCGTACGGAACAAGTTTTGATCAATCAAAAAGCACGAAATGGTGGGGATGCGTTTTGGCTCGAACTACTCCGCAAGACACTGAAAATTATGAGACTGGCTGGAAATGGGATATGTACCGTAACCCTTATAACAGCAATAAAAACTCAGGATGTAATAAATCCTATATTTTGCCACTGACGAGTTCTTACTGGGACATATCCAATAAGATTGATACGCTCTATGCATCAGGTAACACGCTTAGCAATTTGGGTATGGTTTGGGGCTACCGTGTTCTCTCTCCGGAAGCACCATTCCGTGAAGGCGCCAGTTGGAGTGATAAGAAGGTCAGAAAAGTTGCTCTATTGATGACGGACGGAGATAACAATATCGGTGGTGGCAGCAGCAGCTATAGCGGGTATGGTCCATGGACAACGCTTCGCCTGACAGACCATGATCTGGACGAAAAATTGGCTCAGACATGTGAAAATATGAAGGAGGAGGGTATTACCATATATACGGTAACATTTACTTCTGGCATCAATAATTCCACCAAGGATTATTTCAGGAACTGTGCCTCAAACCCGGGGAACTACTATGATGCACCGGAGCAGGCAGACTTGATTAACGCCTTTATTGCTATTAGTCGTGAGCTTTCCAATATACATATTAAAGAGTAAGCGCGCCTGATTGCAATTTAGGTTGAATAAAGCCAAGGACTGTATTGAGTTGGCGGTAACAATTCGATAAGTCATATAGTATATTATCATCATGATAAGCGCTGTTCTTGCCCCTCATTGAGGAGGAAATAGTGCGTATTATGTCGAATTACAGCCCTTGGAAGCAATAAGAGATGGTTTCATATAACAGAAGAATGAGCAGACGCCGCGCCCTTCGCGCAGCCTCGATTGCTATTCGGCTGTCTAGATATTCTCCAGTCGTGCTGACATCTTTGGCGGGCCTGCTACTTCTGATCTCTATGTTTAATCCTGACGTTTGGAAAAATCCGCGTACGGCCGCATCTGATGCGTTCTCTCCGGTAGTTTCTATTGTTGGAGCGCCGTTCCGCTTTATCGGAGACACGGTTGGCGAGCTAACAGGGCTTAGTCAAATCCGTACAGAAAATGCCAGGCTAAAGGCGGAAAACGATCAATTAAAAGAATGGTATCAAACAGCCATGCTATTGCGCGCAGAAAATCAGTCTTTGAAAGACTTGTTGAACGTGCTGCCCGAGCCTGAGCAAAGCTATATCACAACCCGCGTAATCAGTGATTCAGCCTCATCTTATGTGCGTACATTATTGCTTCAGGCCGGAACAGCAGATGGTGTTCAGGAAGGTCAAGCCGTAATGGGTGGGAAGGGTATGATCGGGCGTGTGATTGAAGTCGGAAACAAAGCATCTCGTGTATTGCTCCTGACAGACATTAACTCTCATATCCCTGTCGTAATTGAAGGAATTAACCAACGTGCAATTCTGACAGGCAATAACGATGATACACTGACATTGGTTCATTTGCCTCCTGATGTACTTGTAAGCAAAGGGCTGCGCATCACAACATCCGGAACAGGTGGACAGTTTCCGGCAGGGCTTCCTATCGGAGAAATAACTTCCGTATCAGGTGGACATATTAGGGTAAGATTATTCTCTGATCCGTCTAGTGCAGGGTATGTCCAGATCGTCGAGAAGCCAATAAATCCGGATGTCAGAAAGAGTCTAGATTCATTGATTTCCGGACCATCCCAGAACATAAGAAGCAAATAGGGAAGAGAATATCCAATGCCCGGACTTCTTAACTCGGTTTCATTCTCCCTGATGCAGGCTTCAAAATACGGCGCTGTTTATGTCATGCTGGCGTTTTTGTTGTTGCTATCTCTCGTGAATATTCCTGTCTTGCAGTCAGGGGAAATCCGTCAGGGATTTTTCTTGATCGGACTGTATTTCTGGACCACTTATCGCCCAAATCTTCTGCCGTACTTCGTAGTTTTCTTGTTCGGTATGGTCATGGATCTGATTTCAGGTGGGCTCATTGGTCTTCATGCATTCTGCTTTATGGTTTTGGCAATTATAGTCCGTGGGCAGCGGCGCTTTTTGTTAGGGCAATCATGGCAAATGGTCTGGGCCGGCTTCTTCCTTGCCGTGGCATTGACCCAGACATTTCAGGCGCTGGCTTATGCCATTCCGTCGTCACATCTCCCCGACCTCAAGCATCTTACGGTTAATATTGTATTGGCCGGATTGCTCTATCCGCTCTTCCACCCGATTTTTATGGCCTATAATAGATATTTGTCCGAGTCATAAGAAGGCTAGTGAATAAAAGGTTTCCTGTCAGTGAGCGAGAAATGCGTCCGCATCACGTCATTCAATAAACTTCTTGTGTCTTGTTCCAAGCGGGAGCCTCCGCTGCATCCGTTGCGAATGCATTCAATGCTATGAATAGGGTTGCTGGAAAACATCTTGGATAAAGAGATAACCATTTCAGCACATCTGGAATATTCGAAATGTGTTTCGACCAGATCGACATAACGTTCATCAGGATTCATCAAGTGGGGTGCCCCGATTTTACCAACCAGACGGGATGCAAATGCACGATCTTCTGCATCAAAGACATGTTCAGGAAGGGACCGGTCTATAGGCGATAACCATAGAATCAGGGCGGCAACCTTGTCCGGAATATCTCTGGAGTTTGAAACATGGAAATAATCACGCCCGTATTGGTCAAGATAGGTCATGGCAATATCCTGCAAAAGATCAAAATGCTGTTCGCGTTCTGAAGCACTTTCTGTCGAAAATTCTGTAATCTTATGCTGCATAACGCGGCTCATTAGCGGGGTATCCGGCAAATTCAGAGCACGGACAAGATCAGAGGCTGTACACCTCAGATCAACAAATTTTTGTCGGACAAATTCGGTACTTAAATGCATGTAAAATCCCTGTCATTTTCTTTATATGACATAAGATATAAAAGTTTGGATAAAGCCTGTCAAATTCCGAAAGGTCATAGCCAATTAGCCAAAACTTGCTATAACTCCAATCATGGATCGCGATCAGGAAAAAATCGATAGCTTTACGCGGCGGGCCTTTATTGTGGGCGGCTTGCAAGGATTCGGCTTATCCGTTTTGGGGTGGCGATTGTCTTGGCTTCAGCTGGTTGAAGGAGAGCGCTATACGACATTGGCGGAAAATAACCGTATTAACGTCCGAATAATTCCCCCTTCCCGTGGGCAAATTGTCGATCGGTATGGCGTCCCGTTAGCAACCAACCTCCAGAATTTTCAGGTGTTGGTAACACAAGAACAAACAGAAGATTCCGAAAAAACACTGAGAGATTTGCAATCCGTCATTACTGTTGATGAGGCAGATATCCAGAAAGCCCTGAAACTTATAAAACGTAATCCTTCTTATGTTCCTGTTGAAGTACGGGACAATCTGGCTTGGGAAGATGTTTCTAAAATAGAATTAAATTTACCGCATTTGCCGGGTGTGACTGTGCAAGCCGGAGAATTGAGAAGTTACCCGTATAAAGATGCAACGGCGCACCTGGTTGGCTATGTCGGTCGGGTCAGTGATGTCGACAAAATGAACGACAAATTACTTTCTCTTCCTGGGTTTCAGGTCGGAAAAAGTGCAGTCGAAAAGAAATATGATCTCGATTTGCGGGGCAAGGCCGGACGCGCCGAGATGGAAGTCAATGTCCACGGACGCCCTGTCAGGCAGTTGGGAATAGATCCGGCAATACAAGGAGCACGATTGGTCTTGTCGATTGATGCCGAGTTCCAGCGCTTTGTTCAACAACGCCTCTCGACGGAACGGAGCGCCTCTGCCGTCGTCATGGATGTCGAAACGGGAGAAGTTTATGCGTGTGTGTCTCATCCCGCCTTCGATCCGAACTCGTTTTCTGGCGGAATTTCCACAATGGATTGGGAACAATTGCGAGATGATCCAACCCATCCGCTGAACAACAAAGCAATCAGTGGTGTCTATCCTCCCGGATCAACCTTTAAAATTGTGACGGCACTTGCGGGGCTGGAATCAGGCGATATCAACAGGAATTGGAGTGTCTTCTGCCCGGGACATTATGATCTGGGCAAAACCAGATTTCACTGCTGGAAAGCGGGGGGGCACGGAACAGTAAATGTCGTCGATGCTCTGGCTCATTCATGTGATACATTCTTTTATAAAATGGCTCATCAAATTGGATTTGATAAAATTGCCCAAATGGCCAGACGTCTCGGGGTAGGTCAATTATTTGACTTTGACTTGCCCGAAGAAAAAGCAGGGTTGATTCCTGATACCAAGTGGAAAAGAGAAGTCAAAGGCGAAGTATGGCATACAGGGGAAAGTCTCGTGAGCGCAATTGGGCAGGGGGCCGTTTTGTCTACGCCGTTGCAATTGGCCACGATGCTCTCGCGTGTTGTGAATGGTGGAAAAGAGGTGAAGCCATGGCTGGCAGGATTTGCCAATGACAAACCATTGTCGATCTCTTTGACCGGAACTTTCCCTGAAATCGGTATTTCAAAACGAAATCTTGATATCGTGCGGCAGGGAATGGAAGCTGTGCTGCAACAAGGGGGAACAGCCTATGGGTCTCGTATTTCCGAACCGGGAATGTCTATGGGCGGAAAAACCGGAACATCTCAGGTTAAGAGGATTACAATGGCCGAACGGGCTCGTGGTGTGACGCGTCAGGAAGATTTGCCGTGGCACTTGCGTCACCACGCTCTATTTGTCGGATATGCCCCGACTGAAAATCCAAAATATGCTTGTTGTGTCGTTGTTGACCATGGGATCGGAGGATCGGCTGCTGCCGCTCCGATAGCCAAAGATATTATGCTGGAAGTCCAAAAGCGTGATCCGAAATCAAAAAAACTGGAGGGTACAGGATAAATGCTGATTACTCATTCCCGCATTCACTCCGACGATATGTCCTTTATAGGCAGAATTAAACAAATTGCCTGGGGACAGGTTGTCCTGATTTGCGCATTAGCCTGCATCGGGTTCTTGTGTTTGTATTCCGCATCCGGCGGAAGTCTTGAGCCATATGCGTCTGCCCAGATCATGCGCTTTCTGTTTTCGCTGGGATTGCTTTTCGGTATTGCCCTTATTGATATCAAATGGATTTTCAGATCTGTCTGGTTACTTTACGGTGGGACATTATTCTTGTTGATCCTTGTTGATCTTCTTGGGCATGTTGGCATGGGGGCGCAGCGCTGGCTAGATTTGGGGATTATCAAACTCCAACCGTCGGAACTAGCAAAAGTTACGACCGTTATGGCATTGGCGCGCTACTATCACGGCAAAGAACTTGCGGATATCAGAAAAATTAAAAACCTTCTTATTCCCGGATTGATTATGCTTGCCCCTGTGGCTCTGGTGGTTACCCAGCCTGATCTTGGAACGGGGATGGCAATTATATTCGCAGGAACCGCTATGTTATTCGTAGCAGGCGTTCCGTTCTGGCTCTTTATTCTGGGGATTTGTAGCGCTGTGGCTGCCGTTCCGATAGCATGGCAATTCCTGAGGGAGTACCAGAAAAACCGCGTACTAACTTTCCTCAATCCAGAATCAGATCCTCTTGGCGCAGGGTTCCACATCACTCAATCAAAAATCGCATTAGGATCCGGGGGGTTTACAGGAAAAGGGTTTCTGGAAGGAACACAAACGCACTTGAACTTCTTGCCTGAAAAACACACCGACTTTATCTTTACGCTCTGGGCCGAGGAGTGGGGATTTCTGGGAGGCGTAGGGCTACTCTTACTGATCGGAATGATTATTCTCTATGGATACTGGATTGCATTCCGATGCCGTAACCATTTTACCCGTTTGTTGGCGTTTGGTCTAACGGTCAATTTCTCTGTTTATGCCATTGTGAATATCGGCATGGTTATGGGGTTGCTACCGGTAGTAGGGATACCGCTGCCGCTCATGTCTTATGGAGGAACTGCCATGCTAACAGTCATGATGGCATTCGGTCTCATCCAGTGTTGCAATATTCACCGGGATTCAAGACTGCCTAGAGGGTTTTAGATGCTAGGCAGCTTGCGTGGATTTAGCCAGAATAGCATCCGCACAGCACACTGCCGAGCTCCATGCCCATTGGAAGTTAAATCCTCCCAAATGACCGGTAACGTCAACGACTTCACCGATAAAATAAAGTCCTTCGACGGTCTTTGCCTCGAGGGTCTTGGAGGAGAGCCCCTCTGTATCGACACCACCAAGAGTTACCTCGGCGGTTCTGTAGCCTTCAGTGCCGCAAGGTTTTACAGTCCAATCGTGGATGAGGCCTGAAATCACGGCAATTTTCTTATCCGATAAATTTCCCATTTGCTCGTCCACACCACTGAGTCTAGCCAGACCATGTGCCAACCGTTCGGGCAAAAGTGTTTCCAGAACAGTACGCAACATTTTCTTGGAGCTTTCGGTACGGGCTTTCTTGAGAATTTCCGAGGCGTCCTTACGTGGCAAAAGATTGATATGGACTTCATCGCCATCTTTCCAATAGGACGATACCTGTAAAATTGCGGGGCCGCTTAACCCGCGATGGGTAAATAGAACAGCTTCTTCAAAGACAGTTTTGCCGACTTTAACAATACAGGGATCAACCGATACACCGGACAAGTCTTTTGCAAGGTCCAGAAAATCATCGGAAAACATAAAGGGAACCAAGGCCGCTCGCGTAGGAACGACGCTCAACCCGAATTGCTCTGCAATTCGGTATCCGAAAGGGCTCGCTCCTATTTTCGGGATGGAAAGACCTCCGCAGGCAATAACCAGATTATGCGTGATAAAATCTCCGCGTGATGTTGCGCAAATAAACTCTCCAGTATCCATACGGGAAATAGTCTCAATGATCGTGCCAGGAGATATTCGGACAGATCCTTTTTCGCATTCTGCAACCAGCATATCAATGATCTGCTGGGATTTTCCGTCACAGAATAATTGTCCGCTGCCTTTATCATGATAGGCAATGCCATATTTTTCGACGAGGCAAATAAAATCACGTGGGGTATAACGAGCCAGAGCGGATTTACAAAAATGCGGATTTGAAGATAGAAAGTTGGCAGGTTTGGTATTTATGTTGGTAAAATTACACCGGCCTCCACCCGAGATACGGATTTTTTCACCGATATTCTCGCTATGGTCCAGAATAAGAACTGATTTTCCACCTTGACCCAAGCGGGCAGCTGCCATCAGTCCGGCTGCACCAGCTCCTATAATGATTGTGTCAAAGCGGCTCAAGATGCAGCCCTGTAAGCTATGCCCTTGTCATTCAAAATATCTTGCAACTCGCCGCTTTCAAACAGCTCCTTAACGATATCGCATCCACCGATAAACTCCCCCTTGATATAAAGTTGGGGAATTGTAGGCCAGTTCGAGAAGTCTTTGATGCCCTGACGGATATCATCATCTTCCAGAACATTGACACTAATATAGTCAACTTCAAGCGTATTAAGGACATTTGCAACCAGCGCAGAAAATCCGCACTGGGGGAAAATCTTTGTCCCTTTCATATACAAGACAATATCATTGTCCTTGATGTCTTGCTTGATCCGTTCAAAAACTTGCTCTTGTGTCATTTTATTCCTGCGTAGTCGAGAGAGTTGTACTTTTTAAATTATTAGTCTTTATTTATCGGAAGTTCTGATGGACAGAGCATGTAGCTCGTTTCCCATCTTCGTTCCCAAAGCATCGTAGACCATCTGGTGCTGTTGTATACGATTCTTGCCCGAGAAAGACGGAGAAACAATATCAGCCCGATAATGATTCCCATCTCCTGCCAAATCGGTAATCGTGACAGTCGCATCGGGAAGGCCCGATGTAATTAGAGCAATAATCTCGTCAGATGACATAGCCATAAGGTAAACGATCCTGTTCTGTGTAAACAGGACAATATTAGTTTTATTTTATATAGAAATCAATTCTCTGGTGTATTTTTTTCTCGTTGAAGGAATCTTGATGGAGAAAACGGCTTTTTTCGGCCCGTCAGAACGCGATAGGATTGCACAGCAGGCTGAACCCAATGGTCTATGAATGAAGTGGAATGTTTTAGGTCATCTTGTATGCCAAAAGTTATTTTTTGCCCTTTATGCGGGATACAAAGTGTCCCGAAAGTCCAATCCCATATGGATAGGCAAAACCCCAGATTGGTGTCAAAATGTTTAGGGTCTGTAGAGTGGTGTATTTGATGATGCAGAGGGCTTTGAAATATATATGACCAAATACCGGATGTAGTGACATTGACATGGCTATGGCGAAAATGACCGTAAGTAAAATAAAAAATAGCAATAAAGCTGCTCAGACTCCAGATCGTATAGGCTTCTGCATCACGTCCATATCCCAGAAAAATGACTGCATAAACAAGGGCCATGAACGGAACTGTGACAAACGGCACAAGAAATAATTCAACAGGGTGTTGACGTAATTCAGTGACTGGGGTCATGATTTCCGCACTATGATGGACTTTATGAAACTCCCATAGCCAAGGAACTTTGTGCAAAAGAAAATGTCCCACCCAATATCCCAGTTCGAGCATAAGAAGCAAGGCAAGCGGAATAATCAGTTTGACAGTAAAGGGGGTAACAGTTGGTGTTGAGACCTGAAATGCTTTCAAAAGATTCAGATAAATATCAACCCAGAATTCAGAAAAAATGGCCAATATTCCTGTCTGGAAGAAGATAAACGCACTGGCTGCGAGATAAAGTTTTATATCAATGCGTGTAGAGGGATGCTTAAAAAGTTTTTTTGGAAAAATATAGCGAAGCATAGCCCGAAGACGCACCTGCTTTTCTCGGCGTCTGAAAATATAAACCAGCCCGGCGAATACGGCGCTACCTATGTAGGTGACCCAATAAGTTTGAGCACCGTGATCCAGAAGAATATTGAAAGGGGGAGGGATTTCTCCGAATAAGTCAAAAAAACTGTCCAATACCGTCCCCCGAGATGTTCAATCAATCTCAGTTTATCATACAGTTTCCTATGAAGATATTAACCTTTCATATAATTAGGCAACCAGGCTTCATTGATGGCCAGAAGATCCGAAATTGAAACCGATAGGTTCTTATGTGTGATGTAATCTCCTAGGGTTTGTCCGACGATTGAAACTTCAACGCCTGCAGATTTCGCTCTCACGATAATTTCATCTGCTTGGCTTGTTGCGACGACATAGCGTGCCTGATCTTCGCCAAACCAGAATGGCGCTGTGTCTGTTTCTTCGGAAAGGGCGCATCCGATCCCGCTTGCAATGGCCATCTCGGCAACAGTGATCAGCAGTCCGCCATCACTCACATCATGGCAGGAGCTGACCAGACCGTCCAGGATTAGGCTACGAACAAAATCACCATTTTTCTTTTCGGCAGCCAAATCAACAACGGGAGCTTCACCTTGTTCAAGGTTATGAATTTCACGCAAGAATAAGGACTGTCCTAAATGACCTTTCGTTTTGCCAATCACCAAAACTGAAAGACCCTCAGCAGCAAATGCAATCGGTGCAGATTTCTTATAGTCAGCAATCAGCCCGACACCGCCAATGGTTGGAGTCGGTTGAATAGCACGACCTGAAGTCTCGTTATAAAGGGATACGTTCCCAGAAACGATTGGATAATCAAGCGCGCGACAAGCTTCGCCCATCCCTTCAAGAGCGGCTACGATCTGGCCCATAATCTCGGGCTTTTCAGGATTGCCGAAATTGAGGTTGTTGGTCACAGCCAAGGGAGTAGCCCCCGTTGCAGTGATATTACGGTAGCTCTCGGCAACAGCTTGCTTTCCTCCCTCATAAGGGTCCGCCTCAACATAGCGTGGCGTCACATCAGAAGACATCGCCAATGCCTTGTCCTTGTTCGGAATTTTAACAAGTGCCGCATCTCCTGATTTGAGCGCTTGAGTATGAGCAATCCCCGGAGAGAAAATAGTTTCCCCCATCACGAGAGAGTCATACTGCTCCCAAATCCAGCGTTTGGACGCGATATCAGGGCATCCCATCAATGTTTTAAGATCTCCAAGCAATCCAGCAGAGGAAAGAGGATAGCCTGCATCGTCAAGTGCAGAAGGTTTCTTAGGCACAACAGATGGGCGATCATAAAGCGGTGATTGATCGACCAACGGAGGGACAGGAATATCGCACCAGCACTCGCCGTACATATTCAGTCTTAAACGTTGGTCATCGGTTGTGTATCCGATGACTGCAAAATCCAAATCCCATTTCTCGATAATCGCCCGTGCCTCTGTCTCAGAACCCGGTTTCAAAATCATCAACATACGTTCTTGAGATTCTGAAAGCATAATCTCGTAAGGAACCATGTCGAGTTCGCGTTGAGGCACATGATCAAGGTCAAGAACAACACCGATCTCACCCTTGGATGCAATCTCGACAGCAGAAGAGGTAAGTCCAGCTGCGCCCATATCCTGAATGGAAATAATTGCATCCGATTGCATCAATTCAAGACAGGCTTCGATCAATAGTTTTTCAGTGAACGGATCACCGACCTGAACAGTCGGACGGTTCTCTTCGTTGCCATCTCCAAACTCTGCAGAGGCCATCGTCGCCCCATGAATACCGTCACGTCCTGTTTTTGATCCGACATAAACAATCGGCTGACCAATACCTGCACCTCGCGCGTAGTAAATCTTATCCTGATCTGCAATCCCGACTGTCATCGCGTTGACCAGATTGTTACCGTTGTATGATTTGTGGAAGTTGGTTTCCCCTCCGACTGTTGGCACGCCAACGCAATTCCCGTACCCGGAAATTCCGGCTACAACACCTTTAACGAGAGTACGTGTTTTGGGGTGAGAAGGCTCACCGAAACGAAGCGCATTGAGGTTGGCAATAGGACGCGCACCCATTGTGAACACATCACGCATAATGCCGCCTACACCTGTTGCTGCCCCTTGATAAGGCTCAATATAAGATGGATGGTTATGGGATTCCATTTTAAAAACGGCGGCTTGCCCGTCACCGATATCGATCACACCGGCATTCTCGCCCGGCCCTTGAATAACGCATTTGCCCTCCGTCGGAAGTTTCTTCAAATGAAGGCGCGAAGACTTATAAGAGCAATGCTCTGACCACATGACAGAGAAAATACCAAGCTCGGTATAGGTCGGCGTGCGTCCGAGAATATCGTTGACCAGATTAAATTCACTCTCAGATAAACCAAATGATTTGGCTAGTTCCAGCGTGATAGCAGGTTCTTGAATGGCTGGTTTTTGTTTGGCAAGTGCTGTCATAGTCGGCTCTCTTAAATTAAAATTCTTCTTTTAGAAAATTGCGGGCATCATCTTTACTCATACCCCGATCAATCAATTGAAAACGCGGACCGGAATACCCGTCTTCTTCAATATCCACATAAAACTGGCTCTTGGGGCGGGCGAAAACTTCACCGCGGACAGCACAGGCATAAACCACCAATTCTTCATTGGTTTCTGTATGCAGGGCTTCATGAAGTTTCACATACAACCCGCCTTTATAATGCTTGTATGTCTCTAACGTATGCATCTACGCCAAAGCCTCGACAATGCTTTTAAACAAAGGGATACCTTCATGTCTGTTGGCATGCGGGACAACAGAGTCTTCAGGATGCGGCATCATTCCGAGAATGGTTTTTTCCTTGTTAAAGACGCCAGCAATGTTCTCGAGCGATCCGTTCGGGTTGGCGTCCTCAGTAATTTGACCGTCAGATGTGCAATAACGAAATGCAATCTGGTCGTTATCTTTCATAGCTTTAAGACCATCAGCATCTACGAAATAGTTTCCCTCACCATGTGCAATCGGAACTTGGAAAATCTGGGAAGGGGAAAAACTGCGCGTGAATTCCGTTGATGTGTTCTCTGCGCGCAAATGAACTTGTTTGCAGATAAATTTGAGTGAACGGTTGTGAAGTAATGCTCCGGGAACAAGTCCGGTTTCAACCAGAATCTGGAAACCGTTACACACAGCCAGCAATCTGGTGCCTTTTTGAGCTCTGGCAATTACTTCTTTCATAATCGGAGAGTGCGCGGCCATAGCCCCACAGCGCAAGTAATCACCATAAGAGAATCCGCCCGGTAAAACCATTAAATCGCAATCGGGAAGGGTGGTATCTTTGTGCCATACTAAGGTCGGTGTATGCCCCGAGACATGTTCAATGGCCATTTGCATGTCCTTCTCGCGGTTTGTACCCGGAAAGACGATAATCGCTGATTTCATCTGAGAACCTGAAAAATATATATATTATGGATTAGGTTATTGGATTTTACTGCAATTCTGGCAACATTAAAAGCCTGATTCGTAAGGAAAATTGAAAATTACGGAAATAAACATCTTTTTTTGGCATGGGAGGTATTTTTTTATTGCGCAACTGAAAATAAATAGGCTACGAAATGACATATGAAGATTAGATAATCTGATTATAAAAAAAACCGGTAGGGCATGGATATGCCGCAGCGGGTTGATTCAGGGAAAAATCAGAAAGTAGCAGAAATAAAAAAAGGCCCGATTTCGGGCTTTTTTTATTGTTTGAAATTCAGAAGCAAAAGCAACAGGGCTTATTTAGCTTCTTGGGCAATCTGATGGGTTGCCGTATCAACAGATTTAAGAATGATGTGATCAATTTCGTTTTCTGTAAAAGACACTTCGGCTTCCGAGAAGTCTGCAACCAGTTTACGCTTTACATCATCATAACCGGGCTCATCCAGATTGGCGACAACAACCTCTTTTGCATAAGCTTCCAGTTCCGCGCCGGACATGCCCATTTTCTCTCCAGCCCAAATACCGATTAACTTACTGGCACGCGCCTCGATCTTGAAGAGAGTTTGCTGGTCCAGCTCGAATTTCTTTTCGGCAGCATCTTTACGTTCGTCAAAAGCCATGTTTCGTCCTTTAAGTTACAGCTATATATGTGTGAATCCTGATTTTTAGCTAATATATAGACGTTACGGGGACGGGCCAACAAAAAAAGGGAGGTTTATAAAACCTCCCCACTGTTTCAGCAATAATTTTCAGCTTTTTCCCTGAACAAACCAATCAGGAAGCCATATATTTGCGGCGAACCTGCTGTCGTTTGAGCTCGATTAAGCGCTCTAGGGCATTTTCGGAAATTTCCACGCCGTTTGCTGAAAAGTCAGCCATAATTCGGGCTTTAAAATCTCTATTGCCGGAAGGCTGAAGACTCCAGTCGCCAAGATCAATCACGAATTTCTTTGAACTGTCGGGATCAAGACCAATACGCTCTGCTGCCCATTCTGCGACAAGGACTTCTGTTTGACGTTCGATTTTGAAGTGCAGCTCTTGATCATGGGCGAATTTTGTTTCTATGGCTTTCCCAAGGTCTTGCATAGACATAATATTATGCATTTGTGTTTTGTCTCCTGTTCTAAAATCGGCTCTCAGGCCTAGATATGGTTTGCGTGGAACACATCTTCTGTTATACCAAGTAACTCTAACTAAAGACTTAACGGGGTTGAAAAAAAGGCCTCACAAAAGGACAAAAAACGCATGCTTTTTTCCGGTATCAACTTATCCCGTCGCAAGGTTATTTATGACGGAAAAGATAAAACTCTGTTCGAAGGACCTGAGCCGGGGACCTATATCCAGTATTTTAAGGATGACGCCAGTTCCAGAAACGGCGGAAAAAAAGAATTGATTGCTGGTAAGGGGGTGTTAAATAACAGAATTTCAGCCCACATCATGACTAAGCTGGAAGCAATGGGGATTCCAACCCACTTTCTGAAGTCGTTAAATATGCGCGAACAACTGATCCGCCAGGTGGAGATGTTTCCGTTTCAGATCGTGATACGAAATGTCGCAGCAGGCTCTCTTGTTCAAAAGCTGGGGCTCAAAGAGGGCGCTCCTCTCAATTTTCCGCTGATAGAATTTTATTACAAGAATGAGCAATTGGGATACCCGATGGTTGGCGAAAATCACATTCTGAATATGGGATGGGCTGACCCTTATGAGCTGGAAGAGATTGTCTCGCAAGCTTGGCGTATCAACGATTATCTCTCTGGCCTGTTCTCCGGCATCGGTGTGAAGCTTGTTGATTTTAAATTAGAATTCGGTCGTCTCTATGGAGAATATGATGAAGTTTATATTCTTCTGGCTGATGAAATCTCTCCGGACAATTGCCGTCTGTGGGATGAGAAAACCAACGAGAAAATGGACAAGGATCGTTTCCGTCAGGATATGGGAGGCGTGATTGAAGCCTATCAGGATATTGCAAAAAGATTTGGTTTAATTCCTGACAGTGGCATTATCATGGGCGGAAGTGTGGATGAACAAATTGCAGCATCTTTGGGTGAAATTGAAAACGAAATTGCCCGCGAACGCAAATTGCGTTCGATCAATAAAGTGCCACCTTCCAAACCCTGGAAGTAGCAGGAACAAATTTTAAGAGAGAAGGAAATTAAATGAAAGCTATCGTTAAAGTGACCTTGAGAAAAGGCGTTCTTGATCCACAAGGAAAAGCGATTGAAAGTGCACTTCATAATATGGGTTTTTCTGAAGTCGCAAATGTACATCAAGGAAAGTTTATTGAGATCGAAGTTCCGGAAGGAACATCAGAGGCGCGCGTGAGGGAAATGTGCCAGAAGCTGCTGGCTAACCCTGTGACAGAAGATTTTGAAGTAAATCTAGTTGCATAGTAAACTTGTTGATGGGGAAGACATGAAACAAACACCGCTCCACGGCGCCCATATGAAGCTAAATGCCAAGATGGGAGAGTTCGCTGGCTATGATATGCCGCTTTACTATGATCTGGGTGTTCTGAAAGAACATGAATGGGTACGTGACCATGCAGGTCTGTTCGATGTATCGCATATGGGGCAAATATGCGTGAAAGGAAAAGGCGCGCAAGATCTTCTTGAAAGGCTAACACCATCCTCCTTTGAAAAGCTCGGTGTGCAGCGTACCAAATACACGGTCCTGCTCAACGGGCAAAACGGGATTATTGATGATTTGATGGTCGCCAAGGCTGGAGAAGATGATTTCCATATGGTGATAAATGCGGGATGTAAGGAGAAGGACATTGCATGGATCAAATCCAATCTGACAGATGGGTTGGAATTTATCCATTTTGAAGACTGGGCGTTATTGGCACTACAAGGCCCGCAATCTGAGGCAGTCTTACGCGATGCTTTGGGGATTGATCTGTCTGATGTTCCGTATATGGGCGTATGGTATCGGGATTACACGATGTTTATCTCGCGCCTTGGCTATACAGGAGAAGACGGATTTGAAATCTCGGTTCCGAATGACTCTGCTGAAGTCCTATGGAATAAACTTCTTTCTGATGATCGCGTGAAACCGATAGGGTTGGCAGCAAGAGACTCTCTGCGCCTTGAAATGGGCTATTGCCTTTATGGTCATGATATTGACGCAACAACCCCCCCCCTTGAAGCGGATCTCGGATGGGTGATGCGCAAAGATGCAAAAGAGTCAATGCCGGCGCCGACCAAGAAACGTGTTGGAATTATGCTGACGGATAAAGGGGTTGCTCGTGAGGGGGCAGTAGTAAAATCCTTTGAAGGAGATGAAATCGGCACTCTGACTAGTGGAGGATTTTCTCCGACATTACAATGTTCCATCGGGCAAGCCTATCTGCCGATGGAATATGCAACTCCGAATACTGAAGTAAATATTGACGTCAGAGGAAGGCTAATCTCTGCTAAAGTCGTCACCATGCCATTCTTGAGGCCGCGAACAAAAGCACCAACAAAATAGATCATTCATAAATAATAAAGGACGTAAACATGACAACAAAATACACGAAAGATCACGAATGGATCAAACTGGAAGGTGATGATGTCGCCGTTATCGGGATTACAGAATATGCACAACATGCGCTGGGGGATCTTGTCTATATCGAGCTGCCTAAATTGGGGGCTACATACATAAAAGGATCGAATTTTGCAGTTGTTGAGTCCGTTAAAACAGCGGCGGAGGTTTATACTCCCGTCACAGGGGAAGTAATTCGTGTAAATGATGCATTGGAGAACGATTTTGATCATTTGAAGTCCGGAGCGGACGGATGGATCGCAAAGTTTAAAATGACCAATGCGGATGAATTAGCCTCCCTGATGGATGAAGCTGCCTACCAAGATTACCTCAAAACAGTGGATTAAAAAAAACGATGCGTTACTTGCCCCTTACCCACGACGACCGCAAGGACATGCTAAAAGAAATCGGCGCGCAAAGCGTCGATACGCTTTTCAAGCAACTGCCGACCGGAAATGACTATGATCTACCAGATCATCAAGGCGAAATGGAAGTCGAGCGCTTTATGTCGGCCCTAGCAGCTAAAAACAGAGCAGCCAATGACGGGCCTTTTTTTCTAGGGGCAGGCGTATATCGCCATCATATCCCCTCAGCTGTGGATTATATTATTCAAAGATCCGAATTCTTGACTTCTTATACGCCGTACCAGCCGGAAATGGCGCAAGGAACATTGCAGGTCATTTTCGAGTTCCAGACATTCATAGCCACACTCACTGGAATGGATGTTGCAAACGCATCTATGTATGACGGGGCGACGTCCTGCGCAGAAGCGGCCCTTATGGCTATGCGCCTGACGGGCAGGGAAAAGATTATTGTAGGAAATGAACTCCATCCGCATTATCGCGAGGTTTTGGAGAGCTATATCGGAAAAGAAAACATTACCAAGCAGAAAGACACGGCCGTTGCAGCAATTATCATCCAGTCTCCTGACTTCTTTGGTAAGCCGCACGCCTACGCAGAGTGGAAGAAAAAATGTGATGCAATTGGAGCAAAACTGGTCGTCGTGGTAACTGAGATTGTTTCTCTTGGTATGCTGCCTGCACCAATGGAGGCGGATATTGTATGTGGTGAAGCGCAAAGTATTGGCATTCCGATGTCCTACGGCGGGCCGCATCTCGGGTTTTTCGCTTGCAAACAGGAATATTTACGTCAGATGCCCGGACGAATGTGCGGTGCAACCACAGATGCAGAAGGTAAGCGAGGGTTTGTCTTAACCCTGTCAACGCGTGAGCAGCATATTCGCCGTGAAAAGGCGACATCAAATATCTGTACCAATCAAGGTCTCTGCGCGTTGGCCTTTACAGTCCATGCCGCATTGTTGGGTGAGGAGGGGTTAAAGCAACTTGCTCTTCTCAATCATGAACGGGCCTGTGCTCTGGCTATGGCTTTAGGTGCAGTAGAAGGGGTGCGGATTGAAAATGATACATTCTTTAATGAGTTTGTCATCGAGCTTTCTGGGCCTGTATCGGGCATTCATAAAAATTTGCTGGATAAAAATATTATCCCAGGTCTTCCGCTGAACGGGAACAGAATGCTGGTAACCGCGACCGAAATGACAACCGATGCGGATATCAAGTCGCTTGTCATGGCTTTGGAGGAGGTCGTGTAATGGAAGATATATCTCGCGAAGATATTGATGCAAGTCTCGAGCGTGAAAGTGATTTTGATATTCCGGCATTTGATGGAAAGAAAATTTTTGTCAGGCTCAATAAATCCGGAAACAAACCATCGAAAAAGGCAGTCGTGATTGGCCATGGATTAACGGGGAGGCCCGAGGAAGCCTTGCATCAAATCGCGCGTGATTACTTTAATGATCGCGGATACGATGTGTACAGGCTGGCATATTACCATGACGATACGGGGTATCGTCGACTGCATGAAACAACACTGGATATTCATGCAAAAGACTTAAATACGGTCTTGGGTCATGTGCGAGGCAGTCATGAGAAGGTCTTTGTTATTGGTCATTCTCACGGCGGATTAACGATGGTTTTTGCCAACCCGCAAGCCAATGCGTTGTGCTTCTGGGATCCATCTTATCAGCCTGGCCGCCGCTGGGTAATAAATGCACAATTATCCCATGATGGACGTCATTATGAGCGCACAGGTCGTTTTAAATTTGCAGTTGGAATTGATGCAATTGAAGAAGTCAAAAAACTTACCCGGGAAGCGGCAAAAGAAATGGCCGAGAAAATTACAGCTCCCTCACTTGTTGTTGTCGCGGAAGATAGTTGGTTGGGGGAAGATCCGAACCTACTTTTCGATGATCTGACATGTGAAAAAGGGAAAGTCAGAATTAAGGGGGCAGATCATATTTTTAGTCGCGGGAAAACAGCACACGATCTAGTTCAAAAAACATATGCGTGGTTTGAAAGGGTTTGAATATGAGATTTTTATACCTTTCAACATGTCTGGCATTTGTTTCATTTTCATCTCACGCAAAAACTTTAGGTCTTGAGATGCTCTGGAACGGGATGCCGGTTTCTCCTGCATGCTTCTCTGCTCTTGATCCTGCTGAAGGAAACGGCCCTTCAGAAATAAATCTAAGTGAGTGTTCGGCAAACGTAGAGAATATCAAGAAAGAAGATAACCACCGCTTCGCAATCGAATATGCTGAAGGTGGTTACGATCTCTATGCTATAAATGATGTAAAGGGAAATGACTACCTGGTGACTTATATCTGGAATGGCGGAGGGGCCGGGCACTTTTCTTCAGGAATGCTTGTCACAACGGATGAGGGCATATTGAAGGTAAAAGAACGCATTCCTGGTGGAGACCGCTGTAACGGGGGATTGATATCTCTAAAACTGGATGATGATGGAAAAGCGCTGGCGACGAGATGGGCAACGCCTTCCGATTTTCCTTACATTGCCTACGGAGAAGATAGGGGCATAGAGCCCTATAGGGACTTGGAGGGATCTGCTTCAAGCTGTGTAGCAAAAGTTACCGAGAAGGATGATGCCCTTGTTTCTGTTGAATTGGCTGATATGTCAACGGAAGAGAGTGAATGGGTTAATAGTTACACGTATCAGAAATGTTTTAACTCTATTGTCGCAAGCCAGAGAAAAAATAAAGCGGTACTGGAGCCGGATGAATTTAAAAAATTTATGGACGAATTTTTCGCGCAATGCGTTGGAAACGGAAAAGGAAGTAACCCATGACAAATAAATCTTATGCCCTCGATTACGAAGAGCCTCTTTTGTGGGAGCATCGCGCATCAGACGGATGTGGCGTTGATCTTTCGTCTTTAAAAGGACTTGGTACAAAGACGGGGATTCCTGTCAGGGCCGAAATTGGATGGCCAAAATTGAAAGAGCCTCAAATCGTCAAGCATTTTGTTCGCCTGTCGACCAAGAATTTCTCTATAGATCACGGTTTCTTCCCTCTGGGCAGTTGTACGATGAAGCATAACCCACGTTTGAATGAAAAGACCGCACGTCTTAACGGATTTGCGAATATTCATCCGATGCAGCCTGCTGAAACAGCCCAAGGGGCATTGGAGTTGATGTATGAATTACAAAATTGGTTAGGCGAACTTACAGGTTTACGCGGTGTATGTCTCTCGCCTGCTGCGGGAGCTCATGGTGAGCTGGCGGGGTTAATGACAATCCGTCGCGCTCACGAATTGAACGGTCAATCCCATAGAAAAATTATTCTCTGCCCTGACTCTGCACACGGGACAAACCCTGCGACTGCAGCCATGTGCGGCTACGAGTTGCGAGTTATCCCCACCAAGGAAACAGGATGTGTCACGGTCGAGAATTTTAAGCAGGCCCTCGGGGACGGAAAAGATGTTGCAGGGATGATGGTAACCAATCCGAATACTTGCGGGTTGTTTGAATCTGAAATTGCTGAATGTGCCAAACTGCTCCACGAAGCTGGTGGGTATTTCTATTGTGACGGAGCTAATTTTAACGCGCTGGTCGGGAAAGTGCGCCCTGCTGATTTCGGAGTTGATGTCATGCATATCAATTTGCACAAGACATTCTCGACACCTCATGGGGGCGGTGGCCCTGGGTCGGGACCGATATGTGTCGCGGAAAGTTTAAAAGACTACTTGCCAGTTCCATGTGTAGTAAAAAACGGGCAGGGCTATAGGCTGGAAACAACGGAAAATCGACCATCATCCTTCGGACGTCTCAAAGGGTATCAGGGGCAGTTCGGAATGTTTGTTCGTGCTCTCACTTATATGATGTCCCATGGTAAGAACGGACTAAAGCAAGTCTCGGAAGACGCTGTTCTCAGCGCAAATTATATTCTGGCGAAGCTAAAAGGCTCCTACCATGCCCCGTTCGGGGACAAAACATGTATGCATGAATGCCTTCTGACGGACAAAATCCAGAAAGAGCAGGGAGTTACCACATTGGATATTGCAAAGACTTTGGTTGAAAACGGTATCCATCCTATGACCGTATACTTTCCTCTTGTTGTTCAGGGAGCAATGCTGATTGAACCGACAGAGACGGAAAGCAAAGAGGCGATTGATATCTTTGTGGATGTGATGAGGGGAATAGCTGAGGACAGCCGCAGCGGAAAAGCAGAAGAAATTCATCAGAATCCGAAAACAACCCCAAGGCGCAGATTAGATGAAGTTAAGGCTGCGAGGCAGCCTGTGTTAAGGGGTGGGTATTAAATTATAAGAATTGTTTTTAAATTTTTTTATTAAATAAAATCAGTTTGATAGTGCTGATTTTCCCGTTTCGGAATTTGCAAAGTCAGGCTTCGAAATGGTATGATTCGAGTATGAAAAAACCAAATAAAATATATAGAAAGTTAGGTCCAAAAACTGTCGCAGGTAATGCGTTTAGGAACGCTCACTATGCCCAAACCCCATCCCTGAGATCTGCCTTTAGGGGGGTGGAATGGGTGATTGCGGGTACATTTTCCGGCGCGACACTGTGTAAGTTATGGGTTCATAAACTGATGGCGGCGATGGCTGTCATGAAAGTCCCTTATAAAGGGAAAAGGTTGAGCTCCTTGTTTGCCATGATGGCTGGAGTTCGGAGAGCACCTCTTCCGCAACCAAAACCGGAATTAAGGTAAATATCCGTAAGAAATTGAATATTATAGTTTTTCTTCAAGAGAGCAAGCTAGGGCGGCCAATTTATATTGGTCGTCCTTTTTTACTTGCATAGAGATATATAGGTATATATATTTTTTAGATAGGAAATAGATATGAGTCTGTCGAAACCAAACAAACATCTTCCTGAGTTGCGAACGGTCTGGACCGGAACTGCACCGTCAGATGCTGCTTTGGCAAGCTCCTTTGTCACCGCTCGTAACACTGTTGTAGCAAATGATATGCTGTTCTCTTCAAAAAGACTATCTGCATTGGCTATAGTTAAGAATGCCCAAGACGTTACAACGCATTCTATCGAAGTGGCGAAGCCTGCAATGAAATATACTGCCCCACAAATGAAAATACCGTCTGTGATGGCGATGGGCGGCAAAGACAAAATTTTCCGCGATGCGGCAGACTCTGTTTGTCGCCAAGGCAGGTGGGGTCTGGAACAGACCCGCAATCTCTACCAGAGCTGGGGGCAGGACCAGCATAACTTGCCCAAAACTGCCTTCAGACTGGATGCCTCCATGATGACGCGTCCGGCTGCGAATATTCCTCATTATTATGATTCAAAATCTGTAAAAGTGGGTGGTTCATCTGTTCTAAACGAGTTGTTTGGAGCGATGGTTTCTCCATTCAAGTCACCGCTTCACAATGCGGGCATTACATATAAGATCCGGCCGCCACAAATGGCTATGGGGATTGGTATGATGGGATTTGCGCCTAAGTGGGCTGCTTAGTCCTCCCTATAAAAATATTGGAAGTCATGTGTTTGAGTAGCTTTAGGCGGGCTGTTTAGCCTGATCGCTTGCGCGCGTAGAAAAACGGACTTTGTTCTCCTCACCTGATGTGTCTGCAGGTGTACAGTTTTCTTCTGTTGTTGATCCATCTTTTTCGTCATGCTTGGGTGTTGGGGTGTAGCGGACATGCCTGTCACGTCCGCCTTCTTTAGCTTCATAAAGCGCCAAATCCGCATAACGTAAATATGTGTCGAGATCCAGCATCTTCTGAGGATGGCAAACAAAATATCCGACACTCGTTGTGTACTTCAAAGAGCCTTGTGTGCCGTCATTCAGCGTATAAGAGCAGGTATTGTTTCTTACAATTTCCAGCAAGCGATCCAGAATGTGTGATGCGGCTTTCGGGGATGTGTTTCCGAGAATAATTGCAAACTCTTCTCCACCAAGGCGAGCCACAATATCAAAGGGGCGCAGGGCAGATTTTAGGGTCTTTGCGAAATGTTTCAAAACCTCATCGCCGACTTCATGCCCATAAGTATCATTTACGGATTTGAATTTATCAAGGTCGCATAATACAACAGTAAAAGGCTTATTTTCAGCCTGAGCCTTTTCAAAGAAGGCTTCTGACTGCTTGTAAAATGCTCGCCTGTTATTCAGCCCCGTCAAAGTATCTTCCATAGCTTGTGAAATGATTGTGACATGATACTCATCAAGCTTCTTGATAATAGGGCGGAAAATAAACAAGGCCTCAAGAAGAATGACGAAGATAATTCCTCCGGACATATAGAGCTGGATGTTCATAATAGACTGAATTTCATCAATCGTCTCCTTTTGAAAATCAGCCTGCGCTGCATTCAAAAGTTCTATAAGAAGGCGATCCTGACCGCCATTAAGTTGAGCAAGAACGCGTTGCCGTTCATGAGAAGAGCTGGTTTCGCTAAAGCTGGAAAATTCTTTCGAGAATTTAATGTATAAAGACATTTTTTCAGAAATCGAAAAACCTTCTTTGAAATAATACCTTCCCAGTGTTTCCTTGGCGTAGCCAACATCAAATCCGTCAGGAGTATTGATATACGAAACAACTTCGTCGTAGGAGCTTTCAAGTTTCTCGATAGATTGTTTCATGAAGATGTAATCATACCTCATAGAGTCATTATAGTAATCGCTGGCATATCTCGAGATTTCCATGACGAGGATGCTTTGGGACCTTAATTGGTATGTAATCTCTGCGCGCTCGAGCTGTGTATCACTGATATAGTTTGTAATGGAGTGCGAAACAAATGTAAAAATAGCAATCATTGACAATGCAAAGACATATGCAAACGTCAGAAGTAGCGGGTAATTCTCGCTAGAATCCCCTTTGAATATAACTGCAAAAAAATTCTTGAATGAATCCATGATCTCCTCAGGGTTCAACCTTCATTAGAGAACATTTTATTTAATAACAGGTTACTTAAGGATAGGTTCTTTGTTTGGAATGCGATAAACTGAAAAAAATGCCCCTGAGTGTTAACGAGAGGTTAAAACGAAATGGGAGGCAAGGAGTTGGGTATGATTTTTGAGGTGCCATCATTGAACTGGAATGAACGGCAAAGCGGCATGTCTGTCGAATATATCATCATCCATTATACAGGGACAAAAACCGCAGAAGATGCCAAGGAGCGCTTTCTCGAGGTCGCCCCGCAAGATGGAGTTGGGCGTATTTCCCCGCATTATATGATTGGAGAGGAAGGGGAAATCTATAAATTTGTCGAAGAGGATAAGCGTGCATGGCATGCAGGCGTGTCAAGATGGAAGAATATTTGTGACATGAACTCCGCATCTATAGGGATTGAAATTTGGAATTCGGGTCATGAATATAATTTTGAAGAATTTCTTCCGGTGCAGATTGATACGCTGATTGGCTTGATTGCTGATATCAGAACCAGATGGGCTATCCCTGATAGAAATATATTAGGGCATTCGGATATTGCTCCGGGCCGGAAAAAAGACCCGGGAGAAAAATTCCCGTGGAGAAAGCTGGAAATAAACGGAATAGGACTCATGCCGCAAATTGCCTGTAACGAGGAGTACTCGCCGCAGGATTTTCTGGACCACCCCACCAAATTCTATGAAGGTATGATAAAATTCGGATATTCTGACGATGTCCCAATGGATGTCTTGTTGCAAGAATTCCGCCGTCATTACGTCCCGAAATCGTTTGGTTGTCCGGTGCTGGATGAGGAGACCTGTATGGCCCTGTTGTCTCTTTTGGGGCAGGTGGATGAAAGTGGTTCGCCTTAAACTTCTAATGTCTAAATGTTTCCGATTTGACGAGCAGCTGAATTAGTGGTTATAGTCCCTCCGCCAGCTGGTCGGAGGACCGCCTGCACATGCGGGAGGAAAGTCCGGACTTCACGGAAACACGGTGCCGGTTAACGACCGGGCAGGGTGACCTGACGGAAAGTGCAACAGAGAGTAAACCGCCGATGGCCTGCCTTGAAAAAGGATAACAGGATCAGGTAAGGGTGAAACGGTGTGGTAAGAGCGCACCGCTCGTCCAGTGATGGACAGGCACGGCAAACCCCACCGGAAGCAAGACCAAATAGGGGCGACAAATGATCCGTTTCCGGATCGTTGCCCGGGTAGGTTGCTAGAGGTTTGTGGTAACGCAAATCCCAGATGAATGGTTCTCGCTCTTCGGAGTACAGAATCCGGCTTATAGACCGGCTGGCATATTTTCATAAAAAATTTTCCTTTTAGCAGGTTTGTCACGGGGCAGTCCTGCCTTTTTGCACAGATTTATCCACAGGATTTTCCCCAGCTATTTGGTGGAAAAACCGCTGATTTGTTTGACTTCCCATGAATTCCCATGCTATCCCATTAAGAAGGGGTTAAATCCCATGTCAGCGCGCGAAGCACACTAAATGCCATTATTTCTGTCAACATATGTCAACAAGGTAGACAAGAAGGGTCGGATGTCAGTTCCGGCGCCGTTTCGTGCCACATTGATGGGGCAGAATTTTCAGGGTGTCGTTCTCTTTAAGGCGACTAATCACCCATGTATCGAAGGTTTTGATTTTGGAACGATGGAGGAGATGTCCTTGCGTCTTGATCACTTCGATATGTTCTCTGATCAGCAGGATGATATTGCGACGGCCATTTTTGCTGAGTCTGTCCAGTGCGCGTTTGATGCTGAGGGTCGTATAAATGTGCCTCAATCGATGCTTGATTATGCGAAAATTCATGATGGGGCTGCTTTTGTTGGGTTGGGTAAGAAATTCCAGATTTGGGATGCGGGATTATTTGAGGCGCGCCGCGCAGAGGCGAGGGGTAATGTTATTCGTGAAAACCTGACGTTGCCGCGCTTGTCGAAGGAGGATGTGTAATGGATAAATCGTCCCCCCATTTCCCTGTGATGTTGCCGGAGGTTATGGCGTATCTCGAGCCGAAGGCTGGTGAGGTCTATGTGGATTGTACGCTGGGGGCTGGCGGATACACGCGTGCCATTCTGGATGTGGAGCCCGCTTGTAAAGTTCTTGGGTTTGATCGTGATGAGACCGCCCATTTAATGGCTTCTGAATGGTCTGAAAAGTATGGGGATCGGCTGATTCTTGTCAAAAATAGTTTCTCCAATCTTCGTGAGGAGCTGGCTATACGCGGTATTGCTAAAGTGGATGCGGTTATTCTTGATCTTGGGGTGTCATCCATGCAGTTCGATCAGGGAGATCGTGGATTTTCGTTCCGTTTTGATGCGCCTCTGGATATGCGTATGGATCGCTCTGGCGGTAAGACGGCAGCTGATTTAGTCAATCATATGGACGAAAAAGATCTGGCCGATATTATTTATCTCTATGGGGAGGAGCGTCACTCTCGCCGTATCGCCGCAGCTATCGTTAGAAAGCGTGCCGAGCAAAGAATAGAAACCACATTCCAGTTGGCGGAAATTGTGCGCGCTGTTCTGCCGTTTTCAAAAAAAGATAAATCTGATCCGTCTACCAGAACATTCCAGGCTTTGCGAATTGCGGTTAATGAGGAGCTTCAAGAGCTTGAAACCGTTCTTGAAGCGTCCGAGGATGTTTTGAGTGAAAATGGTCGTCTGATTGTTGTGACCTTCCATTCTTTGGAAGATCGTATTGTTAAAAATTTCCTCAACGAGCGGGCGAAGCCTGCTCCGTCTCCCTCGCGGCACCTGCCGAATATGGCGGGTTCATCATCGCAACACAGGCTCAGCTTCTCGCTGGTTACCAAAAAGCCTGTACTCCCGTCCGAGCATGAGCTCCAAATCAATCCACGGTCCAGATCTGCAAAAATGCGTGTCGGAATAAGGAGGGCTGTATGAAAAGATTTGTTCTTCGTCTTTCGACAATGGTAGCCATTTTAATGGCGGTTCTTTCGGGTGTTTCTTTGTTCTGGGTATCTCAGCAGGTCCAGATGCTCGAGCGCAAGCAGCGTGTAATCAAGCAGCAAGTTGTAAGTGAGCAAGAGGGTATCCGTGTTCTGGAAGCGGAGTGGGATTATTTGAATAGGCCTGATCGTCTTGAGCGTCTGGCAAAGAGATATTTGCATTCTATGGAGCGGATCGAGCCGGAAGATATTTTGAAGAATGCAAATGTTGTGCCGGAAAGGCAAGTCAATGAAGAATTGGGAATTGTGCCCGCTGCATATCCTGTCTCCAAGCCAAAAAATCTTGCACAAAAGCGTGTTTTGCGAGATACGCCGGAAGTTAAAATTTCTGAGGCAAAATCATCAGGTTCTACGAATGACTTTCAATCTGTCTTGAGCCAAATCGGAGGGGTTGATGAGTAGAAAGTCCCCATTCTCCAGATTAACAATTCGTATTATGGGTGAAAAAAGCGGGAACCTGGATTTGGTTCGTGGCCGAATTGTATTGCTGGTCATGATGTTTCTGTTCTTCTACGGCGCTGTGATGGTGCGTGTTGTCGATGCAACAATTATTCAAGGATTGTTTGATGAGACGGAGGGTTATATTGGAGCACCGCAGGCTGATGCCGGAGAGGGTGACCATGACTCAAAATTTCGCGCAGATATTGTTGATCGCAATGGAGTGTTGTTGGCGACATCGTTAAAAACGGCCTCGTTGCATGCGGATCCGAAAATAATTCTTAATCCTGTTGATACCGCCAAGGGACTGGTTAAGATATTTCCGGATATGATCTATGGCGAAGTGCTGAAGAAACTGCAAAGCGAGAAACGCTTCGTCTGGATTAAAAGAAATCTGACCCCTGGTGAGCAAAAGAAAATTCTTGAAATAGGGGAGCCAGGTCTTGTTTTTGACTATGATTACCGCCGTTTCTACCCACAGGGGGATCTGGCATCTCATGTGGTTGGCTATTCGAATATTGATGGCAAAGGACAGGCAGGTATTGAGCGCAGCTTTGATAATCTGCTGAAGGCATCCGATCGTCCATTGCAGCTGACATTGGATATTCGGTTACAACATATTTTGCGTCGCGAAGTCTATGAAGCTATGAAATCCTTTACGGCAAAGGCCGGAGTGGGAATTTTGATGGATGTGCACACGGGAGAAGTTCTTGCAGCAACATCGCTGCCTGATTTTAATCCTCATACGCCAAGCGCGGATGCAAGTTCTCCGGAAATGTTTAATCGCCTGACACTGGGTATGTATGAGCTTGGGTCAACGTTCAAGATTTTCACAACAGCAGCTTTGTTGGAAAAGAAAAATTTTCCACTCTCTCGAAAATATGACACAACGGAGCCTGTAAGAATGGCGGGGCATACTATTCATGACTACCATCCTGAAAAGCGGCCATTGTCCATTCCTGAGATCTTTATGGTGTCATCAAATATCGGAACTGTTCATATGGCACAGGATCTTGGAACGGATAGCATGAAGAAATTCTATGATGATCTGGGGTTGATGTCCAAAATGACATTGGATATTGATGAGGTCGGAAGTCCGATTATTCCTAGCCCATGGCGTGAGATCAATACACTGACAGCATCTTATGGGCATGGTATTGCCGTGTCGCCGATGCAGCTCGTTACAGCAACGAGTGCGATTGTCAATGGTGGAATTAAGGTTAATGCCCATTTTGTAAAGCAAGAAAACGAACCTATCGCAAGCACTCGAGTTATTTCCCAGCAAACATCTTTGAAAATGCGTCAATTGATGCGACTTGTTGTCTCTCACGGAACAGCAAGAAAAGCTGATGTAGACGGATATGAAATTGGTGGAAAAACAGGAACTGCCCAAAAGAACGTGCATGGTCGTTACGACGCCGGAAAGCGTATTGCTACCTTTGTTGGCGCGTTTCCGATTGATGATCCCAAATACGCCATTCTTGTGATGGTGGATGAGCCAAATCCGAATTCAAAAAGTTATGGGTATGCAACTGCTGGATGGGTGGCTGCGCCTGCAGTTAGTAAAATTGTTTCCTCTGTCGGTTCAATTCTTGGAATGAAACCGGATATGGATGCCGTAGATATATCCGATCCTTTAATGCAATTTGTATCTGAAAAGGGAGGTGAATAACATGGTTGATAGTCTTCCCGATATAACAATGATTACCAGTGATAGTCGTCAGGTTATAAACGGCGCGATGTTTGTTGCCATTTCCGGTGCGCATCATGATGGAAAGGCTTTCATTAAAGCTGCGGTAGATAAGGGTGCAAAATATATCGTGGTTGGGGTAGGGAGCAATGTTGGGCCAATCGGCAATGCTCAAGTTATCGAAGTCAAAAACCCACGCCAATTTTTGGCGGAAGCTGCATCTGTTTTTTACAGGACCCAGCCTAAAAATATTGTCTGCGTAACGGGAACAAACGGCAAAACATCAACCGTTAATTTTGTTCGCCAGATCTGGGAAAAATTGGGTGAACGCGCAGCTTCCCTCGGAACGCTTGGTATATTGGGGCCTGATATTGAAGACTACTCCGGTATGACGACTCCTGACCCGGTATGGTTACATGCTCGCCTATCGGAGTTGGCAGATAGAAATATTGGAAATCTGGCAATGGAAGCATCTTCTATTGGGATCGAGCAACATCGTTTGGATGGTGTTAAAGTTTCTGCCGCAGCCTTTACAAATATTACCCGTGATCATCTGGATTATCACGGAACTATGGATAAATATTTTGCCGCGAAATTGAGACTATTCACGACGTTACTATGTGAAAACGGGACTGCTGTTTTGAATGCGGATACCGAGTATTTTGGTGTAATTAAAGCGGAATGTCAGAAGCGGAAAATTACATGCTGGGGATACGGTAGAAAAGGTGATGAGATTAAGTTGATTTCCCGGGAAATTTTACCACATGGGCAAAAACTGTCTTTAAAAATTTTCGGTGAAAATCATATGCTTGAACTACCGCTGGTTGGCGAATTCCAAGCAATGAACATTCTATGCGCTATTGGTCTTGCCATGGTAGGTGGCAAATTCAAAATCGCAGCAATCCTCTCTGCAGTCGAAAAAATATCAGGAGTAGCGGGACGCCTGCAATTAGTCAAAGGCGCCCCAACAGGTTGCGCAGTTTATGTTGATTATGCGCATACACCTGACGCATTGGAAAACATATTGAATGCTTTGCGCCCGCATGCGCAAAATCGTCTGATCTGCCTGTTCGGATGCGGCGGAGACCGTGATAAAGGAAAACGCCCTCAAATGGGCGAAATATCAACACGTTTGGCCGATATAACAATTGTAACCGATGATAATCCACGCTCTGAAGATCCGGGTCAAATCCGCAAGGATATTTTGGATGGAGCGGGAGATGGTGCCATCAATATTGGAGGGCGTCGTGAGGCAATCCGCGAGGCTGTAAGAATGTTGCAGGCTGGCGACATCCTCGTTCTGGCAGGAAAAGGGCATGAGCAAGGGCAAATCTTTGCAACCCATACTGAACATTTCGACGATGTCGAAGAAGCTGAATCTGCTCTCGGGGAGGTTTTTGCTTAAATCAACTCTTCTTACCTCTCTTTCTCTGCGTATTTCCTAGCCTATCTATCCCACCGCGGTGCAACGCCGCAAACAGAAAGTACATTGATTATGACCGCACATTTATCTTCGAACACTCTTTGGGCATCCACAGAAGCTTCCGCTGCAACAAACGGAATAGCTTCAGGTGACTGGATAGCAACAGGAGTTGCCATTGATAGCCGCAGCGTCAAGCAAGGAGACTTGTTTATTGCCATTCGCGGAGATAGCACTGATGGACATAAATATGCACGCGCCGCTATTGAAAAT
This sequence comes from Pseudobdellovibrionaceae bacterium, assembly GCA_034005165.1. GTDB lineage: Bacteria > Pseudomonadota > Alphaproteobacteria > Micavibrionales > Micavibrionaceae > UBA1573. The sequence goes on along the minus strand of JAVEVE010000006.1, from coordinate 37,326 downwards.
GGTGCGGTTGCGGTGGTTATAGATCAGGATGTCGAGGGTGTGCCTGCGGATAAGATTCTTAAAGTTGCAGATACTTTCAAAGCCATGCAGGACCTAGGTATTGCCGCACGCAACCGCACAGCTGCTAAAATCATTGGTATTACCGGAAGCGTTGGAAAGACAGGGACAAAAGAAATGCTAGGTCGTGCATTTTCTGCACTTGGTCAAACTCATTTCTCCGAGAAAAGTCTCAACAATCATTGGGGTGTGCCTTTGTCTCTAAGCAGAATGCATGCAGGGTCTGACTTTGCCGTATTTGAAATGGGCATGAACCACGCAAATGAAATTACACCTCTGACGAAAATGGTCAAACCGCATGTCGCGATTATTACGACCGTAGCCCCTGTTCATATTGAACACTTTCCTGAGGGGGTAACAGGAATCGCAAAAGCCAAAGCCGAAATTTTCGACGGTATGGATGAACATGGAATCGCTATTCTCAATCAGGATAACTCTCAATTTGCTGTTTTGAAAGATGCCGCTCAAAAGTGTGGTATCAAGAAAATTTTCTCTTTTGGGAAAACGGAAGGGGCAGATGCATGGTTACAGGATTGCTTGATTGCAGCAAACGGGACACGCATCACCGCAAAAATTTTGGGTGAAGAAATTTCCTTTACGCTGAAAGACGCCGGTGAGCATATTGCCCTGAACGCCCTCTCTGTTTTGCTGGCCGTCAAGTTAATTGGCGAGGACATGTCAAAAGCCGCGGAAGCGCTGAAAGGGATCGAGCCTCCAGCCGGTCGCGGGAAACGCGAATATATTGATATAGGGGACAAAAACAATCCGATCACTCTGATTGACGAGAGCTATAATGCATCCCCTGTTGCCATGGAGGCCGCCTTCAAAGTGATGGCCTTGATTGACCCAGGCCGTGGTGGGCGTCGGATTGCCATTCTGGGAGATATGTATGAGTTGGGTTCTAATGCCCCGCAAATCCACAAAGATCTGGCTTTACCGCTTCAGGCGGCAGGGGTGGATTTGGTCTATACATGCGGACCATTGATGAAAAACCTCTATGATGCTATTCCTGAGCAAAATAGAGGCGCTCATACGGAAAATGCTCCCGAATTGGCCCAAATCGTTCCGGATGTATTGGTTCCGGGTGATGTGGTCTTGGTTAAGGGATCGCGTGGCGGTGGAGAAATCCCGAGAATGCAAATGGTTGTCGAAGCATTGCGGGAAATGCCTAAAAAAATGTCTCAGGCAGCCAATAAAATATCAAAAGGAACCTAACATGCTGTCATGGCTATCAGAACTTAAAGACATCAGTATCTTTTTTAACCTGTTCAACTACGTATCCTTCAGAACAGGTGGTGCGGTTCTGACAGCCTTTATCATGTCGTTATATATGGGACCGTGCATGATTGCGTGGCTGCGATCATTACAAGGGGCAGGGCAGCCAATCCGCGATGATGGACCGGAGAGCCATTTGAAAAAAGTCGGAACCCCGACAATGGGCGGACTGATGATACTGATCTCAGTGACGACCAGCACGCTCCTCTGGGCGCAATGGAGCAATTTGTTGGTATGGATGGCATTACTGGTTATGGTTGGTTTTGGTGCCCTCGGATTTGTCGATGATTATCTGAAGCTCACCAAGCGCAACACGGACGGGCTTTCGAGTAAAAAGAAGCTGCTCGGACAGGCTATCATAAGTTTGATTGCGACAATCGGGATTGTTTATGTTTTACCCGATGACATCCAGACAGATGTTGCAATTCCATTCTTTAAAGATTTCTTTGTCCCTCTCGGATACTTTTTTTTCTTGTGGTCTATTCTGGTCATGATTGGCGCATCTAACGCTGTAAATCTGACAGATGGTCTTGATGGTCTTGCAATTGTGCCTGTGGCGATCGCCGCAGCATGTTTCGGCTTAATTGCCTATCTGGTAGGGCGTGTGGACTTTTCCGAATATCTTCAAATTCCTTATGTACCCGGAACAGCAGAGCTTGCCATCTTGTGTGGGGCTCTGGTTGGCGGAGCTATGGGTTTCCTTTGGTTTAACGCCCCGCCTGCCATGATTTTTATGGGCGACACGGGATCTCTCTCAATGGGTGGCGTGTTGGGAACAATCTCTATCATGGTCAAACACGAATTGGTTCTGGCAATCATTGGCGGATTATTCGTCATGGAGACAGTCTCTGTAATTATCCAAGTGGCTTCTTTCAAACTGCGCGGTAAGCGTGTCTTTCTGATGGCGCCAATTCATCACCATTTCGAAAAGAAAGGTTGGTCTGAACCAACCGTTGTAATCCGCTTCTGGATTATTGCCATGGTTTTGGCTTTAATCGGGCTTTCGACACTTAAGCTGCGTTAGGAAATAATATGATTAACCTTGAGACATTACGTGGACAAAAGATTGCAGTTATGGGGCTGGGAAAAACAGGCCTTTCTTCGGCAAGTCTTTTGCAGGATGCCGGTGTCGAGGTTTGCGTGTGGGACGATGCTGAAGATAAATGTGTAGCAGCGGAAGCCGAAGGATTTCTGGTAAAAGACTTGCGTGTCATACCTCTTGAGAATCTAAGCGCTATCCTCTGGTCGCCCGGAATAGCCCATACCCATCCTGTACCTCACCCTGTTGCAGTTAGAGCTGCTGCCGTCTCTGTCCCATTGATTTCCGATATCGAATTGCTCCTTAAAACAAAGCCCGAAGCAGATTTTATTGGGGTAACAGGCACAAACGGCAAGTCAACAACCACTGCTTTGATAGGTCATGTCCTCAATCAGTTTCGTCCAACGGAAATAGGCGGGAATATCGGTAGGCCGGTTTTGGAAATGGCACCCTTGGGAGGTGACGGATCATATTGTCTTGAACTTTCTTCTTATCAAATCGAACTAACACCGTCTTTTTCTCCTTACGGGGTTATCTTGCTTAATATTACACCTGACCATTTGGCACGTCACGGCGGTATGGACGGCTATATTGCAGCCAAGGAAAAGATATTTGCCAATCCTCCGCTGGATGCAAGAAAACCCACAGCAGTGATTTGCATAGATACCAAGCCCTGCGCCGAAATCGCAGATCGCTTGGTAGAGGAAGGGTTATGGACCGTTATCCCCGTATCGACAAATAGACAGCTGGCACAAGGATGCTATGTAGAAGATGGTATTCTGTTCGAAGTAAGGGACGGAAATCCTCTGAGTGTATCTGATTTGAATGATCTCCCCACCCTTAAAGGGCAGCATAACCATGAGAATGTTGCCTGTGTCTATGCTATTATCCGTCAGTTATACGGGATCGATCCGCAGCATATCATGGGGCATATGAAAACATTTGCAGGGCTACCGCACAGGCAATATCTGGTCAGAAATATCAACGGTGTGTCCTATATCAATGACTCGAAAGCGACAAATGCCGAAGCTGCAGGAAAAGCTCTGGCCTGTTACCGCCGCATCTATTGGATTATCGGTGGGCAAGCCAAAGAGGGCGGATTGAGCGGTCTGGAAGAGTTCATGCCACGCATCGAAAAGGCTTATTTAATTGGGGAGGCCGCACAAGAATTCGGTAAGTGGCTTAATGACAAGAAAGTTGCTTCAGAATATTGCGAAACGCTTGATGTCGCGTTGCGCGCGGCCCATATGGATGCGCAAGCCGGAATAAGCCTGCCTGGAACAAGCGGTGCAGGGGTTGTTTTGCTATCTCCTGCCTGTGCGTCTTGGGATCAATTCAAATCCTTTGAACATAGAGGAGAAGTCTTTTCGTCTTTAGTCATGAGTCTGGATCACTCCGCGATGGTGGGGGAGTAAGAAATGAGTCTATCATCAACACCTCTCGCATCCTATTTCGAACGCACAGATCGCTCTCTAATGGCGCGGTGGTGGTGGACTGTCGATAAAGGAATTCTATTTAGCCTATTGGGTCTGATCGTCATTGGAATTACATTGGTTGCCTCAGCATCTCCTGCTGTGGCAACACGTATTGGTGCAGACCCGAACCATTTTATTACGCGCCATATTATCTTTGTGATCCCCGCGACAATCTCTATGCTGGTCATATCTTTCATGAACCACCAACTCATACGCCGCATCGGGATTATTGTTTTTGCAATCTCTGTCTTCCTGATGATTCTGGTCCCTTTTGTAGGGGCAGATATTAAAGGAGCGCAAAGATGGATTCCTTTGTTCGGGTTTTCTCTGCAGCCAAGTGAATTTATCAAACCGTCTTTTGCAATTGTCTCGGCGTGGCTGATTTCTCATCAAAAACAAAATCCGGAGATGCCCGGTTATGCATTGTCAGCCGGAATGTACGCTTTGGTAGTGACTTTGCTTTTGAGCCAACCTGACTTCGGAATGACTGTAGTTGTGACATGTATGTTCATGGGGCAAGCTTTTCTGGCCGGACTTCCGTTCCGCTATTTGGTCGGGCTAGTTATGTTCTCGATGGTATCAGTTGTTCTGATCTATTTCTCCTTTGGTCACGTTCAAAGCAGGATTGACCGCTTTATGAACCCTGATGGAGCAGATACCTATCAGGTGGATCGCTCTCTTGAAGCATTTTCGAATGGCTTTTTGCTGGGGACAGGCCCTGGACAGGGGACTGTCAAGAACACCATTCCTGATGCTCATGCGGATTTTATCTTCTCTGTTTTTGCTGAAGAATACGGCATGATCCTGACATTAGGGTTAGTCGGGTTGTACGGTTTTATTCTGCTGCGCGGATTTACGCGTATGATGGAGGCGTCCGATTTATTTGTCATTCTTGCGGCGGGGGGGATTTTATGTATGTTCGGCATGCAGGCCTTTGTCCATATGGGATCAAGTCTCCATCTTTTACCGACTAAGGGGATGACGTTACCTTTCCTGAGCTATGGCGGATCATCCATTCTGGCTATGGGATTTTCCATGGGGGTAGTCTTGGGCTTGACGCGTCGGGAGACAAAGCGCACAATCGCCCGCAGAGGCTTATCGCTCTCGACACGTGTGTAACTATATAGGCTAAAATGGGTAAAACTCCTGAACAAAAACCCGAAAAAAAAATGATCCTGCTCTCGGCAGGCGGGACGGGCGGTCATGTTTTCCCTGCGCGTGCCTTAGCTGAAGAGCTGCTGTCCGCAAATTATAAAGTTGCTGTTGCCACGGATGTGAGGGGTTTGAAGTATTTTGATGGGCTAGATCAATCTGTCGAACGTTATGTCATTGCTTCAGGCGCTTACACGTCAGGTTTAAAAGGAAAGATTTCGGGTATTCTGGCATTAGCGCGCGGCTATCTTCAGTCCCATGGTTTAATCTCACGTTTGAAACCGGCTGCCGTTGTAGGCTTCGGGGGGTATCCGTCTGCCCCACCAGTTTTTGCTGCCCAGCATCGCGCTATACCTACCATTCTTCATGAACAAAACGCTATTCTTGGAATGGCCAATGCACTCTTGGCGCCTAATGCCAAGAGACTGGCACTTTCGGCGAGCCATACCACAGGACTAAAACCAGAATGGTGTTCAAAATGCGTGACGACTGGAAATCCAGTGCGTAAGGATATTTCTCATCTTGGAACTGTTTCATACCCGAACCCTGCAATCGGCACATTCTATCTGATGGTTGTTGGCGGGTCACAAGGTGCAAAATGTTTCGCTGAAATTGTGCCAAAAGCTATTGCTGCTCTACCTTCGGAATTGCATCACCGTTTGTTTGTATACCATCAGACCAGAGCAGATGATCTGGAGATGGTCAAACAAGCATATGAAGGAAAACAATTTCGATCAGATGTCAGACCATTCTTTTCGGATATGGCGGACATACTCTCGAAAGCTCATTTATTGATTACGCGCTCCGGAGCCAGCACGATAGCCGAACTCTCAGCTGCAGGGCGTCCGGCAATCTATGTCCCATTCCCTTGGAACAGGGACCAGCAACAGCTTTATAATGCCGCCCAAATGGAAAAAGAAGAGGCGGGATTGGTCGTTGAAGAAAAAACACTTACGGTTGAATCGTTAACAAAAACGTTAACGGAATTGATCGAAACGCCCGAAAAGCTGGAACATATGGCACGTAAAGCGCATACAATCGGCATTCGGGATGCGGCTAAACGTCTGGAAGCCTTGATATCCAGAGAAATTCCCGTCGAAAAACATTGAGATTTTCCTGTCATTTTGCAATAAAGGCGGGGAGTGAGTTATCTCACCTATCTTAATCAAATAGCTAGGGAATTTAGAATATGCGGCATATCCCGCCCGAAATCGGAACACTTCACTTTATGGGGATCGGCGGCATCGGCATGAGCGGTATCGCCGAGGCCTTGGCATCATTGGGATACACAGTACAAGGCAGCGATATTTCTGGGAATTACAATACGGAGCGTTTAGCGGCGAAGGGAATTAAAGTTTCTATCGGGCACGATCCTGAGAATCTCAAGGATGAAAACGGAAAATATGTCGGCGCCGTTGTGATTTCGTCCGCGATCAAACAAGACAACACCGAACTTAAAGCTGCTCGCGAATTAAAATTACCGATTGTTGCGCGCGCTGAAATGCTGGCGGAACTTATGCGCCTCAAATGGACGATCACGATTGCAGGAACGCACGGTAAAACTACGACCACTTCGTTGGTTGGTGCAATGCTTGAATCTGGAGATCTTGATCCAACTGTTATTAACGGCGGTATCATTAACGCCTATGGAACAAATGCCCGACTGGGGCAGGGCGATTGGATGGTTGTGGAAGCAGATGAAAGTGACGGATCTTTTACGCGGTTGCCCGCAACGATGGCAATCGTCACCAACATTGATCCAGAACATATGGAACATTATGGTTCATTCGAGAATGTGCGCGAAGCCTATTTGCTCTATATCCGACAAATCCCGTTTTATGGAACAGCAATTTTATGCCTCGATCATCATGTCGTTCAAGGCCTTATTCCCGAGGTCTCAAATCGTACGATTGTGACATACGGCTTTAACAAGCAAGCCGACGTTCGAGCAGATAATATACGCAGTAATTCTCTGGGATCAACATTTGATGTCGTGATTGCAGGCCATGTCTATCTGGATGAACAAGAGCGCACGATTACAGATATTTTTCTCCCCATGATGGGGCAACACAATGTCCAGAATGCGTGTGCTGCGATTGCCGCCGCCGCACGGTTGGGAATATCGGAAAGTGCAATCAAAAAATCCTTGTCCGATTTTGGGGGAGTCAAGCGCCGCTTTACTAGAACAGGCGTATCAAACGGTGTGTTGGTTGTGGATGATTACGGTCACCATCCTGTTGAAATTATGGCTGTTTTAAAGGCCGGCCGTCAGGTTGTCTCTGATAATGGTGGGCGGATCATTGCAGTCGTTCAACCGCACAGATACTCCCGTCTTCACGATCTTTTCGAGGAGTTCTGCACCTGTTTTGATGAGGCGGACAGTGTTATTGTCGCGGATGTCTATGCCGCTGGTGAAACACCGATTGAAGGGGCAAACAAAGATACCTTAGTTGAAGGTATCAAAGCACATGGTCACCGCCACGTCATAGCGCTTGAAGGTGCGGAGACAATGGCGCAGCAAGTGTCGGAACTCGCAAAACCTGGAGATGTCGTTATTTGTCTGGGAGCGGGAAGTATTACATACTGGGCGCATAAATTGCCTCAGGAACTGGATGAAATCTGGTCTGATAATCTGGATGCAAATGAAAAAGGTGTCGTCAATGGGTGAAGCTGCCAGAAATCTTCTGTCCCAATCTGATTTACCGGAAGTTCGCGGACGATATTCAATAAATGCACCATTGGGAAAAGTTGGCTGGTTTCGTACAGGCGGTCAGGCGGATATTCTTTTTAAACCTGCCGATGTCGAAGACCTTCAAAAGTTCTTATCTGAAGTAAACGGGAATATTCCTGTCAATATACTTGGTGTCCTGTCGAATGCGATAGTTCGCGATAGGGGAGTTGAGGGCGTTGTTATTCGTCTCGGACGTGAATTTAATGTCATCAAGGAACTTGAAGATTACCAAATGTATTTCGGGTCTGCTGTTCTGGATGTGAATGCAGCAGAAGCTGCGGCGGATAAGAATATAAGTGGGTTAGAGTTTTTGTGTGGTATTCCCGGATCAATAGGAGGGGCCTTGGCGTTGAATGCCGGAGCCTACGGCTCTGAAATTCGGGATGTTCTTGTTAATGCAGAGTTCATTGACAAAAAAGGGATGCGCCAATTCCTGACAGCGGACGATATGAAAATGAGCTATCGTCATTCAGAGATTCCGGAAGGGTGGATTGCTGTCGGTGCAACACTTCAGGGGCGAGCAGGTGATGCAGAGCAAATTAAACGCCATATGACCGATATCAGGGAAAAGAGATCACAAACCCAGCCGATAAGATCTCAAACTGGGGGTTCAACATTTAAGAATCCGAAGCCGGAAGACCTGGCGGCTGCAGGGCTGCCTGAAGGCACAAAAGCATGGCAATTGGTTGATAAAGTTGGCGGGCGGGGACTGACAATTGGTGGTGCACAAATGTCTGAACTCCATGCCAATTTCATGATCAATACAGGAACTGCAACGGCGGCGGACCTTGAAACCCTCGGCGAAGAAATCCGGCATCGAGTCAGGGAACAATGCAATGGCTATAACCTTCAGTGGGAAATCGTCATTTTGGGACGCAAATAGTCAGGTGCCCTTGAGAATCTGATAACACTCTGAAAACTCAGAAAGTTTGAGCCATTTTGTCGCTCTGATAAAATGGCCATGCGCGATTTTTGAATATTGAAACTGCCAAATTTATGGTACTTTAAGTATCGAAAATAAGAATGTTAGTCTTTTGATTCGCCCCGCCTAAGAAGTTTTTGCCCATTCCTGAGGAAAAGATGTCCAGTTTAAAGCGTTTTTTAACATATTGCCTATACCTTGGTGGTTGGAAGAGGGCGGAGAAACCGCACGTACCAACAAGCACGAGCGATAATGAGCCGGAAAAACCTTTAATAGGAACAAATGGCCCAATCGTTGCAGATATGTTGGTCATGAAACGCGATGACCGCATCGTTTTAGTTGTGGATCACGAGTTTCAGGACATTCCTGAATGGGTGGAATGGGATGTTTCCCGTAACATTATTGGAATCGTTCAGATGGGCGGAGCAGTCGCGGAATTAAATAGCGTGATTCCTCCAGAAAAAGTTGATATGTTCCGGAATGCCAAAAATTTAGCATTGGCCATCCGGTTTGATGGAAGAGATGTTGTTCACGGAGTGTATTTAGTCGTCCGTGATTAACAAAACGGAGGACTAAAATGACTGAAGTATGGATGACACAGGGGACAACTCAGGCATCTGAATTGTTGTTAAAGGCAATGACCGCCCTTAAAGTGAGCGATGCACATATGACGCCACTTGATCTTGCGACAACGGCAAGAATGCCGACACCGGCTCTTGAGATGACAATAAACGGAACAGCAGTTCGTTTCCCTGAATCTGGATCATTGCAAGAATCACTGGCTCATGACGGCAAGTCAATGGGGCCTGCTGCAGGGTCTAAAGATATAAATCTGAAACACTAGCTTATGAGCCGGAAAATGCCAGAAGATCCGTCTAAAAGAGATCATACCCTCGCAGATCGAAGATATCTGCGGGGTTATATTTCAGGAATTTTGGGCATAAAGGATGGAGCATACCAGCTTGCCAATATGATATCGAATGCTGAGTCTGCTGCAGAGCTTTTAAATTACGATAGAGAACACATTCATATGGCAACTCAAGCTTTGTTGAGGCAAAGTATTTTGGGAAGTAGCTTCGATATTTCACGTTCAGGGATCGGCAAGTTTGCCAAAACTCTTCGAAATGATCCGGATTTATACGATGCATTTACCTCAGCATTCGGAGCATCAATTTCGGATACGTTGCCCGGTATAAAGGTGGGTGAACAAAGTCAGCATAATTTAGAAATTTTGCGTACGCTGGTCAAAGACCACCCAAAGTTAAAAGGGGCGTGGGATGTTGCTATATCGGCCGAAGAAAAAGCCAGAGAAACCATCAAGAAAGCGGCTCATGCCGAGCCAACCCATCGTCACCCTGTGTAAAATTAAGATTTGGCATATTCCTCTCTGGACAAAATCTCTATCCTTGCTAAATAATCATGTATGACTGATATACACACAATGAATTTTGGTGCAGACGTTGCGCGTCTGTTGGAGATTGTAACGCATGCCCTGTATTCCAATCGCGATGTTTTCATCCGCGAATTGGTTTCAAACAGTGCTGATGCCTGTGACCGCTTGCGCTATGATGCTATAGCCAATCCGGATCTTTTGAAGGGCCATGGCGGGTTTGATATCCGTCTCGATGTAGATGCAACAAACCGTATGGTCACAATCCGTGATACCGGTATAGGCATGAGCAAAGACGAGATGATTGAAAATCTGGGTACGATTGCCAAATCCGGAACGCGCGCCTTGATGGAGCAACTGAAAAAGGCGGGAACCGGAAATACTCCAAATTTGATCGGACAATTCGGGGTGGGATTTTATTCATCCTTCATGGCGGCAGATAAAGTTACTGTCATCTCCAAAAAAGCAGGAGCACAAGACACATGGGCATGGGAGTCAGATGGAATTTCTGGATTTTCTATCCGCGAAGCCACAGGAGAAGAGCAAAGTGCACTGAGCTCTCCATGCGGAACTTTGATCTCTCTGCATATCAAAGATGATGCCAGTGAGTTTCTTCTGGAAGAAAAATTAAAACGTATCATTGTAACATACTCCAACCACGTCAATTTGCCGATCTATGTCGGAACAAACGAGGTTGAGCCTGTAAATAGCGCATCAGCTATCTGGATGCGTCCAAAATCAGAAATTACCGAAGAGCAATATCAGGAATTTTTTGCCATGGTTTCAGGCTCTATGGGACTGGATCAGCCTTCTGTCACCGCACATTGGCACGCCGAAGGGAAAATAGACTATACGGCGCTCTTGTATATTCCGACACTACGTCCGTTTGATCTCTACGACCCAAGCCGGAAACATTCTGTACGACTTTATGTAAGGCGTATTTTTATTACGGATGATTGTGAAGGTCTGATGTATCCATGGATGCGCTTTATTCGTGGTGTCATCGATAGTGAGGATCTGCCACTCAATATCAGCCGTGAAGTTCTGCAACAAAATCCGATTGTTCACAAAATCAGATCAAGTGTAACCAAACGCATTCTGGGTGATCTGGATAAACTATCACGCGATGATAAAACGGCCTTTACGGCCTTCTGGCAGCAATTCGGCGCAGTCGTTAAAGAAGGCTTGTATGATGCCGTTGAACATCGTGAATACATATTTAAAATATGCCGCTTCTATACAACACAATCGAGCGAAGAATTGACCTCGCTTGATGAGTACATAAAACGTATGAAAGAGGGGCAGGATGCTATCTACTATATTTCTGGAGAGAATGTAGAAGCATTGCGCAATTCCCCACAAATTGAAGGCCTGAAAAAGCGCGGGCTTGAAGTTCTGATCCTCAAGGATACAATTGATGATTTCTGGCTGCCTGTCGTCATGGATTTCAAAGGTAAGAAATTTATCTCGGTAACCAAAGGGGCTATCGATCTCTCGAAATTCCCGTTGCCCGATGCAGAAAAATCAGAGCCTCAGAATGACAACGATGTCAAAAGCGAAGAGGCAAGAGATCGAGCAAGTCTGGTTGCATATTTGGCAGAAAGATTGTCCGACCGTATTTCAAACGTCCGCATTTCCGACCGTCTGACGGATTCTCCGGTATGTCTCGTGGCTGGCGAAACAGATGTTGATTTGCACATGGGGCGTGTTCTCAAAGTCCATCAGCAATTTGAAAGTAATGCAAAGCCTGTTCTTGAGATCAACCCTGATCATTCATTGATCAAATCATTGGACAAGATGGCTGTCGATAAAACCCAACTTGAGTTGTTAGCTGACGCCGCGGAACTTTTATTCGATCAGGCTTTGATTATTCAGGGCGAGCCTCTCAAAGACCCGTCCGGCTTCGCCAGACGGATGTCTCTGTTTTTGGGCAAGGGACTAGCAGCCTGAAGCTATATATAGAGAACTTCCAGAATTTCGTAAGAACGGCGGCCTTTCGGAGAGTGAACTTCGACAGAGTCGCCGATCGCTTTCCCGATTAAACCGCGTGCCATAGGAGCTGTCACGGAAATTTTTCCGTTATCGGCATCGGACTCATACGCCCCGACAATTTGAAACTTCATCTCTTCATCGGTTTCTTCATCAACGATCACAACAGTGGCACCAAACTTGACAACTTCACCGCTCAAAGACGTGTGGTCAATGATTTGAGAAGAGGATATAACGGCTTCAAGTTCTTTGATGCGGCCTTCGATAAAGCTCTGGCGTTCACGCGCCGCATGGTATTCGGCATTCTCGGACAAATCTCCATGACCGCGTGCTTCGGCAATAGCTTCAATCACGGCAGGGCGTTCGACAGATTTTAGGTTTTTGAGCTCTTTTTCCAAAGCATCAAAACCGGCTTGTGTCATAGGGATCTTGTCCATTTTAAAACCTCTAAATTCTAACAAAAACGAACCCGCCCTGATTTCACTGTCGGGCGGGAATAAGTAAGCATAGCCAGTTAGGGGAAGGAAATCAACCCAAACATAATTTTGTTGATTTGTTCTGGGAAAAACTTTATAAAATGTTAGTTTTCATATTTAAAAGGAGGGTTCCATGGACGCAAAAGAAAAAAGAGACCGCAACAATCATTCCAGATTAGATATCTCTAGACAATGGGCCGCAAGCCTAAGCACTCCAAAAGAACCGGCAGAGCACGCACAAAAGCAATGTCCGAAAGTTTTATATCCGTATGGGCAGATGCCTAGATAATGAAATAAAGAGAAAAAGAGCCGCAAATTGCGGCTCCTTTCTTACTCATGTCTTAGAAATAGGATTGTAACGGTTCGACATCCAAATCCTTAGCGCGCATTGCGCGAATGGCAAGAACAGCCGCCCGCGCCGAGGTAATCAGCGTGTAATACGGGATTTTATGCATAAGCGCCAAGCGACGGATCGAGAACGCATCCACAACGGTTTGCGCGCCTTTGGTTGTGTTGATAATCAGATCGATTTCACCGTTAATCACAGCGTCCGCAATATGCGGCTGACCTTCCATCACCTTGTTAATGCGCGTAACTTCCAAACCTTCATCTTTGAGGTAAGAACAAGTCCCGCCGGTTGCCACGAGCTTAAAGCCCATCTCGGTCAAATCTCTAGCCAAAGGAATTAACTCTGCTTTATCTGAGTCCTTTACAGATAAAAAGACTGTACCTGAAGATGGAATTCTGATACCTGCGCCAAGTTGAGACTTGGCAAACGCATGACCGATCTCACGATCAAGTCCGATCACTTCACCCGTTGATTTCATCTCAGGCCCCAAGAGCGGATCAACGCCCGAGAAACGCGAGAACGGGAACACAGGAGCCTTAACTGCAATATGATCTGTCGTCATACCTTTCAGAAGGGACTTAAAGGAAGACAACTTTTCACCCGCCATTACACGCGCGGCAATCTTGGCAACAGGAACACCCGTAGCCTTCGCAACAAACGGCACAGTACGGGACGCACGAGGGTTTACCTCAATAATAAAGACATCATTTTCACCCGTGTTCTTATTACGCTTCACAGCAAACTGAACATTCATCAGCCCGTTGACTTTCAATGCACGCGCGAGCTTCTCGGCTTGCTTTTCAATTTCACGAACAGTTTTATAAGGAAGAGAATAGGGAGGAAGCACACACGCACTATCCCCTGAGTGAATACCTGCCTCTTCAACGTGTTCCATGACACCGGTGACATAGACATCTTCTCCGTCAGAGAGCACATCGACGTCAACCTCAATTGCTCCCGACAGATATCTGTCAAGTAGAACAGGGGAGGATCCTGATACACGCACAGCAGTTGAGATATAACGCTGCAATTCTTCCATGGTCTGGACAATCTCCATACCAGCACCGCCCAGTACATAAGATGGACGGATGACGATCGGGAAGCCCAATGTTTCAGCCTTTTCATAGGCGTCTTTGACAGAGGTCGCGAGCGCGTTCGGCGGTTGCTTGAGTTTGAGTTGATGTAGCAGCTTTTGAAAACGCTCACGGTCTTCGGCAATATCAATCGAGTCAGGATCAGTTCCTAGAATTTTAATACCCGCAGCCATCAAGTGTTTGGTGAGCATCAATGGCGTTTGGCCACCCAACTGGACAATTGCACCCAAAACTTCACCGTTTTTACTCTCGGCTTTAATTAACTCGATGACATCTTCGGGTGTAAGTGGCTCGAAATACAGGCGATCAGATGTATCATAATCTGTTGAGACAGTTTCAGGATTACAGTTAATCATGATGGTCTCGAAACCCGCCTCTTTCAAGGCATAGGCAGCATGTACACAGCAATAATCAAACTCGATCCCTTGCCCGATACGGTTCGGCCCACCACCCAAAATAACAACTTTCTTGTTATTGGACGCAGCCATTTCACATGCAGGTTCGTTGAATCCGTCACCTTCATAAGTTGAGTACATATAGGCCGTATCTGAGGGAATCTCAGCAGCACAGGAGTCAATACGCTTATAGACAGGATGCACATGATGTTTGTGACGTGCACGGGTCACGGCTTCTTCCTTAACGCCAACCAGTTTAGCTAAACGCGCATCCGAAAATCCCATGGATTTCAATTTCATCCAGCCATCACCGCTGATCGGTAGTCCATGTGTCTTTACGTCATTCTCCGTATCAACAATATGCTTAATCCTCTCCAGATACCATTTGTCGTATTTTGTAATAGCATAGATATCATCAAGACTCATGCCGATACGGATGGCTTGCGCAACATACAAAAGGCGTTGCGGTGTAGGTTTCGCCAATGCTGCACGAATTTGGTCAGGATGCGGTGTATCAGTCCCGCCGATCATCATATCATCAAACCCTGTGAGACCTTTTTCCAAAGAGCGCAAAGCCTTTTGCATGCTCTCTTCGAAATTGCGGCCGATGGCCATTGCTTCACCGACGGATTTCATCGCCGTTGTCAATTTCGGATCAGTGCCGCGGAATTTCTCGAACGCAAAACGCGGAATCTTGGTCACAACATAATCAATCGTCGGCTCAAATGATGCAGGAGTACGCCCACCTGTAATGTCGTTCCCCAATTCATCAAGAGTGTACCCAACCGCAAGCTTTGCCGCCACCTTGGCAATCGGGAAACCTGTGGCTTTAGATGCCAAAGCAGATGATCGCGATACGCGTGGGTTCATCTCAATGACAACCATGCGTCCGTTTTCAGGATTGACCCCGAACTGAACGTTAGACCCGCCTGTCTCGACACCAATTCCTCGCAGTACAGCCAATGAAGCATTGCGCATGATCTGATATTCTTTATCGGTTAATGTCAGGGCAGGGGCCACAGTAATGGAGTCACCAGTATGAACTCCCATCGGGTCAATATTTTCAATAGAACACACAATAATACAGTTGTCGTTTTTATCACGAACAACTTCCATCTCGTATTCTTTCCACCCCAAAACGGATTCTTCAACCAACACTTCGTTGATCGGAGAAGCATCAAGGCCTTCTTTGACGATTTTCTCGAACTCGTCTTTGTTGTAGGCAATTCCGCCGCCAGTGCCGCCCAATGTGAAAGACGGACGAATAATCGCAGGAAGGCCGATAAATGGCAGAGCCTCTATCGCCTGTTGTAGGGTATTGACGACTTCGCTCTTCGGGCTTTCAAGACCCAGCGTATCCATGATGTCACGAAACTTTTGACGATCTTCTGCCTTTTCAATGGCATCTTCATTCGCACCGATCAGCTCAATCCCGAGGCGTTTTAATGTTCCGTTTTTGGACAACGCCAAAGCCGTATTAAGAGCAGTTTGCCCGCCCATAGTCGGCAGCAACGCATCAGGGCGTTCTTTCTCCAAAATTTTAGCAACAACTTCCGGCGTAATCGGCTCGACATACGTTGCATCGGCAAGGCCTGGGTCAGTCATGATTGTCGCTGGATTGGAATTAACTAGAATTACGCGGTATCCTTCTTCGCGCAGTGCCTTACAAGCCTGCGTACCTGAGTAATCGAACTCGCACGCTTGCCCGATTACAATCGGCCCTGCGCCGATAATCAGAATGGATTTTAGGTCTGTACGTTTTGGCATCTTCTCTATCGCTTCTCTTTATAAATTTTCTAATGATCTGTTATCGGGCAAAACTTTTTCTGGTCTTCGCAATATTCAAGCAACTCTCCACTCTCCATATCAAACAACCACGGACGAATAGTGACTTGTCCTGTTTCAAGCGCCTTAACAACACTCGGATAGGTCTTGAGGTTACGTGTGCTCTCAAGCACAATTTCCTCTTCGGCATAGCGTGTCAGCTCATCATGCGTGCACACATTGGCACATCTGTTTTGCGCGTGTTGAAGCCCTTGCTGAGCCACATCAATAAAACTGGTAATTTCATCGTCATTGATACGCTCAATCAATGCTTTGATCGCACCGCATCCTGTATGCCCCAATATAATTAGCTCACGCACCTTGTTGTGAATAAGAGCGAACTGTAGAGCAGCAGCCAAAGCAGTCCCTTTTTTATAAGGGCGAACAATTGCTCCCATCGCTTTATGCGCGAAAAATGTCCCCGGATCTGGACGAAAGATTGTCCCCGGATTTGATCGCGAGTCGATACAAGAAATAATAAAGTAATCAGGTGACTGCCCATCCTTCACAAGGCGAGGCATCAACCCAGAGCCGTTTTCATACGTCTCTTTTTTAAACTCACGAAATCCTGCAATCAGTTTTTTAGTCATCGCTTACGCCGCCTTTTTCTTTTTATGGTCGGCAATCATCTCGATAAAACGGTCAAAGAGATAGTGACTGTCTTCCGGGCCAGGGGAGGCTTCGGGGTGATACTGCACACTGAAAGCAGGTTTGTCCGTCGCGCGGATACCTTCGTTGGTTTTGTCAAAGAGCGAGATATGTGTGACCTCGACATTTTTAGGAAGGCTCTCAGGGAGCACATGGAATCCGTGGTTTTGCGACGTAATTTCAACCTTACCTGTTTTTAAATCCTGAACAGGATGGTTTCCGCCGCGATGCCCCAAATCCATTTTGGTCGTCTTGCCGCCAAGGGCCAAAGCCAACATCTGATGCCCCAGACAAATGCCGAAGATCGGAATATTTTTATCAAGAAGTGTTTTAATTGTTGGGACTGCATAAGCTCCCGTCGCCGCAGGGTCTCCGGGGCCATTGGATAAAAAGACACCATCAGGCTTTAACGCCAGAATATCTTCTGCGGATGTTTCCGCAGGAACAACAGTAACTTTGCATCCGGACGCGGCAAGGCAACGCAAGATGTTACGCTTCGCACCGAAATCCATAGCCACAACGTGGTAATGCGGATTGGTTTGTTGACCATATCCTTCACCCAAGCGCCATAGACTCTCGGTCCAATCGTAGCGTTGTGAGCATGTAACTTCTTTGGCCAAATCCAGACCGTCTAACCCGCACCATCCCGCATCTTCAGCTTGAAGGGCAGGGATATTAAACTCGCCTTTAAAGTTGACGCAGATCACACCGTTTGGGGCACCAAGATCACGAATGCGACGTGTCAGGGCACGCGTATCAACGCCACAAATCCCCGGAATATTGTGGGACTTCATCCATGCGTCTAAATGCTGGGTCGAACGCCAGTTGGACGGAGCTGTCACAGCCTCGCGAACAATAATGCCGCGTGCAAACGGGTTTATGGTTTCGATATCTTCAGGATTAACCCCGACATTTCCGATATGGGGGAAGGTGAAGGTAATAATCTGGCCCGCATAGCTGGGATCTGTCATAATCTCTTGGTAGCCTGTCAGGGAGGTATTAAAGCAGATTTCGCCGACATTTTTTGTCTCGGCTCCAAATCCTATACCCCAGATTATAGTTCCATCGGATAAAACAATAGCCGCTGTTGCGTTCGGCGGCTGTTTCGGGGTAGTACTGTCAGTGGATTTAGTCATCTCTAGCGCTCGTGTGTTAAGTTGTTTTTCGTGGGGCACTAGGAAATTAGTCTATAGACAGAACCGTGAAGGAACACAAGAGGAATCGATAACATGTCACAAGAAATTGCATCCAAACGCGCAGAACTGAATGCTAGCCTGAAAGAGGCCATGAAAGCCAAGGATGAAATGACCTTGAATACGGTCCGTATGGTCATCTCAAAAATGAAAGAGCAGGATATTGAAGCCCGTGTAAAAGGGAACATGGACGGAATCGACGATTCGCAGATTCTCTCTCTGATGCAGGGCATGATTAAGCAACGCCAAGAATCTGCCAAAATGTATAAAGACGGCGGCAGACCGGAACTTGCTGAAAAAGAAGAAGCGGAAATCGTAATTATAGAAAAATTCTTGCCCGCGCAGCTCTCGGAAGAAGAGATTGCAGGCGTCATCGTTGATTTGATTGCCGCTACAGGCGCCAATAGTATCAAAGATATGGGCAAGATTATGGGTGAGTTAAAAGCCAAATATGCCGGTCAGCTCGATATGGGCAAAGCAGGAACAATTATTAAGCAAAAACTCGCTTAATATATATGGTTAATTTAATATTATATATTGCAATATAATTTTTTAATAGAGTTCATCTGTTTTTGAAAAGGAGACAAAGGTATGTCTGCAACACTCGGGCTGTTCGCACTCATTGGCTTTAGCGTAGTCTATGCCGTTAGTATCTATAATGCTTTGATAAAAAAACGCGCTATGGCGGAGGAATCATTCTCAGGTGTTGATGTTCAATTGAAGCGCCGCGCAGATCTTATTCCTAATCTGGTCGAAACGGTTAAAGGCTATATGACTCATGAATCCGGAACTCTGGAAAAAGTCACTGCGATGCGCGCTCGCGCTCAGAATGCAAGTTCCAGCGATGAACGCTTTCAAGCAGAATCCCAAATCTCCAGTCTCTTGGGAAACATCATGGCTGTTTCTGAAAACTATCCTGATCTCAAAGCCAGTGCCAATTTTACCAACTTGCAGGCAGAGCTTTCGGGGATTGAAGAGCAAATCCAGATGTCACGCCGTTATTACAACGGAACAGTGCGGGATCTCAATATCATGATTGACCAGTTCCCAACCAATATTATTGCGGGAATGGGGGGCTTTACCAAAAAAGAATTCTTCGAAATTGAAAACGAAGCGGATCGTGAAGTCCAAAAGGTGAGCTTTAATTAACATGAAAAAATTTCTTCTGCTTCTTGCACTGTGTGTCATTCAATTTACCGCGGCGCAAGTTGCCCGTGCAGAGGAAGTTATAAAATCATTTGACGTCATCGCTACAATTGACACAAGCGGTGATGTTTTGGTTACGGAATATATACGGGTAATCTCCGAACATGCCCAGATTAAACGCGGCATTTTTCGAGACATCCCTGAAAAATATAAAGATCGTTTCGGAAATCAGGTTTCAGCACCGATATCCGTTCTGGATATCCGCCGCGATGGGGAGCCGGAAGAGTATCATACGCAGCCCATGAGCAACGGGACTCGTATTTATATTGGTAATAAAGATCAATACGTATCTATCGGCGAGCATGTCTATGTAATTACTTATAAGGTCAGGAATGCCATAGGATATTTTGATGATGTGGATGAGCTTTATTGGAATGTTACGGGGAACAGTTGGGATTTTCGTATTGAATCAGCGTCCATTCAGGTTAGATTTCCTGAGGGGGCAAAAGTTATTCGGGCCGCTGCCTATACAGGAACATTCGGCCAACAGGGGAAGAACTACTTCGAGGAGATTGCTCAAAATGACTATTTTGCACAAACGAAAATACCGCTCGGGCGCTTTGAAGGTATAACTGTTGCTGCCGGTATTGCAAAAGGTGTCCTTATTGCCCCGACAGGATTTGATAAGGCACTTTACTTTCTGGAAGACAATAAGGCATGGGTTGTTTTTATCCTCGGGACAATGCTCTTGTTTACGTACCTTCTAGTTATGTGGCAACGGTACGGAGACGACACTTCCGGAACAATTGTCCCGCGCTTTGATATTCCTACAGGGATAACGCCGTCTTTTTTGCGCTATATCTGGCGGCAGGGATTCGATCAGGTTTGTTTTACAGCAGAGCTGATCCACACAGCCATGAAAGGCTATATCGCAATCTCAGAAGATGGAAGCTATACAATTCTGCAAAAGAAAAAAGCCTTATCAGATAACGCGAACTCTTATGTTCTGACCATGCAGAATATTTTTGATGATGGGCCGCGCGTAGAGATCCCAAATGGCGGCTTTAAGTCTTCGCAAAGAAGTCAGGCTTATGCTATGTCCGGTAATTTTCTATCAAGCTCTGCAAAGCTTCAAAGGCTGGTCGAGTCCAAACAGGATATGTTTTTCTCGCTTAACGGAATAATCAAAAGAAATGCAATTCTGATTGCATTGGTCACAATGAGTCTTGTTTTTTGGCTGGGAAATTCTGAAGAACAAAAAGCACTTATTTTGATTATTACAGTTGCAAGCCATATAGGTATGATTGTGGCCTTTTGGGCCCCTATGAACAAATACACCGGGCCAGGTCAGGATTTGGCAGACTATGCCGAGGGTTTGAAGATGTATCTCTCGGTCGCCGAAGAAGCGAGATTAAATGCTCTTTACCCTGAAAATATAACACCTGAAATATTCGAAAAATTCCTGCCCTATGCCTTTGCATTAGGTGTCGAGCAGAAATGGTGTAGTAATTTTGAAAAGCAAATCAGCCAGACGATGAAATCTTTACCTAGGGATGAGCAGGACAGATGGCGCGATAGTCAGATGCGCTATCTTGGGCGGACACTACAATTCTCTTCTCTGGGCGCAATGACCGATAGCTTGGCAAGCATGAATAGCGTGATTTCATCCGCATCAACCCCGCCAAGCAGTTCAAGTGGTTCGGGCGGCGGCGGA
Source organism: Pseudobdellovibrionaceae bacterium (assembly GCA_034005165.1). GTDB lineage: Bacteria > Pseudomonadota > Alphaproteobacteria > Micavibrionales > Micavibrionaceae > UBA1573. The sequence goes on along the minus strand of JAVEVE010000006.1, from coordinate 16,457 downwards.
TCTTCTGGCGGCGGTGGCGGCGGTGGCGGCGGCGGTGGCTGGTAATTAGCCTCAACTCGAGAATTTAAAGTTGATAAAGTTTTTTCCAAGGATTTACAGTACCCGAGCGTCTCATTAACATGGATAACCATGACAGATGGGAAAAAAGACGATATGGCACTGGCTAATCGCGCTGCAAACGGCGACGAGCGGGCTTTCCGTGACCTTCTTGAAATCCATTATACAACCATCTTTCGCATGGCGTTCCGTTTTTGTGGCAACAAACATGACGCAGAGGATGTAACGCAATTGACCTGTATCAAATTGGCTCAAAATATATCGTCCTTTAAAGGGGATTCCGCCTTTACGACTTGGCTTTACACAGTCGTGCTTAATACGGGGCGTGACTGGAAACGGGGGCAATCTCGCCATGATCGCGGCTCTATAGGCCTTGAAACCGTCGAAAATATCCTGCCCACGAGTGATAATCCTGAACAAGCCATTGAAACCACACAGAAAATGGCGGCTGTCTATAACCTTCCCGAACCGGAACGCGAAATCGTTTGGCTGGTTTATGGAGAGGGGCTAACCCACAGGGAAGTCGCCAAAATCATGGGCATGGCCGAGGGCACAATCTCATGGCGCATCAACGAAGCCCGTAAGATATTGAAAGAGGGAGGAAAAATATGACAGAAGACGACCTCAAAAACCTCTTCGCAGCCGAAGAAATCCCGCCCCCTGACGAGAACGCCCGTAAGGTTGCTATCAATTTGGCGGTTGCCGAATTTGAAAAAAACAAAAAAAGTGAAAATATTTCCCAAGGAAATGGATTCTGGTCACGTCTGATAGGAAACAACCCCCTAAATTCAGATGAGCAGAGGAGTGAGAAAATGTCCTTTTCCAAAAAGAAAGTAATCTATAGTGGTCTTGCAACAGCTTGTGTCGCATTGCTGGTCTATAATGTGGCAACCCCGACCTTATCAACAAGCGGCATAACTGATGCCGTCATGATGTCGAACTTATCAGGGGCAGAGAAAGAGGAGAAAATAGGAGAAATTTCCCCATCTATGCAGATTGCCATGCAGAATACCAATCAACAGGGCTACGAAAGAACATTAGAGGCAGGTACGTCTATAGTCCCGACACAAATAGACGCACCAAAGAGAATGGCTGACGTTGCTGCGGTCAGTAAGATTGCCAAATCAGAAGCTATAAGTCCAATGGTTGGGCGCGCTGTGCCAGAAGCATCCTATAATAATATAGTATCCGTTCCTTCTCCTGCATCGATTGCGCCTATGGTTGCTGAAATGGATGTGGTCGCCCAAAGACAACAAGAATTTGGACGTGATAAATTCGAAGAGTTTGAAGAAAGCCAGATTAAGGACGTCAGAGCAGAACCAATCTCGACATTTTCGATTGATGTCGATACATCATCTTATTCCTTCGCACGTTCCAGTCTTGATCGTGGTGTCTTGCCGCAAAAAGATTCGATCCGTATCGAAGAAATGATCAATTATTTTGATTATGCGTACCCGCTACCCGAAGACAAATCACAACCTTTCAGCACCAATGTCGTGATGAAACCGTCTCCGTGGGGCGAGGGCAAGCAGCTGATGACCATCGGCATCAAAGGCTTTGATATTCCGATAACATCTATGCCAAACAGCAATTTGGTGTTCCTGCTGGATGTCTCGGGATCAATGAATGAGCCCACAAAGCTCCCGCTACTGAAACAATCAATTGCGTTGTTGCTGGATACCTTGAAACCGACAGATACGGTCGCAATCGTGGTCTATGCGGGGGCAGCAGGAACAGTTCTTCCGCCAACCCGCGTTGAAAATAAAAACCAGATTTTATTAGCCCTTCAAAACCTCTCCGCAGGCGGTGGAACTGCCGGAGCCGAAGGTATTCGCCAAGCCTACCAATTGGCGGAAATGAACTTCGATAAAAATTCCGTCAACCGCGTGATATTGGGGACTGACGGCGACTTTAATGTCGGTATCACCAATCAGGAGGAGCTGAAAGATTTTGTCGAACGCGAAAAAAACAAAGGAATATTCCTTTCTGTTCTCGGGTTTGGTCGTGGCAACTATAACGATGCGATGATGCAAACTCTGGCGCAGAACGGCAATGGCACAGCCGCTTATATTGACAGCCTGAGCGAAGCGCGGAAGGTCTTGGTTGAAGAGGCCACAAAAACTCTGTTTCCAATTGCCAAGGATGTCAAAATCCAGGTCGAGTTTAATCCTGCGACCGTCGCAGAATATCGCCTTGTCGGATATGAAACCCGCGCACTGAAAACCGAAGACTTTAACAATGATAAAGTTGATGCAGGTGATATCGGAGCAGGGGCAGAAGTCACAGCAATCTATGAAATCACACCCGTTGGTGGCCCGACTGCGGTTGATCCGAGTAGGTATGCTCAACCGACCTTGGCGGAAAACAAAGTCTCGTCCAATGAGCTGGCCTTCGTCAAAGTGCGTTACAAATTACCGAATGAAGACGCATCGAAACTTCTGACAACGCCTGTTACCACGACCACGGGAATGGATAATCCGATCTTGAATGCCGAAACAGACTGGGCAGTGGCAGTTGCCAGCTTCGCGCAAATTCTAAAAGGCGGCAAATATACGGGGACAATGACCTATGAAGACGTACTCAAGCTGGCGCAAGAGTCAAAGGGAGTTGATCCGTACGGCTACCGCGCAGAGTTTATTACGCTGGTACATAAAGCCAAAACAGCGGCAGGACTGGAAGCCCAACCCACAAACGGCGGGTATGTTGGGGGCTCGAATGGTGGCGTAGTTATCCAGCCTTATCCTTACCCTGTGCCAAACCAAAGGTAGGGTTAGGTGATAAGATAGTAATTAAAGAGGCCGGAAATTTTCCGGCCTTTTCTTTATTTCATCTTAAACCCAAACTCTTCCTTGAGAGCTTCCTGTGACTGGGTGGCGTCGTCAATCAAAGTGGTGAGTCTGGCGCTAAGGTTAGGATCCGTAATAGTGTCCGCGATACCTTTCATTTGTTCAAAGGCAGCTAAGAGTTTAGCATTTAACTCTTTATATCTACTGTCTAGTCCAAGCATGTGTTTTGCATAGGCTGCTTGGGGGCTTTCATGCTCAGGATCGACCATGGTTCTCTCCATAAAGTTAGGGTTTAGCAAACCTAAATTTGAAAACATTATATGTCAAGTAATTTGGGGGTGGCATTGTCCATAAGCGATGCTATAAAACCCGTATGTCTGTGTCCCCACGCTTTTTACAGGAATTGCGAGATCGCCTGACCCTGTCCGATGTCATCGGTGGGCGTATCAAACTCACCCGTGCGGGGAGGGAATTTAGGGGATGCTGCCCGTTCCACCGTGAAAAGACACCATCCTTTCATGTCAATGACGATAAACAATTTTTCCATTGCTTCGGCTGCGGGGCGCATGGGGATGCGCTAGGCTTTGTCATGCGCCACGACAATTTGTCGTTTATCGAAGCGGTCGAGCAACTGGCCAGTAAAGTCGGAATGCAAGTTCCGCAATCCACACCTCAAGATGTGGCCCAATCGAAAAAAGATAAAGGCCTCCATGCGCTATGCGAAGAAGCCGCCCAATGGTTTGAAGAGCAACTGCATAATTCGCGTAATCGCGAGGTCTTGGCTTATGTGAAAGGCCGTGGCTTCGGAGATGAAGTCATTGATGCATTCAGGCTAGGCTATGCGCCGTCAGATGACCAAGCTTTGCGCAATCATCTGAGCAAAGTAGGATACTCGGACGCGCAAATGATAGAGGCTGGTGTTATCAAAGCCTCAACGCGCGGAACTGCACCTTACGCTTTTTTTCGTGATCGTGTGATTTTTCCTGTAATGGATGCACGTGGTCGTGTTGTGGCATTTGGAGGGCGTGTTTTGCCCGAGCATATGCGGCCTCCTTCGCGCTCTGATTTTACACCTCCAAAATATATAAATTCAGCCGATACGCCGCTCTTTCATAAAGGAAGAACACTCTATGCAGGGCAGCACGCAAGGCTTGCAGCCAATGACCATGATGTTTTGGTTGTTGAAGGTTATATGGATGTCATCGCTTGTCAGCAAGCCGGATTTAAAGGTGCTGTAGCACCTTTGGGGACAGCTCTGACCGAAGAGCAGATCATGATCTTGTGGAAGATGATACCGCACGACAATAAAGAACCGATCTTGTGTTTTGATGGTGATGAAGCGGGATACAGAGCCGCAGTACGTGCAGCAGATCGTATCTTGCCGCTTTTAAAATCGTCGCACTCGGTAAAAATTGCTTTCCTGCCCGAAGGGGATGATCCTGATACCTTTATTCGTGAAAATGGGAGTGAGGCGTTCAGGCAGCTTTTGAAGAGATCGGCGCCATTGGTTGAATTTTTATGGGCGCATAACACGGCCGGTCAGATATTTGTCACACCGGAACAGCGCGCGGGGCTATCGACCAAACTGGAAAATTTGGCGCTTACCATTCCTGACGCGCAATTGCAATACCACTACAAGCAGGCATTTCGTGAAAAACTGAATAAACTATTTGGCTTCGGTTGGAGCAAGGCGGGGAAGTTGCCCTCTTCAGTAAAAGGGAGAGGAAGTTTGCAGATCAAGTTGCCACCGGTAGGGCAAAGGCAGGCCGAGACAATGATCCCGAGGTTGTTACTTTTGACTGCGATCAATCATCCGGAAATTTATCCCTATATTCATGAAGATTGTCATCGTCTGGATATGGGCGAACAGGACTTAAGGGTATTGCAGGACGCTTATATTGATATTCTGGAAAATCATGCTGGGGCGATGGAGGTGTCCATTGACGCAGAGATAGCGCCGGACCTTGACAAAACTACCCTTTTGAGCCAAATAACTGCGCGGGGGCTGACGGAAATCTGTGACAGGCTTATCAAAAATGAACGCCTTTATGTCCATGCTGGATTTGCCCGGCCCGATGTCGCCCCGGAAAAAGTGCTGGAAGGATGGAAATCTCTCATGAGTCGATGGGAAAAGACCATGTTTTCTGCGGATTTAAATGCCGCGAAGCAGATGCTGACGAGGTCCATGACGGTTGAGGATGAGGGCAGAATGCTGGCACTTAAACAAATGCAGATGGAACAGGCTGAGGAAAGTGACTAATTTTCACGCCTTAGGTCTTTGTTTTTTCTGCAAAATCGGCTTTAATCAGCGAATCGAATCAATTTGATTCGGGTGATTCGCGGCGGGTTTTATAAATCCGCTAATCGGGAAGAAATGACCAATTAGGAATTCGGGCAAAACGGGCAAGAGCATGGCGGCGAAAAAGCAAGCAAAGACACCCTCTAAGACAACAGCGAGTACGAAGGCCAAGGTAGGATCAACAGCCAAGGCAAAAGATACGAAAAAGCCGGTAGAGAAAAAGCAGCCTAAAGCTGCGGCAAAGAGTACTGCAAAGCCAAGCGCTAAAATAAAAGCCCCGGCTAAAAAAACAGTAAAAGAAACAACAAGCAAAACAACTAAAAACACACAGACGGATAAAATGCCAAAAGAAGCGGCGGCAAAGAAAATAGCAAAAGCAACAGAGAAAGCATCGAAGGCTTCTCCAGCAAAAGAGTCAAAATCTCCGAAAGCAAATAAAGTGGCGGAAAAAGTTGAAGTGGAAGAAGTAACTGCAAAGACTGCAAAGGTAGCAAAGAAAGCCCCAGCATCTAAAAAGAAAACCGTAGCGGATAAAAAACCACCCGCTGAATTGGCAATTACCACAGGTCAAAAAGGCAATCTGGAAAAGATTGTCAAAAAACTCATTTCCAAAGGCAAAGAGCAAGGTTACGTCACATATGACGATCTGAACAATTTGTTGCCTGCTGAAGAATTCTCATCTGACCAGATTGAAGATGCAATGGCAACAATCTCTGATGCTGGTGTCCAGTTGGTAGACAGTTCTGATGATGCAGGTGAAGAAGGCGAACAACAAGAGTCCAAAGACGATAGTAACGAAGAAGAATATGAAAGCGGCGGGAACATCTCTGATGATGATACCGGACGCACTGATGATCCTGTCCGCATGTATTTGCGCGAAATGGGAACTGTTGAATTACTCTCTCGCGAAGGAGAGATTGCAATTGCCAAACGTATTGAAGCCGGTCGCGAAACAATGATTGGCGGGATCTGCGAATCCCCTCTGGCCATCGAGTCAATTATTGCGTGGTACGATGCTCTCCAGAAAGGGGACATTCTTCTGCGTGAAGTGATCGACCTTGAAGCAACATATGGAGGAGATAACGCATTTGATGGCACGGGTGAGGGGGCTGCTGCGGTAATCCCTGCCGAAAAACCTGCGTCTGTTCCAAAAGAAAAACCAAAAAAAGAAGAAAAGAAGTCTTCTGACGAAGAAGAAACCCCTAATCCTGAAGGTGAAGAGGGCGAAGACGGAGCCGGTGAAGAGGCTGATGAAAACTCATTATCCTTGGCGGCGATGGAAGCTGAACTTGCTCCGAAAGTCTTCCCGATTTTTGAACAGATTAAAAAAACATATAAAAAGCTACAAAAGGCCCAGCAGGAAAAAATTGCTGCCGGTAAAAATCCGCCATCTCCTATCATCAAAAAATATGATGCCGCCAAAGCCGAAATGGTTGCATTGATGAACGAAGTACGTTTGAACGCAGCTCGTATCGACCAGTTGATTGAACGACTTTACAAAATGAACCGTGACTTGGTGTCGTTGGAAGGGCGCATGTTGCGTCTTGCTAACGATTGCGGTGTGACACGTGAAGAGTTCTTGGGGAAATACGAAGACGCACTTCTAATCGGAAACTGGAAAACATCCGTTAAAAAATTGACCGGCAAGGGCTGGGATAAATTTGCGGAACGTCATGAAGGTGATGTTGATGCCATTCGTGACCAGATTGATGCAATCGCAGCCGAAAGTGGATTGCCTCTTCTTGAGTATAAGCGCATTGTCTCGACCGTTCAAAAGGGCGACAAAGAATCCAACCGTGCGAAAAAAGAAATGATTGAGGCCAACTTGCGTCTCGTTATCTCCATCGCAAAGAAATACACCAACCGCGGTTTGCAATTCCTGGACTTGATTCAGGAAGGAAACATCGGTTTGATGAAAGCTGTTGATAAGTTTGAATATCGCCGCGGCTATAAATTTTCCACCTACGCCACATGGTGGATCAGGCAGGCTATTACGCGTTCTATCGCGGATCAGGCCCGTACCATCCGTATTCCTGTGCACATGATCGAAACCATAAACAAACTGGTGCGGACATCCCGCCAGATGATGCACGAGATCGGTCGTGAGCCAACACCTGAGGAATTGGCAGTCCGTCTGCACATGCCGCTTGATAAAGTGCGCAAAGTTTTGAAAATAGCCAAAGAACCTGTCTCTCTTGAAACGCCAATCGGAGATGAAGAAGATTCATCATTGGGAGATTTCATCGAGGACAAAAATGCAATTCTTCCTGTCGAGAGCGCCATTCAGTCCAACTTGCGTGAAACAACAACACGCGTACTGGCAACGCTCACACCGCGTGAAGAGCGCGTCCTTCGGATGCGTTTTGGTATCGGTATGAACACCGATCACACACTGGAAGAAGTTGGGCAGCAATTTAACGTGACTCGTGAACGGATTCGTCAGATCGAAGCCAAGGCCCTTCGGAAACTGAAGCACCCGTCACGCTCCCGTAAGCTGCGCAGCTTCCTCGATACCTAAGGGTTTTAAGTGTGATGACATTATCACCGGAAATTTGGGGAGGGCTGAGCGTTGCTTTAGCCCTCTTTTCTTTAGGGCCGTACCTGTGGGCAACACTCAAAGGTACGAACAAGCCGCATGTTTTTACATGGGTAATTTGGACATTGCTGACCGGAATTGCATTTCTGATCCAGTATCTGGAAGGCGCTGGAAGTGGTGCATGGAGCGGCGGGATTTCTACCGTTTTCTGTTTGGCAATTTTATTGGCTTCTTTCCGTCATGGTGAAAAACACATTACACGAAGCGACTGGGCAGTCTTTCTGGCATCCCTTGCTGCTATTCTGGTATGGTTGGTAACGCAGAATCCTGTTACAGCAGCAATCTGGGTCACTGTAATTGATAGTGCAGGCTATATCCCGACTTTGCGCAAGGTATGGAATAAACCTCATGAGGAAATGGCTACAACGCACGGTATAGCAGCGTGTAAACATGTATTTGTTCTGCTTGCTGTACAGAATTACGTTCCTGCGACCATCATCTATTCTGTTGGAATGGTTATTATGAACATGATTTTGGTAACAACCATCATATTGCGCCGCCGTTTGTTTACTAGGGTGACTTGATTTTTTCTAGGATTTCTGGATAATACGCCCACTGGATGCGCTAGTAGCTCAGCTGGTTAGAGCAAGCCGCTCATAACGGCTTGGTCGGGGGTTCGAGTCCCTCCTGGCGCACCATCTTCCTCTTCACCCCCATTCATCACAGTTCATAGATAACCGCAAAGCCTTTGGTTTATAAAGCTTACAATTCCATGTGCGTTTATCGCCGTTCACGATAAATCGTTTACAACCGGAAAATTTGGGGGCATAAATGGGGAAATGCCCCCATCTTGATGATTGGAGATGCCCCCAATGCCCCTAACAGCCAAAGCGTGCCAAGCGGCACAACCCAAGGAAAAACCTTATAAAATCGCCGATGGCGGCGGAATGTACCTTGAGGTTATGCCCAACGGTTCCAAATATTGGCGGCTGAAATACCGCTGGCTGGGCAAAGAAAAGCGTTTAGCCTTCGGGGTTTTTCCCGAAGTAACCCTCGCCGAAGCTCGGGAAAAAAGAGAGGAGGCCCGTAAACTCATTGGGAAAGGGCTTGATCCATCCGAAAACAAAAAACAGGAAAAGAGGCAAGCCGTTATTAATGCCAATAATACGTTCCAGTCGGTTGCCATGGAATGGATGGAAATTCAAAAAGAAAGATGGACTAAGGGATACGCTCAGAAAACTCTTCGTCGTTTAGAAATGCATATTTTTCCTTGCATTGGGAATAGACCGATTTCCCAAATAAGCCCGCCCGAACTTTTGGAATGTCTTCGGAAAATAGAAAAAAGAGGCACTCTAGAAATGGCAAGCCGTGGTAGGGAATTGTCTGGTCAAATTTTTCGCTATGGAATTCAAACTGGCCGATGTGAACGCGATGCTGCTGCTGATCTTCGTGGGGCATTAAAAACCAAAAAAGCTGAACATTTCAGAACAATTGATGAAAAGCAGATTCCCGAGTTACTACATGCCTTGAGCCTGAATAATGCCCGTATTTTTGAAAGAACACGTAGGGCTGTTTGGTTTTCCTTGCTGACTTTTGGTCGCCCGGGAGAAATTCGTCAGGCATGCTGGTCACAAATAGATTTTGATGATGCTATTTGGTATGTCCATTCTGGTCTCATGAAAATGAGAAGAGATCATGTCGTCCCCCTATCGAAACAAGCATTGGCTGTGCTCCAGGAGCAAAAAGAAGAGACGGGCCATATCAAGACTGACTATGTTTTTCCATCTCAGGTGAATCCACGAAAGTGCATGAGCGATGGCACAGTGAACAGGGCGATAGAGCGTTTGGGTTTTGGTGAAAGCATGGTCGCTCATGGGGTAAGGGCGTTGGCCCGTACCACGATCAGGGAGAGGCTAGGATTTGACAGTGAGATCATTGAAAAGCAGCTTTCCCACAAAACAAAGAACCCCTTGGGAGAGGCTTATGATCGTACCCAATTTCTATCTCAACGAAAAAAGATGATGCAAGAATGGGCGGATTATTTGGATTCCGTTGCCAGTGAAGGAAAAATTATTCATGGAAATTTCGGAAAGGTATCATGACAATGGATAAGGTCAGATATATGGACAGCTGGGTAGATGATTTGCGTGAGCAAATGGGCAGGGTGCTGTCTACCCTCGAAAAAGAAGGAGCAAGCAAAGAAGAAATCAAAAAATACAAGAAAGGTTTCTTGCAGGAGATAAAAAATGCCGAAAAGCATAAAAAGAAGCAGCAGGCACAAGTTACTGCTTTTCTAAAAATAATTGGAAAGGAAAACTGCCCTAAATCGGCACAAAAACTGCGACAAATATTTTATAGCACTAGGACGGATGAGGGGGACTGGACATTACCTGTCTTACCATTTTGGGGGATAAAAGCCATGGAAGCCATAGGGGATCAATATATTAGAAAAGCCAATTCAGATAATCCGGATTACAAAAAATTTCATAAGAAAATAACAGGTTTGAGGGATGCTTTAAGAGATATATGCCAATATATGAAGGACCCCGATATTCAAAAATACTACAAGGCACGAGCCTATAACGATAAGGAAGTTCAAGCGCACATAATTCTGAAATCCGACGAAGAATTTTTTGAACAGGTTCGAGGGCGTGGTATGCAACTGGATATGTTCCTTTTTGAAGGTAAAAAACTAGGTCGCCCCTCTCTTAAAGAATTTTACAATTTTGTCTATCAATTGGCGCGGAGATATGAAGAAATTTCAGAGCAAAAATTTACAGTTCTCAGACACCGGGAATCTGACGGGAAAAATGCCGGGGAATATGTTCCGATAACGCCCGGCCATGAGTTTATTTACGAGGCTGTCCGTTGGATATGCGAGGAATTTAAAGATACCGATGGATTGCCTGATTTGAGATATACGGACAAGAATATTTATAACGCCTGCGAACAAGCTCAGAAAAGACTAAAGGACGATAAGAATGGGATAAAAAAGTCAAATGATGTCGCTTGACTATTCATATCCTATATAATTTTGAATATTTACTAGTGCTAGTAAACAAAATAACCCCGATAAATTCAAACAGGAGATGCTACTTTTATCGGAGCGCTTTCTTTTTTCAATCACGTATATTTATGCTTTCCTGGATGAAGCTACGCACAAATGGATGCGTTTTAACACAGAAAGGAAAAGCTAATGACAAAAGAACTTTTGACCATCCCAGAGTTTTGTGAAGCCGTATCATGCGGACGCACTCATGCTTACAAGCTCATATCCACAGCCCAGCTTCCAGCGGTTAAACAAGGAAAGAGAACATTGATCCGACGTGAGGATATGCTGGCATGGATTAAATCCCTTCGCCCATATTCTGTAGAAAAAAAAGAGGGATAGTATGAAATATATTCAAAAGAAACGCCCCGCTGCGAACGGGGCTGGAAATTGTATCGGCTTTAATCATAACCCCCTCACAGAAGATTTGCAAGCTGTTCTGCGGTGTGCAGGATTGCCAATACGTGCCCCTGTTATGGTTGACGGGAAGTTGCATCGTTTCCATGTGGTCGGAGATCATCCAAAAAGTCTCAATGGTTGGTATGTTTTTTACAATGATGGAAACGTCGCTGGGGCGTTCGGGTGCTGGAAACGTGGCATATCGCTGACGTGGTGCGCGAAGACGGGGGCTGATATGACTGATGCTGAACGTATAGTTTTTCGCCAGCGGATGGAAGAAGCCAGAAACGCCCGTGAAGAGGAAGACACAATACGTAGAAAAGCTGCCACGACAAGGGCATTGGGGATTTGGAAATCTGCACCGCTTGCGACGAATAACCATCCCTATCTTATTAGAAAGAACGTTGGAAACCATGGTTTGCGCCTTCATAAAGAGTCGTTGGTTGTACCATTGAGGAGTTCTGACGGTGTATTATGTTCCCTGCAATTTATTGATGCAGAGGGCAAAAAGCGCTTCCTGTCCGGTGGGCGCATGACAGGATGTTATTTTCCCATTGGCGCTCCTATGGACACGCTTTGTATTTGCGAAGGGTATGCCACTGGTGCCAGCCTTCACGAGGCGTCAGGTTATGGTGTTGCGGTGGCGTTTAGCTGCAATAACCTCTTGCCTGTTGCTCTAACTTTACGGGCCAAATTCCCGCGCACAAAAATTATTTTATGTGCTGATAATGACACGAAGACAGTCGGAAACCCGGGTTTGGCTCATGCGAGGGAGGCTGCCGCTGCTATAGGTGGATTTCTGGCTGTCCCGCCTTGTCATGGTGATTTTAACGATCTGCACAGAGGAGAAAAATCATGACAGAGCCATCAGTGATTTTGGAAGTATTGGATCAAGTGGAAGCTTGTGATCCTAAGAGGGTATTAAAATCCTACACTTTGGGCGATTTTTTGCGTCTGGAAATCCCTCCGCGTGAGGATATTCTTTCACCTATTCTACAAACGCAAAGCCTATCTATGATTTACGCCAAGCGCGGTGTAGGCAAAACACATTTTGCGTTGAATATAGCGTATGCCTTGGCCTGCGGTGGAAGTTTTTTGAAGTGGTCAGCTCCACGTCCGTGCAAAGTTCTTTATATCGACGGTGAAATGCCAGCCCATGCGATGCAGGAGCGCCTTGCAAAAATCGTGAAAGAAAGCGGATTGAAAGCCGATCCAGAATGCTTCCAGATTATCACTCCTGATATGCAGGACAATGGGATGCCGGATATTTCTACGCTGGAAGGGCAAGAAATGATTGAACCGTTCGTTGATCAAGCCGAATTTATTGTGGTCGATAATATCAGCACTTTGGCTCGAACGGGCAAGGAGAATGAGGCGGAAGGTTGGCTTCCAATACAGGCATGGGCGTTGAGCCTGCGGAGCCGGAAGAAGTCTGTCATGTTTGTTCACCATGCTGGGAAAGGCGGTCAGCAACGTGGTACTAGTCGCCGCGAGGATGTTCTTGATCTCGTGATCGAGTTAAAGCACCCTGATGATTACAAGGCTGATGACGGTGCACGGTTCGAGGTGCATTTTGTCAAGGCAAGGCATCTTGCCGGAGGCCCTGCTGCTCAGTCCTTTGAGGCACAACTCGGAGCAGACGGTTGGTCTTATCGGAATATAGAGGACACAGACCTGAAACAGGTCATGGCCTTGAAAAAGGACGGGCTGTCATACCGCGAGATTGAAAAAGAGATTGGCATCAGCAAAGCACGGGCACAAAGGATGGTGAAGGGGTATGAAGAGAAACCATAGCATCGTCTCATTGTCTCGCTCTACTGCAACGGGACAGCGAGACAGGGTGGAACAGCGTTGGGACATGGTGAGGCAAAATAGAGTCTTAACGCATTGGAAAAAAATGGTTTTGGAATGGGACAGTTCTGGGACGGTGTGTGAGACGCATATGATTTCTTCTTTCGGGATTTAACCATGACGCTCTGGCATGGCTCTAATGGTGTAGAGTAAACGTCTGTAAAAAAATATAGTTATAAAACAATAAGTTAGTAAAATTTAACGGTTTGATTTGTATCGCTAGGGAGAACAGAAATGGGAAATCCGAATATAGCAGAAGCGGGAAAATCAACTCGCTTTGGTCAGCCTGCTGGACCTGATCCCAAAGGGGATGGAACAAGGTTAGCTCCGTGGTCAGTCAGGAAACAACTTCGTCGTTTGATGCTCTTCCCTGTTGATCTCAATAAACCAGCCACCATAGAGGATAAGCTGAAATGGCTTGCTGGGCCGAATGGGAAGGTTACTGATGCAATGATACTTGCCGTTTACCGATGTGAGCAGGCAAAGCAAAATTGGCGAGCTATGAAGGATTTAATAGAAGCTGTGGATGGGAAGCTGGAATAACTGAGCAAATAGAAATGTGTTTATCAAGGGGTATGTCTGTTTAAGACTCTTATGTATCTTGGATAGCGAGTTCTAGATGACTTTTTTGTGATCTGTTATAATTAGCATGTATGTTAAACCCCGAGAGATGAATTGTTTGCCTGTTCGCGAAATTTCTGAACTTCATCCTCAATTGCTTGTTCAGCAGAAACTCTCATCATCATGTTTACAGGAATGTAGGCGTCGCATTCGATTGGCTCTGTTCCCTCTATTCTTAGCTCAATAGCTCCATTTGCAAATGTTTTGTAGTAGAATGTTGCTAGTGCTCGCACATCATCTTCATTAATTTCTTTGTCTGTTGCAAGCCCGCAATTTTCAAGCAGAGGTTCTGCTTTACCTGTTTTGTAATCAAAAAGGAAAGTCAGTAATATTGTTTCCTTATAATTTACAAAAGTTATTATGGCCTTTCCATCGCTCAAACTTTGTATGTGAGCTGTCATGCGCTCAAGGCCTAGAATTGTTCCGTCTGGCCAGAGACCGATAGAGACAATTTGTCTAGTAAGGGGAGTCAGATCATCTATTGTCCCCTCGCCGGATTGAAGAGCACTTGGTATTCCAGTAGCTAAAAAGTGGTTCCATGGCTCTAACCTGTTTCTTGTCGTATATAGTGATCTGGAAGTTGGAATATTCAATTCTCTACTAATGTAAAGGCGGGCAAGGCCTTTTATTATAACTAAGTCTTGAGACAATCGTCTTTTATCTTGGGCGATGTCAGGGTCAATTATTACCCCATTTAATGAGGCATGGGCTATAGCGCATCGGCAGCTTTCAAAAAGATGCTTACTAACGTCAATACCTTCTCCCCTAAGCGTATCAACCCGATCTTTGGCTTTTTCCGAAAGCTCGTCTATATTTGCTGAAATCCAATCCGCTCTCCTCTTTGTATCATTAAATTGAGATTCGATAACTTTGAAGAAACTTAGGAATGAATACCCTTCGTGCTCATTTTCTAGTCTTTGTCCTTCACGCCAAAATGCAAGTGCTATGCGGGCATTTTCATTTTCAATTATTGGGAGGTGATTGCAATTAAAAGATTTTGAGCCAGATATGCCCATAGATGAGTAAACGTGCCTTGAACCACAGCGTATTGGATGGCTTGCTATAGAGTAAATTGATACATCAACATAACCGTCCAAGAACCAGCTGAGTACAGAGGTAAGGCGATATACTTTCTCGAGTGCTTCATTTACATTGTCCGCATCATAGGTGACTGTAATACAAGGATAAGGTGAATCTTTGGCTTCCTCAGTCCCTCGCAAGAAGTATTCTTTTCCATCATAAGAAATGCAAACATCATATGATGGCCAAGGTATAGATGATGCAACCCCCGCAGTAAGCCAGCCAATTGAACCAGAAAGTTTCTTTTTAACATCGTCACCAAAAATATGTGGCACATACGGAGTTTTTACTGTCATTGCTTAACCGTTCAGTTCTCACATAATCCAAGATTCAATTTCCTGAACTTTTAATTTTCTTGCAACCAAAAGAGCTTTTCGCAATAAGTCAGAAATCTGAGTTCGCTTGTCTAAAGCCTCTTTTTGTAATTCTAAAATTATTCCAGTCATAACTGCAACTTAATACACAACATGATGTTCTCCAACAGATTTACATTGAAATAAGCTTCTTACTCGATATTATGAGACTAGTTTGCCTTTCTGGTAGGCTGGGGCCTGATAAACCCCGCATTAGACGGTGGCGTGTCCGTCATCACGTCGCTTCTCGGCATATGACCGGGGAGCGGCGGCGTATGTCCAAGGCTTCGGCTTAAAGGCCGTCGCGGTCGTTCTAATGCGGCTTTATCATCTCCGGTCACCAGAGTAGGGCAACTCTGGTGACTTTTTTATGGAGAGAAACTATGTTTCCGAAGAGATATCTTTTGTTATTATTAGGATTAAGTGGGTTTTTGTCAGCGTGCCAAACAGCAGAAGGTTATAGACAGCAGCTTGAGGCATATAGGGGAATGTCAGAACAGTTTCTGGTTCAAGACTGGGGTGTTCCCAACAACTCATACGAATTGAATAATGGCGGAAAAGTTTTGCAATATCGCCGTGACGATACTTATGTTGTTCCGGGAGCGACAACCTTTTCACCCCAAACGACATACAATACGGGAAATATTTATGGTAATAACGGATTGTATGGTTCGTACTCAGGAACAAGTACCACATATACTCAATCTCAAGCGCCGGATGTAGTTATTAGAAATTTTTGTGAAACCTCCTTCATGCTTGATCAGAAAAGAGTTGTTGTTGATTATACTTTTGCAGGTAGTGGATGTGTAGCTCCGGAAGAAACTTCTTCATCTTTTCAAACTTCAAAGCAGGCAGAGGCGATAAGGCTATGCAATCAAACTTTGCCAACTGGTACTGTGGGGCCAAAATTCCAGAAATGTGTTGCTGAAATAACAGGCGAATAAGGTTGGAGGAATTTGATGGGCCAAGCAGGTATTTTTCTTCGAGTTGTCTTTTCAGCTATGGGATTGTTGTTGGCTGGTGTGCTTTTATGTTTTTCATCACCGAGTAATGCGGAGCAACAAATTGATATTTCAAGGCTGGAGAATGCAGCTGATCGTGGCGAAGTTGATGCACTCGTGGGTTTGGGTGGGTTGTATTTGAATGGAAAAATAGTTCCTAAAAATCCTGAAAAGGCAGCACAGCTATTTCTAAAAGCTGCGAGAAAGGGTGACATGGAGGCTATGCAGATTGTTTCAGGCTTATATAGCGATGGAAGAGGTGTCGAAAGAAATTTAAATGAAGCTTTTGTATGGATGACTGATCCACCCCCTATAAATGAGTCCGGATCCAGAGTGAATCTGGGTATATTATGGACACATTTAAGGAGGAATAGAAATGGCTCGGAAGAGATTTACGACGGAGCAGATTATCGGGTATTTGCGTC
>JAVEVE010000012.1:0-6534 GCA_034005165.1 Pseudobdellovibrionaceae bacterium | reverse complement strand
TTTTAAATATCAGAAAATTAAAAAGAAAACCTATTCGACAAATGAAGAGGTGAGCCGTTCGACTTTAGCGCCACAACTTTCCAGCTTGCCTACAAGGTTTTCATAGCCGCGATCAAGGTGGTAAATCTGGATATATTATGCTTTCATTTTATGGGAGAAAACCAGAGCGCTCGTCCGGAAAGTTAAATCAGCTTACGATGACACGACACCATCTTCAATATGCAAGATACGATCTGCATAATCAAAAATTCGGTTATCATGTGTTACAACCAAGGCTCCACAGCCCATATTCTTCACCATACCGTGTAAAATATCGACTACTTTCAACCCTGTTTTACTATCCAGTGAGGCGGTTGGTTCGTCAGCCAGAATAAGGCGAGGGGTATGGACAATGCTGCGTGCAATAGCAACTCGTTGTTTTTGCCCAACAGAGAGCTGAGAAGAATAATGGTAACAATGGTCACCCAGACCAACTTGTTCGAGGGCATGGCGGGATAAGTCATGTCTTTCTGATGCAGTGTATTCCTGCATCATTTCTAGCGTCATTTCAACGTTTTGGAGAGCTGTTAGAAAACCAAGAAGATTGTGCTGCTGGAAAACATACCCCATCTTCTGCCTGATCTTGCGCATAACGGTTTCGTTTGCCGAATCAAGGCGCATTCCAAGAATGTTTAGCCTTCCTTCCTGACATTGGCGGAGAGCGCCGATCAGAGAAAGAAGTGTGCTTTTTCCTGACCCTGAGGGGCCGGCCAGAATAACAAACTCTCCGGAAGCTACTCTCAAAGTTGCTTCTTTCAGAACTGTCTGTGCAATCTCGCCTTGCCCATATTGGTAACACAGAGATTGCGCATCAATCAAATAGGTCTGGGTTTGTAAATCCATTACTGAAACACGTCCACAGGGCTGGCTGACTTAAGTTTTCTGACGGCAAGAAATGCCGATAGAAAACACATACAAGAAATCAGGATAAAGGTTGTTATTACTTTTTCAAATGTAAGGTTCATCTCGATAAAAATTGATTTTTCAACAATTTTATACAATGCTTGACAGGAAATCCACGAGGGGATGAAACCGCCAATAATGAGGATCATAGAGGCGGAGACAACAACACGGTTAAAATATCCGTTATCGTATCCCATAGCTTTCAATGTTGCGTATTCATGCAGATGGTTTGTAATGTCGTTAAACAGAACTTGATATACAATCACCAAGCCTACAAATAGTCCCATAATCACGCCGAAATTGAAGATGTAACCAATAGGAGTGATGTCATTCCAATAGGCTTTTTCATCTGCAATATACTCTTCTCTCGTCATAATTTTAAGGTGATCCGGAAGAATTTCTTTCAGTCTCGACTGAACTTGAAGGATGTCTGCACCTTTCTTTAGAGTGATAATGCCAATATCAACACCTTCCTGAGACTTCATAGGGAACAGCTCGAAGAATGTCGTATCATTTACAATCAAATTTCCATCTGCAGAAAACGTAATGCCCATACGGAATGTTCCGACAACATCCAGAAGTTTTCCGGAAACTTCGACAGGAAACTCACCTTTCTCGCCTAGAACTGAGGCCACCGGGCCAAATTCTGGACGCGACCATTCATCAAACAAAACAGAGTTTCGCATTTTCAGGAGCGATTTATTTTCTTCAAGGCCGTGTAGTGGATAAACTTGTGATTGGGGATCAATCCCCAGAATCAGGGCAGTTCTGTTAACACCGGTTTTCGGGTTCTTCCATGGTGCCTGTCCTGCATAGAGGGCTGTGACATCATCAACGCCGTCAACTGACAAGGCTTGATACATATAACGTTTAGGGAAAGGAACAACGCGCCACAAAGCCTCTGATTGTTTGCTTTCAAGGTATAGATCCCCCAGCATGGTCCGTTGAAGCAATGTTGCACTCTCGAACAAAGCGGCTTTGAATCCTATTTGCATGAAGACAAGGACACAGGCAAAAATCACCCCCGAGACGGCAGTCATGAATCTGATTTTGTCATGCTTGAGTTGCCGCCACGCCAGACGCATGGGGAAAAAGAAACCGGAGGTCGTGAAAGAACTCATGGAAGAACCCTAACTCTGACTTTTTTATTTATCAGATGGCGAACAATCTGATTCTGGTTTCCATCAAGCTCCACACGCACTTCAACAATGCGTGTGTCGAGTCGCTGGTTAGGATTAGAGTCCATAATAGAATTGCGCTTGATTTGTCGCCCCAATTCTCGGATGGCGCCTTGCAAGGTCACATCCAGACCAGGAACCGAAATTTCGGCTTTTTGGCCTTGTTGAACATCCAGAATGTCATTTTCATCAATCTCGGCAACCACATCCATCACATCCAAATTGGCAATATCAAGAACTCCTATATCACCCACAGCTTCATAATCTCTGGAATGAATAGTAATGATTGTCCCGTCAATAGGAGCATAAATAACAGACAGAGCAAGTGTGGCTTTGGCAGCATTTAGTTCGGAACGGGCAACATTTACTTGCGCCTGCGCAATCGAAATATCTTCAGGGCGAATAGTTTTAAGGCTATCAAGAGTTTCTTCAGCAGCTTTTCTTTGGGCGGTCAGGCTATCACGGTTTGCCACTGCAGAATCATACTGGGATTTTGACAAGAGTGTTTCTTTATATAATTGTTCAATACGCACAAACTCTTTTGCCGCAGCTTCTTCACTGGCTTTCAAAGATTTGACAGTCTGGGTTTGGGATGAAATATCACTTTTTTTATTTCCAGCCAGAACCTTATCGAGATTAGCTTGCGCTAACGCCAGATTAGCTTGTGCTACTTCGTAGCTTTCTTTGTTTTTGTGATACGTCGAAAATAGACCGAGCACTTGCCCTTTCTTAACCACATCGCCTTCTTGAATAGTCAGGCGATCAACTCTGGCCCCCTCAAGAATATTCGGTGCGCCGATCGTCAGAACACGGGATTTTGGTTCAATCCAGCCCAAAGCCCCAACAGAAGATTTATGAGACACATTTACTTTTTGTTCTTGCGCGATAGCTTGAGCCATCAATGAGGGTGGGGCAGGTGATACAACCAAATACCCCAAAAAGGCAGATAAGGAAAAGATACAAAATTGATTTATAGAATTTGCAGAAAACATGAAGGAGCTCCCCCAGTTTGGGAATGTGCAGTGATAACTTGAGTACAAGGTACCAGAAATTCCTTTCAATTTATTAACAACTCAACAAAATTCTTCAGAATTTGAAAATACAGTGCCTATCCCGACATATCACCGATATATCAAAGTGAAGAAAAGAGGGACATTGTATGAAAATGAAAGAGTATTTAAATTATATCGTGTAAGGCTATATTTTTTGTCCGACTGTTAGCACAATACTGACATTTGCAAAGGTCCCGCCTTTATTCAAGGCGTCACCTAATTCACGGAAGGTCATCTTGACCAACTCAGGATCATCAACCAACGTTGATTTGAAGCCCAGAAACATCCTTAAAAATGCGTCAGTTGACATATCGGAAGAGGAAAAGGAAAAAAGGCGGCTCTGAATATGGCTGAAGCCCGCATCATGCATATAGCTCTGAAGTTGACGTCCGACAGTTCTGTTGCCTCCGCGCTTCTTCTGGTTCTCCTGAGCTATTTCCAAAAACTTTGTAACACTGGGAAGCTCGGGAAACATGGCAATAAAGCCATCATCGCTATCAACAGTTGCTATTATCCCTCCGGGAGTGCTGCACCGATAAGCTTCGTTCATAACGCTCGGGATATCTGAAATATGCTGGAAAATAAAGCGGCCATAAATGAAATCAATTGTATTATCATTCAAGCTGAGATTGTCTGCGGATTCAAGATATGCTTTGGCGGAAGGGTCCCCCTGAAGGCTATTTTCCAAGATTTTATGTAGCTCGGGATTTATTTCGACAGCATGCAATTCACCTGCAGGTATTAAGTCCAATATGAAGCGGCTGACAAATCCTGGTCCTGCCCCAAGCTCAAGAACTTTATGATAAGGTTTCAATCCCGCATCAAGTAGAAATTTTTTTTCCAATTCCTTGAATTGGCTACTTTGAATGCGGAGCCTTTCCAGTTCAGGTGTCAAAACATTTTGGTGAAGTTGATAGCTATTCGTTTGCATTATTTTTGTCCGTTCATTTTTTTTTGAAGGATTTCAGAATTTTTTTCAAAATAATCAATCTTAAGCGCATCAAGGGGCCTTTCATCCCCCAGGGTAGTTTCCCTCGGACAAATTTGCCTCTATAGGCATCAAATTGCTGGTAATGCGGCATCGGGAAAATTTTTCCTCTCCCCAGAAGAATTTTCAGGGCTTCGGTACCAACCACACCGGAGCACAAATCGATCCCGAAGACAAGGGATGGACCGCGCGCTTCTTCAAGGTTGACATAGCTTTTGTCGGCGATATATCGGGCATGCAACCCTTTTGGAGCGAGGCCTGCAACAAATCTCACTCTTTTTTCGTATTCCGAACATCCGGCAAGGCAAAAATAATCCTCGAAAGTCATATTTCCCGGCATATAGGTTAAATATCCAACACTCGCTCCAAACGGAGCACCAAAAACCGATGGAATTTTTTTACTTTCAAGCTTGCGGTATAATATTTCCCTCAAATCTATGACAAAAACATCCAGAGCATCCATGCAAACATCTACCCCTTCCAGAAATTCATCTAGATTTTCTTCATTCAAGCCATTTGGAAAGAGCTTGAATTCTATCTCGGGGTTTATTTTTAAAGCCATATCCTTGATAGCGTCTACTTTTGATTTTCCCAGTGTCTCGACTGTTGCGCCTACTTGCCGATTAAAGTTTTGCAACTCATACCCATCCATATCGGCGATATGAAAATTTTTAACGCCAAGTCGTACCATGGTCAGAAGATAACTTCCGCCGCATCCACCAAGTCCTGCTATCGCAACGCGGGTTTTGGATATTTTCTTTTGTTCACTTTGCGTCAGCCATCCCAAATTGCGGCTAAAGGCAAGGTCGTAGTCAAATGGGAGAGGGGGGGCTGCATATTCTTTGGACATAAGAGGGTTTTAACCTTTAGGAAGATAAAAAATTTAAAACTCGCACCAGTGTGCTTGAAATTATATAAAAAATGAATAGCTAAAATTTTATCATGAGCGGAACGATGTCGAGTTTTGCAAAACGCCATCACCTGCTAAAATTATGAAGAGAAATTAATGGGCGAGCCTAATGTTCTGGTGAGCATTTTGCACTCTGGCCATGACAAAAAGTTTGATTTTTTCAACCTCCTGATCAAGATGGAAACTGTATTTTTTGTCCACGTCATAAAGTTCATCTAGCACAGAGTTGGTTATGGACTGTACCGGAAAATTCGGCAAACTATACTCCGTAAAGAAATAGCACATATTCTTTTCTTTGACTTTATTTTTATAGGATCTTGCAAGAAACTTTCTTGCTTCATTCAAATGAAGATATAATCCGTTGACTGGTGTTTTGCTATTCTGGTTATAGTAACGCACATCACGACCGTCTTTGAGATGGTTGAAACCAAAAAGAGCTTTGTAAACAGGGGCATATTTAGGGTTTGCCACAACAAGCCATGTTGCATTATGATGTTGTTTCGCAATGACATGGTCATAAGCTGCCTTGAACAGTAAATATAAAATTTCTTTACTTTGAGTTCTGAATTTGATGTCAATGGCGAGACAGGACAACTCATAAACGGGATTTCCCTCCCGCAAGACGTCCTGAATGTCATAGACGCTTTCGCATGCTAGTTTTAAGCCGTCTCTTTTGACCAAACTCAAAGTACCGATAATCTGACCATTATACTCACATACAATCATTTCTGTTCTGCTAAGCAACGTTTGGGGAACCATGTGTAGCTCAAGGTCATTCGGCTCGATTTTTCCGACCGCCAGATACGAGCGATATAAAAGGTTCAAAGCGGCATGAATATCATCCTGCCTCGTAGCAATTCTGGGGCTGAACTTGTGAAAACAATCATAGTTGATCTTGATTTTTTGTCGAATGCATCTGTGCAACAGAAACTCTGCACGTTCAGACCGTAACAGTCTGTCAAATAAGCGTCCTGACATCACACACCTCACCACAAAAGAGACCATTTTTTATTTTTATTACTTTTATTCTTTTATTATGTATAAAGATTAAAGTAAGCCGTAAATTTAAAGATCTATGTAGTGAGTTTACGCAATTATTATAAATAATCCATATATTATGAATAAAATTATAGCTAATAATAACCATTTATTAAGAGTAATATTACAAGCGAGAGTAATTTAACCGTAAAAAATAAGAATACAATCCTATTTGTAACGATTATGCCTGCAAGTCTTTCCACGTCATAATGCCGCCGGTGAGGTTATAGGCATTGCAGCCTAGTGACCTCAAATATCCCGCATAATATCGTGACTTTTCTCCGACAGCGCAGATTAGAAGAACAGAAAGATTATCCTGAAATGGGTTTTGACCATCTATCCATTTCTGGAAGAGTTCCAAAGGCATATTCACAGAGGAAGGCATATGAATCAGATCAAAGGACTGAGCAGATCGAATATCCAGAA
>JAVEVE010000002.1:0-314035 GCA_034005165.1 Pseudobdellovibrionaceae bacterium | reverse complement strand
GACGCAAATACCCGATAATCTGCTCCGTCGTAAATCTCTTCCGAGCCATTTCTATTCCTCCTTAAATGTGTCCATAATATACCCAGATTCACTCTGGATCCGGACTCATTTATAGGGGGTGGATCAACCCAATATAAGAATTACAATTAGCTTTATATCTTTTTGCAAGATTTATATCTCCTTCATTCAAAACCCCGAGGTGTTGGCCACGGGGTTTTTTGTTTTTCTATTCTGTTTTCGGCTCTTCGGCTTCGTCGGCTGGGCTGTCTTCCGGTGTGTCGGTTGTTACCCCCTCTTCCCTTTTGGCACCCTCATTTTCTTCGGCGGCGATTTGGTCGATGACGTCGTCTTCTGTTTCGTCTTCTTCGTCTTGTTTGAGCCATGCGACAGAGACGACTTTTTCATCATCACGAACACGGAAGAGTGTGACACCTTGAGCGGCGCGGCCTGTGAAGCGGATGCCCGAAACAGGCATACGGATCATTTGGCCTTGGTCTGTTACCAACATGATTTGGTGCTCGTCTGTGACCACGAAGGTTCCCGCAACTTCGCCACCGTTTTTCTTGGTGAGCGTGATGTTGGTGATGCCCTGTCCGCCGCGTCCCGAGACACGATATTCATAGGCCGAGGTGCGTTTGCCGTAGCCGCCCGTTGTCGAGGTCAGCAGGAATTGTTCTTTTTCCTGCAACTCTTTGAAGCGGTCTTCGGTTAGAGCCACGTCTGCGCCTTCTTCAAATTCAACGCCTTCTTCGTCTGCTCCGCGCAGAGCCGAGGCAGCCTTCAGATACGCGTTGCGTTCTTCGGGGCTAGCGTCCACGTGTTTCAGAATAGACATGGAAATCACTTCGTCTTTGGCTTTGAGTTTAATCCCGCGGACACCTGTTGATGTACGACCAGAGAAGACGCGCAAATCAGCGACTTCGAAGCGGATTGCACGCCCGTCACGGGTTGCCAAGACGATATCTTCGTCATCGCGGCAGATTTTGACATCAATCAGTTTCTCATCACCTTCGAGTTTCATCGCAATCAAACCGTTGGAGCGGATATTGCGGAAGTCAGACAATTTGTTACGGCGAACCGAGCCTTGGTTGGTGGCAAAGAGAATATCCAGTTGATCCCATAGCTCTTCATTTTCAGGAAGGCGCAAGATCACGGAGATATTTTCGTCTTGTTCCAGCGGCAGCATGTTGACGAACGCCTTACCGCGGGCCGTCGGGTTCCCCAAAGGCAGTTGATAGACTTTCATACGGTGCACGATGCCCTTGCTGGTGAAGAACAGGATCGGCGTGTGGGTCGAGGCCACGAACAGGTCGGAGATGAAATCATCTTCCTTCATATCCATAGCCGAACGCCCTTTCCCGCCGCGTTTTTGCGCGCGGTAGGTCACAAGCGGCGTGCGTTTCACGTAGCCGCCGTGGGTGATGGTCACAACCATGTCTTCACGTTGGATCAGGTCTTCGACATCGGTTTCAAAACCGCTGTCTATAATTTCGGTACGGCGCGGTGTTGCGAATTTGGCTTTCACTTCGGCCAATTCGTTGCGCATGACATCGTAAAGGACTTCTTTGGAGGCCAGAATTTCCAGCAAACCTTTAATGGTATCGGTGATTTCGCGCAGTTCGTCGCCGATCTTATCACGTTCCAGACCTGTCAAACGGTGCAGGCGCAAATCCAGAATAGCTTTGGCCTGAACTTCGGACATTTGGTATGTGCCCGCATCATCCACGAAATATTCAGGGTCATCAATCAGCGCGATGAGCGGTGCGATGTCACCCGCAGGCCATTTCTTCGCCAGCAATTGTTCTTTGGCAATTGCGGGGTCTTTGGCATTCCGAATGAGCGCGATGATTTCATCAATATTAGCAACCGCAACAGCGAGACCCGCCAAGACGTGCGCACGGTCACGCGCTTTATTCAGTTCAAAGATGGTGCGGCGGGTGATAACTTCTTCACGGAATTTCACGAAGGCCGAAATGATCTGGTTGAGCAGCAAGGTCTGTGGGCGTCCGTGGTGGAGCGCCAAGATGTTACAGGCAAAAGACGATTGCAGCGCGGTGAATTTGAACAGTTGGTTCAAAACAACGTCGCCGTTCGCATCGCGCTTCAATTCGATGACCACGCGCACGCCGTCACGGTCGGACTCATCACGGATTTCAGCAATGCCTTCGACGATTTTCTCACGCGCGACTTCGCCCAGACGTTCCAGCAATTGGCCTTTGTTGACCTGATACGGAATTTCATGAACGATAATGGCTTCGCGTTTGTCGCGGATTTGTTCAATGGTTGCCTTAGAGCGCACAGGCATAGACCCTCGCCCTGTTGTATAGGCCGAATAAATTCCCGAGCGTCCCAAAATCTGACCACCCGTCGGGAAGTCAGGACCAGGGATAAAGCCCATCAATTCTTCGTTGGTGATTTTCGGGTTGTCGATATAAGCCATACAGCCGTCAATCACTTCGCCCAAATTGTGCGGCGGAATGTTGGTTGCCATACCGACCGCGATACCGCCCGCGCCGTTGACCAGCAAGTTCGGTACACGAGTTGGAAGCACGACAGGTTCGGAAACGGACTCGTCATAGTTCGGACGGAAATCGACGGTTTCTTTTTCAATGTCTTGGAGAAGAGAGTCAGCAGGTTTCGACAAACGCGCTTCGGTATAACGCATCGCCGCCGCAGGGTCGCCATCCATAGACCCGAAGTTCCCTTGCCCATCAATCAGAGGCAAGCGCATCGAGAAGTCTTGGGCCATACGCACCAAGGATTCATAAATCGCGGAATCCCCGTGCGGGTGGTATTTACCCATCACGTCCCCGACGATACGCGCGGATTTTTTATAGGATTTGTCAGAGTGGTAACCGCCCTCTTGCATTGCGTACAAAATACGACGGTGAACAGGTTTCAAACCGTCACGCACATCAGGAAGCGCACGCGATACGATCACGCTCATGGCGTAATCGAGGTAGGATTTCTTCATCTCTTCGGAGAGAGAAATCTGGGGAAATTCTTGTGTTGTTGCGGCGTTATCCGACATCAAAAAACTCGCTTATTTATTCTTATAAATTGGATTGTTTTTTGTAGCAAAAATGCCGCTTTCCAGCAAGGTGAAAGGCGGCATTTCGTATGTTTTTTCATGTATAAAACAGGCTTTTTCCTAGTTGCCAAGCATATCTCTTGACGGACCTCGTTGTGGTGCCTCTGTACGGGGCAAAGAGTTCACATTATCAAACTTTGCAGCCATCAATGCCTTGTCGATCTGAGCCTGTATATCCTTCCCCAAACGCTGGCCATAAGCCTCACTTTTGGCCTCCGCCGACTTCCCGATATCAGATCCAAAATAAGCGATCATGGCCTTGAGCTCGGCGACAGTGAAAGTCTCTGCCGCGTATCGGATGGATTTTTGCTCCAGATCATCAAAATCCATATTGGTTTCAATGAAAATTTTAAAATCCTCACGCTCCAGAGCCGGTACAGATCTGGAAATTGCGTCAATGTCCTTCAAAATCCTCTCTTTGACCCGCCGGATATCGTGTAATTCACGTGCCAAGGCCAAACGCTCTTCCATCGTATCCTGCACTGCATCCTGATCCCCTGTCGCTTGTACAGCGACAGGATTTTCCAGAGCAGGAGCATCTGTTTCGGCAAGAGCCAACGATGCCCCGCCCGCAAGCGCGGTCGAAACCAAAGCCAGAGATAGGAGAAATTTTGGGGACATGCGCCCTGTTCCTTTCTTATGATTAGAACGGAATATCATCCGCAAGTTCGTCAACGGCTGCCGCTTGTGCGCCACCGTAAGATGGACCGGACGAATATCCGCCGCCAGAAGATTCGCCATAGCTGTCATTCGCAACGCCGCCAGAAGAGCTGCCCTTGGAATCAAGCATGGTCAATTCACCACGATATGGACGCAAGACCACTTCGGTTGTGTACTGGTCGCGCCCGTCTTTGTCGGTCCATTTGCGTGTTTCCAATTGGCCTTCAATAAAAACCTTTGATCCTTTGTGCAAATAGTTGCGGGCAACATTAACCAAAGCGGAGTTGAAAATCACAACTTTGTGCCACTGGGTACGGTCTTTGCGTTCGCCAGTTGCTTTATCTTTCCAGCTTTCGGATGTCGCAACAGAGAAGCTTGCAACTTCATCTCCGGAATTCATGCTGCGAACCTCTGGCTCACTTCCCAAATTTCCGATCAACATTACTTTGTTCAAACTTCCAGCCATAGCGATACGTATCCTTTAATTATCAGTTCAATATAGGTTTCTTGAGAGCGGTTACTATAGGCCTCCAGAAATATTTGTCTAATATCTTCCCTGTCATTCAGGCAATTTACCCACGGGATTCGCCTAGAAATGCGCTTCTTTATAAGCGCTATCGAAATATGAAAAACAAGCGCCCCTCAGCCAATCCAGTTCATCGGACGCCAGAAAAGGTCTCAAAACTTCATAGACCTTTGTATGGTATGCCCTCAACCAGTCAACTTCCTGATCGGTCATCAAGTCCCACTTCACGCCGCGCAAGTCAAATGGAACAAGTGTAATGGTTTCCCAATACAGTTTTCCGTCCTCGCGTTCCTGACACAACACCAGATTCTCGTGACGGATACCATACCCTCCTTCGAGATAATATCCAGGCTCGTTCGAAATCAGCATCCCAGGTTTAAAATATTCATTCGTCATTCTAGGCGTAATATAGGTAGCTTCCTCATGAACTGCCATCATACATCCGACCCCATGACCTGTGCCGTGAGCATAATCCAGCCCAGCCTCACGCAAGGATGCGCGCGCGCGCTGGTCCATGGCATCTCCGTCCATTGTATCATCAAATACACTGGATGCGACTGCAATATGCCCCTTCAGAACGCGAGTGAAACGGTCTTTTTGCTCATCTGTCACATCACCAATCACGACAGTACGCGTGATATCGGTTGTGCCGTATTCATATTGTCCGCCGCTGTCGACCAGATACAGATTGTCCCCCGTGATACGCTTATTGGTTTCGGGTTTTGCATGATAGTGAATGATTGCCCCATTCGAAGCCCAGCCACTGATTGTATCAAAGCTCGGCTCACGATAGGTTGGATCACATTTTCTGAACTCTTCCAGCTTATCCGCCAAATCCATCTCGGAATAGGAAAAGCGCTTGAAGTCAGTACAATCAATCCAACGCAGGAAACGCGAAACGGCAATCCCATCCCGAATATGAACCTGTTTAATCGAAAGCTGTTCCTGTTGTGTCTTTATAGATTTCGGTACAACACACGGGTCTTTACCATCACATGTTTCAATACCGCATTCTTTCAAAATAGTTTCGGCAACCATGGATGATCTGTTTGGGTCAATCATTACAGGGCCAGTCAAATTTTTCAAATCCAGCTCATAGAGATCCGGCTCTTTAAAACGGATGTCTTCCCCCAGCGCATCCCGCACATCCGCAGGGATTTTTCTTGCATCCACGTACCAATCTACAGACCCGTCCGCATGCAGAATCAGGTTGGATAAAACAAGAGGATTAAACGGGATATCGGCGCCCCGTACATTTAATAACCAACAGACAGAATCGGACTGTGTGATAACAACAGACGATATTTTTTCTGCCCTGAGCTTGCCAGCAATGGAATTTCTTTTTTCAAGTGATGTTGCCCCTGCTATTTCATCGGGGAAAAGCTCAACTCTTCCCAACGGAGGATCAGGGCGATCTGTCCATACAATATCCAGAGGGTTTGTACTTATCGGCGTAAATCCAATCGACTTCTCTACAGCATGCTCTGCTATTTTGGCAATCTGGTTACGTGTCCAAAGACGTGGATCAAATCCTATAACGGCACCAACCGGAGCGTTTTCTACCAGCCATTCCCCCATCGCCGGCATTAGACTTTTTTTCTCGGGAACAATGACATCATAAAGAGTCTTATCGACTTCCATATTCATCTGAATATCATAAATTCCACCTGTAACCGTCATAGCCTTATCCATCAGAAGAATGGCATTGCCAGTTGACCCCGTGAATCCTGTCAGCCACTCCATACATTCGGCACAGGCCGGTAAATATTCACTTTGATATTCATCTGCATGTGAAACCAGAAATCCGTCAAGATCCTGTTTTTTCATTTCGGCGCGTACAGCAGCCAATTTTTCCTTATGGTCCATATGATTCATCATTCTTATTTTTTGCGGTAATTTTCTTTTCCGGATTTTTCTGAATTTCTCTTCAAGAACGGAACAATGATAAAAATTTCGACCGCAGCCATGATAATCAGAAGCCCACCAAATAGTTGACGCATCATCGTATCTGCAAATCCGATATAAGTCGCAAAGTCCCCCAAATTCAGAAAAATGCAAATTCCTGCAACACTCATCATCAATGCAATCATATACATTGCACGAAACGCCGCATCTTTCGTCGCCTGACGGCTAAAATCGTCACTCATGTGTCCTCCCGACCTCCCTCAGGGCTATTTCTTCCCAGTGTTTAATAAGAGTATAAAAATCCACCCTTTATGTCACTGATTTTTCATGGTTTAATGCACACAGATTGTGTATTTCCATTTTAGGTATCATGTCCGAGATCACACCCAACACTTCGAAGACGCGCGCCCATATTATTGTTTTGGGTAATGAAAAAGGCGGGTCAGGAAAATCAACGACTGCGATGCATGTCGCTATCGGGTTATTACGACTTGGCTATTTGGTCGGTTCTATTGATCTGGATGCTCGGCAGGGAACATTTACCAGATACATGGCAAACCGTTTCGAATATATCGCCCGACACAAGCTGGCTCTTCCGTCCCCTGTTCATTTTCCAATAGAGAAATCAAAGGCTGATACAGTTGAAAAGCAAGAACAGCAAGATTATGACTTCTTTATGATGGCCCTTGAAGAAATGGGGCATATTGTTGATTTTATTGTTGTAGACACCCCCGGTTCCGATACGTATTTGGGGCAACTATCCCATTCCTATGCCGATACGATCATTACGCCAATGAACGATTCCTTTATTGATCTGGACGTTCTGGCGCGTATTGATACGGGAAATAAAAGCGTCAAAGGACCATCTATCTACACAAAAATGGTTCTGGAACAACGGGAAAAGAAGAAGGCCCGCGATCACGCTGATCTGGACTGGATTGTGATGCGCAACCGATTGTCATCACTGGATGCAAAGAACAAGCGCGAAGTCGGTGACTTATTAGAGGAGATTTCCAAAGAATTCGGATTTCGCCTTGCCCCCGGCTTTGGTGAACGGGTGGTTTTCCGAGAACTCTTCCTTAAAGGCATGACCTTGCTCGATATGAAAGAAGACCCCGAGCATAAAATGACCATGTCCGCCATCTCAGCACGACAGGAAGTCCGTGATCTGCTTCGGTGCATTTCCCCGGAGAAGCATAAAGGCTACCCGAAAAAACCGCCTCGCCACGAGATTTAGTCGTTTTTTTGATTGTTTCTATCGTTTTCTTAATAATTTCAGGCATAATAGTGGGCATGATTTGTCACCTACGCGCCCTTGCACTCGGACTCATCCTTGTTTTCGGTCTCTCCTTTCAGGCACTCGCCAAAGAAGAGCTGTTCCCGCGCGGTTATCTTCCGGATTTTAGCGAACTTCCCGATCCGACCCCCGAGCAGATTGATGAAGCATTAACTATGTCTCTCAATTGCAAAAAAAGTCCGGATGTCTACACATTCTATGATTGCGATTGTGTTGGCATGAAATTTCTTGAACAGCGCCAGCTAAAAGGAGACGCGCCTCCGCAAACCCTATTATTGATAGAAGCCCAGAAATATTGCCCGAACTCCGCGGGGGTAGCAGGCACAAGTCAAGCCCAATGTGAAGGATGGGCCAAAAATGCACGTCCATATGATTACGAGCCATTCTGCGAATGCTATGCTAATGAATTCGCGAATATGTTTGCCTCTAATACGACCGGAAATGTCTATGTGCTGGAAAAGCAAATGACCAACGCTTACAAAAAATGTGATGGCGGAAAATATCTGAATGAACGGATTGCCAAAAAATCCATGATCCAGAAATTCAAAGACAGTCAGGTCTACCAACTTCTCTTTCCCGGTGCCGTTGATACATTCGAGAAGAGGCAATTAACCCCCTAGTCCCGGTATAAATTCGAAAGACCTCTAAACCGCTTGCGCCCCATTCATAACAGTCGCACATAGACCCAGCGCTCGCGGCATGATATGTGTTTTGTAGAAAGTGAATTCTTTTTGCGTTCCGTTATCAGCTTCGGCAATCTTTTCAAGCATTACGCCCGCGGCAACTGTGCCGACCAGATTTAGATATGGCACAGCTACCGTCGCAACCTGATCCGGAGCGTCTTTGAGGGATACGACTCGTGCCGTAGCCTTTTCGACTTCCGTTATCATTTCAAGAAGTTGGGCGTCTTTGCTTTGTTTCAATGTCAGAATAAAATCTGCCATCGCGGATCCTCCATCTCGTAAAATTTTGCGGAAGACCAGATCATTTGCCTGAATACCGTTTGTTCCTTCGTAGATCGGCAGAATACGTGCATCCCGATAGAATTGCGCGGCCCCTGTCTCCTCGATAAATCCCATGCCACCGTGAATTTGTACTCCGAGAGACGCCACTTCGACCGCCATGTCGGTACACCATGATTTGACAATCGGAGTTAACAGATCAACGCGTGCTTGGGACGCCGCATCCCCTGCATTGGCTTTATCCAGATGGAATGCCGCTTCATAAGCCAGAGCGCGTCCCGCCTTGGTCATGGATGACATAGAGAGCAACATGCGCTTTACATCAGGGTGACGGTCAATTGTTGCCGTATCCCCGCCTGTCAAAGGTTTACCCTGTTTGCGCTCCGCAGCATACGCTTTGGCGGCCTGCGTTGCCCGTTCTGCCAAAGCAACACCTTGCAAGCCCACAGACAGGCGCGCATTGTTCATCATCGTGAACATATATTTGAGGCCCTGATTTTCTTCGCCGATTAAGTAGCCAACTGCCCCGCCTTCATCTCCGAATTGCATGGTACAGGTCGGAGAGGCATGAATTCCCAGTTTATGCTCAACGCCAACACATTTCACATCGTTTCGTTTTGAAAGTGTTCCGTCGGGATTTATCAAATATTTCGGGACGATAAAGAGAGATATCCCTTTTACACCTTCGGGAGCATCCGGCAAGCGCGCGAGTACCAGATGGATAATATTATCCGCCATATCATGGTCGCCGTAAGTGATAAAAATCTTCTGACCTGAAATTTTATATGTCCCGTCCGCGACTCTTTCTGCCTTGGTGCGGACCAAAGCCAGATCAGACCCGGCCCCCGGTTCAGTCAGGTTCATCGTTCCTGTCCAATCTCCCGCAATCAAGTGCGGCAGATATAAATTCTTTTGCTCATCAGATCCATGAATGGTGATGGCTTCGACAGCCCCCTGATTGAGGAGTGGACACAAACCAAATGACAGGCTTGCCGATTGCCACATTTCCTGAATTGGAAAAGACATCAACCACGGAAGTCCTTGCCCACCATATTCAGGATCAAACGGAACAGCATTCCATCCGCCTTCTGTATATTGACGATACACATCCCGAAAGCCTTTGGCGGTTGTAACATCGCCGTCTTTACAGACAGCGCCTGTCTTATCCCCTGTTTCATTCAAAGGAGCTATCCCGTCTGCCGCAAGCTTTCCTGCCTCTTCCAGAATAGCTTCGACCATTGCGCTATCCAGATCATCCCGCCCCAAAGCACTCAGGGGGGTTATTTTTTCCAGAAGAAGGGTCATATCAGCAATTGGCGGGGTATAGATCGGCATGGCTATTTTTCCTAAGCTATTGATATTCCTACCCTACCACAATTTATCCGCTCTGGCACGGGCTTTGCAAAACTATACCCCAAGAAGGGTATTATTTGAATGTTAAAGACACCGGATTCAACAGTTTCGCCGCAATTGGCCGCCTTGAGCACCAAGGCCGGGGCAAAAATTGCCTCCGCGATCCAGACTGCCAGCCAGAAGACAGGTGTCGATTTTTCCTATTTGCTCCAGCAAGCGCAAATCGAAAGCTCTTTCAAAAGTGATGCCAAAGCCAAAACATCTTCCGCCACTGGATTATATCAATTCATCGAGTCCACATGGTTGCAGATGGTGAATAAATACGGCGATAAATACGGCCTGTCACATTATGCCGACCAGATTAGCGACAGCGGTCAAGTTACCAATTCCAAAATCAAAGCAGAAATTTTGAACCTGCGAAATGACGCCAAGATATGTTCCCTGATGGCCGGTGAACTGGCCTGCGAGAATAAAAACTATCTCAAAAATAAAGTCGGTGGCGATATAGGATCAACCGAGCTTTATATGGCCCATTTCATGGGACCGGGTGGAGCATCGAAATTCCTGAATGCGTTGAGAGCCAATCCAACAGCCAGCGCCGCAGATGCTTTCCCGCAAGCCGCAGCAGCCAATAAGAATGTCTTTTATAAAAAATCAGGGCAGGAAAAATCACTGGCCGAAGTCTATGCATTCTTTGATAACAAGTTCCAGATCGAGAGTGATGCACCAGTGAGTGTTACTGCCGTTGCATCGGCTCTGGATAGCACGACATCTAAAGCATTGGCCGCCAATGTCTCCAAATATGATCACCTCTATAACGAAAAGACAGGAAGCTGGGGGCGTATTCGCGCGACAACTTCTGCTTCTCTCGCCTCCTCTTGGACACCAACAGATAATCTAGGGGGCATAGCGGGATTATCCCCGAGCTTTGTCTCGCCCGTCGATATTCTTGATCTTCTAAAAACAGATCATAGCCGCACAGAGCGTTATAATAGCTAACAGTTCCTACGTCTGCGCCGCGCGGGTCAAACGGTCGTTGATGGCAATGCCTATCCCTGTTGCAGGAATATCCATCACGGCTATGCCTTTGAATTTCGGGTTATCCAATTGGCGAATATAGGCAAAGAGATTGGCGGCTGCTTCGAGTAAATCCCCTGTTTCAGAGAGGTTGCGTATTTGATCATGCGCGAGATCGGACGCTTTGCCCCCGCCCCGAATGCCCATAAATTTAACAGAGCCGAAGGCCAGCAACGCCTCATCGGGGGCGACATCGACCGCACGCAGGCGGATCGGAATATTCGGAGCATAATGTTTCAGCAATTGACCGGGAGAGCGCGGCTTGTCGGTTGCCTCCAGTTCATAGGTCACGGGGGCATCAATGCAGGCCGAGACATCTTCGGCTGTAAGCGCGCCTGCACGCACAATCACCGTGTCAGGTCCTGTTAAATCCACAACAGTTGATTCAAGGCCGAATTGGGCCGCACCTCCAGCCAGAATAAGAGGTACTGCTTCGCCCAGACTATCAGCCACATGATGCGGTGCTGTCGGGCTTAGAGTTCCTGATGCGTTAGCACTAGGGGCGGCAATCGGCTTACCTGCCTTTGCAATCAATTCAAGTGCCACCGGATGATTGGGTACACGCAGGGCCACTGTTTTTAATCCTGCGCACGCAAGATCGGAAATTAGTCCTCCGTCTTTCCTCGGCAAAATCATGGTCAAAGGGCCGGGCCAGAATTTATCTGCCAAGGCCAGTGCGCGGTCATCAAAGACGGCTTCATCCAAAAGCATATCCAGATTTGCGCCATGGGAAATCAGCGGATTAAAGCTCGGGCGACCTTTTGCAGCAAAAATTTTAGCGACCGCTTCACCGTTCGTTGCATCGGCCCCCAGCCCGTAAACTGTTTCGGTCGGGAACGCCACAAGGTCACCGCCGCGCAAAAGTTCGGCAGCGTCTTCAATAATTGTCGGCGTTGGGGCAGCTATTTTGAGCATGAGAGGGTTATATTATTTTATCACGTAGAGATAAACAGGAATTTCAACAAAAATACCGCGGACAGTCTCGGTTCTCTCGGCTTCCCATCCCTCAATCGGGAAAGAACACGACACAACAACACTGCCCTTTTTTAAACCCGACAATCCGGGTTTGAGTTTTTCCATGTGGTAGGGGGAGAGGTAGCAGGTCACTATATCCGCATTCCCGAAGTCTTTTTTAAAGAAATCCTCGCGCGTGATGGTGATTTGTTTCGAAAACATTGTCCTGAGCCGTGAAAACCCGTATGGAACGGGCGAAATCTCGTAGCCCGTGACATGGGCATTCGGGTAAGTATGTGCAAGTTTCAGGCTCATACCTCCCCAGCCACTGCCCAGATCGACAATTTCCCTTGCCGAAATATCCATATTTTTGAGTAAGCCCATAGCTTTTCTACGGACTATCGGCAAAACAGGGGTCGGGGAAATATGGGCTTTTTTCTCGTATATCAGCGAAACGCCTATGCCTGCGAAGATCAGCAGCAAAAACAAGGCATAAGAGGAATCAAAAAAGCTCATAGGGTCAAGTCTAGGTTTTTCCTGTCTCTCCTGCAAGAGATAGAGAAACTGCGAAATTTGCGTATAACTATATGAATAATCTTGCTTTTAACCTGCAGTTTCCGTTAGATATTCTTATTCCAGAGGACCAAATGACCGGAAAAGTCTTAA
Source organism: Pseudobdellovibrionaceae bacterium (assembly GCA_034005165.1). Lineage (GTDB taxonomy): Bacteria > Pseudomonadota > Alphaproteobacteria > Micavibrionales > Micavibrionaceae > UBA1573. Next base: position 301,544 of record JAVEVE010000002.1, on the reverse strand, counting down.
CTATTGCCCAACATAAAGGCGGCGCGGGGAAAACCACGCTGTCCGCACAGATTGCGGCGGCTTTGGAATCTACAGGTGCCAAAATCCTTGTCATTGATGTTGACCCCCAAGGGTCTTTGACCGAGTGGCACAAAATCCGCTGTCAGACTTTAGGCCGCAAGAACAAGATTACCCTCTTCCAAACCCAAGGGTGGAAGATGATGCGGGAGCTCCCCCGCATGCAGCGCGAATTTGATTATATCGTGATTGATACCCCCCCGCATGCCGAGAGCGAAGCGAGTATTGCCATTCGCATGGCTGATCTGGTGTTGATGCCGATGCAGCCCTCGCCGCTTGATGTGTGGGCGTGTGCGCCGACGATTAAACTGATTGTCTCCGAAAGAAAGCCGTTGATGTTGGTGATGAACCGCGTTCCTGCGAAATCAAAACTCAATGAGACAATTCGCGAGAAACTCGACACCATGAATATTCAGGTTGCGAAAACCACGCTCGGTAATCGCGTCGCGTTTGCGTCCTCCATGATGCAAGGTCTGGGCGTCGGAGAATATGAACCGCGCGGTCTCGCCGCTCTCGAGATGACCAATCTTCTTAAAGAAATTAAAAAGCACAAAGCCATCAAGCCTGAGAAAAAGGCAGCGTGATAATCGTCGCTGAGCGCAATCCGTGAATTCCCATAGAATTGTAAGAACAATTCGGGGAATGACGTTTCTACCTTGTGTCATCCTGAGCGTAAGCGAAGGGGCCCTCTTTCACCAGAAGAGAGATTCTTTAGTCGCCTCGCTCACTCAGAATGACAGTTTTCTTTTATGCTTTATGAACTCTGCCACCCGTGAGCGGGGATTTGCAGCCTGTTGTTTTGGGAAAGGAAATGGGCAAATCCAGCAGTTTTCTGACCGCCATATAGGCAAAGCCTTCTGCCTCGAGCGCGTCGCCGTTCCAGCCGATTTGCTCCACGGGATAGACAGGCACTTTGAACGCGTTTTTAAGTCCGTCCATAATGGCAGGGTTTAAACGTCCACCGCCTGTGACATACCATTCTTTCGGGACTTCAGGAAAATGTTCTGTCCCCTTCACAATCGCTTCGATTGTAAAAGACGTGAGGGTTGCGGCAGCGATTGGCAGTTCGAAATTCGAGATGGTTCCCGTATCCCATGCGTCGCGGTCGAGAGATTTCGGGGCAGGTTTTTTAAAATAGTCATGCGATAGCCAGCGATCCAGAACTTCTCTATCTGCCTTCCCCTGACGCGCCCAGCCTGCATCTCGGTCAAAGCGTTCGCCCGTTGCATTCAAAATCAGATCATCTATCAGGGCGTTCCCCGGTCCGCAGTCAAAGGCGATCAAGTCGTCTTCGTTGCCGTCAATATAGGTGACGTTCGAGACTCCGCCGATATTAAGAATGGCAACAGGGCGTTTGAGGTTTGATGAACGCGCGCGTGCGTAATGATAGACCGGAATAAGCGGTGCGCCCTGCCCGCCATTTGCAACATCATTTGTTCTGAAATCATTGACGACCGTGATGCCTGTTTCGGAAGAGAGAAGTGCGCCGTCGCCGATTTGCCATGTGAAGCCGTGATCGGGGTCGTGATAAATGGTTTGTCCGTGGAAGCCCACGACATCAATGTCTGTTTTATCGAGAGTTTCCTGTGCCAGAAATTTGCGGACAGCTTCGGCATGAAAGAGCGTTAACTCCCGCTCGGCAGCGTCTGTTTCGGGTGATTTTTCTTTAGTCCCGAAATGCGTTTTAACCCGCGCGCGCAGGTCATCAGGATACGGAACATATAAAAACCCAAGGGGGATAACCGTTCCCTGCCCGTCTGTTTCAATTAAGGCCACATCCACGCCGTCCAGCGATGTTCCGGACATGAGCCCTAGGGCTTTATATATTTTTGGCAAAGTGGTTGGCAAAGTCATGCCTATTTGCTAGCATAAATGCTTGCAAAAACAAAGTGTAGAGAAGAAATGGCCCAGTTTAAGTCAGAATTTTTAAATGTGATCTCGGAACGTGGATTTATCCACCAATGCTCGAACCTTGAGGGTTTGGATGCCCAATTGGCATCGGGGTCCCAGAGTGCTTATTGTGGCTTTGACCCGACAGGCAAAAGTTTGCACATCGGCCATTTGGTTCCTGTGATGATGATGCACTGGTTCCAGAAGACAGGTCACAAGCCTTATACGCTTGTGGGTGGTGCGACCGCCATGATCGGCGACCCTTCCTTTAAAGATAAGACACGTCCGCTTTTGACGCCTGACGAAATTCAGGCCAATGTTGACAGTATTAAGCAATGTTATTCCCAGTTCATCACCTATGGTGAGGGCAAAAACGATGCCGCGATGCTCAATAATGCCGATTGGATTCTTAAACTCAATTACATGGAGTTCCTGCGCGATTACGGAACTTGTTTTACCGTCAACCGTATGTTGTCGTTTGACTCGGTCAAGTTACGTCTGGAGCGTGAACAGCCCCTGACCTTCCTTGAGTTCAATTACATGATTATGCAGGGCTATGATTTCATGCACCTGTATCAGGACAAGAATATCACATTGCAAATCGGCGGGTCCGACCAGTGGGGCAATATGATTAACGGCGTTGATCTGACCCATAAGAAACACGGCAAGGAAGTTTTTGTTCTGACGTGTCCACTGCTGACCACAGCGTCAGGTGCCAAGATGGGTAAAACCGAAGGCGGCGCAGTATGGCTGCGCGGAGATATGTATGCCCCTTATGATTACTGGCAATACTGGCGCAACACAGAAGATGCCGATGTCGGGAAATTCCTGAAACTTTTCACCACAATGCCGCTTGATGAGATTGCAAAACTTGAGCAGCTCAAAGACGCAGAAATTAACGAAGCCAAGAAGGTTCTGGCTTTTGAAGCGACGAAGCTCTGCCACGGTGAACAAGCTGCCCGAGAAGCGGAAGAAACCGCACGCAAGACATTCGAGCAAGGCGGTGTTGGTGATAACTTGCCAAGCATTGAAGTTCCTGAGGATGCACTTAAAAACGGTATCAGTGTGATTGACATTCTACGTGAGACCGGATTGGTTGCAACCAACGGAGAAGCCAAGCGCCTTATTCAAGGTGGCGGTGCCAAGATCAATGATGCGTCTGTGTCTGACGGAGCGCAATTGGTCACTATGTCCGATATGACCGGAGATGGATATATCAAAGTGTCTTCGGGTAAAAAGAAACACGCCCTGATTAAGCTCAAGGCTTAATTATCGGCGAGCATGTCTAGCGATTATAACGCGGCTTATCTGTCGCGTTATTTTTTTCAATCTTCTCGTCATCAAGGTCCAAATCAAAATCCTTATCATTCTCGAACAAGATTGAGCGCAAGAAACCCGGTGTTAGAACAGATAACGGATTGATAAAAACGCTCGGGTCATCGCTCGGCCCTTTCATGGTATAAGTCGCTGCAATCAGGCTGCCGCTTGATCCGCCGAGTAATTTACCCAGCAGAGGAATTTTTCCGACCATACTATTGACCGAAGACATCGGCGCAACTGTACCTTCGAGATTGGTTATCCCTTTTGTCTGATTGATTGTGCCGTCAAATGATAATCCGATAGATGCCCCTGATGTGCGGCCATCCTTAACATTGATAACACGTTCGCCGTTGTGGTTTTTCCACTCGAATTTCGATTTCAATTTTTCAAAACCTATCCCTTTGTTTTGCAAGAGTTCTGCCATACCTGTGAGAGAAAACAGGTTTACAAACTTTGCAAGAACCGGGGCTTTGACGACGGTAAAGTTTTCTATTTGAGCGCCCCCTGCGATGTCATTTAACCCGCCCCCTTTAACTTGACGCCCCCGAATTTCCAGACGACCTCCACGTACGTTGTCATATATATCAAGCGCACGAAGCGTTTCCCCCGCATTGCTAGAGACAATATTCAATTCCATTCTGTTCTGCGCATTCGGCTTCATTGAAATATCGAGTTTACCGTTCGGTGTTGCTGCTTTCACATCCAGATAGGTAATGTCATCATTTTTATTGGTTTTGACCGTAACAACCGGAGCTATGATATATTGACCATCTTCATCGCTGCCGACCATGCGGTCCACACGCACAACGGCATTGACCGCTATACCTGACGGTTCATTGGATTTTGCAGCAGGGTCAAGTTTTGAAAAGTCGTTCTTCTTTTTACCAGTGAAAGGGCGCGCATCAAAGCTCCGGCCATTGATCGCAATATCATAAACATTCGGAGATGATACTGTCAGATCCATGGAAAAATCATCGCCTTTGTCCATTTTAACTTTCGAGAAACTGACTTTAGAGACGTCCCAGTCATTCCCTACCTTACCAAACTTGACATTTCCCTTGGCGGATACGGATTTCCCGATAGCCACATCAAGGTTTTTAATCTCTGAAATATCCCCTTTTCTAATTAGCGCTGTTGCAGTTGCTGTTCCTGCTATTCCGGGCTTTTTCAAATAATCGAGAGGTTCAACAAAGACACTGGCTTTGGTCAAGTCGGCCTTCACATCAATATCGACAGTGCCTTGCTTCGGTTCGAGATACGCAATCTCAATCGGAATGTCCCCCTTGACGAAGTCTTTGAGATTGACGCCGAAATGGTCGCGCAACTTTTCATCAGATACGAGCTTGGCGTTAATTTTGGCACTGTACGGAGCTTTATCCATGACCAGATATTCTGAATAGCTCAGGTCAATGTCGCGTCCCGACAATTGTCCTTGACCTGCAACTTCAAACATTGGCCCTTCTACTTTGAGCTTATACGGTCCGCCAGAGAGGTCCAGACTTCTGACAATTTTCGGCAGATAGACATCGCGCATGGTCGCATCCACCTTAACTTTAACCAGCTCAGCCGGCAGGTCAGCTAATCCCGGGAATGTCGCCACAACATTTACGTCAGCCATCCCCTTCACTTCGGATGGTTTAAGGCCTATTTTCTCACCCAATGAAATCGGCTCTTTCTCAATGTAGGTGAGCGCGGTTGCAACCGGACCCGTCAGGTCCGCCACAATTTTAACATCCCCAATATCTGTCGGGTGTGTCAGTTTCGTAAAATTCACGCTGCCTTTGTTAATTTTAAGGTTGGAAATCTTTCCTGACGTAACTTGAATATCCAGCACATCATTTTCCAAAGTTGCTGTCCCGCTTGCCTCTTCTACAGGTAACATCGGTGGGCGATAATCAGCAGACAATTTGGTGAATGAGAGCTTTCCCCTGATACGCTCCGCAGGCACATCGGCCAGATCATGGATATTCAGGGGAATGCTGACTTCGAGATCTTTTATGATCCCCGTAGAGAGGCGAGTTGTCATCCAATCCGCAAAAAGTGTGTCCTTGGCGTTATCTGGCCAGAGAGCCTGAATATCATCAAATGAGACAGTCGGGATAATCATATTGACCACGAAATATTTATCGTTAGAGGCCATGTCCCGTGACCCGGACAGCTCAACAGTTTTGTTATTCAAATCCAGATGCGTGTCTTCAATTTTTATAAGCCCGGCCTCCTTGTCGTACATAATATTTGCAGAGAGATTGCTAAAACTCAATGGCGTCTCAAGCAAACCCTCCAAGTCGAGAATTCCCTGATCTGATAAAATTTCGGCAGACATTTTCTCAGGCACCCAATCCTTATTCAACCGGCCTTTTACAGATCCGTTCAAATAGAATGCTTGTCCTTCCAGCATTTCAACAGGAGCGCCCCATTTTACCAAAGATGCCGCATTGATCCGTCCGATTGTTCCATCTATTGAAATTCCGGTCTCTTCTTTAGTCAGTTCCAAATCAAGATTCGAAACTACAGGCTCATCGACTTTCTCCTCAGTATTCTCATCAGCACTTCTTTCTGGTGGTTTTTTTTCTTCGGGAAGTTCTGTGTATGATATGGACAGGTCGAATTTATCCGTTTCCCGATCTAACGAGAAATTCACGCCATCAATTCGTGAATTTTTTCCATTCACATCATCCAGAATTTCAATGTGGGCATTCCTAACGATTACTTTTTCCAACTCAGATAATGGCATCAATGCGGGATAGTCCGGTAAATTTCCGCCTTTAAAAAAACTCTCCCCGATATCTTTCAAAGTAACATCTATCGTTTCTCTTTTTGATTGATCGAGCGCAGTCGTGTCCTGCGAGGTGACCAGAAAATGAAAACTTCCATCTTTATGCCGTAACAGCTTGATATCGGCGTCCGTTACAATAATGGCTTCAGGATGAATTCTTCCGACAAGCAGTGGCAGCTTGGACAGTTGTACGCCCAATTTCGGAACGTTAAGAATTTCCTTGCCTTCATCCGAGATCTTGACTTCGCTAATCCCCAATATGAGAGGACCTGAAAAATCAGGCCATTCGGCAATAACACTCCCGATATTTATTTCCGTTTGAGCCTCTTCATCAATCAAGGCAGGCTTCACATATTCTTTAGCAAATGTGACATCAACCGGACCTTTCGAGAAGGCCCACATCAGGAATCCAATACCAACTCCCGTAATGAGCAGCATCAATCCAGCGAATTCACAGATGTCAACAATAGTATTCCGAATTATTTTGAGTGCGGGCTTCATATTTATCAAAAAAAGTTTAAACTCTCTAAACGGAAACAATACCAGATATCCCCCGCAGAGCATATATCTCTGGGAATTTTGATTATTTGACACACAATTTTTTACCCTTACTTCAAGGAGAAACACTTCATGTCTGAGCTTCAGATCGGCGATAAAGCCCCAGCCTTCTCAGCCCCCGATGATAGCGGCACCACACTCTCACTGAAAGATTTCAAAGGAGAGAAACTTGTTCTGTACTTCTATCCGAAAGATGATACTCCAGGATGCACTAAAGAAGCATGCACGTTTACAGAGAATATTCCGGCTTTTAATAAATTGGGCGTCAAGGTTATCGGCGTTTCTAAAGACAGCATCGAAAGGCACATCAAATTTAAGGAAAAATACGGTTTGAAGTTTCCGCTTCTTTCAGATGAGGATGGAGCGATTTGCGAGGCTTACGGGACATGGGTCGAAAAGTCTATGTACGGTCGCAAATATATGGGAATTGACCGCGCGACATTTCTGATTGATGAGACCGGAAACATCTCTGCCGTTTGGCGCAAAGTCAAGGTCCCAGGACATATCGAAGAGATTTTGAAGATTCTGAAATCCGCATAAAGAAAAAGCAGCTTACGCTGCTTTTTTCATCACTTTTTCCTGAGGCTGTAGCGAGGCTACATCTACATATGTTCCGACCTCGCGGATATTCAGGTAATCATGCATGTGCGATACCATTTCATCCATGTGGTCATTGTAGAAGTGGTTTGCCCCATCCATCACACGGTAATCAATTGCGATTCCTTTTTGTGTATTGAGACGCTCTACGACTTTTTCGACCATCGGCTCGGGCACGATATTGTCTTTATTCCCTTGCAGGACCAACCCGGATTGCGGGCAAGGCGCAAGGAAGCTGAAATCAATTTCATTTGCAGGAGGAGAAACTGCTACAAAGCCTTTAATCTCCGGACGGCGCATCAAAAGCTGCATACTGATCCATGCACCGAATGCGAAACCGCCAACCCATACGTAAGGCGCGTTAGGATTGATAGACTGCATCCAATCGAGTGCGGCCGCTGCATCGGACAGCTCACCTTCACCTTTATCATAAATGCCTTGGCTTTCACCAACGCCACGGAAATTGAAACGGAGGGTGGAAAATCCATGGTCTTTAAAAACATTGAACATGGTAAACGGAATACGGTGGTTCATCGTCCCCCCGCGCTCTGGCGCAGGGTGCAGGATCAATGCCAATGGGGCATTTTCTACCTTGGAGTGATGATAACGCGCTTCGATACGCCCAGCTGGGCCGTTTATGATAATTCCTGGCATATTTTCCCGTATAAATGCGTTTATGGTTAATTTTTTTCAATCTATAGACCATTTTAGGAACATAAGTCCAATAGTTTCTCATAACATATTGATTTTACTGTGGATATTTTGTATTTCAAGACTTGATGATGAATAATATTTTTTTCGACCATAATGCAACCACCCCGATCCGCCCCAATGCCTTGTCATTGGCAACACAAATTATGGGTGAAGTCGGCAATGCTGCCTCGACCCATTCATTTGGTCGTACGGCCTCTAAACATGTCGAGACAGCTCGCAGACAAATTGCCGAGCTGATTGATGTCTCTCCGCAACAGATCATTTTTAATTCCGGTGCATCAGAGGGAAACAACACTATCCTGAAAGGATTTGCTGGGCAGCGTATCCTGATTTCTGCCATCGAGCATCCATCCATCATGGAATGTGGCGTGGTATCAGAAAGCATCCCTGTGACAACACAAGGCGTGATTGATCTTGAGGCCTATCATACGATGCTGCACACAGGCACACCGCCTGCCCTTGTTTCTGTGATGTACGTGAATAATGAAACGGGAGTTATTCAACCTATTCAAGAAATTGCGCGCATGGCCAAAGAAGTTGGCGCGCTCGTTCATTGCGACTGCGTGCAGGCGTTTGGTCGTATTCCGTTTACACGCGAGAGTTTGGGTGTTGATTTCCTGACACTCTCTGCACATAAAATCGGCGGCACACACGGCGTCGGTGCCTTGGTCTCTGCTGTTGGGCTACAAGTTCCAAAGCTCGTTCAAGGCGGCGGACAAGAACGCCGTCAACGCGGTGGAACTGTTAATGTTGCGGGGATTGCCGCTTTTGGCTCTGCGGCGGTTGACGCTGTCGCATCCCTAGATCAATATCAAAAACTTTCCCAATGGCGAGATCGGATTGAAGACCATGTCCTGCGCGGCTCTAACCGCGTCCGGATTATGGGGCGCGAGGCACCGCGGACTGCCAATACATCCATGATGGTTATAGAGAGTAAAAGCCATGATACATTATTGATGGCGTTTGATCTGGATGGCGTTGCCATGAGTGCAGGATCTGCCTGCTCTAGCGGATCAACAAAACTTTCCTATACTCTTACAGCAATGGGTGTTGATGCATATGCGCCTGTGGCTTCTCTTCGCCTGTCATTGGGATATACCACTACAGAAAAAGAAGTTGAGGATTTTTTGGCGATATGGGACAAGATCAGCGCCCGCATTTTGAAAGACTAGATTTTTAAGGATATAAAAAAGCTATGCCGCTTATTCACTTTATTCAGCTTGACGGTTCTACCAAAACAATCGATGCGCCTGTCGGATTGTCTGTTATGGAAGTCGCCGTTAAACATGCAATGGATAAAATCGAAGGCGCGTGCGGCGGGTCACTCGCATGTGCCACGTGCCATGTTTATGTGCATCCTGATTGGTGGGATAAAGTCCTCCCCGAAGAAGGCGAAGTTGACGAAGCAGAAGAAGACATGCTTGACCTTGCGTTTAACATCACCAAACTTTCGCGCCTGTCCTGCCAGATTATTATCTCTGACGAGCTGGACGGATTGGTCGTTGCCCTACCCGGTTCGAAACCTGACTGGCTATAAATTGCAGGACCTTCCAGACTCTTGGATACTTTCTTGTATATCCCTCTGTAATCCATGATTTCTTTTGATCTCATCCGATACTTCTGATGCAGCTTGAGCCAATTGGCAACTGGCGTGCGAGAATATGACCGACATAGATACGACCTCCCATTTCAAATAGGCCATCGGAATAGATGCTTCTTCCATCTGTTCGGCCCTGATGTCCCTATAATATCCAGATGACTGGATAACCCTCCACAATTCGGCCAATCTGGATATCAATTTTCTGTATCCCACATCCTGAGCTCTTTCCCACTGGTGCGGTGGGTCAGAATCTTCCCTATAAATTGTGTCATCTTCCTCATCCGCATCCAGCTTGTCATCATAGCCACTTTCTTGCGGGTGACGACAGTGGCATGCGACCAGATCAAGGCTTTTTATCAAATCAAGGGAGGATTCTATATATTCCGGATTTTCTGAAATACGCAACACAACCTGTTCGATTTTATCAACCATATCGTCCTTATATCCGTGCGCTGCAACTGCACTTTTACATTTCGATGCCAGACGATCCCAATTTTTCGGCGATCGGTTTTCTTCCCAGTTCCTCAAGCTTTTTTCTATATTTGCAAGAGATGTATTCAGGAAATATCGCCCTGCTTTTTCAAACACTTCCTTGACTGCCCCGATAATCCCTTTTCCCATTTTATACTCCGTTCTATCGTTTGATATATTGGTCCAGAAGAGCAATATAATTTTCTATTGTGTCTATGAAGAATATATTCTCGATTTTCTTAGGAATAAGGAATCCCTCTTCAACCATGTGATCGAGCTGCGCTTTGGTTGCATCGTAATAGCCGAATAAATTCAGGATAAAAATCGGGCGAATACTATAATCCCCAATCGTCGGGTCGCGGTCGGCCGGTTTATAGTCGGTTTCAACGGTTTCAAAAATTTCATCCAACGTTCCTATCCCGCCCGGCATCACCAGAAACGCATCCACGTCTTTTATCAGTTCGTGTTTTCTTTCAGAGAGTGTTTCAGTCAGAAGATATTCTATACCGATTTCGTCAGGTCGATTTACGTTGAAATATTTCTGTGGCAGAATTCCTAAAATGCGCCCTGCGCTGTTATGCTCTTTCACAGCGTCTAGAAAGGCAAAGCAAAACTCGCCCATCAGGCCTGTTTTCGAGCCGCCGTATTTTGCAAAGCAGCCTTTCTTTCCCAAAAAAGTTCCGACTTTATGGGCTGCCTCGAGATATTCGGGTTTGTTGCCTTTATGTGCGCCAGAGAAATAGGTGAATGATTTCATGTTCGTCCTTGGTTGGACGACTAAGATAGCAAGCTCTAAAAATTTCTCAAGCGAGTGCGCTGCCTAAATTTCTAAGGCTAAATTTCTAAGGCTCAAATTTAATTGCGGAATTCTGCGTGTAAAGCTGATTCACTTCGGCATTCATAGCCGCGTTACGACCTGCCATATCCTGAGCAACTTTAGAATCAGGGGAAGGACAGCCGTTTTCAGAAACCATTTTTGCAGCCGTCACGATCTCTTCAAAATTGGCTTTAAAAACCGCCATTTGCTGCTCGGAATTGCTGCCTTGCAATATAACAGTATTTTCAGCCTCCTGCGCTTTAACCAAGTCGTCCATATATTTACATTCGCCCGGTTGTATAGGTCCTAGTGGATCTGCCATTTTACCCCCCAATTTTCAGCACTTAATTCGACTATCCTACAGAGAAACGCTTAGTAATATGTTAAAAAGTTGCTTTTTGGGGTCAGCTTGCCTATATTGCCCCCCATGTCTGACACACCCCTTAATTCGCTTGGATTTGCCAAGTCTCCTGCCGAGACCCGCGTGGTTGTTGCCATGTCGGGCGGTGTTGATTCATCCGTGGCTGCTGCCCTTTTGCATGAGCAAGGGTATGATGTGGTGGGGATCACATTACAGCTTTATGATTACGGCGACGCCATTGCCAAAAAAGGTGCCTGTTGCGCAGGAAAAGATATTTATGATGCCAAGCGCGTTGCCGAAGAACGCGGCTTTCCGCACTATGTTCTCAATTACGAAAGCAATTTCCGCCAGTCTGTGATTGATGATTTTGTCGAAAGCTACTTAAAAGGCGAGACCCCTATTCCGTGTGTGAAATGTAACCAGACCGTCAAGTTTCATGATCTGCTACAAGTCGCAAGAGACCTCAATGCCGATTGCATGGTGACAGGGCATTACGTGCAGCGTCTTGTTAATGAATCCGGCGTTTCGGAATTGCGCCGCGCAGTTGATAGCACTAAAGACCAGAGCTACTTCCTGTTTGCAACTACACAAGAGCAGCTTGATTTCTTGCGCTTTCCTTTGGGTGGATGGACAAAAGATGTTACACGCCAACACGCGGAGCGTTTGGGATTGGTGAATGCCGACAAACCGGACTCGCAGGATATTTGTTTTGTCCCGAACGGGGATTATGCCTCTGTTGTCAAAAAAATTGCCCCTGAGGCAGAGCGTGATGGGGAGATCGTGCATCTGGATGGTCGCGTTTTAGGCACGCACAAAGGTATTATTCATTATACTGTCGGACAACGTAAAGGCCTTGGCATCGGCGGCGGATTTACCGAGAATAATGATCCATTATATGTTGTTGCCGTTGATGCGGAAACTGCGCGCGTGATTGTCGGGCCAAAAGAAGCTCTGGCACGCGATGTTGTTCATTTAAGGGGATGTAACTGGCTGGGGGGTGTAGGGATGGAAACCATTCCTGTCGAAGTCAAGCTGCGCTCCATGACGCGTGCTGTTCCTGCCTATCTAACTCCTTCCGTAGAAGGTGCCGCCACACTTCGCCTAAAGGATGCGCAATATGGCATTTCTCCTGGACAAGCTGCTGTTTGCTATCTCGATGACCGCGTCATCGGTGGTGGATGGATTATTTCAACCGAACTGGAAACTCTTCCTAATCCTGTTCCGGAGCCTGAACTCGCTCCCTATACAAAAACCCAAGCTGCGTAATATGTCATGACCCAACATAAGAAACGTCCGATTGACAAGAATTCAGATCGTCCACGCGCGCGGAAAGGATTTGGACCCCATTCCCATTCCCATCGCCCTTATAATGCCCCAGAGCAACGCGTCACGCCTGCTGTAAAGCTCTTGTTGCCGCTTTTCGAGCTTGTTGTACGCGGATTCGGCAAGGATCACAAATCTGCCCTGTGCGCTGCTTTTTCCAATGCCACCGATCAGGAAATCGCCAGCATACAAATTCGCCATGCCGCAGGGGCACAATACAAAAAAAGTCTATCCGGTATTGTAACCACGCATAAAGCTCAATCCGCAGATGATCTGGTCCGGAATCTCCAGAACCTCCTAAACAGCTACCCGAACTCGCCTTATGTGGTAGCGCGGCAGATTTCTCTGGAATTTGCCTTGGGACACATGGAAAAAGCCGAAAACCATTCCCGGAGATTCCGTGAATTGTGCCGCTCCCAAGGACTTTCGCAGGTTCAAGGGCAAGAAATCATAAGGGCCTTGACAAGGGGCTGATTTTTAAGCATATAAGGCTTCACTTTTCAAAAAGTACTAGATTTATTTACCGTATTTTTTGCACCATGGCGGTGTAGCTCAGTGGTAGAGCAGAGGAATCATAATCCTTTGGTCGGGGGTTCAAATCCCTCCACCGCCACCATATAATTCCCCTCGATTACAATTACTTAGACCTCTCTCGACCTTTCCCATTTCTTCGACAGAGCTTGGGGCATACCTTAGCGTAACAGTCTTATCTTTTAGACTTTTTTCTTGGCTTCCGCGGCTGCTAAAAAATCTTTTGTTGTTTTCTCTTTTGAAATTTTGAGCTGCTAAAATGACGTTCAGGACATCGTCTTCGTTATTGCCCATGTTGTTTCCCACGGACCCGCTTCAGGGTAATAGTTGGATTAACACAGACCCGCTGCTCTGATGAACTGGTATCTGACGGGTATGAAGAGGATACGACGTCCGAAAGTTAGCAACACCGCCGCTTGGGACTATTATAATCTAGTTTCGTGGCGGATTGATTTCCGAAACTTGCGTTACCCTACTGCCCCAGGTGAAATGCGGCAAAACATCGTGCAAACCAGTCAAGAGCGTGATGTATGGGTGGATGCCACGTTCCTGCATGGCTGCCATCACGCTGTCTTCGCCGTAGGTAAAGCTTTTGCTTCCGACACACTCGTAAAGGTCCAGCGTATCGCTTGTCACTGCAGCTCCGTATTTGGCCCAGATAAAATCAATCTGCGGAAAAATAGATGCGGCTTCTGCCCCGTCCTTGTAACTGTCTCCGATATAGATCGCCTGCCCCGCCGGAATATTTGCACGCTCAAGAATAGTAGCCACATGATCTGCATGAGGTTTATAGTGACGGTCATCCCAGATATGTGTTTTGGCAGAAAGAATATCTCTTACTCCGCTATCAACATCGGTGAAATATATAGAAGATTCAGCAATAGCAGGCTGACAATAGATCTCATCAATCAAGGGAGCAATATGTGCTGCTTTTTCGAGTTGACCTCGGCGCTCGGCTTCTTTTCCTAAAAGATAGAGATTGCGGTGTACAGCAACAACTTCGCAATCTGTTTCAATGATAATTTTTACACCATTTTTCTTCCAGTATTTCAGGCTATCAATCACGCCATCATACATCCATACCATGTTACTGCTGTTTTCATGCCAATTAGAGGCTACGCGGCGATTAGCAAGCTGCCATTCCGCAGAGAGATTTTTTTGCCCTTCAATGATTGCAGGATCAGCCTCAATCATAGCATCTACCAATGCCGCGCCATCATTAAAACGATGTTGGCCGTGCGCTTCCTTAATGAGTTTGTGAATTGTATCGGGCGCCAGATTATTGGCGGCAGCAAAATCCTGAACAAGCGCACGCGTGCAAGAGGCCCAACGGCCCAACGCGTCAAATAATGTGTTATCGAGATCAAGAATGACCAATCTCTTTAAGGCAGTCATATTATTATTTTCCTAAATACCCTGCTTTTTTATACAAGGACTGCTTTGAACGCCATCATTTTTCTATGCTGCGGCGCAACTTCCGCCATTCAGAGACGTTTTTATTATGTTCGACCAATGTTTTCGCAAAGACATGCCCGCCCGTGCCGTCAGCTACGAAATAGATAAAGTCATTCTTCTCAGGGTTCAGAACAGCCTCTATCGCGTCTTTTCCGGGATTGGCAATCGGGCCAGGGGGCAGTCCCGCATTCCTGTATGTATTATAAGGAGACTCTATTTGCAGGTCTTTGAGTAACAAACGACGCCCCAGCGGCCCTTGCCCTTCATTTTTATGTGCCCCTTTGGTGATGGCATAAATGACAGTCGGATCAGATTGAAGCGGGATTCCTTGACGCAAGCGATTGATAAAAACACCAGCTATGGTTTTGCGTTCGTGGGCTACGCCTGTTTCTTTTTCTACGATTGAGGCGAGCGTCACCGCTTCTTCCCATGTTGTAAACGGCAAATCTTTTTGGCGTTTATCCCAAAGATCTGCCTTAACACTAGCCATAGCTTGCTGCATCTGATTGATTTTATCGATGCGCGGTTCATCACGTGTAAAATGATACGTATCGGGAAGCAATGTCCCTTCGGCTGGAGTGTCTTTGATTTCACCAATCAGTCCTTCGGTTGCATCAAGAATTTCCACGATTTCAAAGCTGGTACGGCCCTCAGGGATGGTAAATTTGCGTTGGACAACACGGCCTTCAATCAGTTGATTCTGGATGTCGGAAATGGTTGCATGAGCCTGTATCTCGTACTCTCCGGCTTTAAGAGTTGCCCCCTTCCCTTTCAATTTCAGAGTTATCAGAAAGATAAGATCATTTGATATCAGCTTCTGATCTTTGAGATTAGATGCAATGATGCGCGCACCGTTGCCTTTTTCGATTTGAAATGTTTGCGCGCTATCAAACGGCCCAGGTTGTCCGTAGAGATAAACCGAATATGCCGAGAGCGCTGCGGCAATAGTAATTGCCAGCAGCAACGGATAGAGCACATATTTCATTTCGAATAGCTCGCTTGATTATTCGTAGGCTTTTAAAACCAGAGACGCATTGGTGCCGCCAAATCCGAAAGAGTTGGACAGTGCCAATTTGACTTTCTTTTCTTTTGCGACTTTTGGAACAAGATCCAATCCCTTGCAAGATTTGGACACGTTCTCGAGATTGAGTGTCGGCGGCAGAATACCCGTATTCATAGCCTTGACTGTATAAATAGCTTCAACTGCGCCGGCTGCACCCAACAAGTGACCGATTGCCGACTTGGTTGAGGACATAGATACCTTATCCAATACATTCGCAAAGAGACGTTTGACCGCGCCGCATTCGATTCCATCGCCCATCGGGGTCGAGGTTCCGTGGGCATTGATGTAGTCAATGTCTTCAGGGTTTACTTCTGCACGCTTTAATGCAGCTTTCATTGCGCGGAAACCGCCATCCCCGTCCTCTGCCGGAGATGTGATATGATATGCATCACCAGAAAGGCCATATCCAATGACTTCGGCATATATTTTCGCACCGCGTTTTTTCGCGTGTTCCAATTCTTCCAGAACCACGATACCGGAACCTTCGGCGATAACAAATCCGTCACGACCTTCGTCGAACGGACGTGAGGCTGCTTCAGGGTTATCGTTATAAGATGTCGAAAGTGCGCGGCACGCCGCAAAGGATGCTACACCCAAGCGGTTGACGGCTGCTTCTGCTCCGCCTGCCACCATCACATCAGCATCACCCAGAGCGATAAGACGTGCAGCATCACCAATCGCGTGAGAGCCCGTCGCGCAAGCTGTTACAACAGAATGGTTCGGCCCTTTGAAGCCGTGCTTAATAGAAACGTGACCGGACGCCAAGTTAATCAGCATTGCAGGAACTGCAAATGGGGATACGCGGCGCGGACCTTTTTGAATCAATGTTTCGGATGTTTCATAAATGCTTTGCAAGCCTCCGATGCCAGATCCAATCATCACGCCTGTGCGTTCACGCTCTTCATCTGTTTGCGGCGCCCAACCTGAGTCAGCCACAGCTTCATCAGCCGCCATAATTCCATAGAGAATAAATGTATCGACTTTCTTTTGCTCTTTTGGCGGCATTGCGTTATCTGCGTTAAAGCCGTCATCAAATCCTTCATTCTGATATGGAACAAGACCCGCAATCTGCGAGGACATATCAGACACGTCAAACCGTGTGATTTTGCGAATGCCGCTTTTGCCTGAAGTCAGAGCAGCCCAGTTTTTATCTAGTCCCACGCCGAGCGGAGAGACGATTCCCATTCCAGTAATTACTACGCGTTTCATCATTTTTTCCAAGTTTCGGATTATTCGGATTTTATCGCATTAAAACAAAAGAAAAGGGCCGCGCCAAGACTTTTCATCCGTGGCGAAAACGGCCCTTTAAAATAACTGCATCGAAATTAGGCAGCCTTTTGGCTAATGAAGCTAACAGCATCACCAAATGTTTGGATCTTTTCTGCTGCGTCATCAGGAATTTCGATGTTGAATTCTTCTTCGAAAGCCATAACCAGCTCAACCGTATCCAAGGAGTCAGCTCCCAGATCGTCAATGAAGCTAGCGCCTTCAGTTACTTTGCTCTCGTCAACGCTAAGGTGCTCAACGACGATTTTTTTAACGCGGTCTGCAATATCGCTCATAATTTCTAGTTCCCGTAAGTATTGTTAAACATTTCATTTTCAGAACGGTTGGAACATAAACGCCCTTTTTCCAATTTGCAAGTGCGAATACGGATACTTATCCACAGCCCATTTTTATGTAATCCATTATTTCCGACCAATTCGAAAAAACCCTTTTAGCTCCATGACTTAGCAATGACTTAGCTGTGTCCTCAGGATGATGCGATACGGCCGTTATCCCCAAGACATGCATCCCAGCCGCGACACCCGCACACACACCTGCAACCGTATCTTCGATCACAATCGCCCGATCCGGCAACGTTTCCATACGTTTCGCCGCATATAAAAACAGGTCCGGAGATGGTTTGCCACGAGCAACAAGCGATTTGGTAAAAATGCGCTCACGCCCGAAGACAGGCATAAGTCCAATCTTTTCAATACAGGCTTCAACATTTTCTGCCTCGCCGTTAGAGGCCACACATATCTTATAAGACTTTGCCAATTCCTTGACAGCTTCCACAGCACCGCGTACAGGCTGCAACTTTATAGGAATCTGTTGGCTGACCTGCTCTATAAATTCCTGAATAAAATTTTCAGGAAGTTTTGTGTTATATTCCTGCTCAATTGCCTCTTTGATACTTGGCATAGATTTTCCTGCCAGTTCACGCACGCAATACTCAGGTGTATATTTATCAAAGCCGTATGACATCAGGATATCAGATACAACTTTGTTATTCAGAAATTCGGAATCAGAGAGCGTTCCGTCATTATCAAAGATAACCAAATCCATTTATCTAGTCTTCCATTGAAATGCGCGGCGCAGGTTTTTGCACCTGGTCTATATTTTTCATGACAGTTTCCGCAAGAGTGCAATAGACCAGCGCCTGTTCACTTTCCGGATCGGCTATAACAACAGGAGTACCGGCATCAGAAAGCTCTCGGATTTTGCTGTGTAGCGGCACTTCCCCCAGAAAAGGCACCCCCAACTTTGCAGCTTCTTCTTTTGCTCCACCATGTCCGAAGATGTCTTCACGATGTCCGCAATTCGGACAGCAATAATAGGACATGTTTTCAACAATTCCTAAAACGGGTACGGCAACTTTGCGGAACATCTCGAGGCCTTTCCTTGCATCAATTAAGGCAATATCTTGCGGCGTCGAAACAACAACCCCGCCTGATAACGGCACGCGTTGCGCCAATGTCAGATGGATGTCTCCTGTTCCGGGAGGCATATCAATCACAAGCACATCCAGCCCGTCCCACACCACATCCCGAACCATTTGCAAAAGAGCCGACTGAACCATTGGGCCGCGCCAGATCATCGGCGCACTCTCGTCTACCAGAAAGCCCATCGACATGAGTTTAAGACCATGGGCTTCAAGCGGCGTCAGACGCCCGTCTTCTGTACTCTTTTCTGCCTTGGCCGTTTGTATCCCTGCAAGCCTTGGAATGGATGGTCCATAAATATCCGCGTCCAAAAGACCTACTTTTTTTCCCGTCTTTGCTATTGCCAATGCAAGGTTTATTGCAACGGTTGACTTTCCGACTCCACCTTTTCCTGAGGACACGGCGATAATATCTTTTACGTTCGGCACTTTGGCTGATTGTGATTGAGGTGCCGTAGGCGCAAACGGTGAGGATTTTTGCTGATTTCTAGATTCCCCTCTTGATTCGCCTCTGAATTCCGCGGATGTCAGAACAATTGTTGCCTTTGTGATTGACGTCAATTTTTCAATTTCCGCCTGAAGTGTTTTCTGGGCAGATGTTGCTACATCATCCGGCACATTTGATGCCACATTCACCACAATGATTGCCTGACCCGCTTTCGTGGCCTGCATATCCTCCAATGTCATGCCCTCAATGTCTTTAAGAACAAACTCTGTCGTTTGGCGCATAAATTCACGTAATTCGACATCACGAGACAGACTGGTCTGCTTTTTTGATTTGAGGAAGGAAAACATCAGGTAAACTCCGTTTCTTTGTTGTTTTTACCTCAAAAAGTACTAATGTCTAGAAAATATTGTCTAATATATAGTTGAGGACCGATTTTATGCCCTGGAATAGTAACGATGACGATCAAGAAGACCATCGCGACCCAAAACCCCGTAAAAATCCTTGGGGCACGCCCCAAAACGAAGACCGAACACGCGGTCATAACCACCGCCCTGACTGGGGTCGCGGATCAAAGTCTGATGATGATTTGAACTTCGAACAGATGCTTCATAAATTAAGACAAAATTTCGGAGGTATGCTCCCCCCTTCCAGATCAGGCGGGTTCGGATTTGGAAAACTGGTAGCTTTTGCCATCCTTCTGGTTGTCGCAGCATGGTTACTTAGCGGAATTTACTTCATCCAGCCAAACCAGAATGGCGTTGTCCTAACGTTCGGAAAATATACCAGAACAGATGAAGTTCCCGGTATTAAATGGCGTGCGCCATGGCCATTCCAGAAAACACAAATTGTTGATGTCACGACCGAGCGTCGTATCCATATCGGATATTCTTCTAATTCCGATTATCCGTCATCCAAAACATCCAGCGGCGGCCATGAAAGCCTGATGCTGACCGGAGACGAGAATATTGTTGATATAAACTTTGTTGTGTTATGGCGCATTCAGGATGCAAAAGACTATTTGTATTCCATTCGTGACCCTGAGGACACCATTGAAATGGTCGCCGCGAGCACCATGCGCGAGATTATCGGTCAAACAAATATCCAACCTGCCCTGACAGATGCTCGGACTAAAATCCAGACAGATGCCAAAGCACTTATGCAGAAATTGCTGGATGAATATCATGCCGGCGTCACCATCAACAATGTTCAACTTCAAAAAGTTGACCCACCTGCGGCTGTTGTTGACGCTTTCAACGAAGTCCAGCGTGCACGCCAGAAAAAAGAAGAGCTGAAGAACCTTGCGGAAGCCTATCGTAACGATATTATCCCGCGCGCCAAAGGGGAAGCAGAGAAACTGCGTCAAGATGCCGATGCGTATGCGCAAGAAGTCGTGTCCCGCGCAACAGGGGACGCCAAACGTTTCGATCAGGTTTACTCTGCTTACAAGAGCGCAAAAGACGTAACCGCAGAACGTATGTATCTTGAGACCATGGAACAGGTATTGAAAAATGCCAAGACTGTCGTCATGAGTAACGAAAACGGAAATGTTTTGCCGTTCCTGCCATTAAATGAAACCAAGGCCAGCACACGCAGCGTCCCTGCGGCTGCTGTTGCTCAATAACGGTAAAGTCGGAGATATAAGAATGAGTGATGTTAAAATCCTGGGGCTGTTAACAGCTGTTGTTTTTGTCTTTGTGCTGATAAATTCGGCAATCTTTACCGTGACCGAAGGCCAGCAAGTGATCGTCTTGCGTTTTGGTGACCCTAAAGTCCAAATCACCAAACCCGGTCTTCACTTCAAAGTGCCTTTGATCGACAATATCCGTGCGTTTGAAAAACGTATTCTAAATGTTGATCCGCCTTCCGAAGAAGTGTTGCTTGCCGACCAGAAACGGCTGGTCGTGGACAGTTTTGCCCGTTACCGTATTACAGATATGCTGTTGTTCCTGAAGACTCTGAATACCGAGAATTCAGCGCAACAACGTTTGCACACTGTTATTAACTCTGCCTTGCGCTCGACTATGGGTAAAGCGACCTTGCAGGATATTCTTTCTGCAAAGCGTGATGTCCTGATGGAAAACATCCAGTCGATTGTTAACGAGGAAGCCAAGCGTTTTGGAATTGAGGTTGTGGACGTGCGTATTGTGCGTGCCGACCTCCCCGAACAGGTCATGGATTCAACGTTCACCCGTATGCGTTCGGAACGCGAACGTGAAGCCCGTGAAGCTCGCGCAGAAGGAGAACAATTGTCGATTGAAATCCGCTCAAAAGCCGACAAAGAACGTACCGTTCTGTTGGCGGAAGCCAAGCGTGACGCTGAAATCTCCCGAGGTCAAGGTGACAAGAAAGCTATCGAGATTTATGGCCAAGCCTTCGGACAAGACCCGAAATTCTACTCTTTCTATCGTTCACTGGAAGCCTACAAAAACTCTTTGGGTAATCCTGACACAACACTGCTGATATCCCCGAACAGCGAGTTTCTTGATTACTTCAAAGACAAGATGAAATAATCGTCTTTAGACAGGACAAAACAAAAGCCGCTCTTTCGAGCGGCTTTTCCTTGAACATGTTTTCCTAGGCGCTTCCGATCAAAATACCAGATAGCAAGACCAGTGCACCGCCCAGAAGGACCTGCACCATTGCCGAAACAATCGGTGTGTCCATATATTTCCATCTGATCCATGAAATAGCGATCAATTCTATCGCTACGAGAACAGCAGCAACCAATGTCGCCGTCCAGAAATCAGAAATCAGATACGGCAAGGTGTGCCCCAGACCGCCGATAGCAGTCATGACACCACATACGACCCCGCGCAGCCATGGGCTTCCTCGCCCTGTGATCGCGCCGTCATCAGACATTGCCTCGGTTAACCCCATACTGATCCCGGCACCTAAAGACGCCGCCAACCCCACAAGAAATGCGTCATGAGAATTATGCGTGGCAAAAGCTGCTGCAAAAATAGGGGCAAGGGTCGAAACAGACCCGTCAATCAAACCTGCCAATCCCGGCTGCACGACCTGTAGGACAAAGAGGCGTTTTGAAATCTCCCCCTCTTCTTCTCGCTCTGCTTCGGAAATATTTTTCCGTTCTATCTCGATAGCTTTGGCCTCGTGTCCACGCTCCGCCAAGGCGAGATCACCCAATAATTTCCTGATATCAACATCTTGCGCCTGCTGCGCGGCCTTTGAGTAATAAGTCGAAGCCTCAATTTCCATCAGCTCGGCCTGTTGGCGCACTTCGTCAATGCGCATATTTTCCATCAGCCAAATGGGATTTCGTTTCATAAATCCGCGCACGTCCTGACGTGTAATATATGGCAAGCGTCCACCGAAACGCTTCCCGAACATATCAAGCAGCATGTTTTTATGCTCTTGTTCTTCGGCAGCCATATCTTCAAACATTTGCGCCGTTGACGGATAGTCATTGCGCAAGCGGTTAGCAAAGCTCATGTAAATCTGTGAGTCTTCTTCTTCACTGGTGATAGCCAGAGCCAGAATTTCTTGTTCGGTCAGATCGGTAATACGTTTCATTTGGATGCGGCCTCAGTCAGTTGATTCATGATAATCCGTTTTGCAGGCGGAAGATGCTGCCCCACAGCCAGCAACGCTTTTCGAGCCAATTTTGCCAAAGGCGTGGTCTTTGTGTAAAGCCCGACCAACGCATTTGTACCCCAATATAGTGGCAGGGTCGCTGCGCGATGCGTTTCATTGTATCGTCTCAGAAGATCTTCAGAACCAATATCCAATCCCAACTCCTGGAATTTCTTGATTTCCATCGCAAGTGTATGCGCCCCTCTTAATCCGAAGTTAAATCCGTGTGCTGTTACAGGGTGCATTCCCACAGCTGCGTCCCCGATCAGAGCATAGCGAGTGGCGTAGAAGCGATCAGCAAATGTTCCCACCAGCGGATATGGGAACAGTTTGGTATCAAGCGTCATATTCCCGAAGCGCCCTTCCATGCGTTTGGTCAACTCTGCCCCGAACTCTTTCGGAGATTGGTCAAGAACCAGATGGGCATCTTTTGAATCTATGGTGATGACCACCGAGCAATAGCGTCCGTTGAGCGGCAACACTGCCAAGGTACGGTCATAGAAGAAACATTCGTAGGCTGTGTCATCATGATCGCGGTCCAGTTTGACTTTGCAGACGATGCACATGCGTCCGAAATCGCGCATATCGGTTGAAATGCCCATCATGCGGCGGGTTGCTGAGAAGCGGCTATCTGCTGCGATAATCAATTTTGCAGATAGTTTTTTTCCATCTTTGAATGTTACGGTTCCACCAACTTCGTCTGTTTCAACTGCGGAGACTTCTTTTTCTGTAAGCAACTTGATGTTCTTATACGGCTTACAGACTTCGTAGGCTGCGCGGCGGATATGATGGTTAGAGACCATAAAGCCGAGATTTTCTTTCCCAGATTTTGCGTGATCGAAAAATAACGGCTTATCCAGATCTCCATTCAGAACTTTGGCATCTTTAATCAGAGAAATATCTTTAGGACTAATCTTGCCCCACATTCCTGTCTCGGACATCAGACGATGAGACAGGTGCGTTAAAGCAATTTCACGACCATCGTAATCGGGTTTTGCCAATATTTTTTCGGGCTGCTTTTCAAGAAGGGTAATTTGCAACCCCGTGTCGGCCAGAATACGTGCAAAGCTAAGTCCCGCAGGACCCGCGCCGATAATGATGATGTCACTATCCATTTCAAATCCTTATTGTTTTTTGTTCAAGTCACCGTAGCACATGCCTTGTGCCACGAAAAGACCGCCCAAAGATAAAGGGGGAACAAATCCCCCTTTACTTTACGCATTTTTCACGCAGAAACCTGATGGATACGGCATTATGCAGCCCAACGTTTTGCCGCCGCAACCATACGTTTTCCAAACATCTCGGCGGTTTTTAAATCCCCTGAATTCGGGGAATCTTGCGGCGCAACATTATCTGCCTGCGTCATTAAGCCCAGATACGATCCGATGCGGTTAATGCTCTCCGCATCGCCACTTTGACCGGGTTCTTTGGTACTGGTATTGGCCTCGGCTTGCGGGACCCAAATCATACCATGTTGTGCCGCCAGAATAGCCATCTGGAAAAGCGAGTTGAGTTTATCACCGCTCATGCTCAGAGAGTTGGTAAATCCGCCTGCCAGTTTATCTTGCCAGCCTTTGGTGAACCAAATTTTAGACGTGGCATCCATAAACATCTTGAACGGCCCTGAGACAGAGCCCATGTAAGTAGGCGCTCCAAAGATAATTGCATCCGATGCGTTGAGTAATTCCCACTCTGCATCTGCAATTTTTCCGTCTGCCCCAACTTTAATCATGTGCAATGTTGCCCCTGCATCTTTCACGCCTGTACCAACTGCTTCGGCCACTTTTTCCGTGTGACCATAGCCCGAGTGATACACAATCGAGATTATTGTCATTTTATTTTTCCTTTCTTGAAAATTATTATTCTACGCTGGCTTCTATTTCGATGGACAAAGGCACTTCATCCGATACACCCGGAACAGCGTAGGTCATTCCATATTCGGAGCGTTTGATTGTTCCGGCAGCACTGAACCCCACAGTCTTCTTTTTAGAGAACGGATGCTCTCCAATTTTATTTAGTGTTGCGTCCAATATCAGAGGGTGCGTTTGTCCGAGCATCGTCAATTCACCGTTTATTTTGGCTGTGTTTTCGCCTGTCACTTCAACCGATTTACTTACAAACTTTGCCTCTGGAAATTCTGTAACATTAAAGAAGTCTTTGGACAGCAGATGCTCATTGAATTTTTCAATTCCTGTTACGATACTTCCTGTTTTTACCACAACTTCAACAGAAGTATTCTGAGGAGCTGCTTCGTCCAGCATGATTTTACCTGATACATCCGCAAATTTTCCGCTCGGCGTCGAGAAACCAAAATGGTTTGCGTGCCAGACAACGTTTGTGTGGTACGGGTCGAGCACATAAGTTTCTGTCGCCGCAAAGCTCGCCGTTGTTGCACTTGTCAGAGTTAAAGCAGCAGCGGCTGTCGCGAGTAATGTCTTCTTCATATCAAATCTCCTAATATCATTTTGTGTTTCGGTTTCAGAGGGTACGCATTTTGGTTTGCTTTTTTCGAAAAAGGATATATTTCATTTGTACATATTGGGAAGAAGGCTTTTTTAAAACACTAAGTATCTTTTTGCATAGCAATGAGGTTTTTCAATGGGCATCAGCGGAAAAAAATATTTACAAGCCCCGGATCAAGAGCATGGTGTATGCCCTGCCTTTATTGCTTTGGGGTTGATCGCCAACAAATGGTCAGTCAAGATTCTTTATACTTTGGCGCATGCGCAAGACCGCCCTCTGCGCTTTAGTGAAATACAAAAGCAGCTCGTGACCATTACACAGCGCGAGCTAACCAAGCATTTGCGCGAGTTTGAGAAATCTGGTCTCATCAAGCGTACAGTTTATGCCGAAGTGCCGCCACGAGTAGAATACGAGCTAACCGAGCTGGGATATTCCCTTAAAAAGCCGGTTGACGCCTTGTCCGACTGGTCACAACAGCACGGAGCAGAAATCCATAAAAACCGCGAGAATTACGGAGAATAAACCACCCCCCTAGCGGGGTGTGGGCAACATGACTTACAAGCGATAAAAAGTTTGCACTTTATTTTGTCGCTTGTTATACGAAGCCTATCTATTGGGGAGTAGCCTCCTAACAGATCCAGTCAACATGCTTGTACATCATGTACATGGTTGGATCGGCGTCATTCACGCGTGGCAAGACCAATACATTGATCGTAACGCTTATACGGCGGCGTTAGGATGGGTGTATTCGGAATAGCCGTTGCGAGAAATTTGAAATGAGCATTATCTCCACAACGATCCTAGCATTCAGTATGTCCGCCGATGCCTTCGCGGCATCTATCGGTAAAGGCACAGCCCTTCAAAAACCACATATCAAAGATGCCGCTAGAATCGGTATGATTTTTGGTGTGATTGAAGCCATTACACCTATTATCGGATGGTTAGCCGGAGCCGCTGCAAGCAGTCTTATTGCATCTATAGATCACTGGATCGCCTTTACAATCCTAAGCATTATCGGATCAAAAATGTTGTTTGAAAGTTTCAAAACGGCCCAGGAAGAGCAAATCAAGAATCATAAAATAGGTGCGCTCATTCTAACCGCTATCGGCACAAGTATTGATGCCCTTGCCGTTGGGGCGACACTTGCCTTTCTCAACATGAATATCTGGTTGTCGGCATTTGCTATCGGCATGGCGACTTTTCTGATGGCCACAATTGGTATTATGACGGGACATTATATCGGTTCGAAAGGAGGAAAAATCGCTGAAGCCATTGGCGGCTTAGGATTATTTGCTATCGGAATCTGGATTTTGATTGATCATCTGGGGGCATAGTTCTCCAGTCCTAACCATTAGGAAATCCCCCAAACGGGGGATTTGTTTTTATAGAAGCCGCAGGAATTCGCCTCGCAGCGCTCGGCGGCGCCTGCGCATTTCTTGAGAAATGCTTGTCGTGAAACCCGCTCGCGGGTCAGTCTTCCAGACCAGACCATTAAAAAACTCCCCGTTTGGGGAGTTTTTTAATGGTGCCGGCTGCAGGATTTGAACCCGCGACCTTCGGTTTACAAAACCGCTGCACTACCACTGTGCTAAGCCGGCACACCACTAAAATATATCTTTTGTATTATGGCAATCAGCAACTGCCACTCGGGTTTTCCCCGAAAGTTTGGGCATAATACATATTTTTTCGAGTTTGAAAAGAGTTTCGTGAAACTTCTTTTTTTATTCACAGGAAATATTCATAATATGCTACAGGCCTGTAGTCTGGACTGGCATTTTAACAGGGAATTTGCTAAATAATTCAGCATAGAATGACCTTAAGCGGAGTTCTTAGTAATTTTTCATAGTATTTAGGCGGTAGCTCGTGTCAGAAAACGCAAATAGTGGTTATAACAACGCGATCGGCTGGGCGATCCTTGCCCTCGTTATCTTTGGCTTGCTGATTTTGCTTTGGGTATTTCAAGCAGACAACATTCGCAGCGGTGTCCGCTGGATGCGCGTTGGAGAAATGTATGTGTCGAGCGTCTTTTTGGGAGATGATCACGAGATTGTCGGGGCCGATGGTCCGATTGGATTGCTGGGTCCTATTCGCGACTTTTCCAAAGAGCTTGATAAGACACAATTGAATGCAACCGTGATGGATAACATTGCTCTCGCAGCATTATCCCCTTTACGATACCTGTTTTCAGGTATTCTGATTTTTCTTGCTTTCTGGGCCTACATGAAAGGTCCGAAAACCCATTACAGGACAACACTATCCCTTGATACGCTGATTAGCCGTCAGAGAAAAAACTTCCCTATTATCGAACCGTTTCATGCATTCAATCCTGCCAACCAACCGCCGCGTCCACCGGGGTCTCCTGTACCTGCGGAGCTGCCTCCGTTTGCAGAAGCTTTGGGACCTGAAGAATGGCTGGCATATAACGATATTCCGGCACCGGATGGAAAAGTTGATGAAGCCGCCGCAGCGCGGTGCTTCACAAAACAACTCGGCGCACCGTGGCGTGGCCCGATGCATTTGTCCCCTTATCGTCAGGTTTTGCTTGCAGCCTTTTGCTTGAAGACCGTGCGTAAAAGACGTGAGTCTGATGATATGCTCGGAAAACTTGCACAGTCATGGTCTATCGGTCGTGGATTAAAACTCGATTCAGCCCTAGTACGCGAAGCTCGCAAAATTCTGAAGAACCGTGACTTATCAGGAAAGACACTTTCAAAGTGTAACCAGCATGCCTACGAAAATACTGCCATTATCCGCGGCCTTCTAACTGCACGTGAAGAAGGTGGCGTTCTTGCTCCTGCGCAATTCTTGTGGCTGCGTGCATTCGATAGGGCTTTGTGGTATCCCCTCAACAATCTGGGACGTCAGGCGTTTCATCTTGAAGCTCTGGGAGCACTGTGCCACTTCAAAGCAGAAAAGATGGCGCAGCGCCCTATTCCTCGTCCCAAAATGGAAGATGCCGTTAAAGCAATTTGCGAGTACATGTCTTCGGATAATGCACGCCCTATTCCTCCACTGGACTACTCCAACGCTAAAAAGCGTGCGATCAAAAAGGTCAGAGGCAGTTAGAGTTTTTACGAGAAGATTTTATACAAGGAATTATTATGGCCGAAAAATTTTCACCCCATGCAAAAGTCGTTGACGGGATTCTGATTTTATCTTTGCCGGATGCTGTATCGCCTGTCGTCTGGCAAATGGAAATCGGACAGGCAAAATCATCTGCTATGGAGGTCCGCCCGGCAGAAAATGATAATGAATTCTCTCTGGTTCTTAAAACACCTCGCGCCGATGTGCTCGAAATTGCGCGCTATCAGAAGAAAGAGGATGCTGTTCGTGCATTGATGAGCATTTCGTCCGCCATGGAAAAAGCTCAAGGCCAATTTCGCGCCTACGGAGACATTGCTGCTTTGGACCGTTCACGCGGAATGCCTTACGATTACTCTGTCCCCGCCATCAGATCTGCTAGAGGGGACGATAACAAAATAAAAACATACGTCTACAAACCTCTTGCTTATGTGTCTTCGGCGGTGGTTCTGTTTGTGGTTCTGTTTCTGATTGCATCGTCAATGATCCGTATGTTTGCAGGCATCGACACTTCGTCATCGACAACCTCTTCCGCTTCAGGCTCTACTGTTAGTCAGCCGATGAATGCAGAAGATTTTCTGGAAGGGAGATAGTGCAAGATGGCACTCGACTCAAAATATGAAGTCAAGCATAAGTCGCTCCTCCGTGATGCCCGCCCGTTAGGCGTCCGTATTGCTGACTGGCTTGAGCATCCTACAAACTCTTTTTCCGTCTTTTTCATTATGGGGATCTCGATCCATTTCAACTCTACTATGATGGAATGGGCTGATCTGGTTGTTGTTAGCGGTCTTCTTTATTACATCTGGTTACGCGGTCGTGATAAATCCCTACCGTTCAAACTCCCCTTGGGAAGCAAGCATAAGGACAAGAAATCCCGTAGTGGTGAGGCAGAAGGTATCCTGTTCCTCGGCAATACAGATCCCAAACGCGAAGAAGTCTGGTTCAGCAACTCTGACGCACGGACGCACGTTCTTTACCTCGGAACAACAGGTTCCGGGAAGACTGTCGGTCTGCGTGGTATGGCAACCAACGCCCTCGCCTGGGGTTCGGGATTTGTTTACATCGATGGTAAAGCCGATACAGACTTGTGGTCCGCCTTGTCATCTCTGGTACGTCGTTTTGGCCGTGATGATGACTTGCTAGTGCTCAACTATATGACCGGTAACTCCGACCGTAAGGCTCCGTCTAATACTATGAACCCTTTCTCGAGCGGTTCTGCATCCTATCTGACACAGATGCTGGTTTCCCTGATGCCTGATGCCGAAGGTGATAATGCGA
Organism: Pseudobdellovibrionaceae bacterium; assembly: GCA_034005165.1. Taxonomy (GTDB): domain Bacteria; phylum Pseudomonadota; class Alphaproteobacteria; order Micavibrionales; family Micavibrionaceae; genus UBA1573. The sequence continues at coordinate 272,443 of JAVEVE010000002.1, read as the reverse complement.
TGTGGAAGGAACGTGCTGTTTCATTGATCGGCTCTTTGCTTCCTGTTCTGACATGGCGCCGCGACTTCCTTGATCTTCCTATGAGTGTTGGAACCATCCGTCAAAACTTGACATTGGGAAGTATTGTGAAGCTCTCTCGAGACGAAAGTATTCCTGATCATTTACGTCAAGGTCTGAAAGGTTATCTGGAAACATTGCCGGGTTACGTTGATGCTGCTTTTGATGACGAAGGCCGCGACAAGCCTATGGGACCTGATCAGCCGATGATTGATACCACAACAGCAAAAACACAGCATGGATATCTGTCGATGCAGTTTACCCGTTCTTTGCAATCTTTGGCTGATGACTATGGCTACATCTTTGATGCTCAGGCCGCTGACGTTGATATGCTGGACGTTGTTTTGAACCGCCGTATTCTTATCGTTTTAATCCCTGCTTTGGAAAAGTCTGCTGATGAGGCGGCAAACCTTGGTAAAATTGTGTCCGCAACCATCAAAGGAATGATGGGAGCGTCTTTGGGGGCGACCGTTGAAGGAGATAGCGCGACAGTTATCGAGAACAAACCGACAAACTCTGCGACTCCATTTATGACGATCTTTGACGAGGTCGGTTACTATGCTGCCCAAGGTATGGCAGTTATGGCAGCACAGGCCCGTTCTCTCGGATTCTCCATGATCTTCTCTGCACAGGATTTGCCTGCCTTGGAAAAGCGCGTGAAAGAAGAAGCCCGTTCTATTGCTGCTAACTGTAACATCAAAATTTTCGGTAAGCTGGAAGACCCTACACAAACCAAAGAATTCTTTGAAAAAACTGTCGGGTCATCGTTTGTAACAGAGGTGTCGGGATTTGCAACTGAAGCAGGAAGCCTCTCCCACTCTTATTCCGACAACATGCAGGCCAGTGTCCAGACACGCGGACGAGCTAACTATGACGCCGTGCGCGGATTCAAAGAAGGTCAAGCCGTTATCGCTTTCGGTGACGCTGTTGTTGATGTGAAGTTCTTCTTCTCTGATCCGGGCCACGCAAAAGCCATGCGTGTGACACGCTATGTTGCTTTGCCACCTACTGATGAAACCGCCATGAAGCATATGTCCGCCATTACAAAATTGCGGGATAAAATGGTTAAGAAAGGCTGGACGGCATTGAAATCGGAAGTAAATCTTCCAACATCCGCAGAAATTGCAGCGCTATGCAATGCGCTTGATCTGGCCGAAAACGTCCAAGCACCGATGATTGACAGCGGAACATTCGGCTTAGTTTCGGTTTATAGCCTTGCGCATAATTTGGATGAGATCGAAGAAGCCAAGCCGGTTGCAAGACCAGCACAGTCTTCCGGTGCTCAATCCAGTGGCAACCCTATGGGTGCTTTTACCACCAAACCAAATCAGGAAGATGGGGCGGCAAACGCCACCAACGAAGATAATGATGATGGGGATGATATTCCAACCGGAACATCATGGATGGACTTTGTTGAAAAAGCGGAAGCTGCTGTTGATCTTGATGAAGATACCAAACATGTTCTGGAAGATGCTGCCCGCAAAGCACGGGAATCTATCTTCCGTTCTACTGATGATGAACAAGGCTCATAAATCCTATGACATTTGCACCGCCTATAGAAAAGAATTTGGTATCTCCCCGCGCTGTTAGCCAGCAGGGAAGCGCTTTGATTTATGTTTTTATCGGCGTTATTTTATTCGGTATTCTTGGCATAACATATACGCGAAGCATGCAACAAAAATCCGGAGATGTAGATGATAAAACGGCGAAAGTCGGGGCATCAGAAATCATCTCCTATGCAAAGACCATAGACCGCGCGGTCAATAAAATGCTTATCAACCGCGTCTCGGAGGCAGATCTAGGGTTTACGAATACTGTAACTACGCTTAATGCATCAGGCGGAACCATCTATTCAGGTAACCCGAATTGCAGTGTTGCAACGTGCGAAATATTCGATGCCGCAGGAGGAAAGGTTCGACCAACCCTTGTCGGATCAAGCTATATCATCGACAATTACCTATTGAACGGGAACGACCCTATGGCCGGCTCGATTTTCCCTGCAAAAGTTATCGTGGAAGAGCTGGGAAGCGCAGAACCAGATCTGGTTATTTCTTTTTATGGCCTCAAGATGGCCGTTTGTAAGTCAATCAATAACTCTTTCAACATTGATAATCCGAATGATGCCCCTCCCGTTGAGGACGATATCCCTGCCGTCGATTATTATGATGGAGATCTCAGCACATCAACAACAACACTCGGAGACACAGTTGCCGATTTTGAAGGAAAAATGGATTTCTGTTACAAGGCATCAGGATCAGACCCTGCCCTTTATATCTATCAACATGTTTTGATTGCGCGGTAACAATCGCTCTTTATCCTAAGAAGAAAAGGTGGCAGATGCCACCTTTTCTTCTTATCTGTTTATATCATGAATGCTCTAGGCATCAATATTTGTAGCTTTCAAAGCATTCTGCTGGATGAAGTCGCGGCGTGGCTCAACAATATCGCCCATCAGAGTCGAGAAGATATCGTTAGCTTCCACAGCGTCATCAATTTTAACCTGCAACAAAGAACGGACTTCAGGATCGAGAGTGGTTTCCCAGAGTTGTTCGGGGTTCATCTCACCGAGACCTTTGTATCGCTGGATTTGCAGGCCTTTTCGAGCATATTCCAGAACAGTGTTGAGCAAATTGAGTGGGCCTGAAACTTTGCAAATGTCTTTGCCTTTGGCTGTCAGATCGCCTGCACCACCGAAGTTTTCATTAACCCATGCCAACAAGCCCTGAACCCGAACGGCATCGGGAGAATTGATAGACTCAGCGCCGATACGAATCATTTCAGTCACTCCACGCAATGTGCGGGTGAGTTTATACCCTTCCCCTTCATCAAATGCGACAGCCCAGCCTTTTTCATTGCGCAGAGCAAATTCATTGAGACGGGTTTCAAGTGCCTTGGCAATTGACATTCCCTTTTCGACATCTTGCAAAGCAGATGCGTCATAGGCTCCTGTGACTGCCGCCTGCTCAACAAGATAGGCGTTGCCAACACGAACATTCAGGTTATTGATTGCCGAGCGCAATGTACGCGCTTTCTGTACGAGATCAAGGAAGTCGCGGCCAGAGCGTGCCACGCCTTTATAGTCTTCAAAGATCATTTCTTGTGCAGCTTCTTCAAGCAAATAGTTTTCTAGTGCCGGATCGTCTTTCAAATACAGTTCTCCAGAGTTCCCGCGTTTCACTTTATATAAAGGCGGTTGCGCGATATAAAGATAGCCGCGAGAGATAACCTCAGGCATATAGCGGTAGAAGAATGTCAGAAGCAATGTTCTGATGTGCGATCCGTCAACGTCCGCATCAGTCATAATGATGATTTTGTGATAGCGGATTTTATCAACGTTCAGCTCATCATGGATCCCCGTTCCCAAAGCGGTAATCAGAGTTCCCAATTCTTGAGAGCCGAGAATTTTATCAAGACGTGCGCGCTCAACGTTCAATATCTTACCGCGCAGCGGGAGAATAGCCTGATTACGACGGTTACGACCTTGCTTTGCAGATCCGCCCGCGGAATCACCCTCCACGATGAAGATTTCAGATTGCGCAGGATCACGTTCCTGACAGTCTGCCAATTTACCCGGCAAGTTGGAGATATCCATGACCCCTTTGCGGCGTGAGAGTTCACGCGCCTTGCGGGCGGCCTCACGCGCAGAAGCTGCATCAATCATTTTGGAAATGATTTTCTTGGCCTCAGCAGGATGCTCTTCAAACCATGTCCCAACACCCTCAATAATTGCCTGCTCAACAACGGGACGTACCTCGGAAGATACCAATTTGTCTTTGGTCTGGGATGAGAATTTCGGATCAGGCACTTTGACCGAGAGCACACAGGTCAGCCCCTCACGCATATCTTCACCAGAGATCGACAAATCTTTGGCTTTTTTAGTCAGGCCGTTTTCTTCGGCATATTTAGTGATTAGACGTGTCAACGCCCCACGGAAGCCAGCCAAGTGCGTTCCACCATCCCGCTGAGGAATATTATTGGTAAAGCACAACATGGTTTCGTGGTAAGAGTCGGTCCATTCCATCGCGGCTTCCACCGTGATGCTTTCGCCTTTGTAATTCACTGCAATAGACGGTTGGAAGATCGCAGTTTTATTACGGTTCAAATACTGAACGAAGCTTTCAATCCCTCCTTCAAAATAAAGGCGGACTTCTTGAGGCTCTTCGCCACGCTCATCACGCAGCAAGATATTTACACCAGAGTTCAGGAATGCAAGTTCACGCAAACGGTCTTGCAAAGTTCCGAAATCAAAATCGGTATGGGTAAAGGTGTTCGGGGATGGCAAAAATGTAACTTCTGTTCCGTTACGACCGTCATGCGGCTTGACTTCACGGAGAGGCGCCTCGGCTTCGCCGTTTCTGAAACGGACAAACCATTCTTTCCCTTCGCGCCAGATGCGCAAATCCAGATGGTCGGATAGCGCGTTCACGACAGACACCCCCACACCATGGAGACCGCCAGAGACTTTATAGGAATTCTGGTCAAACTTACCACCTGCGTGGAGTTTTGTCATGATAACCTCAGCCGCAGATACGCCCTCCTCAGGGTGAATACCTACCGGAATCCCGCGCCCGTTATCGCGCACAGTAACTGACCCGTCTGCATTGATCTGAACCAGAATCTCATCACAGTGACCCGCCAAAGATTCATCAATCGCGTTGTCCACAACCTCATAGACCATATGGTGTAGACCTGTGCCATCATCCGTATCCCCAATATACATTCCGGGACGTTTACGGACAGCATCAAGCCCTCTTAAAACCTTAATCGAGTCGGCTCCATAAGCATTTGCAGCCTCATTCTTGTCGTTCTCGTTTTTCAGGGCATTTTCTGACATATTTTCACTACCTTAAAGACGCCTTAATAGCGCGGTTTTCCCTTGGGTTTCTGGGGTTTTTACAGGAAATTCTGTTATATCAGAACGGGCAAAAAAGACCACCTAAAAAGTGGTTTTTTCCCCGTTTTTTACGAGGGTTTTATGCAACTTTTCGGGAGAAAAAATGTCCGGAATCAACTGTAAAAAATGATGACTTTTCAGGCACCCCACGGAAGATTTCGGCCTCTGTTCCAGTCATCCAAACCTGACCACCGATATGGGAAAGAAGCTCATAAAGAGCCTTTCTTCGACCTGGATCAAGATGCGCAGCAACCTCATCCAGAAGCAAAATCGGCGGCGCTCCCTTTTCAGCATTTACCAGGTCTGCATGAGCCAAAATAATTCCGATTAACAATGCCTTTTGCTCCCCTGTCGAGCATTCATGTGCAGGCATATTTTTTTCGCGGTAGGTTATGCAAAAATCTGTACGATGAATTCCAGCAGAGGCTCCACCGTTTATTCCATCGTCGGTACGGGATTTTTTCAAATGTACCTTAAAATCATCTTCAACAGATAACGCACTTTTCTTCAGTAAACCCTCTTCAACAAAGCCGCCAAGAGAGAGTTCCGAAATAGGGAAATCTTTGGATGGCCTGCGGTTGCAGACTTTTTGCAAGCGATCTACAAAATCTATGCGCGCGGCGGCCACCGCCACTGCCGTTTCTGCCATTTGCTTTTCAAGCGAATCCAGCCAGACAGGGCTGGCATTTCCGTCCTTCAGGAGTTTCGAGCGCTGGGCCAGTGCATTTTCAAAGCGCGTAATTCGTCCAGCATGCCCCGCATCAAAAGTAAAAACCATACGGTCCAAAAAACGACGACGCGCTCCGGAAGCATCAATAAAAAGACGGTCCATTTGCGGGGTCAACCACAGACATGAAAAATATTCGGACAAGGCGCTCTGGCTTTTAGCTTGCTCCCCCTGAATGCTTACAGTTCTGCGGTTTTTTTCTGTATCCTTTCCTGTGCCCACTGAAATTTCGCCAAAGCCTGTTTTGACGCGCGCCGTAATTCCCCACGGGACACGCATCTCGCGGTTCTGAAAATCTATCAAGTCAGCGGAGCGCAACCCCTTACCAGGGGACAAGAGCGAAATCGCTTCGAGAATATTTGTCTTGCCTGCCCCGTTATTACCCGTCAGCACAACAAAGGACGAGGCCAGTCCGGTAAGACAGGCCTCGGTATAGGATCGGAAATTCCGCAGTCTGAGTTCGGTGATCGCGGTCATGCCATAAGATCACACGCGTAGCGGCATCAAAACATACAATGCGCTCGGGTCACTTGTGTCCTGAATGATGGTTGGTGCGCTCGGGTCAGAGAAGGACAAGCGACAACCACCTTCGCTATCGACTTGGGATGTGATATCAAGCAAATAACGAGCATTAAAACCGATTTCAATATCCGGCGCATCGCTACTAACCTCGATTTCTTCCTTGGCACTCCCTGCTTCCGGAGAGTTTGCTGACAAGGTCAGAGTTTTTCCGTTCAGCGTGATCTTAACCGCACGGGATTTTCCGTCAGAAATAGTCGATACACGGTCTATCGCGCTGGAGAAAACTTTCGGATCAACTTCGATAATCTTGTCGTTCCCTTGAGGAATAACGCGCTGGTAGTCAGGGAATGTCCCGTCAATCAGTTTTGATGTCAGAACAATGTGATCGAAGGCAACTGTGATTTTGTTTTCAGACAGGCTGATTTTTATTTCATCAGCCGCCTCTTCCAACAGCTTCCCTAATTCGAGAACCATTTTGCGAGGAACGATCACACCCGGCATCCTTGCTGCGCCTTCCGGCAACGGCATTTCAAAACGAGCCAAACGGTGACCGTCGGTCGATACGGCGCGAAGAACCTCTACGCCCTCATTTTCTGCGGCGTGCAGGTAAATACCGTTCAGATAATAACGGGTTTCTTCAGAGGACATTGCGAATTTTGTACGATCTATCAATGCGCGCAAATCTGCTGCACGGGTCGAGAAGGATACAGGATAATCTCCGCCGCCGAATTGAGGGAAATCGGAAACCGGCAAGCAGCTAAGGCGGAAGTCAGAGCGCCCCGCGCGAACAGTAATAAAGTTTCCTGACGGATCAAGTTCAATGGTGACTTTTGAAGAGTCCGGCATTTTCCGGACAATGTCGTGGAGCGTTACAGCCGGGGCGGTTGTCTCGCCTGTCTTTTCAACGTCAGCAGCAATTGCTTCTGTAATCTCGATATCCATGTCAGTGGTTGCCAAAGACAACATGCCATCCTCTGCTTTCAGGCGGACGTTCGATAAAATCGGGATGGTGCTGCGGCGTTCAACAACGCTTTGTACGTGTGCCAATGCGCGGAGTAATGCGGCGCGATCAATGCTAAACTTCATTGAGGAGTCCTCTTCCTTCAAAACTGATTCTTATGTGATAAGAAAATATAGCTTCTCGAATCGCCTGAGCCAAGCCTTTCTATAGCCGCCCCCAAGTTTCCCACAGGCTTTATGCATAATTTTATTGACGCAGAATAATATTCATAATATTACGCCTTATGCCCTTAATACCATAAACTGGAATGACCATGAGACCTCTCAGCTCCTCCCTAGCGCATGTTTTTGATTTCGACAATGTTTTCTACGATTCAAGCAAGTTCGAGGATTATAACGCATTTTGCGTTGCTGCCCTTGCAGATGCCGCGATGTCCCTACCAGTCTTGAAAAAGGCGGGTCTCACGCATGAAGAAGCTGTTCTTCTGGCTGATAGCGGATACCAAACATACAGAGATACTTTTACAAGTTTCTGCCTGTGGGGTGGCCTGCGCGGCATTCCCAAAGAGGATATCATTGCCCCGATTTATCGTGAATATAACGTCCGCATCAAAACCGCATTTCTTCAATATTACCCGCAACTTGTGAAGAACAGAACGGATCTCCAGCAAGCCTTCCGCTTAACAGACGGACATGTATTGCAAGGTATCGCCAGTCACAGTTGTCGTCAAAACCTTCTCTTGCCACTTGTCGAGAATATGGGCATTCGCCAACATTTTCAGGAGCATGCCATTTGTGGACTTGAACAGTCGGAATTCAAGTTGAAGCATATTACACCTACTCTGGTCGAACGTAGCTTTGCGGCCTTGGGAGTTGACCCGAATGAAGGAACATTCCCTGAAGATACAGTCGCAAATCTTCTGGTCATGAAAGATCATTATCCCGGATGCCTGACCGTCCATATCCACCACGGTCGTCCATTAGATAAAAAACCGAGCTATGTAGATTTTGAGTTCCATGATATTCCGGAAATGAAACGTGCATGGCAAGCCGATAAAGATCGCGGGACCAAAGTCATCTATAGCCTTCCCGATAGAGAGGCCCCTTCCCCTTAATAAAAAGCCCGCCAATATGGCGGGTTTTTTCGGAATCACTATCCTGCCTTTAATGACTAGCCTGTCAAAGTCCGGCGCAAGACTTCTACATCTTGTGCGAAAGATGGGTCTTCAGCAATCAGCTCATCTACCTTTTTAACAGCATGCATGACTGTCGTATGGTCGCGGCCACCAAACTTGCGCCCGATTTCCGGCAAAGAGCGTGCGGTCAATTGTTTAGCAAGATACATAGCAACCTGCCGCGGACGTGCAACAGACCGAGCACGACGTGAAGAATGCATATCCGCAATCCGGACATTGTAATGTTCGGCAACACGACGCTGGATTTCATCAATGGTTATACGGCGATCACTCGAGCGCAACAAGTCTTGCAAAACATCTTGTGTTGATTCCAGAGTGATTTCTGACTTCGTTACATCGGCATGCGCTACAATACGGTTCAAAGCACCTTCAAGCTCACGGATATTCGAAGTGACTTTCAGAGCCAAAAATTCCAGAACAGGCTCGGGAACGTCAACTCCCAATTGAACACTGCGCGCCCTCAAGATGCCCAAGCGCAAATCATAGGTGCTTGCATGAATATCTGCCACCAAGCCCCAGGACATACGGGAGCGTAAACGCTCATCAATCCCTTGCAGTTCGCTTGGCGCGCGATCTGCCGCGATGATGATTTGTTTATTTTGGTCAACCAACGCATTAAATGTGTGGAAAAACTCTTCCTGCGTGGAATCCTTTCCTGCAATGAACTGGATGTCATCAATCATCAATACATCGACAGAACGGAAGATTTCCTTAAAGGTCATTGTATCTTGTGCACGGATTGCCTTGACAAACTGGTACATGAACTTCTCAGCAGAGAGATACATCACCACTTTTTCAGGTTGTTTTTCTTTTAACTCCCATGCAATGGCGTGCATTAGGTGGGTTTTACCCAGTCCAACACCACCATAGATGAAGAGCGGGTTAAACGGCACATTACATTCTACAACACGACTGGCCGCGGCATGCGCCAATGCATTGGATTTTCCGACAACAAATGTTTCGAACTTGAAGCGAGGGTCCAGCGGAGATGACAGGTCTAGTTTTTCTGCCAATTCGTTAACGTTAGATTTCAGATTCTTAGGCGATTCCTCTTCCTTGGTCTCTTCAGAGGCGTGCCCGTGAACAACAACGATCTCAAGGCGCTCAATACCTTCTCCTGCCTCTTTGCACATTTGGCGAATACGTTCGACATAATGCGTAGAGATCCAGTCTTTCATAAAGCGTGTCGGAACCGACACTTCCAATGTACCATGATAACAGGCTTGCAAAGCCATAGGTTTCAGCCAACTGCGGAAGATGGCTTCGCCGAACTCTTCACGCATGTTATTATAAACTTTATCCCAGAGCCCACGTACCTCAGGTGTCGGATCAAATGTCTCCGGAGCCAGAGCCTGACCGTAAAGTGACACCACTGATGCTTTATTTCCCCCGAACTCAGACATTCGATATTTCTCCCACTTGTTGCATTTATCACTAACAACCTACACGCTCGCTTCTCTCACAGAGCGGTGGTTGTTCCACCCAGACCGAAAGGCTTTTCTCTCAAGACTTTCGTTTCTGCCACACCTTCTTAAAGGTTTTTCCTATGATGTTCGGCATATTTGCGCGTCACATAAGAAACGGGGGATTCTCTCCCTCTTGCTTTTAAACGCAGATCAGGAATCTGTTTTGCCACTTGATCCTGCACTGAACAGGGTCAAAGTAAGCATAGATACCCATCGCCAAATGAAAAGGCGACAAAAAGCCCTTGCGACTTGCATCGCAAACACCGGATTTTAAAGTGGAGAGAATAACCTCTCCAAAAATATGATTACTGAGATTTAGCTGCTTTGACGCGAGCAGACAGACGAGACAACTTGCGAGACGCGGTCTTCTTGTGGATAACGCCTTTGTTGACGCCTTTTTGCAATTCAGGTTGAACTGCTTTCAAAGCGGCTTCGGCAGCAGCAGCATCGCCAGCGCTCAGGGCCAATTCTACCTTCTTGACGAAAGTACGAATACGGTTGCGGTTTGCACTGTTAATAATTGCACGCTTCGCGTTTTGTCTTGTACGCTTTTTTGCCGAAACATGATTGGCCATTCGAAAACTCTTTCAATTTTTTATTAAGTTGTCTTGCTAACAGGGGATGTTTTAAGCCGAGTTATCCCCAGATGTCAAGAAACTTGGTGCAAAAAAATGTAAAAAAAAGTTCTTGCCAAAAAGTCATTTTTGGTCCGACTCAGGCGAGACCTCCAAAATCACGATCACCCCGTCTTTATTTTCTTCAATTGCTACAGTCAGTTGCTCCCCAGACCTCACAAAAAGGCCAGTTTTCCGCGCTATCCAGCCCAATTGCGGAAAAACCCCATTGTAGTAATTTCTGACAGTTTCCGTGGTAATTTTATTACCAAAAAGGACCACTTGCACCACCCGACCTTCAGGGGCATCAAACATATATCCTTCATCACGAAGCTCTGTCAGGCCGTTCATGACAGGGATATCGGACAAACTCGTCACATAAACCTGCGCCTGCCCCATACCGGCTTCACCAGAATCAGAAGGATTTTCGAGAGTATTTGCGGCATAAACGCCTCCTGTCGAGGCGATTAACGCGCCGGTCAACCCCGTCAAAAACAGAGTAGCCAGTCTGGTTTTTCTTCCGGTCATATCGCCTCCTCGTTCGGGAATCCCTTAGCTGTACAAACTTACCTCTGTTTGCTTTCACAGTAAAATGTCGAACGATTTCCTTGCACAATTCTTTTCACACCTCCCGTTTTTTCGGCATCACAGGTACAGTCAGGGCACGGCTTCCCTTCACGATCATAGACACCGAAATGCATCTGGAAATATCCGCGTTCGCCTCCGATATTGCGATAGTCACGCAATGTACTGCCCCCATTTTTAATGGCAGCTCGCAAAACAGATTTTATGTTTTTAACCAGATTGGACAATTCTTGCTCATCTAAAGAATTCGCGGCTCTCCTTGGGTCGATATGCGACATGAATAAGGCCTCACTCGCATAAATATTCCCTACTCCAACAACGATCTTTTGGTCCATGATTGCTTGCTTGATCGGCAAGCTGCGCCGCACGAGATCAGCATGTAATTTCTTTGCCGTAAACTCACGGGATAAAGGTTCAATGCCGAGATGCCCGAGATATTTTGATTGAGGCACTTCATCTGTTTTTAAAACATCCAAGACACCAAAACGACGCGGGTCGCGAAATACGATTTCAACACCATCTTCTATCTGCATCAGGAAGTGATCGTGAATATCCTGTTCAAATTTTTTCTGTCCCGGAAGGATCGTGCGAAAGACCCCCGTCATTCCTAAATGCACGATCATCGAATAGCCGTTATCAAAGTCGAACACCATATATTTTGCGCGACGATAAACATTCAAAACACTATGTTTTTCAATCGTTTTGGGGATTTTTTTAGGGACAATATTTCTGATTTTTGGCGTGAATAATTTAGCCCGGGTAATTTTTTTTCCGAGAAGAAATTGCCTTAGTCCGTTCATAACGGTTTCAACTTCAGGCAATTCCGGCATCAGTGTTTTTTCCACTCGATACTGTTATATTTTCCAGAGAAAAACTCGTGCGCACCACCACGAATATACTTACCTTCTTCGTCAGAAATCGACCAGATCATATCTCTTTGTTTAAGCTCATACCGAATATTTACATTATTCATCGAGATCGGAATATAGCGCAACCATCTCTTATCAGGATCGAATGAATATCCAAGATCATTTCTCTTTTCTAGTATCAGAACGTCTCCGTCTACAATGAATGATCCACGCACAAAGTATCTCACGCCTGACACGCTCGCAGGGGCTATAATCAACTCGAATTTATCATCCACCATACTTAATGACATTTTCGCTATATAACTCTCGTGATACCACACGCCGCTAAAATAGGAGCGCAGCTGGTCCTGATTAAATTTGGCATACATCTCGGTGGGTTGAAGCCTGACTAAAGGGACTGACTGAATTTTTGCGTCACGGCTTTTGGCGAAAGAGATCATAACGCCAACAGATAGAGACAAACCCAATGCAAAAATAATCAGCCATATCAGCGGCTGGGGAATAGATTTATTCTTCTTTAATTCCCTTAGGGATGCGTCAACGACCCCGCCGGACTGGTTATTTTCCTGTGGAGGACCCTGAAGGCCAACATTACTTTGAGCATCGCGTTCCGAATTCATACTGATTATCATAACCTTTAGATGTTTAATTTCAATGAAGCTTGCTTGAATTCCCACAACAAAAATACTCTCTCCAAAATCAAAAAAGGCCGGAAAACCGGCCTTTTTTCAAATTTCTTTTCGGGTCGGAGCTAATTAAAAGCCCATGCCGCCCATACCGCCCATAGCGTCAGCACCGGCACCGCCTGCACTCTCTTCCTTAGGAAGTTCGCAGATCATGGCTTCGGTGGTGATCATGAGTCCCGCAACAGATGCTGCGTTTTGGAGAGCGGAACGAACCACTTTCACAGGGTCAATAATCCCTTCTTGGACCAGATCGCAATACTGGTCAGTCTGAGCGTTGTAGCCGTACGTGACGCTGGATTGCTCCAAGAGCTTGCCGACGATCACAGAACCTTCTTTACCAGCGTTCTCGACGATCTGGCGGATAGGTGCCTGAATCGCACGACGGACGATGTCCACACCTGCTTGTTGGTCTGCGTTTTCGCCTTTGACGCCGTCCAAAGATTTGGATGCATACAGAAGCGCGGTTCCGCCACCAGGGACGATACCTTCTTCAACAGCAGCACGGGTTGCGTGCATCGCGTCATCTACGCGGTCTTTACGCTCTTTCACTTCGACTTCGGTTGCACCGCCAACGCGGATCACAGCAACACCGCCAGCCAATTTGGCCAGACGTTCTTGCAGTTTTTCACGGTCATAATCAGAAGATGTTTCTTCGACTTGGGCGCGGATCTGGTTGCAACGTGCTTCGATATCAGCAGAAGCGCCTGCACCGTCAACGATGGTGGTTTCGTCTTTGCTGATGCGGATTTTCTTAGCAGAACCCAGCATATCGAGTGTGACGTTTTCAAGTTTGATGCCAAGATCTTCGGAGATCACTTGACCATTGGTCAGGATTGCCATGTCTTCGAGCATTGCTTTACGACGATCACCGAAGCCAGGAGCCTTAACTGCAGCCACTTTCAGGCCACCGCGCAGTTTATTTACCACGAGGGTTGCCAGTGCTTCGCCTTCAACGTCTTCAGCCACGATCAACAACGGACGACCTGATTGAACAACAGCTTCCAATACAGGCAAGATCGCTTGCAGGTTGGAGAGTTTTTTCTCATTCAACAGGATGTACGGGTTTTCAAGTTCGCAAACCATTTTCTCTGGATTGGTTACGAAGTACGGAGACAAGTATCCGCGGTCGAACTGCATCCCTTCAACAACTTCCAATTCGGTTTCCAAAGATTTGGCTTCTTCAACTGTGATGACGCCCTCTTTACCGACTTTTTCCATTGCTTCAGCTAGTTTTTTCGCGATATCGGCATCGCCGTTCGCAGACACAAAACCGACTTGTTCGATTTGCTGGTTGGTTTCAACTTTTTTCGCAGAAGATTTCAATGCTTCTACGCAAGTTGTCACAGCCATATCAATCCCGCGTTTTACGTCCATCGGGTTCATACCGGCAGCAACAGCCTTGATGCCTTCACGAATGATCGCTTGAGCCAAAACTGTTGCAGTCGTTGTTCCGTCACCGGCTTGATCGTTGGCTTTTGAAGCTACTTCACGCACCATTTGTGCGCCCATGTTTTCAAAACCGTCTTGCAGTTCGATTTCCTTAGCAACAGACACACCGTCTTTGGTGGTGCGTGGTGCACCGAATGAACGGGCGATCACAACGTTACGGCCTTTAGGACCCAATGTTACTTTTACAGCATCTGCAATGGTATCCACACCACGCAGCATTTTACGACGAGCTTCGGTCGAAAATTTAATTTCCTTAGCAGCCATGATTTTTTCTCCTTAAAATTTTTGCTATTTGTTTGCGGTCTATTAGGCAGCGATTACGCCCATAATGTCGGACTCTTTCATCACCAGCATTTCTTTGCCGTCGATAGTGACTTCGGTGCCGGACCATTTAGAGAACAGGACAACGTCTCCTTCTTTCACATCAAGAGGAATGACTTTGCCGCTTTCATCACGGAGGCCATTTCCAACTGCGTGGATTTTTCCTTTCATCGGCTTTTCTTTAGCCGAATCAGGGATAATAATCCCACCAGCGGTTTTTGAATCCTCTTCAATGCGCTCTAACAAGACACGGTCATGTAAAGGACGAAATTTCATTTTGTAGTTCCTTCTTTTTTCTAAGGTTAAACAAGCAGGCTTTATGAACCTGATGGTCAGCTTTCACAAAGCCCCTGATTTTCTCGGTTTTGGCTTAATTTTATCCTCCTCCGAGAGTGATAAACATATAAAAAGCTTGTGGCAAAAAATCAAGGATTTGAGTCAGTTATACAAGCTTTTATAATATACGTTTTTCATAATGACATATTAAAAATGTATTAACGGATTTTGTGGTATGATGGAGGAATAAAATCGCCAGAAGAGCGGTCAAAACTACAGGACAGGAGGTTTGCTAGAATGGCCAATCTGATTACTCAGCTTCAAAATTATCGGCTGACAACGGCCGAGATTGTGTATCACCTGCCCGATCACCCAAAATTGCTTCAAAGCTATATTTGGCAGGAATATGATCTGGCTCCGAAATTTCCTGAGCTGAAACGGTTTCTGGATTTTTGGGCCAAAGAAATCGACGGCAAGCTCCACTCTGTTTACATCGCAAGCAAAGAGATTATTACTCCGAGCGATACGCGGTTTTATGATCTGGAAGTGACGATCCAGTAATTAGAAATTGCGATAGTCGATTTGAAAATTTTGTGAGGGCTGGATTAGCGATATATCCAGCTCTTTTATTTGATCGGTCATATTCCCAAGCGTTTCATTTTCTTTGTGGCGGTAATTCTGGATGAAGTACGTTCCTGTGTAGTTTTTCGATTCCAGATCAGAAATCATGGCGTTGATATCTGTGGCGTTCAAAAGGTCTGAATGGATGGTGGTGCGGACTTCGAATTTTCCGTGTTGGTTGGCGCATACATAATCGAGAGTTTTCTGGAATTTATTCCACAGACGCTTTCCTGTGCCTGTAACTTTTTGAAATGCACATGGGGAGGCTTTGTAATCAAGCGCCAGAAAATCGATCAGCTTCTCTTCAAAGAGGTGTTTGATGATGTCGGGGTATGTTCCGTTGCTGTCCAGCTTGATGGCGTAGCCCAATGTTTTTATTTTTCTTAGAAGTGCGGGCAGCCCTTTGTAACAGGTTGCCTCGCCTCCTGATATCACCACGCCATCCAGAAGACCCTGACGGCGTTCCAGAAATTCCAGAACGTCGCCTTCGGTCTTTGCACCCTTCCCCAACACGATGTCCGGATTGTGACAGTAGGCGCAGCGCATGTTGCATCCTGCAAACCAGATGATGCAAGCTGTCTTGTCTTTGAAATCCAGCATCGTGAACGGGGTAAGTGCGTAAACCGGAGTGTCTTGTATCATCATGCAAACAGGTCCTTTGATTCCACACGATCTTCGGTAAAGTGAATCCGTTCGCGGTGTTCTCCTTTCTTGCCGATGTTAAAGCTATCCACGGGGCGGAAATACCCCATGACGCGCGTCCAGACATTGGTTTTTTCTCCGCATTTCGGGCATTCAGGCTGCTCACCGCTCAAGTACCCGTGTGTTGTGCAGGTCGAGAAAACAGGTGTCACCGTGATATACGGCAATTGATAGTTTTCCAGCACTTTGCGTACAAAGCCTTTACAGGCCTCGGCACTTGATAGTTTTTCAGACATATAGAGGTGCAGCACTGTACCGCCTGTATATTTGCATTGGAGTTTGTTTTGCAAATCCAGAGCTTCGAACGGGTCATCCGTGTGACCTGCGGGAATTTGTGAGGAGTTGGTGTAGTAGATATTTTCTCCGCTGCCTGCTTGAATGATATCATCAAATTGTTTTTTGTCTTCTTTCGCGAAGCGGTAGGTTGTACCTTCGGCTGGAGTTGCCTCGAGGTTATATAGATTGCCGCTTGTTTCCTGATATTCACGCATTTTCTCACGCATGTGATCGAGAATTACCAAAGCCATTTCTGCACCGCGTTCGTCGGTAATATCAATCCGGTCATCTGTATAGTTGCGGATCATTTCATTCATGCCATTCACACCGATGGTGCTGAAGTGATTGCGCAAGAAGGGCAGATAGCGTGCTGTATATGGATAGAGTCCGCGGTTATACATACTCTGGATAAAGGCACGTTTTTTCTCGAGCGTAGATTTCGAGATATCCATCAATCGGTCCAGCTCTGCTATCAAGCCATTCATATCCCCTTTGAAGCGATACCCCAGACGCGCCATGTTGATGGTGACAACGCCGATAGAGCCTGTCATTTCAGCAGAGCCGAACAGTCCATTCCCACGGCGCAAAAGTTCGCGCAAATCCAGTTGCAAGCGACAGCACATTGATCGTACGGCACCGGGTGAATAGGCTTCGGGGTTTCTGACACGTTCGCCTTTTTCATTTATCATCCATTGGCTACCGACAAAATTCTGGAAGTAGGATGATCCGACTTTGGCAGTGTTATCAAAGATAGCGGCTGCGACTTTACTATCCCAATTAAAATCTTCTGTGATGTTAACTGTCGGGATCGGGAAGGTAAATGGCTGGCCTGTGCTATCGCCCTCAGTCATGACTTCATAATATGCAATATCAATCAATTCCATTTCTGGCGCGAAATGTTTAAAGGTCAAATCTTCCAAAGCGCGAATCCCCATATCGCGTTGTTGAGCCTTCGTTAACAGGTCATCGCGGTCCATGTTTTTGAAAAGATGAAGATCATTAGCTGTTGGAAACTGGTCCGCCAAATCTTCGGGAACGGTGATGTCCAGTGTCACGTTGGTAAAGGGTGATTGGCCCCAGCGCGCGGGCACGTTCAAATTATACACAAACTGGCGAATGGCTTTCTTGATTTCCTTAAAGGAGAGATTGTCTGCAAATACGTAGGGGGCCAGATAAGTATCAAAGGAACTAAAGGCCTGTGCTCCTGCCCATTCGGATTGCAGAATTCCGAGGAAGTTTGCCATTTGTCCCAAGGCTTCGCGGAAGTGGCGTGGTGGCCGAGACGATACACGTCCGTTGACACCGTTAAATCCCTCATTGAGCAAGGCACGCAATGACCAGCCTGCACAATATCCCGTCAGGCAGTCCAGATCATGGATATGGACATCCGCATTTCTGTGGGCACGACCTTCTTCAGGCGAATAGATTTCATCCAGCCAGTAATTGGCGATGATTTTACCGGCAACATTATTGATGAGCCCTGCGTTGGAATAACCTGTATTGGCATTGGCCTTGATCCGCCAATCAGAACCGGACACATATTCCGAGACTGCTTCCGAGCAATCAACTTTTGTTCCTCCCGTCTTTAAAAATCCATGATGATCTTCTGCCGTTACAACAGTCAGACGGGATGGGTTCGACAAGATTGCAGACGTGGATTGGCTCATATTTTTCTCCTGTTTACGCATGGGACGTTCAATTTCTTGTAAATTCGGGGGATTTCCCCAAAGGCTTGAAACACAATATGTTGTGTTGTTTTGATTGTAAAATAACAATAGGTTGATTTTTAACTGCCTTTTTGACGCAGTTTTTTCTGCGTACCAGAGGGACATGTTTCAGAAAATAAGGAATTGTTTTCGATATACCGATTATATCGCTTCAAAATTCCGGCACAGAACGCACGAAGTAAAAATATTAGGGATGGAGATATTAGATTTTGAACAAATTAGAGAAAACGAATGGTCAATTTTTTTTCGAATCGACTCCGTGTTCAATTTTGTACGGTTAGTCTTTTTGAGATCCGGGGCCCATCGTGACTTTGAGACCGTCCAGTTCTTCGGACATCAGGATTTGGCATGAGAGGCGTGAATTGTCTTCTACGCCGACAGCATCTTCATAAAGACGGTCTTCTTCATCTTCTGTTTTCGGATAGAGTTTATCCAGCCATTCATCTGCGACATAGACATGGCATGTTCCGCAGAGGCATGCACCACCACATTCGGCTTTGATCGGCAGGCCATAATCACGGATGATTTCCATCACGCGCCATCCTTCAATGGCTTCAAGCTCGTGCTCTACCCCTTCAAAATCCGTAACATAAAGTTTCATTATTCGTCCTTATATCTTTTTTGTTCGCTCGGGAAGTCATTGAGACATTCCTTGTTTTTCGGCAGGAATCCACGCATTGCCCATGCAAAAGCTGTTGTCGTGATGAGTCCGACTGTAATTTCGGTCGAAACACTGATAAAAATGCTGATGAAGTTTCCGAGCATCACGATTGTCTCGCCCATGCCATCTGTTGCGTTGTAAATAATACGTACCAGCATGATGGCAACAAAAGTTGCAGGCACCATAGAGGCCAGAAACAAAATCAGCATATACACAGAAGACATGAATCCTGACACAGCCCTTAGATAGGATTTCGCCGGCATCAGTACCGAAAACGGGATATAGATCCACATCAGGCGGAACGTCCAAATTACACCTAAAACCAGCAAGACCATAGGTACAAAAGAGAAAAGTGTCAGGACTTGCGACAGAGCACCTGTATCTTCCGTCAAAGGCCCGGAGTTGCTTGCCATTTGTGATTCTTCGAGGGATTTACGTGCGGATTCAATTTCTTCATCGGATGGAAAAAGTTCAAACGCCATATAGCGCGAGAAGTATGCCAGCATCCCGAGGAGAACATAGACCAATACCGCCGCAATAATCCCTTTGGCCCTATTGAGCAGACCTCCGACTAAAGACATGTCCGGGACTTCAGGGATCGGCATAGGCCAGCGCTCGTTTTTAAGCAATGTCCTCAGGAACTGGGCAAGAACCCATCCTTCGGCAAAGATAGAAGGCAGCATAATTAACCCTTGACGCAGGACATTCTTATCCAATTCGAGGGAAAAAACAGCAATCGTGCAGGCGAATTTAATCAGGACAGGCACAAACGCCAGTTTGAGAAGGTATGCACGTTCCTGCCAGACACGGTAATATCCGTATCCTGCAGCATCCATGATATTGAACTGAAATGACGTCACAATCACTCCGCCCGTTTTCGGGATTCTCTAGGGGATTAACGGCGCCTACTATACTCAATCGAGCGCTCAAAGCAACTCAGTGTTTTTCCAGAACTCTACTTTACTCCCAGTTTGGTTTGAAGATCGCTGGAAGACGTTGTGTATTGAAATCTGAGCTTCCTATCCGGATAGACATAGCGGAATGCTTGTTGCGCCATCAGGGCTGCCTCATGGAAGCCGGAGAGAATCAGTTTGAGTTTTCCGGGATAGTAGTTAATGTCGCCAATCGCAAAAATTCCCAGCGTGGAGGTTTCGAATTTCTCGGTATCCACAGGAACCAGATTTTCATGAAGATTTAAGCCGAAATCTGCAATCGGCCCTAACTTCATGGTCAGTCCGTAGAACGCCAGCATGGTATCGCACGAGACCACTTCTTCTCCATTTTCCTTGGATTTGACTTTAAGGCCTGTCATATTCGGGGCATCCCCTTCAATTCCAACCAGATCACAAATCTTTAATGTCATTTTGCCTGTGGCGACCAGCTCACGCATTTTGTTGACGCTGTCAGGGGCAGCTCGGAAATCATCGCGGCGGTGAATGAGTGTGACATGTTTTGCCAGAGGTTGCAGGTTAAGTGTCCAGTCAAGAGCCGAGTCACCGCCCCCGGCAATCACCAGGTTTTTATCGCGGAATTGTTCCATCTTCCGTACAGCGTAGAAAACGGACTGCCCTTCATATGCCTCTATATTTGCCAAAGCCGGTTTCTTCGGCATAAATGACCCGCCACCTGCGGCTATCACAATGACAGGTGCCGTGATTGTTGTGCCAATATCTGTCTTGACCTGCCATTTTCCGTCATCTGTCTTGCTGATTTGTTCGGCCATTTGCCCAAGATGGAAGGTCGGGCCAAACGGTTCAATTTGCTTCATCAGATTATCGGTCAGCTCTTGCCCTGTAATGATCGGATAGGCCGGAATATCGTAGATCGGTTTTTCAGGGTACAGCTCGGTGCATTGTCCACCCGGGCGATCCAGAATATCAATCAGGTGTGCTTTCAAATCCAGAAGCCCCAATTCAAATACCGCAAACAAACCTACCGGTCCTGCACCTATAATAATGACATCTGTCGTAAAGTCGGTTTGTTCGCTCATCACAATCCCTTTATCTGCTTTTCTGATCCGTGACTGGTAATTTTATTCCTCTGCTGTATATTATCAAAATATCTTTTTGGAAAGTGACCACATGCCGCATTCTCGAAAAATTTCCCTTTGGCTGACCTTTTGCGCCCTTATGATTATGGCTATGACCGGAATCGGGGCTGTAACCCGTTTGACGGAGAGTGGTTTATCTATTACCGAGTGGAATGTTGTTTCTGGGACTTTGCCCCCCATAGGAGATGCCGCGTGGCAAGCGGAATTCACAAAATATCAGGCCACTCCAGAATTTTTAGCCAAGCATCACTGGATGAGCCTCGAAGATTTCAAAGGGATCTACTTCTGGGAATGGTTTCACCGTCTCTGGGGACGACTGATCGGCCTTGCTTTTGCACTTCCTTTTGCCGTTTTTATGATAAAAGGCTGGATTCCCAAAGAAGATCGCCTTAAATATTTCGGCCTTCTTATATTAGGAGGCGCTCAAGGATTTATGGGCTGGTTTATGGTCAAAAGTGGTTTGGTCGATCAACCTTCTGTCTCCCATTTCAGATTGGCGGCCCATTTATCTCTGGCCTTGATTATCTATTGCGCCTTGTTCTGGATGGCATGGCGAGCACGACTTCCCTCAGAAGAATGCCCTCGTTTTTCTCGCGCTTCAATTGGGCCGATTACTGCCTTTGCGTTAGCATTTGTGACCGTCATTTGGGGTGCTTTTGTAGCAGGCTTGGATGCAGGCATGATCTATAACAGTTTTCCGATGATGGGGAACGGAATTGTCCCGCCTGAATTAGGACAAACCCCGTTTTTTTATGACCCTGCCAGCATCCAGTTTACCCATCGCTTCCTTGCCGTTTTGACTGGTTTTGTTGTTTTTGCAGTCGGATTGAAATTATTACCCGATCATTTGAATCTTGCTCTGGCAATGATGGGATGGGTATTGGTTCAGATCGGATTGGGAATTGCAACATTGCTGAGTGTCGTTTATATACCGCTGGCTGTCGCACATCAAATCAGTGCTGTTATTCTACTGACCCTGATTTTGTACAGTGTGTTCGTTACACGGAAATCTGTTCAGCTTTAAGAGCATCTGCATAATACTCAAGGTAGGCTGATACTGTTTTATCTTTACTGAATTCATTGATGTATCTTTGATATCCTGAATCAACCAGTTTTTCTGCAAGTCCTTTTTCATGACGCATACGATTAAGTGCATTGGTCAGAGCTTCGAGATCATCAATTTTAAACATGAGAGCATCTTCACCGTCCTTCACGAATTGTTTCGGACCTTGAGCATCGCTACAGACCAGTGGCGTTTTTTGCGCCCATGCCTGAACAAATGTTGATCCGAACGGCTCGAATCTTGACGGCAGAGCGCACACATCGGCAGCCTGCAATAGGGCGGCCCGATCTGTCCTCCATCCGAGAAAATGAACACGGGATGAGACACCAAGAGCTTGCGCCAGTTGCTTTAATTCAGTCTCGAGTGGCCCTTCTCCTGCCAGCCATAGATGGGCATTATTTATCGGAACAATTGATTTGATCAATGTATCCAACGCCTTCACCTGATGATATCTGGCTAATGCTATAATGACATACGCATCATCAGGTGTTTGGAGACTGGAGCGTGTCACAGGAATTATTTCTCTCTCAGATGCCGCAAAATTATTGATGTGACGTATACGTGACGGGTCAATCCCATTTTCTTCCAAGTGGCGCTTGATATCGGGCGTATTGGTAACAAAGTAATCAGTCGATTTATAATATTTCAGGCCGTAATACCCGCCCAGGCGCGAAAACTTCAAATAGGATTTATCTTGGGACGCAGGGGTTTTCTTGGACGCACGCGACATCCATGTCTGAACGATTTGAGGTTTGAAGCATTTGATAATCCGCTTCATCTTCCACTGTGTTATAAAATCCAGCATGCCGCCAAAAGGTAATGCATGGACAACTACACCACCAGCCACCAAGCGTTGCATACGATCAGGATGACCGACACGAATGATAGCCTGCATTTCAATATCTGGATTATCCTTGATCCGTTCGGCGAGTGCCAGACACATGTCTTCAAAAGCAGCTTCTGCGCCACCATTTTCAGCACCTGCCATGACTTGTAGAATCTTCATGCCGCAACTGCCTGTTATTTGTTATTGCTCAACCGGCTCACTATCCGCAGGCTTTTTGGTCTTGAGCGGGACTTCCAGAGACAGTGTCTGGGTCAGCAAATCGCTTAATGTCTTTTCTGATTTATCCATACTCTTCTTGAGCTTCAGGCAGGACTCTTTCTCTGTAACAGGAACAGCCTTTATACCCATGTTGCGATAGACGATAGCTTCATCAAACATTTTGAGAAAGTTCCGGACAACAGATGGTCGTGTAAAGCTTTGCAATAGCACCATCTTATCCAGTTTCTTATACGCTTCTTTCATTGTCGGACGAATGGTATCTCTCCAGCTTCTCAGCCGTGATGACATTTCCTCTTTCAATTCCGGATTTTCTTTCGTGCAGGATTCAACTGCGCGCGTGACAGATGCCTGTACATCCTCAACAGCCTTGATTGTCCTGTAACTTTGTTCAATTGCGCGAAACTGCAAGAGCTGATTATCATCCATATCCTTCATCAGATTATTCGTTGCAGCTTCCAGCTCGGTGATCGGATTTTTTTCTTTTGCCGCTTCCGTTTTCTTATCCTCAGCAAAAGACGGCGTTGCCGAAACTGCAAGAACTGCGCTGACAAGGAGAATGTTTTTGAAGGAATATTGCATCGTAAATCACCCTTTTATTGAAGGAAGAAGAGGAGCGTGCTGTCTTGTGTAGCCCGCCCCCGATTATTTAGCCCATCTTATTTAGTCTATAAGACGGTTCCACCAACCTTTTTTCTTTTGCTGGGAATCTGCATCAGAATCAGACTCGCTCCCCATTTCAATAGGTCCGGTGTCATTGGAAGGCTCACCAGCGGGAATAGCTTGAGCATCAGCGCTTTGATCTTCCTGTTTCGGCTTACGGGAGGCCCCGAAACGTTTTGCTTCAAAAGAAGGCTTCTTCTGCTGCTTATCCTGTTGATCGGCTTGATCCTCCGCAGACTTTTTCCGTGGTGCAGATTTCTTTTCTTCACCTTCAGGTGCTTCATCCTGATCTACTGCCTCTTGTGTTTCAGAAGGGCCCTGATCGGCTTCAGAGTCTTTGGTACGTCTGTTACGTCCACGACTACGATTATTGCGGCTGCGTTTCTCGCTTTCACCTTCATCATCTTCAGACCGTGGCTTGGAGTTATTACGGCCTCCGCGGCGATTTCTACGACCTTTGGAATTTCCATCTTCTTCTTCCGAAGAGTCTTCGACGGTATTTCCATCAGCATCAGAGTCTTCTCCATCCTCTTGCTTCATTTCGATGACATCGTTTTCTTCCTCGTCATCGACAGGTGCTTTGATTGCTTCCAGCGTATATCCAGTTGGAGCAAGAGCTTCATCTACGCGAACAAAAACAGTAAACCCGTAACGGCGTTCAATGTCTGCCAGCATTTCACGTTTTTGATTGAGGATATAAAGAGCAATTGCGTTCGGCACGGTCAGGAACACCTGAGATGCGCGAGAGCGGATGCCCTCCTCTTCCAATCCACGGAGAGCCAGAATGGTTGCAGAGTCAACTGAGCGAATATTGCCTACACCTTTGCAATGCGGACATTTTTCAAACTGCGCTTCAGTCAAGCTCGGATTTAAACGTTGACGAGAAAGCTCTAACAATCCGAAAGACGAAATACGTCCAACTTGAATGCGGGCGCGATCGGTTGACAGCGCATCACGCAAGCGGCGTTCGACTTTGGAGTTGTTGCGGTTTTCTTCCATATCAATGAAGTCGATAACAACCAGACCACCCAAATCGCGCAACCTTAGTTGGCGCGCCACTTCGTCTGCGGCTTCGAGGTTGGTTTTTAGAGCTGTTTCTTCGATATGACGCTCTTTTGTGGCTCGACCGGAGTTCACATCGATAGAGACCAGAGCTTCAGTCGGGTTAATCACCAGATAGCCACCCGATTTCAATGTCACAACCGGCTCACCCATTTCAGCGATCTGGTTTTCCACTTGATAACGGTGGAAGAGTGGCATCTTTTCGTCTTTATATTGTTTGATCTTCTTCACGCTTGAAGGCATCAACAATTTCATGAAATCCTTGGATTCCTTGAAACCGTCGTTGCCAGAAACAAGAATCTCTTCAATGTCGCTGGCGTAGATGTCACGTACGGCGCGTTTGACCAATTCACCTTCTTCATAAATCAGGGCCGGAGCTGATGATTTCAAAGTGAGGTCACGGATATTGTCCCACAGGCGCATCAGATAATCGAGGTCACGCTTGATCTCGTCATGTGCGCGCTCCACTCCTGCTGTTCTTAGGATCACGGACATTCCGTCCGGTGTTCCTAATTCACGCAGAATTTCACGCATGCGCTTGCGTTCTGCAAAGCTTGCAATTTTGCGACTGACTCCACCACCGCGTGACGAGTTCGGCATCAGAACGCAGTAACGTCCTGGCAAAGACAGATAGGTCGTTACTGCAGCTCCTTTATTACCACGCTCTTCTTTCTGTACTTGAATGAGCATGATCTGGCCGCGTTTCACAACTTCCTGAATTTTATAGTTGCGGTGCAGGCTTGGACGGAATGGCTGATCGTTATCAACACCTTCTCCTCCGACTAACTCGACCTGACGGTTCTGCATAGATCGGCGCCCGCCACGTCCGCGACCACGGAAACGCCCGCGACCACGACGATTGTTTTTACGCCGTTCTTTGGCTTCTTCTTCCTGCGCCAGAGCCTGTTCGTGATCCACGTCCTGATTATCAACATGGTAAGCAACCCAGACAGAGCGTTTTTTTACACCGTTTTCCGCATGACGATAATGAAGGCGTACACGCACAACATCTTCACGAGCTTTCGCGACTTCTTCGATCTTGATAGCCATATCCTGATCGAAGGATGTTGATTCTTTTTCATCTGTCCTAATAACTTCCAGTGTTTCCGGATCAATCTCCACAACACCGCGATAAACAAACTTATGACGCGCAGGGGATTCTGTCTCCTCGGCAGCACCGTCTTCTACAGGAGAACCTTCGCCTTCCGCTGCGGCTTGAGAGGCGTCTTCGCCTTCCTCTTCTCCCTCATCGTCATCTTCTTCCTCTTCTTCTACTTCATCAGCCTCTTCGGCTTCAGTAGCATCTATGCGGGCTGGTTCTGATTCAGCTTCGACATCAGCTTCTTCCGAGTTACCTTCTTCAGATTCGATAGCTTGCACAGCTTCAGCTTCTTCAGCATCTGAACCAGCCTCTTCGGAGGACTTTTGTCCAGATTGAGCGGCAAGAGCTGCTTCTTCTGCTGCTATTGCCGCTTCTTCCGCCGCAATAGCCGCTTCATATTCTTCCTGCTGCGCGGCAATCAAGGCTTCACGGTCAGCAATCGGAATCCGGAAATAATCAGGGTGAATTTCAGAAAACGGAAGGAAGCCATGACGATTTCCTCCGAAATTTACGAAGGCTGCCTGCAAAGACGGTTCAACTCTGGTCACTTTTGCCAGAAATATATTTCCCTTAAGCTGTCTTCTGAGTTTGCTCTCGTAGTCAAATTCGATGAGTTTGTTGCCATCAACAACTGCCACACGCGTTTCTTCCGCATGAGTGGCGTCAATCAGCATTCTTTTTGCCATTTATGTGTATGCTCCCGTACGGGCCAATACACCGCATCGTCTTTAGTGCGACAGATAAAGAAAATGACGGCGCTGGCCGTACATCAAAAAATTAATTCTATAATATTCAGGTGTCCTGATTAGCCTTGAACTTCGGATTGCTTACTTCTATGTCCTTGCGTTACGAGGACATTTTTCGAACAATCTGGGCCAGAAAGCCAAAATCAGGACTCTCTTACCTTACGCCAGCGCTAGCGAAACCTTTCTCGATTCAAACGCGTGCTAAAACTCCGGCGGTCGCAAAAGTTAACTTATAGAGATTCAAGAGCAACCACAATCAAAAAAATTGTTCAGCCCTAAACTTTCGACATCTTCCCACCGGCTAAAGACATAATAATTTATGCTAAATCAATGGATTAAGACCATCTTTTGATGACATCCTGCACCCCCGGACAATTACCCCGTTCCGTACGGACGTCATAAGGTGCCTAATCCCATGACCATGCTTGATAAATAGCGCAGTGAGCGTCTCTGCATTCAGATTTTCTCCGATATGGATCAGAAAGGGCAACCTCTCACGCTGTCCCGTATCATGATCATCGGAAATTTTGAAAAAGTCACTGTCACGCGTTACTATTGCCGCAAAATTATGGCGAGATACATAATCCCAAATCGTCATATCGGGCGTCCGTTTTCCAGCCAAGCCCTCTGCTTCGACATGCGTTGTCCAACCAAAAACCCTAGACAAGGGAACTGCTGCCGTAACAGGGGTGCATTCGTCAAGTAGCAAGACCCTGTGACTTTCAACAGGCAACGCCTCCGGTGACAGAGAATTGCTGCCGTATCGGTGCAGAAACAAACGAGCTGTCTCAATATCCGCAGGTCTTAAACCTCGCCGCCCAACTTTTCCCAGAACGTCGTGCGCGTCCATATCTGGATTTTGTACCAAAATATCCAACAATGGCTGCAACGGCATATCCTGCGCCGCATCCCGATTTCGTCCGCCGCTCAGGCAAAACAAATATTGTCCCTCATTATTCACGTACAACCGCCCCAGTGTCTTAACAATCGAGCTTCCGTTGGTTTTTTTGGGCATCACATCCTACCTTTTTCGTTTTTCGTAACTTCGTTTATATTTTATGTCAACCTATTTTCCTTTTCATTTCCTGTGCGAGTGTACTAGACTGTGATTATTCGAATTTCCTAGCTTCTCTTCGGAGCCAACATCAATTTCCAGTTCTTTGTTTTTGCGAATGCCACACCGCACACTAAATCTTATGAAAAATATTATTTGCGCAACACTCCTGCTTTGTTGCCTCAACCTCCCCGCATGGGCTCTTGAAATTACGTCCATTCGCTTCGGATCCCATCCCGACAAGACACGCGCCGTCATTGATTTGTCTGCCCCAACCGATTTTCGAGCCTTTGTCTTGCAATCCCCCGATCGACTGGTGATTGACATGCAAGATTTCATCTGGACATCGCCCGATATATCGAAAGACAACAAAGTTTCCGTCAATGATGTCCGCTACGGGTCTTTAGGCAGCGGCAAAGGTCGACTTGTTTTCGAAACGCAAGGATCAGTTATTGTTCAATCCGCATTCCTTATCCCTAAAGGCAACGGACAACCTGACAGGCTGGTCATTGATTTTAAAACCGCCCCAGCAGAGATTGCCAAAGAAATGAGTCAACAAGTTATGGGGAATATGCAATCCAGTGCGCCAGTTCAGGGCTATGATATAGCCACAACATCCAGTGTGGACATCCCTCTCCCACCACGTAAAAACTTTAACGTTGCACAAGCATCGGTGCATACCCCGCAAATCATTACCCCGCCGAAAGAAAAACCTTTGGTTATTATTGATGCCGGTCATGGTGGACAAGATCCAGGCGCCCGTGGTGCAAACGGCACTTATGAGAAAACCATTGTTCTGGCCGTTGCTCATGAGCTACGCCGTCAACTGGAGGACAGCGGCAAATATCGTGTAAAAATGACACGCGAAACAGATGTCTTTATTCCTTTACGTGGTCGGGTTAACTTTGCCCGCAAACATAAAGGAGATTTATTCATTTCCCTTCATGCCGATTCCATCCGAGACTCTAACGTCACAGGCGCCTCGGTTTATACTTTATCCGACAAGGCATCAGATAAGGAAACAGCCAAACTCGCCGAACGCGAAAATAAATCAGACCTAATTGCTGGTGTTGACCTCTCCCATCAAGAAGATGATATTGCGGATATTCTGATTGATCTGGCGGCACGCGACACCATGAACCAATCCAAATTTCTGGCCAACACAGTTGTTTCGGGATTTCAGTCCAACGGCATTAAAACACTTCAGGGCGCTCACAGATCCGCTGGATTCGCCGTCCTTAAAGCCATGGATATCCCATCTATCCTGATCGAAATGGGATATTTGACCAACAGAGGTGAGGTTGAGCGCCTTAGCTCTCCGCAACATCGGCAGAAAATAGCATCCACCATCAAGAAGTCCGTTGATTCTTATTTCCAGAAAATATCCAAATAATCCCCCCCTTGCAAAAAAATTCCCGATACTTCAAATCGGGGATTGTAAGGACTAAGATTTTGATCTAACTTAAGTTCTCTATTCTCTTGGAGGAGAAGGATTTTTTAACGTTAATTAAGAGGATCTCTAAAATGAAAGCATTTCTCGCGACTGTTTGCCTGCTGGGCTCTACCTTGGCTTTGGCTGCTTGTGATACAACCGGTGAAGGTTATGTTGACACACAACCTCCATACGCTTCCGAGCGCACCGCTGGTGGCATGAAAGAAGCTCCAGCTCCAGTGATGAGCGCTGAGCCAGTATTTGAAAAACGCGTTACCAAGTAATCGTTTTCCAATTATGTATCAAAAAGGCCACTTATCAGTGGCCTTTTATTTTGCTTGCTATTTTCTCTCTTGCGCAAAAGTCTTTCCTCACGTAATTCACCCAGATAACTTCTCATTTATGGAGATTCTCGAATGAAAAAAGTTGTAATGTCCTTGTGCCTCTTGGCTTCTACTCTGGCTTTGGTTGCTTGCAGCTCTGCCCAGTCTTCTGAAGTTAACAGCGCAGAACCAGTTTTCGAAAAACGCGTTACCAAGTAGTAGCCCGTTTCTTCGCGAAACACAAAAAAGCTGAGCTAACGCTCAGCTTTTTTTATCTCTTCTGCCTGTTCCGCTATCTTGACCGGATATCCTTTACGTTCTTTAACGACTTTCCGGATTTTCTGCCAATCCAAGGTTTTTACCGAAGGTCCTGCGACCCTCATGATATAGGCCAAATCCTTCTCTGAAAGCTGGTAATCCGGGATTGCACCTTCCCGCTCCATCAAAGTGGCTTGTTCCTGGGTCGGATGAACTTCCAGATACAGGCTACCACCTATCCATGCGGATTTGATCGGCTGATCGACCACAGTAACTTTTGTCCCGACAGGGGCCATGTCAAACATCTGCGTAATATCTTCAGGGAACATCCGGATACATCCGCTACTGACGCGGCGGCCAATCCCGTAAGGCTTATTGGTTCCATGGATCGCGATGGTTGGAAATCCAAGATAGAGCGCATGCGACCCCATAGGATTTTCCGGACCGGGAGGAACAGACATCGGCAAAGTCGGATCTTCCGAGCGCATACGTGGCGTCGGTGTCCAGGTAGGTCCATCTTTCTTACGAACGATTGTGGTTGCTCCCATCGGAGTTCTAAGACCGTCGCGACCAATTCCGATCGGGAATGTCAGCGGAGCCTCATAAGGTGATTTGTAATAATACAGGCGCATTTCTGCCAAATTGATCACCACGCCTTCGCGCGGAGCATCCGGCAAGATGTTCATGGTCGGAATAACGATATGCGCACCAGCTCCGGGAATCCAAGGATCCAAGGTCGGGTTGGCCGCCCGCATTTCCACAAAACCCACCCCATATTCGCGGCCGATATGTACCAGCGTGTCTTCATAACTTGCTGTCATCTCCTGCATCTGACCTATATATGTGTCATTAAACTTTGCGCGCGCCTCTCCCGCGCTTTTACCCGTAGCCGCTTGCGCAGAGCCGCCAAACACAGCCATAGCTGATATCATTGTGAGGGAGAGAAGAGAGGTTTTGATGCCGATCATGCGATTATTCCATTACTTTTTGTAAATTAGCGGAGACTTTGTCCATAAAGTCTTCGGTTGTTAAATAGTTCTGTTCCTTGCCGATGAGAAGTGCCAAATCCTTGGTCATGTCGCCTTTTTCCACCGTTTCGACACAGGCCCTTTCCAATTTGTCGGCAAAATCGACAACTTCAGGCGTATTATCAAACCGTCCTCTGTATTTCAGCCCTTGCGTCCACGCAAAAATAGAGGCAATCGGGTTGGTCGAGGTTTTCTCACCTTTTTGATATTGACGGTAGTGACGCGTGACAGTCCCATGTGCGGCTTCAGCCTCAACAATCTGTCCGTCCGGTGTCAACAAAACAGAGGTCATCAACCCCAAAGACCCGAACCCTTGAGCCACGATATCCGATTGCACATCCCCATCATAGTTTTTACAAGCCCAAACCATGCCCCCGTTCGACTTCACAGCGAAAGCTACCATATCGTCAATCAGGCGATGCTCATAATAAAGACCACGTTTTTCAAATTCAGCTTTAAATTCTGCGTCATAAACCCTTTGAAATACTTCAATAAACTTTCCGTCATACGCCTTCAGGATTGTATTCTTGGTTGACATGTATAGCGGCATATTACGGGCCGTAGCGTAATTAAAGCAGGCACGCGCAAAACCTTCTATCGAAGCCTCAACATTATACATCCCCATCGCCACGCCAGGGCCTTTAAAGTCAAATATTTCAAACTCTTGTGGAGCCGACCCGTCAGCCGGCGTGAAGGTCATGGTTAACTTTCCTGCCCCTGCCACCTTAAAGTCTGTTGCCTTATACTGATCGCCAAATGCGTGACGGCCGATAATAATCGGGGAAGTCCACCCCGGAACATAGCGCGGGATATTCGTACAGATGATTGGCTCGCGGAAAACTGTGCCATCCAAAATGTTACGAATCGTACCGTTTGGCGATTTCCACATTTTCTTGAGGCCGAATTCCTTAACACGAGCCTCGTCCGGTGTGATAGTGGCGCACTTTACACCGACCCGATGGGCCTTGATGGCATTTGCGGCATCAATGGTGACCTGATCATCTGTCAAATCCCTATTCTGGATAGACAAGTCATAATACCTTAAATCAATATCCAGATATGGATGAATAAAGCGATCCTTAATCCATCCCCAGATAATGCGGGTCATCTCGTCGCCATCAATTTCCACGATCGGGTTCTGAACTTTGATTTTTGACTTTGTTTTAGACATGACCTACCTCTGAATGGATAACCTGAAAATGATACTTAATTATTTTATTCCTGCACTTTACAGGAAAAGCCTCAGGAGCTAAAGAGGTCATACTACAACTATTTTATGGGAGCCCCCGAATGAGTGATATTCTTCGTGATGTCGATGAGATGATGAAAGCTGACCGCATGTCACAGTTATGGCAAGAGCACGGTAAGTCAGTTCTTTTTGCTATCGGACTGGTCATTCTCGGGACAGCCTTCAACTCGGGATGGACCTCTTATAAAGATTCACAAGCCGAGATCCAGACAACCGCGATTATAGACGCTCTGCAAAACAAGGACCAATTCGCATCCCTTCTTGAGGCTTCAAAAACACTGAGTGGGACAGGGAAAGGTTTTGCAACCATGAATGCAGCATCCCTTGCCATACAAGACGGCAAACTCGAGGAAGCCGCCGAGCTGTATTCCTCTATCCAGAAGGACTCATCCCTGCCACAGGATATGCGCGACCTCGCGACTGTCCAGAAAGTCTCAATTCAACTGGATGCGAACAAGGATGCGAAAAGCGCCGATCTTCTGGCTGAACTTGAGAGTGTCCTGAAGAATAAAGACTCAGTCTGGCAATTGCGCGCCCTCATGGTTTCTGCATTGGCCAAAGCCCACAAGGACGAAGATTATAAAAGTGCTCTGGAAGATCTGGCCCTGCTGTCTGCGGACACTCGCCTGCCCCCAAGCATGAAAGCACAAGTGGCCGCCCTTCAAGATGTTTACCAAAGTAAACTGGGAAAGCCCGCTAAGCCGGACGCGCAGGCCTCATCCGAACAAAAAGCGGAGTAAGAACCCATGACAGTTCGCATTTCTATTGCATCCCATGCACCATGCAAAGTTTCTGCCCTTGCTCTCCTGAGTGTCCTGACACTCACATCTTGCAGCTGGTTTTCAGATGACGATAAAAAACAACCTCTGCCGGGTGATCGTATTTCTATCCTCGAGCTTCAAACCAATCTGGAACCGAAAGATGCCGAGCTCTCGGGTGAAGGCTTTGTTGCTCCGCAGGCGTGGACCAACGAATACTGGCCTCAGGCTGGCGGATACCCGAACCACAGTATGCAGAACCCTGCCCTGAATGCAGGCACTTTGAAAAAAATCTGGTCCGTAGATATAGGCTCAGGATCATCGGATGAAATTCCCCTGATTGCTCAACCTGTTCTTTACAATGGAGTTATATACACACTGGACACAGAATCGAATGTCAGTGCATTTTCGGCTATGACCGGTAAACGTTTGTGGGAAAGATCAGTCCGCCCTAAAAAAGAAGGTGAGGACGTTATCAGCGGAGGCCTTGCCGTTTCAGGAAACATCCTGTTTGTGACAGGCGGGTATGGCGAAGCGCTTGCTCTTGACCTGAAAGAAGGAAAGAAAATCTGGAGAGCGTCCCTGTCCTCTCCGTCCCGCGCCGCGCCGACTGTTATGGGAGACTCCGTTTATATCCTGACTGTGGACAACAGACTCTCTTCATTTAATGTTGCCGATGGTAAACTGCGTTGGGAATATGAAGGATTGAGTGAATCCGCAGGTATTGTTGGGGCCGCCAGCCCTGCCGCAAACAATGATATTATCGTTGCGCCTCTTTCCTCCGGTGAATTGATGGCGTTGCGGGTTTCAAACGGTTCTGTTGCCTGGAGTGAAAATCTTTCTTCTTTTGTTCAACGCGGAGGATCATCATCCCTGCCGGATATCTCAGCTTTGCCTGTTCTGGATAAGGAACTTGTCTTTGGGGTCAATTATAGCAGTAAAATTTTGGCCATTGAACAACGTACTGGCCGCCGCGTCTGGCAACGGGATGTCGGAAGCGCCAAGACACCCTGGGTTGCAGGAAACAGTATTTTTATGATTTCGTCCGATTACGAGCTGATCGCCTTGGGGCGGGACAGCGGTGCTCTGGCTTGGGTCAAGCCGCTTGATACCTACCTGAGCAACGATGATAAGGAGGAAACTCCCCATAACCCGTTACTCTGGAACGGTCCGGTTCTTGCGGGCGGACGCCTTTTTCTGTGCGGTCCTGAGGGAATGGTCTATATTGTAGATCCGAGCACAGGTGAAAAAACAGCACAATTTGACTCCGGAGTCCGAGTTGCTGTATCCCCTGTCATTGCAAATGAAACACTCTATCTCCTTGGTGAAGACGGAACTCTCTCCGCCTGGAAATAGCCATACATACTTATGAGACACTCTTATCATGCTGAGCCTTGCCATTGTCGGGCGACCTAATGTCGGAAAATCTACCCTGTTCAACCGCCTAACAGGGAAACAAATGGCTATTGTCGATGACACACCCGGCGTAACCCGTGACTGGCGCGAGTGCGAGGGGCGTATTCTTGATAAGAAACTTCGCTTGATTGATACCGCCGGTTTGGAAGAAAAATTCGATGACAGCATGGAAGCGCGCATGCGGCGCCAAACCGAACTGGCATTGGGGAATGCTGATGTTGTTTTATTTGTCATTGACGGCAGAGCCGGCATTACGCCGATGGATGAGCATTTTGCCCGCTGGCTGAGAAAACAAAAGAAGCCAGTCCTTCTTCTGGTTAATAAATGTGAACAAGATAGCTTGGTCGATCAGGCCCGTGCTGACGCATACGGTCTGGGATTGGGCGACCCAATCCCATTTTCTGCCGCCCACGGAATAGGGCTTGACGAGCTTTACACCCAATTGATTCCCCATTTCCCCGTAGAAGATGACACCCCTATTGTTGATGACGATGGACAAAAATTCTGGAGCGATGAAGAGCTGGACCAGCTTGAGGGTGATGAAGAATTTGACTTCGTCACAATGGAAGGCACAGATACTTCAGAAGCATCAGAACCGGAAGACACTGGAATCTTGTCAGAGAAACCTATTCGTATTGCTTTAGTCGGACGCCCAAATGCCGGAAAATCAACACTGATGAACGCCTTGTTGCAGGAAGACCGTGTCATCACAGGCCCTGAAGCAGGATTAACTCGCGACTCAATCGCTGTTGATTGGATGTGGGGAAAACAGAAATTCCGTCTGGTTGATACTGCCGGCCTACGCCGAAAGTCCAAAATTACCGCCAAACTCGAAAGAATGGCTATTGATGATACGCTCCGCGCGATCCGCCTGTCCCAAATCGTGTTCTTGTTGATTGATGCGCAAGCCCCACTCGAGAAGCAAGATTTGCAAATTGCCGATCTCGTTATCCGTGAAGGCCGCATTCTTGTAATCGGGATAAATAAATGGGATACGGTTCAAGATCGCCATGAAAAACTTGAAGAGATCAAATTTATTCTTGCAGACTCTCTAGCACAGATTCCTGATATTCCGTTCGTCACGATGTCGGCTCTTCGAGAGCAGAATCTTGACCGTTTGATGGAAGCAGGTATTGAATGTTACAAAACTTGGAATAAACGTGTCTCTACATGGAAGATCAACAAATGGCTGGAATCCAAAGTCTCTCAGTATCCTCCTCCTTTGGTTGGTGGGCGCCCGAACCGTCTGAGATATATGTCCCAGATCAATACCAGACCTCCGACTTTTGCAATGTGGGTATCGAAGCCCGATGATCTTCCGGCAACATATAAACGTTATTTAATTAACGGGTTGAGAGAAGATTACGGACTTAGTGGTGTTCCAATCCGCTTACTTCTGAGAAAAAGTAAAAACCCATTTGCCAAATAGGTCGATAAAAAAGCCTCCGCTCGGGAGGCTTTTCTTTAGTGAATATCGTCATTTACCGGTGAGATACTCCCCAATAAGACCCTAAACACCTCTGTATTTTCGGCCCATGCCCTGAAGTCCTCATCCCGACCGATCGTCAATAGCCTAACAAAATAATACCGCCCCGATGTTTCAAGAATTCCAACCCAATATTCGTAATCGGCCAGCTTGTTACTTTTAGCTTTTGATTTATTGAACAGGTTGGTTTTCAGCTCCGTCGATACAGGTGGAATAATATGATAGACGCTTACGGAGGATTTCGAGATTTTTTCGTGTACTCTGAAATCCTTGTCCAAATCAATTCTGTCAGAAAGTACCAAACCATTATCTTTTAGAGACTGACCGATCAGAGCCATTTCACTCTCGGCCGTTACCCCCTCACCCTTATAAACAACAGACACATCCACGCGTCCGTTCATCTGGATTTTTGTGTAATTGCTACTGTATTGGTCTTCAGACATTCCGCGTAAGTTAATAACAGAGGCTTCCATACGCTCTATTGTTGTAATACCCGGTGTATAAAGCAGCCAGTTCTGCGGATACTGAAATTTGGCAATATCAACAAACGGATAGGTATTCAGGGCAATCGGCAAATCATCACGCGGCGCCAACATTTTGAATTGTTTCATCGCATAAATTTGCAGGTCCTTTTCACGATCATAATTTTCCTGATGGACCATATATTCAGCGATGATGATTTTATTTCCGCTGCGGGTAACAACCGCTCTGGTAACCATCGGTTCCCCATATTCAAAAATTGTATATTGGGCATCAAGCCGCCCCTCGGAAACTTTCTTTATCCCCTCAGGAGAGAACCCCATCTGAAGAATCAATTCGGTAAACCAGTTTTCAAGAGAAATCAGGGAATTGATTTCAATACTTCTGACACGAAACTCAGAACGTCGTTCAATTCTGGGCGGCGTTGAATACCTGACCAACATCCGAAAGATATCTCCTCCTTTTTCGATCTGATAATTCTTTTTTTTGCTTAACCCCTCAGCAGACCTTTTATTGCTTTTTTCACTATCCTGAAGCGTTTCAGTTTCATAACGATGCCAACCGATCGGAAGGGTGACTTCCATGGACAGGCTTTCATCACCAAACGGTTTTTCCTGATGCACTTCCATTTCTTTCGCCAGAACATCCTCTGGTTTTTCCATATCGTATGACAACGCTGCAATCTGGTCTATTCTCAAATAGGCCTGCGATGGTAACGTGATGGAACAGACTCCCAACAGGAATGTCGATAAAAACAAAAGCTTTTGTCTATAAAACATCATTAGAGCCTCGCCGATTGTTGTTTTTAGGGGCGTTCTGTGCTCTGATACCGCCCCAACCACATTATTATACCAAAAAAGTTAATAATTATGAGCGATTTGTTTTCCAATGCGAAAAAGAAGACTTCTACTCCCAGCTATAACGCTGAAGATATTGAGGTTTTAGAAGGTCTTGAACCGGTCAGACGTCGTCCGGGGATGTATATTGGCGGGACTGATGATGCCGCTATGCATCACTTGGTCAATGAGATTCTTGATAACTCGATGGATGAGGCCGTTGCCGGACATGCGAATCTCATTGAAATCCATCTGTCCAAGGACAATAGCGTTACTATTTCCGATAATGGTCGCGGTATTCCCGTTGATCCGCACCCGAAATATCCGAAAAAATCAGCTCTGGAAGTTATTCTGACTGTTTTGCACTCGGGCGGTAAATTTTCGAACAAGGCCTATGAGACTTCGGGTGGTTTGCACGGGGTTGGTATCTCCGTTGTGAACGCCCTATCCGATGTTATGAGTGTTGATGTTGTCCGTGACGGAACACATTTCCGTCAGGAATTTTCTAAAGGCCTCGTGACCTCCAAGCTGCAAACTTTGGGGAAAGCGCCAAAAGGCAAACGCGGGACCAGTGTTACCTTCCATCCCGATTCCGAGATTTTTGGAGCTCAAAAATTTTCTGCCCGCCGAATTCATGATCTGGCCCGTTCAAAAGCCTATCTGTTCCGCGGTGTCGAAATCAAATGGTCTTGTGATCCTGAAATTCTACCGAGCGATAGTAAAACACCATCCCAGGCCAGCTTCCACTTCCCCAATGGTTTAATGGACTATCTGGTGACAGTAACCGCAGAACAGGAAACCCTTGTTCCTGATCCATTCCATTGTACAGCAGAGCTGGCAGATGGCGCCGGTCGCGTTGAATGTGCGATTGCATGGTTTGCTGAAGATGACGGCTTTACCAAATCTTACTGTAACACTGTTCCTACGCCGCAAGGTGGAACGCACGAGGCAGGTCTGCGGACCATGATGGTTCGTGGACTGAAAGGGTATGGCGATCTGACAGGAAATAAAAAGGCCGGACAAATTCAGGCCGATGATGTTCTGAATGGCGCAGCAATTATGCTCTCTGTTTTTATTCGTGATCCTCAATTCCAAGGGCAGACAAAGGACAAGCTGGCAACTGCTGAAGTTACACGTCTTGTTGACAATGCCCTTAAAGATTATTTCGATCACTGGCTAACCAGCGATCCCGCCCGATCAACTTCCTTGCTCGATTTCTTTATCAATAAGGCCGAAGAACGCAAGCGTCGTAAGGACGAAAAGGAAATGTCGCGCAAGACACCGACGCGCCGTCTGCGCTTGCCGGGTAAATTGGCTGACTGCTCCCGCAATTCTGCCGAAGGCACTGAACTTTTCATTGTGGAAGGTGACAGCGCGGGCGGGTCTGCAAAACAGGGCCGTAACCGTGAGACACAAGCCATTCTTCCGCTGCGCGGTAAAATCTTGAACGTCGTGAGTGCTACGCGTGATAAAATCCGCGACAACCAAGAGATTCAGGATTTGGCTCAGGCTTTGGGTTGCGGTCTGGGGTCCGGGTTTTCTCTCAAAAATCTGCGCTATGAACGAGTAATTATCATGACTGATGCGGACGTGGACGGTGCGCACATCGCCGCTCTTTTGATGACCATGTTCTATACGCAGATGCCTGATTTGGTTGCCAAAGGCCACTTGTACCTTGCCCAACCTCCTTTGTATCGCCTGACAGCAGGCACACTTAGCGCTTATGCGATGGATGATGCCCATAAAGACGAGCTGATGAAAACCACATTCAAGGGCAAGAGCAAGGTCGAGATTTCCCGCTTTAAAGGTTTGGGAGAAATGCCAGCTAGACAGCTGAAAGAAACGACAATGGACCCGAACAGTCGCACGTTGATTCGCGTTAGCCTGCGCGATGCAGCTGAGGCAGCTGAACTGCTATCTCCTGAAGACGCTTCGGGCAATCCCGACCTTGATGATCTGGTTAGCAAGCTGATGGGCAAGAACGCAGAGGCCCGATTTGACTTTATTCAGCAGAATGCGACATTTGTCGACAATATCGACATTTAACAGGAGTGCGGGCGTGTTACCGAAACGCGGCAGAATTCGCAAAGTTTTGCTTGTTACAACTGCACTCGGTGTCTGTATCGGTGCAGGCATTTTCGGATCGGCATTCTGGATCAAAGCGCTTATCCAGACACAAATTCGCGGCTCTGGATTTCCGCAAGCACGTGTTGGAATCCTGCAATTCACGCCAAACGGGCTGGTCATAGACCACATTGCCCTTGATGCCAATGACTTCAGTACAGTTGATCAAATCAGCGTTACACTTGATTGGCGCGACCTTTTGCTGAAACGTCAAATCGACTCGTTGTCGGTTAAAGATATTTCCCTGATGGGAGAGCTTGACGAGAATGGCAAGTTTCGCGTTGCGGGGTGGGATACAACTCTGCCTTCTCCTTCCACAGAAGGCGGCGCGGATTTGCCGTTCCGTTCCCTGTTTCTGCAAGGCCTGACATTTGATCTGGATACGCCTCAAGGGTCTTTCCGCTTTCAAGCCAAAGCGCATGTCGAAGCCAAGGAAGATCATTCGCAAGTGATTACATTCTCAGCATGGTCTGAGCAAAAACTTTTATCTTTCCAGATTGACGGGAAAGGCCAAATCAATCCTGACAGATCTTTATCCGTATCTTCAGAATTACTGGAAGGGCGCGTTGAGCTTCCAGGTTTCCAAGCAACACGCTTATCAGGCCAAGGATCCTACGTTGCTGTTCTTGGCACGCAACCTGTCATCGCCGGAGAAATTCGTGCGGGAAGCATCAAAACTTTGAATGCCCTCTTGCAGAATGTCGATTTTTCTTTTGATACATCTAAAAGCGAACCTGTCTATTTTAAAACATCGCCTGCGGGATATCCGGATATTTCCTTTGTCGGACGCTGGAACACAACGCCGCCCGAACAATTCGAACTGACAATCGACTCTAAAATCGCATCTGATCTGGTATCTTTGCTTAATGACCAAATATCCCCTGCTACAAAGACATGGATTTCCGGACTTTCACCACTTACCTTACAAGTAGCTTTA
The DNA here is from genome assembly GCA_034005165.1 of Pseudobdellovibrionaceae bacterium. Lineage (GTDB taxonomy): Bacteria > Pseudomonadota > Alphaproteobacteria > Micavibrionales > Micavibrionaceae > UBA1573. The sequence continues at coordinate 232,704 of JAVEVE010000002.1, read as the reverse complement.
CCAAAGGACATCTTCAAGCAGGATGTTAAAAAGGCTGCTTGGGCAATTCTAGCCGGTAAAAGCAGAGCTGCCAAGTTTACAGGCACGCTCTTTTATTCTCCTGAGCAAAATGAATTATTTGTTGATGTCTTCCCGTCAAAAATAGATGCGGCAGTCTTGAGTTCACTCTTTCCGCTTCAATCTGAAATAGGGTTAAGCCTTTCTGGGGGAACAGTTGATATTAGCGGGGAAGGTCATGTGTCGTTAACCGCAGATGACCTGCTAACTGTGCGTGGTCCTATGAATATTACACTGAGCAATCTGGAAGGCGATTTCGGCGGATTCCTTTTCCAAAATCTTTCGGGCGTATTGCCAATCCCGACTATTTTTCCTTGGCAAATTTCAGCACAAAACACACCGGCACGCCTTACATTTCAACCCGTGAATGAGGATGGCACCCTCGCAAAAGGGCAGATTTCCCTATTCGGCCGACAAGATAAAGGACTCACATTCTCCGATATTTCTTTTGACTTTGCAGGCGGCAAAATTTCCGCCGATCCTTTGACTGTTGGACAAGGTGAAAATAAGGCTGTCTCAACCCGTATTCATCTTGATAAAGTCGATCTGGATGAATTGTCCCGCTTGTTTGGGAATACATCCCTGACGGCACAGGGCCTCTTAAGTGGAGAAATTCCCATAGAGATTAAAGATTCAAAACTTATTTTTAAAGGCGGCGCACTCAACAGCCTTGATAAAGGGTATTTCAAATATAATCCCGAACAATTTCCTGCCTCCCTTCAAGGAGATGACCCACGCATGAAGACTGTAAGGGAAGCCTTGAGTGACTTCCAGTTTTCCCTTCTTTCCTTTGAAATGGATGGGCCGATGGACGGTCATATGACAACAACATTGAAAGCCAGTGGAACAAGTCCCGTTTTCGGAGAGCGTCCGATAGAGCTGAACCTTAATCTTGAAGGCGATTTGGGAAAGGTTTTGCAGCAGGCCTTGCAGGCGGGGGATTTAAGCTCTACACTCCGTTCCGTTAAGGGAGAGAAAAAATGACCCTGAAAATAATTCGTAGCCCTTTTTTGTTTTTGGTTCTTTGTTCAGCGGCAAGCCTTGCCGTTGGTGGATGCACTCCGACTGTTAAAGTTGAAGCTCCGGACAAACCTATCGAAATCAATATGAATATCAAAATAGAGCAAGAAGTCCGCGTGCGTGTCGAAAAAGACCTTGATACGCAAATGCTCGAGAATCCAGAATTGTTTGGCGTTACCACCAAGTAGGAGGTGTTTTATGACGAGCTTTAAAAAATTTATTTGTGTTTTGGCAGCTGGCCTGACATTAGGAGCGGCAACTTCTATGGCAGCAGATATGGATTTGGCGACAGCCAAAAAGGCAGGTCTGATCGGTGAGAAAAGTGACGGTTTGGTTGCCGCAACACTCCCTAACCCTTCCTCAGAAGTAACATCCCTTGTAAACCGAACCAATAAAGGTCGTTTGGTTGTTTACAAAGAACTGGCTGCAAAGCAGGGTATTCCGTTAGAGGAAGTTCAAAAAATTGCCGCGAAGAAAATCTTCAATCAGGCATCATCAGGAGAGTTTCTGATGATTGACGGACAATGGAAACAGCAATAGTTCGTTTCGTTGCCTTTTAAGGATAGTCACAGCTATCAAACGTAACTTTGACGAAAGACTTCTCCCCTTCTGCGAGTGTGAAGCGGTATTCGCGACCTGCCGCAATCAAAGAGTGCTGGAACGGCAAGACACCTGTTCTGGTCTCGTCTTCACCGTCTGCAGTTTTAAATGTCACCGTAATTTTCTGGGTCGGATCAAACCAAGCCTCAACCTGGCCTCCACGCCCATGGGAAGACTCTCCTGTCCCTGAAACAGTCACTGCGCCCTCGCCCACAGTCACAGTGCTGGACGGTCCGTTGTAAGCAGGTGTGCGGACTACAAAACGTTTACTGGACGGATCGGTACAATTGCGCGGCGGGCGGGCAGACCGGATCACGAAGGCCAGACGTTCCGGTGCCATACCTTCCTCAATCTGTTTTCTGACCATTTCGAAAATCTCACGCGTAGGACCACCCTGCGGCAAATCTTTTTCATACTGCTCACGCAGCAACTCGAAACGGGAGGTTGCTGTTTGAGCATCAGCCCGAACGCTTGTCAGCTCATTTTGCAGCTCTTTCATTTGCTCGTCTCTCGAGACAAGATCTTTTTGCAGAGATTCAATCTGGGAGACCGCATTTTCACGCCCGACCATAAAACCGACCACGACAAAACCACCAAACAAGATCAGAAAACCAATGGCCTTATTAAAGCGTTTCACAGCGCGGTCGCGGTATCTGTCCCGCGGATTATATGAAGAAAGAGACATCGCTTACTTTCCGTTGTCCTATTGATTGGTTCCGAATGTTCCCAGATTTTTCAACCCCAGCGAAACTGTTACTTCGGTTGCATTGTCTCCGGTGTCTTCGAACGTGAATTTACGTCTGGCTCGTGTCATGACACTGACACATTGGCCTGTGTAATCAAATCCCAGATCTGCATAGCGCAATCCTTCGTCTGTTGCACTGAAATCGTAGCGGGCAGCAGAGCGAAGCTGCCATTCAGGATTTATATCATAGGTCGCAACGCCGTAAATCTGTTCACGGGACTGATCCAGATCTGTCCCTTCAAGGGACCGTGCATAAATATATGTCCCGGACAAACCTATCGGTCCCATGTGTGTTGCCATGTCAAGTTCATGTCTCTCGGAGTGCATCGTATCGGATGCCAACTGGAAGCCGTAATTCAATGTGAAACGGTCTCTATAATTTGCAACAATTTGCCCGACTAAATCAGACTTTTGTTTGGATAAGCCGGACCCATCCGGAAACGGATTATCCTCATTCTCGAAACGGAAACTTTGTCCCAAAAAGACTTCAAGACTATCACCGTCCTCTTCATATAAGCCTGTGCGTGCACCATAGGTGATGTGACTACGATCCTCAACACGGTCTATGCCGGGAAAACGGTTGGCTTTAAAAATATTCAGCGCATCAATTTGCACGTCCTGAGAATCTTCGTTTGGAATGTCCGTATCATTCTTCGCATTTGTCGAGAGAGTTACAGCGACGGTTGGTTCAATTACCATTTGGGAATGGTCGAAGTCACGTTCCAAAGGATAGGACACGATATTCTGGATAAGAGGATAGATGCGCGATGCATTAGCGGTCCCAGAACCACCGACCAGAGAGTCTTCATCCCGATCCGAAATCGAATAATAATCCCCGCGAGCGCTGGCGTTAAATACGTTTACAAATCCCCAAGACGTCACGTCACGTCGTTGCCATCCAAGGTCTGTAGACAATCGTCCGACATCCTGACCGTTTCCTTTGCGCATCAGCCCGAGACCAGAAACATCCAAGCTCCAGCGCCCTCCCAGAAATGCCGCAGGATCTCCGAAATAGGAGGCCTCAAACTCCGGTAGAATATTCGGCTGATCTGTTGACCGGTCGCTAACACGCACATCCTGAAAGCTTAATGCCTTGAGCGCAAAATAATCCCGTTTATCAAACCGCTCCGCATAAATCTCGTTTTCAAGAACGTCATCGCTGGTAATATCATATTCGCGTAGATACTGGTCATCCGATGTGACCTGCATCTTGAATCCGGTCCGCCATTTATCGTTCAACTCCCACAACCCTTCGCCGAAAATATGGCCACGCCATTCCTCATCGGTGGTCACAGTTTCATTGCCGATGCTGTCTTTGCGCGTTGTGTATGTTGTGCTGGTATTGAACTCAAGCATCGCCTTTTCAAAGCGCTTCCTGTATTCGGCCAGAAGCTGCGGGGCTACGCCTGTGAACACACGCGCACCGATAGTTGCATCCTCTGATGGAGAAATCGCCCAGTAATATTGAGAGGTCACACCAAATCCGAGACCTGAACTTAACGAAAATTTTGGCGGAAGAACGCCACTTTTTTGTTCAATCGTTCCATCCGGATGTTTGAAATACGGTGTATACATGACCGGAATACCATAGACTTCCAGCTTTGCATTCTCATAGGAAATCGAATGATCTTCCTTGTCATGCTTCACTTCATCTGCCGTAATTTGCCACAAAGGGTCTTTTGTCGGGTCGGCTTTACATGGTTCGCATGGCGTATAACTGGCGTTACGCATGACAATAACATTCCCGTCAATCCTCTGTCCCTCTTCCGCCTGAATCCGAGAACCATCCGCGAGAATCGAGCGCAGTTTTTTGATGTATCCGTTTTTAAGCTGGCGCTCGAGTTCGACTTGTTCCGCGAAATGCACATCTCCGGATGAATCCATCAGAGCAACATCCCCAATGGCCTCAACCTTCTCGGTTTGCAAATGATAAACAATTTTTTGGGCGCGAACTATTTTATCGTTCTGGGTAATTTCAACGGCCCCTTCTGCGATGATCCGCTGGTTCGCATCATCGTAGGAAATTGTATCTGCCATAAAATCAACTTGATCCGCACCCCACCCTTCCGGTAGCTGTGGGCCTTCTGCTTCAGCTGTGACTTGGTGCGTCATGCCCTCGGACACGGCGGCCACAGCATAGCTTGCCACAGGGACAAGCAGCGCAGAACATGCAACACCTGCCATGAGTTTTCCCCATGTGCGCTTGATCATCGTTTTATGGATAAAATCTTGTTTAAAGCCAGTCATTTCAAGAAATATGGTAAAGAAAATTCAGTGTTCTATTGTCGTTAAAACGGAGGGATAAGTCAATGTCGGAGAGCCTTTCAATATGCCATAAAACTCAATATTTCCCGAAAATGAATATGAAATATACGAGATGGCAAAAATATGAAAAAGCCAGCGCCAAACTTTTATCTATCGGCGCAAAAATGCCGGTAGATTATTATCATTAAAGGAGTCTTCCCCGACATCCTCTTCACGGTTATGTCTTGAAGATGTGCGTCCTGCCGGTTTGCCGTTTCCTGCATTTCTTTGCGGGGACTGTTTTTGTCCTTGCGAGGTATTTTTCCTCTCTTCGCGCTTCTCTTCACGATTTTCACGCGGCTCATCTTTTGCTTTTTCGGTTGGTACATCTCCGACAAGCTTTCTGATCGCAGCCACAAACTTTTCGTCATCTTCAGTAATCAAGGACCATGCCTTACCTTTTAGTCCCGCACGTCCTGTCCGTCCGATACGGTGTACGTAATCATCTGCATTGAATGGCACATCAAAGTTAAATACATGAGATACACCGGATACATCGAGGCCGCGCGCCGCAACATCAGAACAAACCAGCAAAACAATTTCACCATCTTTAAAGGCTTGTAAAGTTTCCGTGCGCTTGCTCTGGATCATATCACCATGCAAAGATGCCGCGGAAAACCCTTTTTCACGCAACCAACGACCCAACATATCGACATCTTTTTTGCGGTTACAGAACACAAATGCGTTTTTTACATCTTCCCTGTCGATCAAATCTTTTAGAGCTGTCTTCTTCGATTTCGGAGACACTTCCATCATGCGGTGATCCACAGTTTTTGCAGGAGACGCAGGTGGCGCTACAGAAACAGTTTTCGGATTGGACAAGAATTTTTCACTGAGATTTTTAATCTCGTCCGGCATAGTCGCCGAGAACAACAACGTCTGGCGTGTCATCGGTAACAGGGAAATAATTCTTTCAATGTCAGGGATAAATCCCATATCTAGCATGCGGTCTGCTTCGTCGATTACAAGCACTTTTATATCACTGAGAAGAATTTGTCCACGATCAAACAAGTCCAGCAAACGTCCCGGGGTTGCAATCAAAACATCAACTCCCTTTTCAAGAATTTTTATTTGATCGCCCATAGACTCGCCACCGACCAACAAGGCTTTGCTCAGTTTATTATACTTTCCGTACTGATCAAAATTCTCGCCGACTTGAGCTGCCAACTCTCGCGTTGGAGCGAGAACCAAAGAGCGTGGCATCCGCGAACGTGCACGGCCGCTCGAAAGCATCTCAATCATCGGAAGGGTGAAGCTCGCAGTCTTTCCTGTTCCCGTTTGGGCCAGACCGATCAAGTCACGTGCCATCAGAATAATGGGAATAGATTTTTCTTGAATTGGGGTCGGTGTGGTGTAGCCGATTTCTTCAATCGCCTTCAGTAAATTGTCGCCCAAACCTAAATCGGTAAAATTCATACGAAACCGCTATTTCCTGCTTTTTGTTGCTTTCGGGTAGTTTTTTTCAGGAAGCGACCAATTTGTCAATGTTTTGTAAGCTATCCTGCAATTTATTCGTGCGTATGTGTCCCTGCAGCCTCAAAAACTTCCAAATGGAAGACATTTTGGTGAACCCCGCCATAAATCAGCAAGTTAACGGCAAAAAGGACGGTCGCAATGACCAGAATTCTGGAATTGTTACGCTTTTTTGGGGAGCATGGTGGGTGCGCACACCCTGTATCGTGGCAATCCACGTCTGTACTTGCCAAATGAATGATCCACCCCAGAGCCACCATAACACCTGAGAATATAATCAAAGGGATTTCGTAGTGGTGGATTGTTTCGTGGAGATCCATCAGAACACCCGGAGCAGCCCCCATAAGTCCTGCGTTGGCCAAAACCCCCATAACGGTGACCAAAGTCGGCAAAACACAACAGAAAACGTGGCTCAGCTCCGAGAGCAATACGGCCCAACCGAAATTCTTTCTAATATCCGCCACGGTCTGATTTACCTTATTTTTTCTGAATTGAGTGGATTGTTTCTACACAAATATTCCCTATTTTGTCAATCTTTCAAGCCCTCCCTGTTCCCATCTTTCTATCCTCCCCTATAATTTATGGTGAATTCCATATTTTTTGTAATTTAGCGGGGAAAACCCGCCCCTATCCTCGTTATGTTCAAGATAATAAAAGAAAAGGTTGAAGCATGTCTTGCCACAAAACACCTCCTAAAAAAGTAATCGCCCTCTTGATCCTCGCCCTTATCGCAGGCGGCGGAGCGTACGCTTATCAGGGAGTTTCTTCTGATTTTTCTGCGCATGCAGACACAGCTCCTGTCCAGACAGCGATAGCCCAAACGGGAAACATCCTGACACAAGTTACATCCCAAGGGACTTTGGAACCAAAAGATTATGTGGATGTCGGCGCGCAGATATCGGGACAAATCCTGAAATTGCATGTTGATATCGGTAATCAGGTTCGAGCCGGCGACCTGATCGCGGAGATTGATCCAAAAATCTACGAGAGCCAGATCAGCAGTGATGAAGCGCAACTTGCCATGCTGCAAGCCCAATTATCAGAAAAGCAGGCAAACAAGGTTCAGGCCCAACGCAATTATACGCGCTATAAAAAACTAGTTACAAACAACGCTGTCAGCCGAGACATGTTTGAGCAATCCGAAACTGATTTGAATGTCGCCGATGCACAAATCAAGTCTCTGGAAGCCCAAATCAAGCAATCGGAATCAACCTTGGAGAAAGATACGACCAATCTCAGCTATACTAAAATTTATGCCCCTATTTCAGGGACTGTCGTAGATCTGAGTGTCAAGGAAGGTGAAACCGTCAATGCCAATCAAACGACGCCTACAATCGGACGTATTGCCAATCTTGATGTGATGACAGCCAAAGCACAGGTCGCGGAGGCAGACATTCCAAAACTGAAGAATGATATGCGCGTATATTTTACAACCCTTGGATCTGATGCACGCAAGTGGGATGGTAAAATCCGCCAGATTTTACCGACCCCTACAACCGAGAATAATGTTGTTCTCTACGATGTTCTGGTGGATGTCGATAATAAAGACAGGTCTTTAATGACAGGCATGACAACGCAAATGTTTTTTATTATCGGTGAAACCAAAGATGCGGTTCTAATCCCTGTCTCCGCTTTGGTAGAACGTGTCCCAGAGCAAGATACTGAAACCGGCTCAGCATACCGTATTAAACAACCGTCTTTAGCAAACCAAACATACGGTGAAGAAAAAATTATTCTTGTTGGGCTGACAGACCGCGTGAACGCAGAAGTCTTATCCGGCTTGAATGTCGGCGATCCTGTTTTGATACCTACTGCTGTAACTTCGGACTCCACACAAAGTACCCGCATGAGAATGCCGCGCTTGTAAAGATTGGACAGATTATAATATGACAGAACGCCCCCCCCTTATTCCCCTTATCTCCCTGAAGAGCATTTCCCGTTCTTTTAAAAATGGGGATAGCGAGATTAAAGCCCTGAACGATATTTCCCTTGATATTTATGAAGGGGAATTTGTCGCCATTATGGGACAATCAGGTTCAGGCAAATCAACACTGATGAATTTGATCGGGTGCCTCGACCGCCCCTCTTCCGGAACATATTATGTTCGAGGATATGATGTGGAAGAACTGGATCAGGATACATTGGCTTCATTACGACGTGATACATTCGGCTTTATTTTCCAACGCTATAACCTTCTTGCGACTTCGACAGCCATTGAAAATATCGAAGTCCCTGCGACATATGCCGGACTCGATGCGCGCAGCCGGCGTGAACGTGCGCAGCTTCTTCTTTCTTCTCTAGGACTTGATGATCGTGATAACCACAGGCCAAATCAGCTTTCTGGTGGACAGCAACAACGTGTTGCCATCGCCCGAGCCTTGATGAATGATCCGCCGATCATTCTGGCTGATGAACCAACGGGGGCGCTTGATAGTCACAGCGGAAAAGATGTTATGGAGCTTTTAAAACATCTCCATCAGGACAGGCGCACTGTGATCATTATCACCCATGACGAACATATTGCGGCCCATGCTGACCGTCAAATTCGTATTCAAGACGGGAAAATCTTATCAGATAGCGCCGCGCCGGTTTCTGTCGAAGTCACTCCGCTCAGCACAGATACGATACCCATCAAAATGTCATCAGGAGATTGGAAAGAAACAATTGTCACAGCGTTGAGATCTCTGAAAGTCAATAAATTCAGGACCTCTCTGACCTTACTCGGTATTGTCATCGGCGTAGCGGCTGTGATTACCATGATGGCGGTCGGAAACGGTAGCAAACAACAGGTTCTTGAGCAAATCAGTTCCATGGGAACAAATCTGCTCTCTATCCGCCCAGGAGCACCAGGCATGCGCCCTAGTGGGGATATCGGGACACTGACCATAGAAGACGCCAATGCGATTGCGACCCTTGATAATGTCGAAGTGGTCGTCCCAGAGCGCACAGGCACAAAAACCGTTCGTTACGGGAATACAGACCTTCAGACCAGCATTCAAGCAGAGGGGTTGTATTTTCCTCAGGCCAGAGACTGGAATGTCGTTGAGGGGAATTTCTTTTCTCTCCCCGACCAGAACTCTTACGCGCCGGTTGCCGTCATCGGAAAAACCGTTCAGGATACTTTCTTTCCCTTAGGACAGAACCCGATCGGCAAAATGGTCTTGATCGGAAATATTCCGTTCGAGATTATAGGCGTTATGGACGAGAAAGGAGCTGCTCCGTGGGGGCAGGATCAGGACAATGCCGTCTTTATTCCTGTAACGACCGGTATGGTCAGATTATTCGGATCGAATTACTTATCGGGAATTACTGTACGTATTACAGATACTGGAATTGTTGACGAGACAGAGAAGGCTATTACTGATCTTTTAATCCAACGACATAAAACCGAGGATTTTTCGGTTCGGAATACCGCATCTTTCCTTCAGATGGCAAGTGACACACAAAATACCCTGACTATCCTATTGGGGGCAGTTGCCGCGATCTCTCTTCTGGTCGGCGGAATCGGTGTCATGAATATTATGCTGGTCAATGTTGCAGAGAGGACACGCGAGATTGGTATCCGTATGGCCACGGGCGCACGGGCGCAGGACATTCTTCTTCAATTCAACACTGAATCCGCTGTTGTCTGTACGCTCGGCGGGATGATCGGTATTTCCGTTGGGCTTTTGACCGGTTTTGGAATTTCGCTGCTTGATGTGCCTATCCAGTTTACAGTCGGCCCGGCTCTTCTGGCCTTTACCTGCTCGGTCTTGACAGGATTGGTGTTCGGCTATCTTCCTGCGCGCAAAGCAGCCCATCTCGACCCTGTTGTGGCTCTGAGTTCTGAATAGCTTATATTTATTCTGGCGAGAGTAAAAATGGCGTCCCTACGGATTCCAAACTGGTTTTATATCTAATTGATATGATTGTATAATTTTAAAACTGAGATTCTCATACCCCCAATAATACCCATCATTCCTTATTTATGGAAATCTGACTTCGAATTGGTGTCGAATTTTTAGAAAAGAATGCAGACGAACAGAAACGTCTAGCAACGCAGTTGCGCCTTCATACTAATTCAAATTCTAAAACACCAATTTATCAAGAAGTGTCTCAGTTAGCACAGTACACATCAAGAAAAGGACTGTGCATATTATCCCCCCTCCCGTCCCCCAAAAGGGGAAGCACACACTTCTATTAATCATTTTTGGATGCAGTTGTAAAGATTGACGGGTTCCCGCCACTTCGTTAGTGTCTGGGTATGAGTTTCCACTAGGAAATTCTGGGGCGTTGTAACCCCTCTTAAGCGGCCAAAAGCATCGGGCCGTTAAACGCGATGCCTTCTCGACCTTTGGTCGGGGAGGCGGCGGAATATAATAGCGCTTGCGTAAACACGCTGCGCCGTTCTTAAGACGGTTACAAACTCCCCGACTGCCAAGGAAAATCCCTTGGTAGTCGTTTTACTTCTAACGCAGGGGAATTGAACCATTATGAAATCGACAACCAGCTCTACAAAATATTTATCTTTACTAATTACTTCATGTCTATTCTTGAGTGCTTGCGCCAGCAAATCTGAAAATATCAAAGCCTCATATGTATCGCCACTACAATACAGCGACTATTCATGTAAGCAGATCAAGGGGGAAATTGGCCGTGTAGGACGTAAAATGAATGAAGTAGCGGGGATTCAGGATGACATCGCGGGTGATGACGCAGTAGCTATGGGAGTTGGACTTGTTCTTTTGTGGCCTGCCCTGTTCTTTATCGATAGTGATGACCAGCACGTTGAGCTTGCTCGCTTAAAAGGTGAATTTGACGCTTTGGAACAGGTCGCTATCCAGAAAAATTGTACCGTTGCAAAAGAAATTGAAGCAGTAAGACAAGAGGAAGTCGCACGCAAGGCAGCAGAAAAAGCCGCATCCCAAAAATCATCAACGAACCAATAGCGGATGGAATTAATATGAACGAGTTAGAATGGCAACAGCATGAAATTACGATAAGCGTTTATATCATTTTTATGATTTCATTGGCTGTTACAATTGCTTATAGCTTTCGAAATGGCGGGATTAAAGAAGTAATAGAAAATATATTTTTATGGTTTTTGTTGTTTCTAGGTTTTGTAAATATAATCCAACCACCAGTCGATGAAGAGGATGAAATAAACGGGGCAATTCTTTTTGTTGCGTTTGGTATATGCAGAATAGCCAAGCATATGGCTAAAAAAACACATACCGCAGAGGCCTCGAAACATTAACTTTATTCTCCTATTTGATCAAACGTCTAGATGCGGCCTGTTTTTGCTCCTCAGTCATATTGCGCCGATGAAATGGATTTTTACCCATGCGATATGGCCATAGCGGGCAATCTGTAATATGACACTCCCGAACCTCCGAGTATTGATGACAACAACAATCTAAACACTTTTCTCGGATGGATTTTAGAGGAGATTTGTTAAGTTTTTCTTTTGGGGTATCTGGACTACCTGAATGGTCTTTCATTTTTGTTTTCTCCATTGCTAATGCAAAAAATTGGGAAGGCGGGACATATAAACCCGCATAAGATTAGGTTGATATTGATCTTTGATTAATGCGTGCTTGTACCCATGCGTCTATTTCGCTCTCTAACCAGCCAACGCAACGCACGCCAAGACTGATATGTCTTGGAAAGGTGCCTTTGCTGATATTGAGGTAAATGGTACTTCGGCTAAGACCTGTCCGTTTTTTGACGTCAGGAAGTCTTAATATTCTTTCTTTTGGGGCATCTTCAAACATTTGCATTCCTTTCCAATATTGGCTTGGTTCATGCAAATATTCTTAGTCGAGCGTCCGATAAGATTCAAAGAAAGCTGGTCGAAAAATTTCTTTCAAAAAAATCAGAATTTTTTCTGCAGACGGAATTTTATGTTTTTAAAAGCAGTTATCCCAAGGAGCTTCATGGCGTTCTTTGCGTGTGTCCTTGAGTGCCGTTTCAATTTGGGAAATTGTAACATTAGGGTCTAACGGGGAAATGATAAACAAGAGTAATTCTGAATCGTTCATTTCTTTTTTTGATATGTATTCTCCGCCTTTGTCGGTTTTGTGATAGCGGCTTTGCTCTAATTTTCGCCCGATAATTGGCTCTAATTCAGCAGATAAAACCATAATCCAAGAATAGAGTGCAATGCTTTTTGGGGCTGTCTTTTGGGATGGAAAATTTTTTATTGTGAGTTCAAGTGCCTCCTCGAGCGAGGCTATATAATTTAATGATATAACGGGGGAGATAATACAAAATGGATCATCTTCTCTTTGCATTTCCTTCGGTGTCTTGTGCACGCATGAAATATCTAGGGCTATGAGATCATCAATGTTGCTGATAATATCACTCCCGTAGTGTCCAGATGCATAAATTCTGAAAAGGGAATCTGTTGCTTTTTCTATGTGTTTAAGAGCATTTTTCAGCTCTTTCTTAGCTTCGTGCTTGGCTATTTGTCTTAAATATTCGCCGTAAAGATTTGTGTATTTCTGTGCGGCAAGTTTAATATATAGTTTTAAGGCTGATTTTTTATTTCTGTCGGTCAGATTTATTTTTTCACACAGCTCCGCGAAAAATTCTGGGGTGTATGAATTTTCATTCCCGAGTGCTTTAAGGTCATTTGATTTTTCTTTTGCCATGTTCTGAGCCTACCTTAACGCTTGAGCATCTATATAATCCGCCCATTCTTGCATCATCTTTATGCGTTCGGGGAGAAATTTTGTTCTGTCATAGGCACGGCGAATATCATCGCCTTTGGCATGGGCAAGTTGAATATCTGGGATTTCATAACGATAGCCTAATTCTTCCATGATGGTTGTCATTGCCAAGGCTCTAAACCCGTGGCCTGTATGAATACCTCTGTATCCCATCCGATTTAATGCCATGAGGATTGCACCGTCGGACATTGGTTTTCTGGGGTCACGTTGGTTTGTAAAAATCCATTCTCTATGTCCGTTCATTCCCTGCATTTCCTTGAACAACTCAATCGCTTGAGTTGAGAGGGGAACAATATGATCCCTTCCCATTTTCATTCTTTCGCCCGGAATGACCCATTGCGCTTTTTCGAAATCAATTTCTTCCCAGCGCGCCATTCTTAATTCGCCTGTTCTAACGAAAGTCAGGAGCAATAATTCCATGGCGATTTTTGTTTGAATGTTGAGCCGTCCATCATTCCGATGTAATCTTTCCAAGAATGCAGGTAAGTCTTTTGCTTCCATAGCCGCAAAATGCCCCTGCTCTGGATTTGTGAGGAAGTCTTTGGCTTTTATGTCTGCGGGGTTATGTTCGACTTTTCCTTTTATTTTGGCATAGGAGAATATAGCTCGTGCATATTGCAAACACCGCCGAGCCATTTCATATGCTCCACGTTTTTCAATCGCTTCGATAACGGCTGTTATGCGTGGTGTAGTTATATCTTTTACAGGTATTTTTCCGATGGTCGGGAATAGGTCAATTTCCAAACGTCGCATGACGGTTTGAGCGTGTTTTTCTGACCATCTAACTTTGTAACGCTCGTGCCAATCCCTAGCGACAGATTCAAACGTATTGGAAGCACTTTCAGCCGCAAGCCTCTTTACCTCCTGTTTTGCTAGAGAGGGGTCTTGGTGGGCAGCTAATAGCTTTCTAGCCTTATCTCTTTCGTCTCTGGCTTCTTGTAGGGTAATTAGCGGATATGGGCCTATGGAGAGTGTTCTCTCTTTCCCGAAATAGCGGTATTTCATCCGCCATAATTTACTGCCCGTTGGATTGACGAGAAGATAAAGGCCGAGAGAGTCGGTTAATTTATAGGGTTTTTCTTTAGGTTTTGAGTTTCTACAGGCTACATCCGAGAGCGACATGGGGGTATCCAATCGTTATCCAGTTAAGTGCCCCCAGACGATACCCCCACAATTGTAGGATTTTATCGGAAATCGGAGGAAATCTTAGGACATCAAGACATGCAAAAACCCTAGGATTCCTGCATATTATAAAACATTATTGGATCATTTTGGAAGTAAAAATGGCGTCCCCTACGGGAGTCGAACCCGTGTCGCATCCGTGAAAGGGATGTGTCCTAGGCCTCTAGACGAAGGGGACAGCCTTGAAGAACAGGCGCTCTTATACCTTCATTTCGACAGGCATTTCAAGAGCTTTTTTTCAGTTTTCGTTATTTTTTTAAATTTTCGCAAATTTCCTTTAGAAACAAAGGCTTATTTTTTTGCATTTGCTTCAACTCGGTAGGCTAAACGTACGCCGCCCCAATGCCGCCCTCCGACTGTGATCGGCATGGACATATCTTTCATCAGGACAAATTGCCCCCCGCCCATATCCCGTCTATAAAGCTGTATCAGAAAGACTTCCCTATTTTGCCCAGCCCGCAAGCCCACGCGGTCATTGAATATTCGCCTATTTCGACAATTGGCCATATTCCAAACAGGATCTGTACTTTGGGGTTTCGAGAATTTCAGATTATGCGTTGGCAAAAAGCCGTTTCTGTCTACAGCGGCACAGAATGTTATCTTATCACTGATCTCCAGAGCCTTTTCCTGGATTTGCGGAAAATACTTGTCTGTTATGGCCACGTATTTTGTCAGATATTGCGTCGGATTACTGCCCATTATTTCTGCATATGTTTCATCGAATAACTCTTCCAGAGTTATTTCTCCTTTTGAAATCGCCTTCTCCAGTATATCTTCCATCTGATTACGGATTGATTTCAATGATTTCATATATTTTGTGTCGTCTGTATCCAATCCTTGCTCGACCGAGACCATAACCAGAGATTCACAATTCCCGATTAATCTATCAATTCGCTGCTTGGATTCCTCAATCGAGTTTCTTGATATCTGTAGTCCCTTGCTCAAATCATGAACAGCTTCGAGAGCCAAGCTTGATTGATGTGACATATTTTCAACGTCAGACACTATGCCTATGGCTTCGCTCTGAACAGATTGGAAAGAGTTGGCAACGAGATCAACATTTTCGTTTAGACTCTCGCAGTTTAATAACGTCTCTCCGGCACGCTCTTTTCCTCCTTGACAGAGCCGGACAAGAAGTTCCGTCTTCTGTCCCAACGCGATAAGAGATTGTGTAATATCTTTGTTTACAATGCTTGTACTATTCGCCAGAGTGCGAACCTCGTTGGCAACAACAGCAAAACCCAGCCCTGCATCCCCTGCACGTGCGGCCTCGATGGTTGCGTTCATAGCCAGCATGTTAATCTGGCCGTTGATCTTGTTTATGGTCTCCGTAAAGGCCGATACACGCATCAATTCATCTTTTAGCTCCATCACTTGTGAAGCGATAGATTGGACATCTTCGGCAAATCTAACCATATTCTCGGTCGTGCCTGACACTTTTGTTTTTGCGTTTAAAATATCCTCTTCAACTCCCTCTATAACGTCTTGCATTATGCGAACATGTTCGAAAACTTTCTGACTGTTGTGTGAGAGCTCTCGAGATGTCTTTTCAATATTTTCTGCTGAACTTGTCTGTGTTTCAGAAGCTCTGGTCAGAATATCGACATCGCCTGCAATATCGGTCACTTCCAATCCGATTTTAGAAGTTTCCTCAGCTATCCTTCGAAGTGCATTATTATCAACCATATGCCATCCTCAGCTGTTATTAGTATGTATCTTGCCTGTAAAATGAAAGACAGAGCATTTCTGCTCTGTCTTCTTAGTTAGCATCTTCTAGTGATGATCGTGACTATCACGGTGGAACATATTGTTGTGAACCGTTTCTTTCAGGAACAATCCACCAATGACCACCGTCATCAGTGCGACCACAATCGGGTACCACAATCCGGCATAGATATTACCCGATGCCGCCACCATTGCGGTTGCTACCAGAGGCAACATTCCACCGAACCATCCGTTTCCGATGTGATACGGCAACGACATGGAGGTGTAACGGATATTGGTCGGGAACATTTCCACCAGATAGGCGGCGATCGGACCATAAACCATCGTCACATACAGAACCATAATGGTCAGAATAGCGATCGTTACAGGATAGTTGATCTGATCCTTATCTGCTTTGCCGACATACCCGGTCTGATTTAAGGCATCGACATATTTCTGCTTATCGAAATCTCCACTTTCGTCCATCTCTTCAATAGTGATGTCTCCGATTGTGGTGACGACAGCTTTTCCGTCAACTGCCGGCAAGGTTTCAAAGTTCAAGCCTGCTTTTGTCAAAGCATCTTTAACCTTGTCGCATTTTGTAAACCTTGTTGTCGGCAACACGAACAAGTGGAAGCTACAATCATCCGCGGATACAGAGATTTTTACCGTATTCTGGTAGGCCTCCAATTGAGGATTCACGTAGTGCGTCAACATCTGGAACAGCGGAATGTAGGTCAATGCTCCGATCAAACAGCCCGCCAGAATAATCTTCAGACGCCCTATTTTATCGGACAGACTTCCGAAGAAGATAAAGAAAGGTGTTGCAATCAGCAATGACGCTCCAATCAGGATATATGCAGTCACATAATCTACCTTCAAGTTAATCGTCAGGAAGAACATGGCGTAGAATTGCCCAGTATACCAGATAACCCCTTGTCCCGCAGTTGCACCGAGCAGCGCCAGAAGCACATATTTATTGTTCGGATAACGGCAGAAGCTGTCATACAAAGGTGACTTGGATGCTTTTCCTTCGGATTTAATCCGTTTGAAGACAGGACTTTCATTCAGCTTCATACGAATATAAAGAGAGAAGATCAGAAGGACGACAGAAACAAGAAACGGCAAGCGCCATCCCCATGTTCTAAATGCCTCCTCATCTATCAACCCACGGCACAATCCAATCACCAATAAGGACAGGAAGAAGCCCATTGTAGCGGTTGTTTGGATCCAGCTTGTTGCTTTCCCACGCTTCCCTTCCGGCGCATGCTCAGCAACGTAGGTTGCTGCACCACCATATTCGCCACCCAAGGCCAAACCTTGAAGCAAGCGTAGAGATACGAGGATAACCGGTGCCCACCATCCGATTGTTTCGAATGTTGGCAAGATACCCACTGCAGCCGTTGAAATACCCATAACGAGAATGGTAATCAGGAAAGTATATTTCCGTCCTAGCATGTCTCCGAGGCGTCCGAAAACCAATGCACCAAACGGACGGACGATAAATCCTGCCGCGTAAGTCGCAAACGCAGAAAGCAGTGCTGCAGTTTCGTTGCCAGGCGGAAAAAATAACGCCGCAAAGAACGGCGCCAATGTTGCATAGAGATAAAAGTCATACCATTCAAAAACGGTCCCGAGAGAGGAGGCAATAATGACTTTACGCTCTTCTTTCTTGACCTCTGCTTGACTCAGTGGGGTATCAGTAATCGTGGCGTCCATATATGGCCTCCCGTGCAAATATTTTTATTCCTAATATTGTACGGGTTCACGACCTTAAATATCTATGCGCGCTGCAATATAAATACGAACTATTGTTTCAAATTTTATCTATCTCTATTCATAACACCTTCTAAAGCCAGCAAATCAGCCATGGCTTGCTTTCTCCTGATTTGCGTAATATTCCCGTCATCAATCAGAATCTCAGGGCAATATGGCCTGGAATTATAGTTTGAGGACATGGACGCACCATACGCTCCTGCGTTATGGATTATAATATAATCGCCGACTTGAATAGGCGGGAGCAATCTGGTCTGAACAAACCCACCCTCTTCTTGCGTAAACATATCTCCCGATTCACATAGTGGTCCAGCAACTACCGACAAAATCGGGTGCCCCTCAACTTCCTGCCCCTACCTGTCATTGTTGTCATTTCATGGTAGCTACCGTACATCGCCGGCCGCACAAGCTCAGTAAATCCCGCATCTACTAGAACATAATGGAGAGATCCCATTTTTTTAACTGCCCGGACCTCGGTAATCAGCTTTCCGGATTCTGCCACCAGATAGCGCCCGGGTTCGATTTCGAGCTTAACCGGATGGCCGAGCGCCTCTTCGATTTTCTTACGAGCGCTATCCCACAACATAAAATAATGTGCAGGATCAATCGGGACCTCTTCATGTTTATACGGGACGGATAAACCACCCCCTGCCGAGATAGCATCAACATCGAGTTTCTCTCGACAGATCAGATCTATCATCGCCTCACAAACTTGCGACAAATGATCGTAATCAGCACCGGATCCAATATGCATGTGGACGCCCACCAAGTTTAACCCGTGATTCCTAATAGCTTCGATAGCTGCTTGAACATCCGTATGCCAAATGCCATGTTTGCTTGTTTCTCCGCCTGTATTGGCTTTCTGGGAATGACCGTGACCAAAGCCCGGATTGATCCTGATCCAGACTTTATGACCTTTATGGAGCTCCCCGACTTGATCCAGCATATCAATAGATCCCGCATTGATTGTGATGTCATTACGAGAAACAAATTCAAGCGTATCCCGATCCATCAGGTCAGCAGTGAAGACAATCTGGTCATTTCTAAATCCTGCAATCAACGCGCGCTCTATCTCCCCCTTAGAGACGGCATCTACCATCACTCCCATATCCCGCATGAGCGAGAGGATGTGAATATTCGAGCATGCTTTTTGGGCAAAACGGATAATATCGAATTGTTTCAGATCACGGATACGTTGGCGAATTAGGGCTGCGTCATAAACCCAAACGGGCGTCCCGTATGTGTTGGCAATTTCGTGTAACATGGAATCTCTCCGTTAATTGGCGGAACTGGCATCAGAAATCATGAACTCGACATTATCTACGCCGTTCCAGTGATTGACTTTAAACTGGCCTAAAAGATGCAGCAATCTGCCGCTCTTTGATTGCAAAAGCAAATCCCCTAGCGGCGTCCCCACAGCACGGAAGGCCATAGCCTTCATGCGTTGTCCGCCATCGGCCTCGGTCATTTGAACTCTGACATGGTGTTCGCCGACAATATCAACCATTGCAATCCGCATATCGGGCAGAATAAATTTCGGCTCGGGGTTTTCTTGTCCGAACGGGCCGACATTTTCTTCCAAAAGCCTTACAAAATCAGGACGTATGCCACGAATGGAGGCAATCGCATCAACGTGTTCTTCTATCACAATCTCTGCGTCACCCATAATTTGTTCCGCATGCCCCAGAAAGAATTTATCCAACTCTTCGATCTTTTCAGGTTCGACGGTAAAGCCTGCCGCCATAGCGTGTCCACCGCCCTTTAAAACCAATCCTTTTTCCTTGGCCGCCATAAAGAGTGCTGCCATATTAAATCCGGAAACAGATCTCCCCGAGCCACGGCCTTCCAGTTCCCCCGACATTCCAGGAGCAAAAGCGATACAGCAAGCTGGTTTTCCGAAGCGTTCTTTGATCTGCCCTGCAACCAGCCCATTCAGACCTGCATGCCATGTTTCATCCCAGACCATAATAATCGGGCGTTCCGCAAGATTGCGCGCTTCAATTTGATCCATTGCCTCACGCATCATGTCATTCTGAATAGATTTCCGTTTGGCATTACAATCATTCAATGTCCATGCCAGATTTTTGGCTTCTTCTGCATCTGTGCTGGAGAGTAATTTTGCACCCAAGTCCGCTTGATGCACGCGAGAACCTGCATTGATACGCGGTCCTAAAACAAATCCTGCATCCATCGGGGTTGGATCTTTCTTTATGCCCCCAACATCACATAAGGCTTTAAGCCCTATGTTTTTATGTTGAGCCATTTGCGTGAACCCTACTTTCACCAAAAGTCTATTCGGGCCGGTCAGCGGAACCATATCACATACTGTCCCCAAACCTACCAAATCCAGCCAGTCCTTAAGTGGTGCCTCTGCTATGCCTTTACGGTCATAATAGCCTTTTTCCCGAAGCGCTTTGTTGACTGCAACACACGCCAGAAATGTGACACCGACAGCGGCCAGCATATCAAGACCAGATGTATCATCTTTGCGTTTTGGATTTATGAGCCAGGTACTGGCGGGGAGATAGTCTCCCTGCTCATGGTGATCAAAAATACAAATATCCAATCCTAATTCCCGGCCCTGTTCGATCACATCAAAAGCAGTCGTCCCACAGTCAGCCATCAGAATAATATCTGCGCCATCTGTTTTGAGCTTTTGTAATGCCTTAATATTCGGGCCATAGCCTTCGGTCATGCGATCCGGAATATAAACCGGCAGGTCAATATTCAAATGATGAAAAAATTTTTTGAGGACCGCCGCAGACGTCGATCCATCTACGTCAAAGTCGCAAAAGGCGGCTATCTTTTTCCCTGCTTCTATTTGGCCTGCCAACCAGTTTGCAAATTCCGTCATATCTTTCAGAGAAGACGGATCGGGGAAGTCCGTTGCAAGGCGCGGGAACAAGAAATTTTGGACTTTTTCCGGCTCGATATTTCTTGAAACAAGTAATCGAGCTACAATCTCTGGCACAGAGAAATCCGTCATCATGCGGTGGATTTTATCATCATTTAGCTCGGGGAAGACCCACCGTGCATCCATCACGGAGCGGTCAATTTTCAACTGCGCAGACATCAGGCCGGTTTCCTTGTGAAATCGTGCTGCGCCTCGATGCGGCGAACTGTCCCTGTTTTCGAACGCATTACAACAGAATATGTCGTTGCCCCGTTCGGATAACGGTGCACCCCTTTGAGCATTGTTCCATCCGTGACGCCTGTCGCTGCAAAAATGACATTATTCGGTTTTGCCAATTCATTGAGCGTGTAGATTTTATTGAAATCTTTGATTCCTACCTTTTCTGCGCGGGCTTTTTCACCCTCATTGCGGAAGACCAGACGCGCCACCATATCGCCGCCTATACATTGCAGTGCCGCAGCAGCCAGAACGCCTTCAGGCGCCCCGCCAATTCCTACATACACATCAATTGCAGATGACGGGTCAGCCGCAGAAATGACTGCGGAGACATCGCCATCCTGAATGAGAGTTATACGTGCGCCCGTTTCCCTGACTTCCTTAATCAGCTCCTCATGGCGCGGACGATCTAAAATACAGACCATCAAATCTTCGATTTTTCCGCCTTTGGCTTCCGCAGTTTTTTGTAGGATGTTGATAATCGGGCGGTCCAAATCTTCAGGTTTCAAATCCACACCGTCGCGCACAGCTAACTTTTTCATGTAGACATCCGGCGCATAAAGGAAACTCCCTTTGTCTGCCATCGCCAGAACTGCCATGGCGTTTTGTCCGCCACATGCAGTAATGCTTGTCCCTTCCAGCGGGTCAAGAGCAATATCAACTTCAGGGCCATCGCCCGAGCCTACTTGTTCGCCGATATAGAGCATAGGAGCCTCATCGCGCTCGCCCTCTCCAATTACGACCGTGCCGTTAATTCCCAATTCATTGAGCATACGGCGCATAGCATCGACAGCGGCTCTATCAGCCTCGTCCTCATCGCCGCGCCCCACTTGTGTTGAAGCAGCAAGAGCCGCAGCTTCAGTAACCCGAATAACTTCCAGCGTCAGTGACCTGTCCATAAAGAACGGGTCAACCGTAGCGGATAAATGATCTCTCATGTTTGACATGGGGAAAGGATAGCGGCACGAGATGATTCAGGCAAATTGTTCCTTCGAATATTTGCCTTTCATTCACTTTATTTTCATATTGCTAGATATTCAAAACAGGCATTACCAGCGGATTATCCAATACACAGGGCAATGCCGCAATTTTAGTACATGCATCAGCAATGTCTCCGCCTTTGGCTTCATGGGTCATAATGACGATACTAACAGGCTCGTCTTTGGAACGGCCACGCTGGATCAAGCTCTCGATAGAAATCTGGTGATCCCGCAAAATCGGTGCAATTTCGGCGATGACACCCGGGCGATCCTCAACAACCAACCGCAAATAAAATTCTCCCGTCCAATCCATCGCAGAAGCAGATGGAGATGGGGCAAGTTTATGCGAAGATATTCCGAATACCGTTGCAGACGAGCCTTTTGCAATGTCCATCAAGTCTGCCACAATTGCTGAAGCCGTTGGGCCTTCTCCGGCTCCGCGACCTTCAACAAAGCTCGGGCCGACAAAGTCACCCTGTGCAAAAATTCCGTTCAAGACACCGTCTACATGCGCCAACGGCGATGTTTTCGGAACAAGGCTTGGCGCAACCATTTGCAGAATTCGTCCGTCCTCGAGCTTCTTGGCTTGACCAATCAATTTAATCCGACAGCCGAATTCGGATGCGATCTGGATATCCTCCGCACTCAAACGATCAATACCTGCAACAGACAGGTTTTTGAAATCCGGCTTACACCCAAATGCCAACGCGCACAGCAGGACAAGTTTATGCCCGCTATCCCCGCCCCCGACATCAAGTGTCGGATCAGCTTCGGCGTATCCTAATTTCTGGGCTTGATCCAAAACATCTGCAAAATTTTCGCCAGTCCGCTCCATTGTTGTCAGGATGTAATTACATGTTCCATTCATAATTCCGTAGAGACCGGAAATGTTGTTAGCTCCCAATCCTTCACGAATCATCTTGATGATCGGAATACCACCAGCAACTGCCGCCTCGTAGCATAAAGACACGCCATTCTGTTCTGCAATCGCGGCAAGCTCTATTCCGTGATAAGCCAATAGCGCCTTGTTAGCGGTTACGACATGTTTTTTATTTTCGAGGGCTGTTTTTACGAGCGTGTAAGCCGGATCACCTTCACCTCCCATCACTTCGACAATGACATCAACATCATCGCGCATAGCCAGCTTTAACGCATCATTTTCCCACGCGACATTTGAAAGATCTATTCCGCGATCCTTATTCTGATTGCGCGCACTTACGGCCGTTACCATCAAGGCAACACCTGTTCTACTTTCCAGTAGCTTTGCATTTTTTGTGAGAATACGAAACGCTCCCGCGCCGACCGTTCCCAAGCCAGCCAGAGCAACACGCAGAGTTCTATATGTATGTCCTGTCATGTCAGTTCCCTGTTATCTGATTTAATAAATGATAGTTTTTTTGCCTACTCTAGCGGCACCGGATCAAAGACAGGTGTGGGGTCAACAACAACCAGATCATCTCCAGGTCGCGTCAGTGCGAAAAACACAACATCATCATCCATGGGGACATAATCAATATCCGGTGCAAATAAAGGAAAGTCTGGTCCTGTTTTCACCAAATCAGGTGCTATGACATTAAAAAACGTTGCTGAAGGATCGTAGATATCAACCTTACCCCCCGATAACGCACGCCCCAAGCCAAGCCACGTGAAATGATCAGGAACATCAGAAGAGCCCCAGTAAGGATCTTCCCCAACCGGATGCCCCGGCTCACATGCCGAGAGCAGCAGCAGAACCCCGCTCAGCGCTGTTAAAAACCCCAGATATCTCTTTTTGCGAGCCATGCCCGGAATCATCCTTTCGAATTTTCCCTATCGTGGAACAAAGAATTGTTAATGGCAAGAGGAAGATTAGGTTGTAATGATTGATTTTCATGACTTTCTCAGGCAGATTCGCAAGACCATGACCCAGAAAAAAGCTCCACCATCCTCCCTATCCTCAGACACTCACGGCTCTGATACCTCCACGCCCTTTGACCCGTTAGCCTTTTCAAAACAAATGGGCGAAATTCTAGAGCGGTTACAGCCTCTTTTTGCGACCTATGTCCAGAAACACGGAGGAGATGATCTGGCCGAGCAAGGATTCTCTCTGGCAGGCATGCAAAACGTCATCATGGATTATTGGCAGAATGCACTTCAGAACCCACAGAAGCTTCTGGACCTTAATCTGGAATATGCCCAAAATATGTTTCTGCTCTGGCAGGAATCTACCCGTAAGTTCTTGGGCGAAGATTCTGAACAGGTGGTTCAAACCGAAAAAGGGGACCGCCGATTCAAAGATCCGATCTGGCAGGATAGTTTTGTCTTTGATTTTATCCGCCAGTCCTACCTCCTGACGTCCCAATGGCTTCAGAAGTCCGTGAGGAATGCAGATACACTTCCCGAGCGAGAGCGCAATAAGCTTGATTTTTATACACGCTTATTCACCGATGCTTTGGCCCCGACCAACTTTGCCATGACAAACCCCGAGGTTTTGCGTGAAACGCTTAGCTCTAACGGACAGAATTTGTTACGCGGCCTGGAAAATCTTGTCGAAGATTTGCAGCGCGGAGACGGTGAACTCGAAATCAGCAAAACACGTTACGCTGCATTCGAAGTCGGCAAGAACTTGGCCACGACTGCTGGGTCAGTCATTTTTCAAAATGATTTGATGCAACTTATCCAATACACACCATCAACCAAAACCGTTTTCAAGACTCCTCTACTGGTTTTGCCGCCATGGATCAACAAATACTATATTCTGGACATGCGTCCGGAAAACTCATTTATCAAATGGGCCGTTGATCAGGGACATACAGTCTTTGTGATTTCATGGGTCAATCCGGACAAGAAACTTTCCCAAAAGAGCTTCGAAAGCTATATGAAAGAAGGCCTTATTGAAGCTCTGGACCAAATTGAAAAACAAACGGGGGAACCACAAGTCAATGTTGTCGGATACTGCATCGGCGGAACATTGCTTGCGACATCTCTCGCTTATCTGACTGCCCATAAGCATGATAAGCGTGTGGCTTCAGCGACCTTTCTTACCACGTTGATTGACTTTCATCAGGCGGGTGACTTGTCCATTTTTGTTGATGATGAATATCTCAAAATTATTGATGAAAAAATGGACAAGGCCGGATATCTCGAGGGCAGTAATCTGCGCCAGACTTTCAGCCTGCTGCGTGCCAATGATTTGATCTGGTCATTTGTAGTCAATAACTACATGCTCGGAAAAGAGCCGTTTCCATTTGATCTACTCTATTGGAATGATGATTCCACTAATATGCCTGCAGAGATGCATCGCTTCTATCTGCGCAACATGTATCGTGATAATAAATTGTGCAAAGCTGGCGGCATCAAGATTGGCAAAACACCTATTGATGTCTCAAAGATTAAAGTTCCAAGTTATTTTATCTCGACAAAAGAAGACCATATTGCGCCGTGGAAATCCACCTATGAAGGCATGATGCTACTTAGCGGCAAAAAGCGTTTTGTTCTAGCGGCTTCGGGGCACGTAGCCGGTGTTATCAACCCTCCGGCGGC
This sequence comes from Pseudobdellovibrionaceae bacterium, assembly GCA_034005165.1. Taxonomy (GTDB): domain Bacteria; phylum Pseudomonadota; class Alphaproteobacteria; order Micavibrionales; family Micavibrionaceae; genus UBA1573. The sequence continues at coordinate 207,501 of JAVEVE010000002.1, read as the reverse complement.
TAACAAATATCATTACTGGGTGAATGACAAGATTGACGACCGTGAGCATGCTGAAGAATGGCTCGATCAAGCCGAGCAGCGCGAAGGATCTTGGTGGTCTGATTGGGCTGAATGGGTAAAGGCCCACGCAGGCAAACAAATCCCTGCCCGAGACCCTGAAAAAGGCACGCTCAAGGCCATTGAGCCGGCACCCGGAAGCTATATCAAAATGAAGGGCGATTAAATGCCCCCGCGCATCCTTATTACAAATAATAATACGGACTTCGGACATATTGTATGCTCGACGTTTCTTGATGCTCTCCGACACAGTCAGGATGTACCCAGTGTTGTCTTACCGACCGGAAACACCCCGTTGCCATTCTATGCCGCGTTGAGAGCAAAAGTTGATAAAATTGACTTCAAGTTCTTGCAGCTTGATGAATATATGGGCTGCTCTCCCGAGTCTGAAACATTGTTCTCGAAATGGATTGCACGCGAAGTCCTTGACCCCCTGCAAATAGACGACCGTTTTACTTTTAATAGCGCGGCAGACCCATCCGAGGAAGTTGCGCGTATTCGATCACACATGGAGTCCCTACTCTTTATTGATCTTGTTGTCTTGGGGATTGGACAAAATGGTCATATCGGGTTGCTTGAGCCTGGGGCGGACTTTGATTGTTCTGTATCCTTTGTTGAAATGTCTGAGGCAACATGGAACGCCAATTGTGCCTATTGGGGGAAAGACATTCCTAAATCTGCCATAACTCTTGGCTTTCAGGAACTTAGAAAAGCCCGCCAGACCTTTATGTTAGCTTTGGGAGCATCAAAAGCCAAAGCGTTATATCGTGCCTTTTACGGAGATGTGACGCCCGACTGCCCTGCGTCCTATTTGCAAACCATGGAAAACGTCACAATCATTGCGGATCGTGACGCGCTCTCTTTATTTCCCGTTTAATATTTAGGATAATTGGCCCGCTTTATATTCTTTTCCTAAAGCAACATAGCGGTCGGCAGAGATTTGTAAGTATTCGATTTCTTCAGGTGTCAGATCACGCATATAGCGTGCCGGACGACCGCCCCAGAGCTGATGTTTTGGAATACGTTTCCTAGGAGAGACAAGAGAGCCTGCCGCAACCATCGCCTCGTCTTCGACTACGGCTTCATCCATGACGAGAGTCTGCATGCCGATAAAGGCTTTGTTGCCAATCGTACAGGCATGAAGAAGCGCCATGTGCCCCACAGTCACATCATCGCCGATATAGGTTCCTTGAACGCCCAAAGATGTATGGATGATTGTGCCGTCCTGAATATTGGTCCGTTTTCCGATCTTGATATCGTTCACGTCGCCACGCATGGCAACGTTGTACCAGATATTGCTTTCCGCACCGATTTCGATATCTCCCGTAAGGATGACATTATCAGCCACAAAGGCTGCACCGTCCACTTTCGGCAGGATACCGCGATAGGGCTTAAGCAGCATGACGGCGACCACCCCCAAGCAACTTTCCAAAGAAGCCCTGAATAACATTGCCCTTTTGTGCCTGCTTGTTTTTCTTCACACGCTGCTCAATATAGTCATAGATTTTTTCAGGCACAGAGATGCCACAGTATGTTTCAAGGCCTTTAAAGCCCGGCGCATTGTTGGCTTCACAAACTTTATATCCGTCTTTTGTGTAGAGCAAATCAATCCCAGCGATTTCAAGCTCGAGCGCTTCGGCTGTCGAGACTGCAATGCGTTCGATTTCGGGAGTGATAGCAACAGGTGTCCCTGCGCCGCCACGGGTCAGGTTGGATTTAAAGCTGCCGTCTGTCGATTTACGTTCCATACATGCCAGAACTTTTTTACCGACAACAAAGGCGCGAATGTCTCTGCCACGAGAGAATTCAATGAACTCCTGAAATAGAACAGGTGATTTATCAATTCCCTGATGCACCATCAATCCGGTGATATCACGCAAATTGTCTTTGTTCTCCGACAGATAAACTCCGCCACCTTGCGCCCCGTTCAAAGTCTTCACAACAACAGGGAATCCTATTTGCTGCTCTATCAGATCAGCATCCACAGGGCATTTCGAGAACATGGTTTTTGGCACTGGGATATTGTGCTGGGATAAAATCTGCATACAGCGCAATTTATCAAATGACTTATCAATAGAAGCCGCACGGTTAATCACAGCAACGCCGTTTCTAAGCATATGACGCAAGATTGCCAATGACAGATAGGTTTGGGTTGCAATCAGGCGGGTCATAATAGCGTCCGGCTGCTCTTCAGCTTTACCGTCAATGAAGATCGTCCCTTTTTCGCCACCACCGCACATGATTTTGAATTGAACCGGATCATATATACGTACGTCATAGCCTCTGGCCTGACCTACTTCGAGAAAGCGTCTGCATTCATAGCTTTCGGATTCAGGTCCGTCTCTTTCACGATCCCACAAAAACCATATCTTCATATATGACTACCTTTCTGCGCTTTTCATAATTAAATTGCACGTCGTCGAAAGCAGTGTTTAGCGGATTTCAAATGAAAATGCAAATCATGTTATGTATAATTGTAGCCTTATGCCTTTCTACTTTTTTCAACCATCTTATAAAAACATAAGAAAAAAGCCCTTCTCAAAAGGCCTTTGTCGCTTCGGAAACGTCCCCGCCTCCATGTTATATATGTGGATGATTTCGTGTTCTCTGGGGAACCGTATCTGTTTTTACTCTTCTTCCGTCAGATAAACGTCCACAATCTCTTTTACCAGTTCCGGCGGAAAGACCAGAGAAAATTCATCTCCCGGATTTACACATACGCCAAACCCATCAACTTCTGCTTCCTCAAACATAAAGGCAGCATCCGCCGGCAGAACCATTTCAGCTTCCATTTTGTCGGCCTGATCCCGAGATGTATAAAGCGCATAATACGGCACTTCTTCATGGTCGATGATCGGTTCGAACGAGAAAGCTTCTCCTTCAACAAAGGTTTCTCCATTTTCAGGGTGCGAAACTGCCGTCAAACATACAGCCAGCAGGACTTTTTCGACCATCCCTTCAATATCATCAGATTCCTTTTCAACGTAATCTTTGATAAGCTTTTCCAACTCGTCGTTTTGCCCATCCTTAAAGGCTGGTCCGTTTTCCTCTGACATGATGTCTCCTAATCTCGTTACAAAGTCTAATTTCTAAGGGGCTTGCCTTTATCGAGCATATGTTCGATACGGGCCAATGTTTCCGGATTTTTCGCGAGTTTCATAAACTCCTCGCGTTCCAATTTCAGAAGATCATCTTCCTTAATCGGTTTTGTCCAGTCGGCTTTATCGCCTCCTGAGAGAACTTTTGCAAGAGATTCGCACACAACCACATCATAAGGAGAGGCTTTTCCCGATTTCCGCAAGTCTGCGACCGCCATATCGAGGGCCATTTTGGCAGTTGGACCTGCCAAACGGATCTCGTTTTGAGGCTCAGGAGCCGTATAGCTTTCGGCCAATTGCAGCGCTTTTTGCTTGGCATCGAACAGCAAACGGTCACGGTTCATCGTGATACCATCACTTTTCCTGAAATATCCGATAGATTTGGCTTCGGATGCGGATTTGGCGACCTGAGCCGTTCCAATGATCTCAAAAGCCTGACGGGTTGCCCCCATCGGCGTATTTTTGGGAGAGAACCACATTTGTTGGGCATTCTTCCTTTCCTCGGCTTGGAGGCGCAGGATCATCTCCTTACACCCCCCCCAGCCCGGGATAAATCCGACACCGACCTCAACTAGACCGCAATAGGTCTCAGCATGGGCCTGTACATGATCGGAATGAAGCAAGATTTCACATCCGCCCCCCAAAGCCAAACCGCTTGGTGCCGAGACTACAGGGAACGGCGCAAATTTCAGTGATTTATATGCGCGCTGCCCGCCCGCTACCAGCTCTTCAATTTGCGGCCACAAGGCAATGTTGGCTGCATAAAGAGCAAGTCCCAAATTTGCTCCGGCAGAAAAAACAGAGCCTTCGTTATAGACAACCAGTGCTTTATAGGTTTTGTCAGGGCCAGTATTTTTGACAGCCCAATCAATTGCGGCAAAGACCTGATCGTCAAGCGCATTCATCTTGGCCGTAAATTCCAGACACAGAACGCCATCCCCAATATTCCACAGCGCGGCAGAGCCTGTCTTAAAGACAGGTTTCGAATTGAGTTTAATATCTTTGAGCAGCAATACACCCTCTGCACGAACGAGAGCATGATATTTACCGTCAGTCCCAAAGTAGAATTGTTTACCATCTTCGACTTTATAGAAAGATCCCGACCCCACTTGCTCGACCAATTTTGGAACAGCGATATTCAGTTTCTTCAACTCGCCAGCAAACCACTCAGCCCCCAGCTCGTCAATCATCTCGAACGGGCCACGTTTCCAGTTATATCCCAACCGCATAGCTTCATCGACATCTGCGATTGTATCTGCAATTTCAGGCACGAGAGACGCTGCATAAGCCAATGTCGGCAGCAGAACTTCATAGGCATATTTCCCACCAACATCCTCAGCCGTCACAACAGCTCGAAGCCCTTGTTTTCCGGCATCTACAGAAGCCAAGCCAGAGACTTTATCTGCAAGTTTATATTGCTCTTCCGCGAACGTATCCGCATCGAGTTTCAATGCTTGTTTCTTGCGTTTGTCGTCTAGACGATAGAACCCCCCTTTGCCTTTACGGCCCGTGTAGCCTGCGGCAATCATTTGATGAATGAATGGGAAGTCTTTGTATATTTTTCGGTACTCATCGCCCTCAGGCAAAGTTGAAAGCATCGAGTCGGCCAATTTCGGCATCAGGTCAACGCCAACCAAATCAATCAATGCAAAGATGCCTGTCTTTGGAATCCCGACGGGTTTTGACATGACAGCATCCGCGATTTCAATCGGGACGTTCTTTAGGGCTGCGACATTCACACCTTGCTGCATCCAGAAGACGCCCAAACGGTTCGCGATAAAGCCGGGAGTATCATGGCAACTTACAACGCCCTTCCCGAGTTTGATATCACAAAATTCTGCGACTTCCTTGATAATCTCGGGGCGAGTGTCTTTGCCGACCACCAATTCCAACAAACGCATATAACGCGGCGGGTTGAAGAAGTGCGTGATCAGAAAATCATTTGCAAATTCTTTGCCGAACGGTTCGGTCAGATTATGCAGCGGAATTGTTGACGTATTCGATGAAATAACAGATCCTTTTTTACGGACCTTGTTCAATTTCTCGTAAGTCGCATGTTTGACTTTAATGTCCTCCAAAACGACTTCGATAATCCAATCAACATCTTTCAAAAGATCAAGATCATCATCGAGATTGCCTGTGGTAATCAGTTTTGCATTTTTTGGGTGCATGAACGGAGCAGGATCGGTCTTGAGCATTTTCTCAACCGCGCCTTTTGCCAAGTCTTTATCGGGCAACTTGATGTCGAGTAACACCACAGGAACGCCAGCATTTGCGACTTGCGCCGCAATGCCTGAGCCCATAACACCAGAACCGATCACGGCAATTTTATTGATGGTCATTTTGTTTTTCCTATTTCCAGTTGATTATGCTCTTTCCAGACTTTTTTAAAGTCATTGATGCTATCAAACCAGTTTGCCGTTTCTGGGCAAACCCATGATATCAAATCATATGAACTTTGGTACGCCTGCATTAACTTTGCTTCCATTCTGATGATTGGCTCAAGATGGGCTATTTTATTTCTTAATCTCAAAAGTTGTTTTAACCTGACTTCTACGTCCTGTCTTACTGGTGGCCCTAACTTATTTCTGAAGCTATGCCGTAATGCAGGAATCCAGAATGTTTGCTCGTATGGGGCATCTACCAAATGAATCCAGAAGCCCAAGCTAAGTTCTGATATAAGATCAGGTATTGTGTAGTTTCTGTTTTTATTCTCTGATAATTTCTGCGTTGCCTTGTCGATCTGCTCTTTATGACTTTTCCTGAAAAGTTTGTAGTTCGACATCCAATCTTCTTTTCTGTAGAACTCCTTTAATTGCTCATGAAAAGTATTTCTTAACACAATTTCCAATCCGCCTAACATTACGTACAGTTCTTTACTGTATATTGTATTTCTAGCATACAGGCTCTCAGCCGTTTCTTGCGAATTCAGCGCCAAGTCTTCGTATGTTTTCCATCTTTCGGATGACAGAGATTGTTTAAGAAAATCAACCATTTAATTTTTAAGCTTTTTACCTTTTATTTCTTAATTGCTTTTTTACCCATATACGCTACTATCATATTGAAGGTCCCCGGATCGTCCTATGCTGGCTTGTCCCAGTATGACGCCGGGGCTATTCATTTCTGCATTCTCTACCCATCCAGATTTTCTTGACGAACGGCAGAGACAATGTCGATAGCAGATATCCGCCCGTCGGGATGAGCGCGTTGAGCATCGGTTGAGAGACACCCAACGACATCATATAAAGTGTTGCCACGATATAGGTCATGCCCGCGATCACGGCTCGGCGTGTTTTGGACGTTTCCCATGCCTTATCCTGTTCAACACAGGCATTGCGTTCCTGAATATCTGCAAGAACTTGATCTGACATTAATCTAGACTTTCTCCAGAATAATTGCTGTTCCCTGACCGCCGCCAATACACATTGTGGCGAGGCCCAGTTTTTTGTTTTCGCGTTGCATAAGGCTTGCAAGTTTACCTGTAATCCTTGCGCCTGATGCGCCCAACGGGTGACCGAGAGCAATTGCGCCGCCGTCAATATTGACTTTTGACATGTCTGCGCCGAGTTCTTTGAGAACAGAGAGAGATTGTGCGGCGAATGCTTCGTTAAGTTCAATTATGTCGATGTCTGCCAATGAGACGCCTGCACGTTCCAATGCTTTTTGTGTAGCAGGCACCGGACCGATCCCCATGATTTCTGCGGCACATCCCGAGACGGCGACTGACTTAATACGCGCCAAAATCGGAAGGCCGTTTTTCTTAGCGTAGGCTTCCGATGCGACAAGAACTGCGGCTGTTCCGTCCGTGAGCGGCGATGCGGTTCCTGCTGTTACTGTCCCGTTTTCATCAAACGCCAATTTTAATCCAGCTAATGTTTCCAGAGTTGTTTCCGGGCGAATACATCCGTCTTCTGTCACGCCATTGATATCAACAATCTCGTCTTTAAATTTTCCTGATGCTTGAGCCGCCGAGGCTTTTTGCTGGGAGGCCAGTGCAAATTGTTCCTGTTCAGCACGTGGGATCGCATATTTCTTGGCCAGATTTTCTGCTGTTTCACCCATGCCCATATAGGCTTGCGGGTAAATATCTTTCATGGCGGGGTTTGGCATCGGGTTAAAACCGCCCATTGGAATACGGGACATGGATTCAACACCTGAGCACAAGAACACATCGCCTGCGCCCATTTGAATATAACCGGCTGCCATCTGGATGGTGGTCATGGATGACCCGCAGAAGCGGTTAACGGTTGCGCCCGCGATGCGATTTGGCAGGCCTGCCAGATTAACGACAATACGCGCGATGTTAAAGCCCTGTTCGGCTTCGGGAAAGGCGCACCCCATCAGCAAATCCTCAATATGTTCAGGGTTTACACCTGTCTCCTTAACCAAGGTCTGGATGACTTTGGCAGCCATATCGTCAGGGCGGACGCCAGCGAGCGCGCCTTTATTGGCAAAGGTAAAAGGGGAGCGTTTGTATCCGCAGATTACGACAGGGGTTTGCATAAGATTTTCTCCTGAATGGGGGCTTAAGATGAAGCAAGCCAAAAAAGACACCTTAACATACTAAAAGTTAAGAAATAATCATAGATCAAAACCTGTTGTCGAACAGTCAAAAACCTTTGACAGCAGCCCTAAAATCAGGCAATCAGGCGGTAGAATTGTTAATTTTAAGGAGTTTAAGGCCATGGAAGCCACTGTTGATGATCCACGCGGGTTAAAACGCATTTGCCTGAGCTGCGGCACACGTTTTTTTGACCTGAATAAACGTCCTATCATTTGCCCGTCTTGTAATACAGAATTTACAGGCGAAGTTAAAATCAAGTCCCGTCGCGGTCGAGCTGCTGTGGATGACACAACAGAAGAGTCACAAGTTTCCGAGGAAACCGAGGCAGACGAAGAAGATCTTCTGGATGACGAAGATGAAGTCGAGGAAGATACAGTTAGCCTTGAGGACGCAGAAGACATGGAAGACATGGATGATGATGTCGATGGGGACGACAATCTGGATGACGATGATCTCGGTCTCGATGATGATGACGATCTGGATGTCGATCTCGATGATGACGATCTGGACGATGATGATGATCTGGATGTCGATCTGGACGAGGACGACAAGTAATGTCAGGAGAGGTAGAGAATACAAGCGATACAGGACTAATCAGCCTTTACGTGCGCGTGCCCTCTCCTCTCGCCGACACCACAGTTTTGGAGATGGCCTCTTTGTTTGACGAGGAGGCTGTTTCTTCTTCCTGGGAAAAAATTACGGATCTCGGCATTGATAAAGGCTGGACGATCATGTGGGTTCTTCATGATCTACCTGCCCTGCCACCGCTCCTAAAAACACTCAGTAAAATTTCAGGCCTCAAAATCACGGAAGACTGCGTTGCCTGGCAAGATGTTCCTGACGTGAACTGGTTGGAAGAATCCTATAAATCCTTCCCGCCGTTCAAGGTTGGACCGTTTTTTGTTCACGGCAGCCATTATGACGAAAAAATCCCCAAAGGACTTATCTCTTTACAAATTGATGCCGCGACTGCTTTTGGATCGGGCGAGCACGGTACGACCCGTGGCTGCCTTGAAGCGTTAATCAAAATTCATAAGGCAGGCTTCAAGCCAAAAACTATTCTCGACATGGGAGCCGGATCCGGCATTCTGGCAATTGCGGCTTACAAGCTCTGGAAAAAGCCGGTTCTTGCCATTGATATCGACAAAGAGGCAACGAAAGTTGCAGCGCGTCACCGTAAAATCAATAAAGTGCCGACAGGCCCAAAGGGCATGGAATGCGCAACTGGCGATGGCTATAAAGCCAGACAAGTGAAAGCACATAAAGGCGGATTTGATTTAATTATAGCAAATATTCTTGCCGCGCCACTGGTTGATATGGCCCCAGACCTGACAGCGAATCTTAAAAAAAATGGCAAAGCTGTCCTCTCCGGCCTCCTGATCGAACAAGAGGACGCCGTTCTCAAGGCACATATTGATTGCGGTCTCTCCCGCCCGTCCCGGTTGCCTCGCGGGGAGTGGCAAACTTTAATCTTGAATAAACTTTCTTAGTGTAGCTTGGTGGCTTGAATCTGCGTATCCTGCGGCGCTTAGACTGTCGCAGACTGAGTTTTGGCACGAACCGTACCTTCAAGATAAGGCTATGCTGACCCCAATCAAAAAACTTTCACGTTCGAGCAATCTGATTCCGCGGTTTACGTGGACGGAAATGCTTCTTCTTAGTGTATTTTTTATCCTTGCGGGGTTCTTCTTCGTCAGGTCATTCCAGACCTTTTCCTACGAACATAATCAAATTCTTGATGATATTTATAATCTCAATGAAGCCTATAGCCAGTTCAGCACATCGGAAATAATCTACGGACAGGAACTAGAAAACAAACTAACTTCCGAGAAGCTCCGCATTATTTCCCTCAATGAAAAAATCAAACATGATCTGAATATTCTCGAGCAAAAAACAGAAAATCAGGAATTAACCGAACTTCTTGAAGATACTTTTTTTCCAGACCATCATGGTAAAACGAAGGATATCTTCCAGAACTACCTCTCCTCCTCAGAAGCGCTTTTAAAAAATCCTGTGACACTCTCTCCGGATAGCGCATCCAAAGTTACATCACATGAAATTCCGGCACTTCTCAGAGTCCTGTATGTCGAAATACGGAAGCAACAACATGTTTATATCCGGATGGCCGAGATCTATCAGACTGCAACCTATGCCATGCTGATTTTGATCGTATCGACAATCAGCTATATTTTTATCAGAAAATATGCCGTGCAACGTGCTGATGCCTTACGCTTTTCTCAAGCCAAGTCCGAATTCCTTGCTAATATGAGCCATGAGATCCGCACACCTCTTAATGGAATTGTTGGAATGTCTGATCTTCTCAGAGCAACGGATCTTACAGACGAACAATCTACATATGTTCAGGCGCTTACATCATCAGCATCCGGCCTTACAGATTTGATTAACGATATTCTGGATATTTCCAAAATTGAATCAGGACAAATGCCTCTTGAACATATGCCATTTGATCTTTTGAAATTATTTGATCACTTCCTGCCTGGAGTTACTCTGGCGGCATCGGATAAAGATATCGAAATCCAGACAGATATCGCAGAAAATTTCCATCGGGAGTATATCGGGGACCCGACACGCATCAAGCAAATTATGGTGAATTTGATCGGTAACGCCGTCAAATTTACCGAAGAAGGGCATGTCAAGATTTCACTGTTCGAGGATCAGGGATTTGTCTACTGCGAAGTGGAGGATACCGGGATCGGCATTCCCGCAGAAAAGCGTGCGGATCTTTTTAAAAAATTCTCCCAAGGAGACATCAGTATCAATCGAAAATATGGCGGAACTGGTCTAGGCTTGGCGATCTGCAAGAGTTTGGCGACTAATATGGGGGGAGACATTGAATTCAATGCCAACCAATTCGGCGGAACAACCTTCAAATTCCGTGTACCGCTCGAGAAAATAAAGTGTGGAACCGTTATTCCAGATGAACTCAGCACAGCTCTTTACAGGATGGAAAGTTCGTTATTTAGCGGACAGGCTATTCTTTTGGTCGAGGATAATCTTGTGAACCAGATTTATTCTACCAAACTTTTAAAGAATCTTGGGTGTATTCCGTTTCTAGCATCTCATGGATTAGATGCTCTTGAAAAAGTTATGCTGGATCATGATAAATATTCGGCAGTCTTGATGGATTGCCGCATGCCGGAAATGGATGGCTATGAAGCGACACGCCGTATCAGAAAATTCGAGCGCGATAATAAACTCTCTCCCCTTCCGATTATCGCCCTGACAGCAAATGCTATAAAAGGTGATGAAGAGAAATGCCGTGAAGCGGGCATGGATGATTATTTAAGCAAGCCTATCAAGAAAGACCTTTTGATGAATTGTTTGGCCCAATGGCTTGGGAATACTTTGGTTGTCAGAAAGCCGGAAGCCCGTTCACCGATAGATTTATCTGTGTCCCCCGATCTTGTTGACGACAGCATATTCAAAGAGATGCAGGATATAATGGACGATGTTTTCCCTGAAATTCTTGACAGCTACCTTGTCAGTGCTCCAAGCCATATTACAGCTATTCGTCATGAATATAAATCCGGTAACTATGCTTCCATGTCGGATGCAGCACATGCCTTGAAGTCTTCATCAGCATCTCTTGGGGCTTTACCTTTAAGTCAGGCGGCTCTTAAAATCGAAAAATATGAACAAAACTTCAGATCCCCAGAACAAATTGCTCCGTTTCTGGACGAGTTCGAGGATCTGGCACAACAAACCTTATCAGAAATAGAAAACAGGAAAGCCTCCTAAATGTCAGATGCCCCTATATCTCCTCCGCTCCGCGTGCTCCATGTCGATGACGATCACACGATGCGCCTGATGACAAAGACCGCCCTCCTTCGAAGCTCAACACCTTTCGAAGTGGAAAGCTGCTCCAGCGGAAAGGAGGCTTTGGAAAAAATCATCGCTTTTGCCCCCGATGTTCTGCTGGTCGATATGCTGATGCCAATTCTTGACGGTATTTCTTTGATTAAAAAAATTCGGCTTTTACCGGAAGGCCGCGGTAAAAATATTCCTGTTATTTTTATTACGGGAAAAGACCACGTCCAGATTGAAGAACGTCACGAAATCGAGCCGATTCTGGGCATCATAACCAAGCCCTTCTCTCCAACACAATTAGGAAATGATCTGGCGAACTTTGTTAAGGCCTATAAAGAAGGATTATAATTGCTCGTACGATGTTCCGGCGGTCAGGCGCAGCTTTTCTTTCCCGCGTTTAATCAACGACCGTACTGCTAATTCAGTAACATCTAGGCGTTCTGCAATCTCGTTTACATCCAGCCCCTCACAATAGAAATAGGACACGGCGGCCCGCTGCTGAAGCGGCAAATCCTCCAAAAGATCGAGAAGCTTCTTTTGTATCTGGGCATTTTGCATCTGATCTTCAGCCGTCATAGACTGATCTGGAATAGCTTCGTGTAATTCCTGATATGTCTGAGAAGATTTTGCCGATTTCAGAACATCTAAACACTTATTTACCGCAACCCGATAGAGCCATGAGGAAAATTTTGCCGATCCGTCCGTGTATGCGGCCGGATTCTGGTGCAGGACCAGATATATCTCCTGATACATATCCTCTGCATCACATAATGTTCCCAAATATGTCTTTACAACACGATAGATCAGTCCTCTATAGCGCCGCATAAGAGTATCCAGCGCCCGTGCATCTCCCAGTCCCGCAACTTGCAACAGTTGAGAGTCTGTAGCATCCTGATATCTGGAAAATCCTGATCCGGACGGGATGGAGCTTCTGATGACCATGCGTTTTTGCCTTTCCTGACATCAGAAAAGCAAAAATCGGGCCAAGTTCTATTTTGGCCCGATTATATATGATCTTTTTGAAAGGATTTATTGCTCTGTTGGCACCGGCTCATCATCATCCTGTTTCGGGAGGTCACCATAAGCCATCTTATACCAACGGTCATGAACTTGCTGGATGTAGCTGATGATCTCATCAAAATATTCGGCAGGATTTGGCTTGGAAGACGCCTGAGATAATGCGGAGAAAAGAACGGTATAGAATCTGTGCAAAAATTGTGCGTCTTCCCCGCCACCTTCCATATCCAAATTAGACTGGAGAGCCTCTAGAATGTCGAAGGTCTTGACGATATTTGCACTCATAAGCTCGAAATTACCTTCTTTCCAACTTTGCTTGGCAAGTTTGACGTTTCTGAGCATCCCTTTATACAACTCTACCACGATCTGCAAAGGTGTCAGATTGTCATCAAGTTTTTTCTGGTACGCCTGTGAGGCGCGATGATACGGGTTATTCACCATTTAGTCTTTGCCCCTATTCTGTGCCACCCATCATGACACCTTCTAATGGATAAGAAGAATTCTAGTTATTACTGTTGTTGCTTGCATCCAGAATTGCTTGGATTTGCGCAAGAATTGTCTGCGAGGCGGCAATCTGCGCTTCAAAGGCCGCATATCTGTCGATCAACTTCTCCCGATATTCTTCAGCACGCTCGGTTACCCGATCAGCACGCGCCTGCAACGTATCATTCTGATCCTCAAGAGACACTTTCTGTGACTGGAGAATACCGCTGGTAACGCTGGTAAATGACTCCATGTTATTGGAGAACATATCGGCAAAGCCTTGCGCGAAATCAATGTTTACAGTCGTATTTGATGTTCCGACATACGCAAAGGACAATCCTTCATAAATTGTTCCCGCTTTCCCTTTAATCAAGGTCCCGGAAACTTCGAACAGTGTGTTATCTCCGCCAACCGAAACATCCGTAATCGCACCGCCAGAATAAGTAATATCGAGCGCGAAAGACATACTTTGTGTTGACGATGTATTTCCGACAAACCGGAATTCGGCATTATCAACAGACGCTGTACTTTCAAAAATTCCGCGAACTTCATCAAAGTTATTAAGCAAAGCATCATCGAGAGCAGTTTCATCAACTTCCAGAACACCTCCATTTCCCATGGAAATTCCAAGCTCCGCCAATGTCTCCTTATTTCCACCGCCAGTTCCATAAGCACCGGACAACATGGATTGAATTGAAGATGTCATAGTCTTCAGCAAAGTATCTCCGAACAGAACTGCTTCATCCGCTACGGCTCCATCGCTGATCTTTTGTTGCGAGAGAATGAAATTACGCAACTCGTTATATGTATCAACAAAGTTGAGAATGTCATCCTTAACAGAACTAGTATCATTCGTAATTTGAAGCTGGATTTTTGTCCCCGGTTCTGCATTCAGAACGTTAAGGCTAATTCCATCGATCAAATCCGAGAAATCATTGTCATCACGCGTGATTGTAACATTATCAAGGACAATTGTTGCCCCTTGCGCTGTTTGCAATTCGTTCGAGAAACCGCCTAGACCATCGGTTACACCGAGGCTCTGCAATGCATCATCACCCGTTACGTTTGTGATCTCAATTTGCTTATTGGTATCTGTTGCTGTGAGAATAAGTTGGTATCCGGATTCGGATGATTTCAAAACAGAAGCCGTAACACCGGTGGTGCTTGATTTATCATTGATTGCAGCAGCCAATTCAGACAAGGACATATCTGCGGTTACCGTCACAGTATCCGCTGCCCCACCAGCCACACCAATATCAAATGTTCCGGCAAAATTCAGATCAGCATCTTTGTTCGTTGTTGTCGAATTTCCTCCGACACGGTGAGCTTGAGCTTTTGCAACAACTTCCAACTCGTAGTTTCCAAGAGGGGTGCCCGGGTCGATTGCGACGGTTACCAAACTTGTCGGAGAGGTTGTGCTGCTGGATGATAAAGTTCCAGCCCTAGAATCAAATGAAGAGCTAGAAGAGAGAACACTATAGTTTTTCTGGAGACCGGATAAAGCCGTTTGAACAGCGGACCCCAGTGTTTGCAGGGAGCTATATGCGCTCACCTTGGCTGTATTTTTTGTAATCTGGATATCGATCTTGTCTGCTTCAGCCTTACGTTGGTTGTAGGCAGCCTCGATCAACGCGGATGTATCAATCCCCGAGCTTCCCCCGAACAGGAATGTCCTATTTCCTAAAGTCGTTATGCCATTTGTTGCCATAACATTCTCCTAACCTTTTCACCCACTCAATTACCAGTGCTGTTTTCTTTTATATATGTACAAACTTATTATACAAACAGGGGGATAAGCAACTTTTATGCCAATCCCCCTGCCCTTGAATTATTTATCTGTCTGGAGACCTAACTATTATCTAACCAAGGACAGCAGAGAGGACTTCATCTGGTTCGCCTGTGCCAGAGCGGCAATGGAGGCTTCCGTCAGAACCTGTTTACTTACCAAGTTGGATTGTTCCGAAGCAATATCCACATCCATGATGGAAGATGTAGCAGCTTGCAGGTTTTCGATAGAACTGTCGATCACATCACCACGGTATTCGAAACGGGACAGAAGAGCACCAACCGTTGCACGGTAAGTAGACACGTTGTCAATCGCCGTATCAAGAGTACCACTAGCTGTTACAGCGTTTGCCTGGGATCCAACCGCAGAGTTGGCAGCAATAGTTGTAACGTTGATGGTAGACAAGTTCAAAGCAATCGTGTCAGTAGCAGTAACACCAACCTGATAGTTGAAGTTGTAACCACCGTCGAGCAGACCGTCACCGTTAAATGTGGTGTTGGTACCGATGCCCTGAGCTTCAGATAAAAGTGCTTGGTATTCCGTGTTGATAAAGCCACGTGACGTGTTGTCAACCGAACCAGAGTTCGACTGGGCAGCCAGTGCTTTCATACGTTGCAAGATATCGCCCACACGAGCCAGACCACCGTCAGCAGTTTGAAGAACTGCACGAGCCTGTGTCGCGTTAACGGCTGCTTGTTTCAGTGCTGTGGTATCTGCTTTCAAAGCAGAACCGACTGCAAGACCTGCAGCATCATCGGAAGCACGAACGATACGGGAACCGCTCGAAAGCTTGGACAATGATTTATCTTGTTCACGGGAGTTTCTGTTAAGGTATATGAGTGCCGTGTTGGCAGAGGTGTTGGTAGCAATTACTGGCATGATTAACTCCTTTCTTGAGCTGTAGCGCCATTATGTAATTCAGTTTTCATTCTGAAAACCGGAAGATCGTCCACAATTCTTGCGAATCAATCTTCTATCAAGTGCTCTAGGGTACATGAGCTCAATTCATTTGTGAATCCCCTTCATGTCTCCTATTCTATGAGAATAACTCAAGAGTGGTTAATAATGTCTTTATTTTTCACTTATTCCTGCGTAGCATTTTAAAAAATTTTGTGAGGCACTCGTGACCCCCCCATCCAATCAAGTATCATCCCTCCTGCAAAAAGGCGAAAAATCCTTTAAAAATAACCACTTTCAGGAAGCCGAACAAATTTTTGCGGAAGCCATCTCGATGGATGAACAAAATGTCGCAGCCTGGCATAAGCTCGGACAAACGTGGCGCCGTATGGGGAAAAAACACGAGGCCAGCGAAGCTCTTACTATGGCTCACCAGCTTAGCCCTGAAGATTCCCACATTCTGTTTGACCTTGGAGCAAGTCTTATTGAAACAGGTCAGGACTTATCTGGATTGTCCTATCTGGAGAAATCTTACAAGCTCGCCCCGTCAAAAGACCTCGCAATTCTTTTGGGAGATGCGTACTTTAATCTTAAAGATTACAAATCCAGCTCCTTCTATTATTTGAGCGCCTACAAAGATCATAAAAGCGATCAATCCCTTCAATACAAACTTGCCGTTACCCTTCATCGCAACGGAGAGCTGGATCAAGCTATCGGCATGATGGTCCGATTGGTGAACCAGAACCCGAAGAATAAAACATATCAGGATGTTCTCACTGACTTTTACCGACGGTTCTCAAACCACGTCTATAATGAAGATGCCCAAAAGGCTATTGAAACCTGCCTCGATCAAACGCATCTAAAATTCAACAACTTGCGCGCCGCTTGGTCCAGCCTGTTTATTATAAACCCGAAACTGGACAAACTCCGCACCTTTGCAAGGCATACAGGGGGAGACGATACAAGAACAGTCCATTTAAAGGAAATCGAGAAAGATCTCGGATCTTCTTTCCTGTGTAACGGGCTGATCAAGCTGACAGCATCAGGAATTGCACTTGAATACATGTTCAGCAATTTACGCCATTATTTTCTTATGCATTGGGAAGAAGCACCGAACTGGGGACGGCCAATCCTTCAATTTTTGACGGCGCTCGCGGTCCAATGCTGGCACACAGACTTTGTTTACTATGTGGATGAAGACGAGAAAAAAACCCTCGCCACATTAAGAGAGCACCTAAAAACGGTTCTGTTTAGCGAAGAGGCACGAAAACCCGATGACACACATGCAATGTGGTTAGCACTTTATTGCTGTTACGAACCGTTATACGAGTTTTACACGACAGAAGAGAAATTGCCCCTATCAAAGAGCGCTATGTATGTTCTTGCCCCTCTGATTGAACACCAACTCACCAACCCAAAACACGAAGCCTCCCTGATCCCATCCATTCCCGGATTTACAACAATCGAGGACGACACATCCAAAGCCGTCCAGAAAATGTATGAAACCCGCCCCTATCCAAGATGGGCATCTTCATCTGTCAGCGCACCTCAGGCAGCCCTCCAGAATCTAAGCAGCGGTCTGGAAATTCTGATTGCAGGATGCGGAACAGGACAAGAAGCCGCCTTTTGCGCCAACATGGCTCAAAGCGCCCATATTACGGCAATCGACCTTTCCCGAACCAGCATTGCCTATGGTATACGGCAAACACAAGAAATGGGATTTCTTCCGCGAATTACTTTTATGCATGGCGATCTTGCCGAAGTTGGAAAAATCGGAAAAACATATGATTTCATCACCAGCTCCGGAGTCCTTCACCATATGAAAGAGCCGGAAAAAGGATTGGCTGCAATTACAGCTTGCCTCAAAGAAAATGGCAGGATGAGCCTCTCTCTCTATTCCAGGATTGCCCGCGATTACATGCTTAATCCCGCTTCAGAATATATTAAGCAAAAAGGCTACAGCTCATCGCTGGATGATATCCGTCAATTTCGGAGAGATTTGTTCTCAATGACAGCAGAAAATCCGATCCTTCGCTGCACAATGGCTTCCGACTTTTATAACCTTGCCGAATGTAATGATATGCTGTTCCATGTGCAGGAACATCGGTACACCCTCAAAGAGTTTATTGCCATGGCTGACCGTCACGGTCTTGAGCCAGTTCACATTATGCTCCCCAATGACCGGCAAAGGCTCTTTCTCGAGCAGCATCCCGCGAGTTCCGTTCTCGATCTCGATGCTATGACAGAATTCGAAGAGAAAAACCCGAAAACTTTTCTGGAAATGTATAAAGTCTATTTCAGGAAAAAAGGGCAAACAGAGCCAAATCCTCTTGATCCTCTTATTTATCTGGAAGCTATCTAGATGCAGAAAAAGCCCTGATTTCGGGCTTTTTTTATTTTTTTTCAAAAAAAATCATTTTTTTGCGCCCAAAAATTTGTCCTGCCTCGTTTAACTGGTTGTAGCTGCCTAAAGCCGCAACCGGAGATGATTTTTATGGCAAGTATTTCACAGATTTCAAACGCGACCGACTTATCGACTCTGACCGGGACGAAAGTGACAACGACAGCCTCTTCAAGCTCAACTGCGACTGACAATGCGGCAGCCGAGGCAGAAAAGCTCAGAACACAATTCCTAAGCATTCTGTTGACCCAGATGCAGCACCAGAACCCCCTTGACCCAATGGATACAAAAGAATTCACCGGTCAATTGGCCCAATTCTCCTCCCTTGAGCAGCAAATTAACACTAACGTCAAGCTGGACTCTCTTCTGGGCAGCCTTCAGCAAACAGCCGTTGCCAGTTCCTTTGGCTATATTGGCCAGTATGTGGATCTGGATACAAATGTCGGAACATTGCAAAACGGTCAAGCCACATGGACATACGCCCTGCCGGAAGATGCGGAAGACGTTACTATTACTATCAAAGATGGTTCCGGCAACCTTGTCTATTCGGGCACACTGCAAAATAGCAGCGGGTCGACAGAAGTCGGCGCAGGAACATATAACTTTACCCTGAATCCTGAAGATTATGGCGGAAGCCTTGCAGAAGGAACCGTTCTCAAATTCTCTATCGCCGCAAAAGATCGCGATGGAGACAAAATAACTGCCGATATCCACACAACTGTTCGTGTCGATAGCATCCAGTCCAGCAATAATAATACCTACTTGCAAGCAGGCGGACTGCTGTTCGAAATCAGTGATATCCAGAAAATTGTTCAACCCACGACAACACAAACTACAGATACCAATACTGATACCAACACAGAAACCAGTTCAGATACAACAACAGAAGAAGAACCTTCAGTTTAGACAGCCGTAAAGGAGAGTAAAAATGAGTTTAAATAGCGCCCTTAATGCCTCGGTATCCGGTCTTCGCGCCCAGTCAGCCGCCGTTGCAGCCGTTTCCGAGAACATTGCCAACGCAAGCACCACGGCTTACAAAACCCGTGAAGTGTCATTTAAATCCCTTGTAACGGGGAACCAGACCTCCTCCGGTTTCAGCTCTGGCGGTGTTATCTTCTCGACCTATCAGGACCTGACACAACAAGGCCAGATTCAGGCCTTTGATACATCAACCTATATCGCCATTAACGGGAACGGTTTCTTTGTTGTTACCGACGATGTCAACAACCAGCCATCCGGTTACACATACACACGTAACGGTAGTTTCTCGACAGATGCCCAAGGATTTCTGATTAACTCCGAAGGATACTACCTGCTCGGACAGCGGACAGACGATCTCGGAAGCGTTATTTCGGGAAGCTCTAACGACTTGAACTCTCTTGAGCCAATTGACGTGAACCAGATTTCCGGTACAGCTCAGTCCACAACAGAAGTTCGTTTTGATATGAACCTGCCTGCTGATGCAGCCAACGGTGATACATTCAGCAACTCGATTGAAATTTTCGATGCGCTAGGGGTTTCCCACACCATCTCCATCACATGGCTAAAGAATGCCGCGAATGACTGGACAGCAACTTTTACTGACCCCGTTCAAACAACGACAGGTGCGGTGTCCGGTACAATTGATACAGACCCACTGACCGCCGGTGTTCAAACAACAATTGGCGTGACTTTTAACGGTGATGGATCGATTGCTTCTTTTACCCCCGCATCACCCGGATTTTCTATTAGCGGCTTTACGACAGGAGCACTGAATAGCACTGTCTCGCTGGACTGGGGTACTGTAGGCCAGACAAACGGTTTGACACAGTTCTCTTCCAATACCACCAGCGCCGGTCTTGAAATTTATCTGATTGATCAGGACGGTGTACGTTTTGGCCAGTTAAGCGAGATCACAATTGACGAAACAGGCCTCGTAACTGCCGCCTTTGAAAACGGCGTGCGCCTGCCGGTATACCAGATCCCTATCGCAACATTCCCGAACCCGGGCGGGCTGACCCACGTAGAAGGGACAGTTTATGACGAAAACGAGGCCGCCGGTAACTACAACTTGCGTTTGCCAGGCCAAGGGAATGCGGGTAACATTATCGCTAGCGCTCTTGAGCAGTCTACTACGGATACATCCGAAGAGTTCAACAAAATGATCGTTGCCCAGCAGGCCTACTCTTCTGCAGCGCAGGTGGTCAGTACCGTTGACGAGATGTTCCAGGATCTGATCAGCGCGGTTCGTTAATAGATTAACCCCGTAGGAACTGGACATGGAACAATTGGAGATACTATTCGCACAATTCAAACAGGACAAAGATATCAAAAAGTTTATTGATGCCAACGTAATGTTTGATGGTGAAGTTATCCAATCCTATGTCCAGTCCCTGCCGGAAGAAAAACGGAAAGATTTTCAGGATACCCTGACAGAAATTATGGAAGCTCTTCAGGTCCATATAGAAAATCTGACCAAGGATAGAGATGAAATAAAGGCCCAGATAGACGGCAGCGTTAAATCAGAAAAGGCTTGCCTCAGCTACGGAAGTACACAGGGCCTTACGAACAAAAAACGAGAGTGAAAAGGTTTTAAACATGGATCACCATATTTCTCATCCCCAAAATACAGTAGACGAAGATATGGTATTTGAGTTTCTTGAAACATCCCGCCGCCTTCTGTCCCTGATCGAGAACGAGAATAGAATTCTTGAAGAGTCCGGATATTTAAGCATTGAGTCCTACCTGTTACACCGCGATTCTTTACTCAAGAAATATGAGCAAACAGCGCTAAACCTGATGGACAAGCTGAACGATGCCACCAACAGCTCTGCCCTTGGGCAATTGATGATTGAAGAGATTGTCTCTATCAAGCAAGCTTTGAACGATAATACACACAAAAAGTTCAAAAGCCTTGAACATACTCTTTCAGTGACCAGATCTACGGCACGTAATAAGCAAGGAGATTCATCATGGCACTAACCAGCGCCCTTAATATGACCCTGAATGGGATGATGACAACAGAGTTGCGCACCAACCTGACATCCCAGAATATTGCAAACGCTGATAAGGAAGGGTACACTCGCAAATCCCTTAATGCGCAGTATATCACCACGAATGTCGGATCTGTTCCGGTATCCGGTGTTGTTGTTGGGGCACGTGATAGCTTCCTTGTTGCAGCCTTGACCAAGGACCTCACAACCTATTCCTACGACCTTACCGTTACAAACTCACTCGATTACTACAATACACAATTGGGTAGTACGGAGGGCAGCTACACCCTGAGTTCATATATTGACGATATGTATTCGACACTGAAATTTCTGGCAACCAGCCCGGAAACAGCGGCGAACAAGTCTGAGGTCGTAAACGTTGCTGCAAACCTTGCAAATTCTTTACGCGATTTATCCAGCGACATCCAGAAACAACGTATGACTGCCGAGCAGCAGATCAATACCTCGATCAACAACATCAACTCGGTTCTGGACCGCATTCAGTCCCTGAACATAAAAATTGCGACCACAGATACAGATGATGCCGGATATGCAGATTATCAGGATCAACGGGATCTCGAGCTGCAAAGCCTCGCAAAAGAAATGGATGTTCAGTATTTCTATACTTCCGACAACATGTTGCAGATTTATACGAAGTCAGGACAATCTCTACTTTTGTCCCAACCGCACTATATTTCCTATACGCCCACAAATGTTATTCATAGCACGACGCTCTACCCAGCAGGTTTTTCACCAATTACGCTGGACGGCGTGGATATTACCTCCCAACTTTCCGGCGGGAAGCTCGGCGCGAACCTCTATCTGCGTGATGACTATTATGTCGGAGAGCAGGAAAAACTGAATGAGCTGGCAAGCGTTTTACAAACGCAAGTCAATACCCTCCTGAATACCGGAGCTTCCATTCCAGGAAGATCCTTGATGGAAGGTTCTTTGCAAGGCCTGACGGCAGCGACTCCTTTTACAGGAACAGGAACCATCCGTGTCGCGACAACAGACCAAAGCGGTGTTGTTGTCAGCTACTCCGATATCAACCTGGCGGCGATGACAAGCGTCAACGATGTTCTGACCGCTCTGAACGGTATTGCGGGGATCACTGCTACTCTGAATACTGATGGAGAACTGTCGATTGCCGTGACACCTTCAACAAACGGCGTTGCCATCAACCCGATGACAAGTAGCATAACCTCCTCAAGTGGGGAGAGTTTTTCGCAATATTTCGGCCTTAACGATATGTTTGTAGGAACAGGTGCCGAGGATATTAAAATTTCCGATTATCTGGTCGCCCGTCCTGACTACCTGTCGATTGCAAAATTGAATTCCAGCGCAACACTTGCGGTAGGAGATCAGGGGGTTGCGCGAGGTGACGGATCAGTTGCAGATTCTCTTGCGAACCTTCTGACTTCGACTTTAAGCTTTAATGCCGCAGGTAATTTCTCGGCACAATCCAACTCGCTTCTAGCTTATGCACAAGCGTTTATGTCGGATGTCGCCACCCAATCAAGTATTGCGCAGGGACAATCCGATACATCCTATCTGGTTTATTCCACAAGTTATGGGTTGGTTACCAGTGTGTCTGGTGTAAACGTTGATGAAGAAACTGCAAAAATGTTGATTTTGCAAAACCAGTACGCCGCTTCTGCGCAAGTTATTTCCACCATTCAAGAAATGCTTGATGCATTGATTAACGCGATGAGGTAAGTCAGGAGAAAATCATGGTTAATCGTGTTGCCACATATCCGTTTACAAATATGATGATTGCAGACAATATGCGTTTGCAACTGAAATATTCCGATATCAATACCCAGATTAGCACGGGTCTTAAGTCTGCTAATTACAAAGGAATTGCAGGTGATACACAGTATCTTCTTTCTGTAGAAAGTGCCGTTGATCGCCTGGAGGCCTATAATACAAACTCGAATATCGTTCTAGCTAACGTCAACACAATGTATGCAGCTTTGGGACAGGTCGAAGATATGGCGAACTCCATGCTGTCTGCAATTACAGCGGCCCTTGGAGGCCCGAACGTTCCGAATGCCGTTACGACAGATCAGGCAAGTAATGCTATGACTGAAACAGCATCCATCCTGAACCTGAAAATTGCCAACAGATATGTTTTCGCAGGGAGCTATATTGACACCCCCCCTGTTGACTTGACTGACCCGGCATGGATTGCCCAGTCTTCCCCGTCATCTGCAAATACCGGCTATTATCAAGGGGATGCCACTGTGAACTCGGTCCAGACGTCCGAAAGCAATACCGTCAATTACGGTATTCTCGCCAGCAATTCTGCTTTTGAAGAGCTGCTCCGTGCTTATAACCTGATTTATAACAATGTCGGCAGCACCACAGACTATTCTGAAGCCTCTTCTCTGATCCAATCTGCAATTGACGGGATTGCCAATATCCGGTCCAGCTTATCGATTAACTCCCGTTCTATCGAAGATCATATCTATCAGAATGAGCAGGATGCCGTTTATCTGAAGGAACTGGTTGGAACCATCAAAGAGGTTGATATTCCATCCGCATCGGTCCAGTTGACAGAGATCCAGACGCAGATGGAGGCGGCATACTCCTCCTCTGTCCGGGTTCTGAACCTCAATTTGCATGACTATCTCAGATAGTTAGGCTTGCCTGTGCGGCAAATTGCCGATACCCTTATCGGCAGTTTCTCCTATATATAGAGGCATGCGCATGCAAGATTTCGACATAAAGCGGAAGATCCTTTCCTATGACAGAGCTGTCCCCCGGTACACCAGTTATCCGGCGGCTCCTGTTTTTCAGCCAGAATTCCCTGCTGAAACGGTTGCAAGCTGGATTTCCGCCCTGAAACCCGGATCAAATCTGTCTCTCTACGTGCATGTCCCGTTTTGTCCGAAACTTTGTCATTATTGTGGATGCTTTACGCATATTACGAGCCGTTATGCCCCTGTCGAAGACTATGTCCACATATTACGCCGCGAAATAGCAAAAATGGGCGCGCGGATGCAAAACAAACATATTGTGACCCATTTGCATTTCGGGGGAGGCTCCCCGACAATGTTGCTGCCGCAGGATTTCCGCCTATTGATGGATAGCTTCCGCGAAGCCTTTAGCTTTTCCGATACGGCTGAAATCGCCGTGGAGGTCGATCCGCGCCATATGAATGAAGAGTTGGCTAACACCTATGGTGAAACCGGTGTGAATCGTATCTCCCTTGGCGTACAGGATTTTGACGACAAAGTGATGGAGACCGTCAACCGCGTTCAACCGTTTGACGTTGTTTACAAAGCTGTTCAACACTTACGAGCTGCTGGGATTCAAGACTTCAATCTGGATTTTATTTATGGGCTCCCTTATCAGACGGTGCGCAGCATGACCCGCTCGATGGACTATGCTTTACTCCTCAAGCCGTCCAGATTTGCCATGTATGGCTATGCTCATGTTCCTTGGAAAAAGAAAAACATGCGCCTTATTCCTGACGACTCTCTCCCAAACAATGATGCGCGATACGATCTGTTTCTAACAGGTTCCAGCATTCTGGAAGAAGCAGGATACCGTTCTATTGGCATTGACCATTTTGTCAAAGATACGGACGACATGGCGATTGCACAAAAAGGCGGAACGTTGGGACGAAATTTTCAAGGGTATACGAATATTTCTCCCGATGCCTTAATCGGGTTCGGGGTTTCTGCAATTTCCCAGTACCCGCAAGGATATGCCCAAAACACAACAGCTTCCCATGCCTATCAGGAGACGGTCCTGCACTCCGATCTGCCCCCGATTGCCAAAGGGTATAGTTTCAAAGGGCAGGACCTCGCCCGCAAAAGTATCATAGATCACCTTATGTGTGATCTTCGGGTCGACCTCTTCGAGGTATGGACCTCCTGCGGGCACGATCTCATGGACCTTGATGCTTCTATCAGATTACTTCAGCCCTTTATTTCGGATGGGCTAGCCACGCTGGACACTAACGGTGTTTTACAAATCGCTCCCGAAGCCCGTCAAAGTGTCCGTATCATTGCAAGTTGCTTTGATGAATTTTTACCCCCGATCGAGACAACGCAACGCCACTCCATGGCTGTATAACGCTGTATAACAAGGAAAAAGCCCGACCTGACAGGCGGGCTTTTCTCTTGTCCGGTTTCCCTATGATTTACAAATATCTTCTGGCTGTTTGCTCCAGCCCCAGCAATCCGATTGCATCGTGCTGGATCAAATAAGACGGAATTGCCTTGTTATAATCGCTCATACGTCCTTTGTGGGTAAATTCATCCCAGTAGCGGGACTTGTAAAAGTATTCCCCCAATTTTGTCGGAATACCGCCCGCGACATAAATTCCGCCCTGCGCCCCCAGCGTCAAAGCCAAGTTCCCTGCCGCACGCCCCAAGAAGCCCAGCATCAAATCAAGAGCTTCTTTACAGACAACGCAAGACCCTTCTATTGCTTTTTTGGAGATTTCAGGAGCCTCAAGTTCAGGTAAATCAAACTTGTGATCGAGAACCTTGATCGCGTTGTACAAGTTCTCAAGCCCTTTCCCGGAGCATACGCGCTCTGCAGAAATATGATGGTATTTTGCTTTCATGCGGTGGAAAATATCGACTTCACGCTCGGTTGTCGCAGGGAATGTGACATGTCCGCCTTCGGTTGGGAAGGCCTCGTATCTATCCCCTGCCCATGTCAGGTAAGCAACCCCTAGACCCGTCCCCGGACCTATTACACCGATTGGCGCCTTCTCAACAGGCTCGCCGCCGCCCACCTTGTGGAGCAGCGCAGAAGATATTCCCGGAATGGCCAAAGCGTTTGCCTTAAAGTCGTTCATGACTTCGAAAACATCCAATCCCATTTCCTGCTTTGCAGCAGATACGCGGAACGTCCAAGGGCTTCCGGTAAAGTTAATCAAATCTCCCCCGACAGGCCCTGCAACGGCAAATACGGCTGATTTCGGGCGTTCTTTAGAAGATATTTCTTTCAGATAGTGCTCTGCCGCTTCGACAGGGCCAGCAAAATTTTTGCATTCCAGATATTTAAGGTCGTGTGTCCCTTGCTGATCCACGATTCCAAACCGTGCATTTGTTCCACCGATGTCGGCTATCAGGACAGTCATATTGCAATTCCGCTTTTTTCTATGTTGAGCATACTCAAGTTTATATCGCCTTAGCGTCTCTTATGCAAAAAATATCTTGCTTATATAAATATATTATGTATAACTAATGCCCATGAAGATTTCTCATTCTTTTTCAGATGCGGCATTACTGGTCATTGATATGACGGATACTGGACTGGAATGCTACCCAGCCGACCAGCAAAAAATCATGGTTGCTCAAATTGAGAGATTCATTGAAGAGACATCTATTAGGCCGATCTTCATTGAAACAGATCCGGGATTTGGGAAATGTACGAACTCTGTGGTCAGCGGGGGATACGTTTTATGGCAGAACGGACCTCTATACCCTACCCGTTCTTCATTCATTAAAAAGCTAAATTCTGCTTTTACAACGGTTAGTGCTACAGGGTTTCGTCACACAACAGGACTTCATGAATTTCTGCAAAAACAAGGAATTGGCAGGCTTTTTATTGCCGGCGTAGAAACCCCTTTTTGTTGTTGGGATAGTGCAGTTGACGGGCATGAGCACGGATATGATGTGACCATGTTGAGTGACTTAACGTGGTCGGCCCCGTCTATTAAAACCCAACTCCAGAGCGATATCAGCCCAATCAAAATTTGTGCCAGCAGGGATATATAATATGTCAAATAATTTCTTGACGCTTTATGAATAGTCGAGTAAAGGTTATGCACAGTTTTACAGAATATTATACGAAAAATTTTTGACTTGCTTATTCGTCTTTTTCTATAAATAGGTCAAATAAAGGGTAAATAGGCAGGAGTGTTGTAAAATGTCGATCAGTTCTCATACATTGCATGAGTTAAGTGCTATTACTGTGGACGCAGCTATTAAGGGCAACCTTGTTTGGGTTCCCGATCAAGACGGGGCTACAGTCTCTTGTCCGGTCGGAATTCACACCGGTTTTCCCGCTGAAACTGAACTTGAAAAAGCCTATCGCATTCTTATAGACCGTGGGAATATCATTTTCCCCATTTCAGGAAGGCCTGAAGTTTTTTTTGATACTGCCTACCCCAACCTTCGAAATGAGTTCTGGATTGCCAGTGAAATGGGGGCACGCATTACCGCTCCTAATGGTCGGCTTATTTTATCCAATCCTGTTCCAAACAGAGATACTTTGATTCAACTTTTTGAAAAAGAAGTATTATCTTTTCCCGGCGCGAAAATCGAAGACGGCAAGACCTGTGCCATTACCCTTGCACTTACTGATGCTACTGATCGCATGAAGGCATTTAACCACCTGAAGCGTGTAGCTGATGAATATGCACGACATGACGGTGTACACATCAAGTCCGGATCAGTGCCGCATAACACTCATATTGAATTTGTTCCCCAAGGTATTGATAAAGGCTCAGCTGCCGAGTTTGTTGTACAAACGTTCCCGGGTAAACTTATCGTGAGCATCGGAGATAGCGAGCCGGATGTTGATATGTTTGTCGTCTTTAATGATGTCGGCGGCTACTCTATTGGTGTTGGGCCAAAAGCTCCTGATAACTGCCACACTTACCTTGATACAGCTCAAGAAGGCGCTAACTTTATTATTGAAGTGGCACGGGAAGTTGAGCGCCATTTTAGTCACTGCCCAGTATAGTTTTTTTGCTGAAACTACCTTAAAAAACATACAAGTTTTTCAAGTTTGGTGATTTTATGACTGATAATAAATGGTGGCGCGGTGCCGTTATCTATCAAATCTATCCACGTAGTTTTCTGGATATGAACGGGGATGGGATTGGTGACCTTCCAGGAATCGAACGCCGCTTGGATTATCTGAGCAGCCTTGGGATTGATGCGATTTGGATTTCTCCGTTCTTCAAATCACCAATGAAAGATTTCGGATATGATGTCTCTGATTACCGCACCGTTGATCCTATTTTCGGGCATATAGATGATTTTGATCGCTTGTTGCGTCATGCGCATGAACGCAATATCAAGATTATCATTGATGAAGTTTGGTCTCATACATCAGACCAGCATCTTTGGTTTCATGAAAGCCGTATGAACCGCGATAATGCCAAGAAAGATTGGTATGTTTGGGCTGATGCCAAGCCTGACGGGACGCCTCCGAATAACTGGCTGTCTTACTTCGGAGGCCCTGCATGGACATGGGATGCCCGTCGCGAGCAATACTACCTCCATCACTTTTTGTCATCGCAACCTGCGCTCAACCTCTGGAATCCCGAGGTCCAAGAAGAGATTTTCGACATTGCAAAATTCTGGTTGGATCGTGGCGTTGACGGATTCCGTCTGGACGTTATCCATACCTATCAGCACGATCCGGAGTTGCGCGATAACCCCATTCGTACAGCGGATGATCCTGTTCCATCAGATATGCCGCTTTCGAACCCGATGTCTTATCAGAAGCGCGTTCACAGCATGTGTACCCCACATGTTATTCCATTTGCCAAAAAGCTGAGAGCTTATGTTGACCAATGGCCTGACCGTTGTCTTTTGGGCGAAGCCGGAGGGGATGATAGTGAAGCGATTGCTGCTTCTTACGTTCAAGGACCTGATCGCCTTCACATGGCGTATTCCTTTGGTCTTCTTGGTTCCCACATGACACGTCAGGATATTATCAGCACCATTAAGCGTGTTGAAGAAAAACTCGGAGACGGATGGCTGTGCTGGGCTACAAGCAACCACGACACCGTTCGTGCCGTTACAAGAACAGCCGCTCCTGAGCACCTTCAGAAAGAAATTGCCTTGATGATTATGGCCTTGGGTCTGTCTTTGCGTGGATCATATTGCATGTTCCAGGGAGAAGAGCTGGGTCTTCCTCAAGCCAAGCTTGCATTTGAAGATTTGCGAGATCCTTACGATATGGCCCTTTATCCAGAACATGCCGGGCGTGACGGCGGACGCACCCCGATGCCGTGGCACCCTGAAAAGCCGCATGGCGGATTTACATTCGCACATGAGCCATGGATTAAATTCTGGGAACCTCACCGCCATTTGTCAGTCTGGAGTCAAGAAGAAGACCCACAGTCCGTATTGAGCCATTACAAAAACTTTATTGCCCAAAGAAAGCAACTCCCCGCCCTCATTCAAGGCGATCTTTTGGTACTTGATAGCGAAGAGCCGTTTGTTGCATGGGTTCGTGAATTAGGCGACCAGAAAATTTTATGCATGTTCAATGTCAGTCCCGAACCGCATAAATTTTCACTTCCTGAAGGTGACAGCTATTCTATCATGAATAACATTAGTAACGGGGTCACTTTTAATACGACCAAGCATGCGGAATTTCAGGCCTATGGATACGGATTCTTTGGATACACCAAAAGCAAATAAGAAAACTCTTATACTTGCGCGGCACGGAGAGAAGCTGGAAATGGCTTCTCATGACTATGAACGCCCCCTGAACAAGAAAGGCATTCATCAAAGTCACTTTGTTGCCAATCAACTGATCTTACGTGGAATTCATCCTGATTTTGTTCTTCATTCCGGCAGCCCTCGGACACGACAGACGGCAGAGGAAATAGAGAGCCAGTATAGTTATCCTTTTAAAAAAGTTGATTGTGGTACCGAACTCTATCTCGCGGCGTCGCCGAGAGACATGTTGACTGCAATGGCTGGTTACCTTCCCGATACAGCCCAAAATGTTCTGGTTGTGGGGCATAATCCGGGGATATGCCGATTGGTTCACCATCTGGCACAAAACGATCCAGCCCAGTTGCTGGCAGCTTTGAAAAATGATTTTCCGTCCTCAACAACATGTGTATTTGAAGTATCCTGTGATGAGTGGTGGCAGATATCCCCCGCCAACTGTAAATTACATTTCCTGACATCAGGCGATGGATTTATACGCACTCATCCAACATATATTCCGAATCGCACACCTTGAATTTATATCCTAATCTTCATCAATCCGCGCATCTGTCATGGCGATCTTAATCAGAGGTCTGGTCAGATCTCCTTTTTTCATGGCTGTTGCAATCCGAATAATCTTTTCAACAAGGTCATCCAGTCCAATCCAGGATCTTTCCATTCTGAGCACTGCATAATCCAGCGCCTGTTGCTCAATTCTGAAATTCTGGTCAGAGAAGCGCTTCGCCATGACCTTCACCAGAAGATCATCATCGGGCGGTTTAATCTCTACTGATTGAGCAGCACGCAGACGCGAGGCCAGATCTTTGATCTCAAATGAGAGTTTCTCAGGAGATATTGTCGAAAGACTCAGAAAATATTTCCCGCTTTGGCTGAAAGCGTTATAGAGATGGAAGAGTTTTTCTTCCTGATCCTTCTCTCCGATCAGGAACTCCAACCGGTCTATAACATAGTTTCTTTCTGCCCCTATCAAATCCTCTACGTTGCTCTCGGTGAATTGTTCCAAAGACAGGTAGTCAGCATTCGATAGTTTTTGCCAGACAGCGGCAAGATGCGTTTTCCCGCTTCCTTTCGGTCCGTAGAGCGTCAATGTCGGGTATGGGGCCCATTCTGTCTGCCAGGCTTCTATCATCTGCACTGCGTATTGATTGCATTCTCCCACCATAAAGTCCTGTCGCCCCATTGCAGGAGCAAATATCAAATCCAAAGGGAGCTGCTGAATCGCGTTCGACATACTTTTACGCACTTCTTTCTATTACTTAATCTCTTCAATCTGTTCAGGCGCTACATCCAGACGGTAATATATACTCGCCTTGTAGCGCTCGATCAGGAAAGCAACTATTACACCGATACTGGCAGCAACGGGAATCGAGAGGAACATCCCAAGCAACCCCAGCAAAGATCCCCCTGCCATCAAAGCAAATATAATCCAAAGAGGATGCAAACCGACGCTATCTCCCATAATTTTCGGGGTAATGAAGTTCCCCTCGACAAATTGTCCGAATACAAATATTCCAAGAACAATTCCCATGAAAACAGGATCCCCGCCTGATTGCAAATAAGCAACCCCCACAGATGTCACAAGCCCCAGTGCAGAGCCTACAAACGGAATGATGGATAGGACTCCTGTACCCAACCCGATCAGAAACCCATAATTCAAGCCCGCAATACTCAGTGCGATTGCATACGCCAAGCCTAGAAAGAAGCAAATGGTTATTTGTCCGCGCACAAAACCCGATATTTTCTTATCAATCTTTCCTGCAAGGTCTGAAATTGTTCCGGCATGCGCTTTAGGAAGAAGGTCTTTTACAAAAGCCATAACACGTGGCCATTCCTTCAAAAGGAAATAGGATACAACAGGCGTGATCAGCAAGGTCGTAAAGAAATCAACAATAGCCAATCCTCCGGATGTAATGCCACCCAGAACACCTTTGCTGACCTGCAGTGCCTTACCGATATTCTCTTTTGCAGCTTCCTGAATTTGATCGAGTGTAATCTGTTGGCCAATTTTTTCCTGTACCCATATAATTTGCGGCTCAAGCAACGTCCAAATTCTGTGCGCGTAGTCCGGCGCATCTTTTACAAATCCTATCGCTTCTTTTACAAGAATAGGCAGAATAATTGCCAGAAGGACCGAGAACAATAAAATGAATGACCCCAAAATTGTCAGGACTACCCAACGGCGGCTCATGCCTTTTCGTACCAGCTTATTCACGGCGGGGTTCAGCAAATAAGCAATTGCTCCCCCCAACACAAACGGAAACAATATGGATTTGAAGAGCCATATAATACCGATCAGCCCGCCGAGAGCAAGCACCCAGAATATAGCCTGTTGGGATAATTTCATGATAGGTCCTTCCCTGAGTCCTGCACTTTAAGGGTTATTTGGAGATTGTTACATTACCGTCTTGCGACATTTGAACACGATAGCCGTAAGATGCAAGATCTTTGATGACAGCGGGCCAGTCCGCATAAGACAAGGAAAGCTCCGCTTCACGAACTTTCACGGCCAGAATGCGATAGCCGGAAATGGATGGGCATTTTTTAAGTGTTTTTTGCAATTCCCCCCATTCACTGACTGAGTGGTATATTGCTTTTACGGATTTGTTCCCCTGAGTGGCAAAAGATATCCCGCCTGTCGAACCTGCTTCTCGCTGCTGTACTATCGGTGAGTGTGTAACAGACCCCATAATATGTTCGGGTACGGGTGCGGACTGTATACCGGATGTTCCCTCCCCTGAATCTGTGGCTGTGTCCAGCATTCCAAAGTCTCCGTAATTTTGGACTACAGGCTTCCATCCGCTTGATAGGGCCTGCATCAGGATAGACGCAGCCTTTGTGTAGACGGTTTGATCCGTTGACGTCAATGCCGCGCTGAACGGAATGGTTTTTACCAGATCGACGCGGTTCATATCCGTACGATAAAGATCCAAACGGAAACCATCCTGCCCACGTCCTTCTTCCCTGAACGACGCGACAATTACTTCTGTCACGCCATAGCGCTCCTTGATCTTCCTGATGGAAGACATGGATAAAACATTCGGATCACGCTCCCAAACATCTGTACTATCAGATACATTCCCGACAGGGAGGTTATACGCGTTCGAAGCAAATAACGGATTGGATGAAATTGCCTGCCAGAAATAGTTTCTGTCTTTCTGCCACAGCAAGTTCTCTTTCCCTACCTGCATAAACGGCAAGATCAGAGATTTACTTGTCACGGCCTGATATCCTGTGTCATGTCCGAGCGTACTTCCGAAGTAGCTGTTCACAGCAGATTCACGAAACCTGATAGTAAACGATCCACGATATCTTTTGCTGGAAAGTTGTTCTTTCTCGATTTCAAAGTCCTGAACCAAGGACGACAACATTTCAGGAGACGGACTTACATCAGCCCGCCCGAAACGCTCTGCCAGCTGCCTGAAGGCTTTGGACTGAGCTTCGACAAAGGCTTTATCGCGCGCTTTTACAGAACTATTATCCGTGACATCGACTTCGACATTCGAGATCGCATAACCATTGGAGGCTCCGCTATAAGCTGTCTGGGCCAATGCTTGGTTTAAGGCTTGATTTCCTGCATTTCCTAAAAAGGAAACACAGAACATGGCAAGGGTAAGAAGAGAAAAAGCTATACGGCTCATGGCAAAACGTCTAAATACATATCCAGAGATTAACGGGCTTGGAGGTCCGATTACCCCCTATTTATAGAAGAAAGGCGCGCTTTTCAATGAAACAGAGTGCATATAAGGAAGCCGGTGTCGATATAGAGGCAGGAGACGAGTTGGTCGAACGGATTAAACCCATGGCAAAATCCACCCATCGCAGCGGAATTATGGGCGGGATTGGCGGATTCGGCGCCTTATTTGACGTAAAAGCAGCCGGATACATAGATCCTGTGATTGTATCCTCCACGGACGGAGTGGGTACAAAAATACGTGTTGCCATTGATTGCGCAAAGCATGACACGGTCGGAATTGATTTGGTTGCGATGTGCGTAAACGATCTGATTGTCCAGGGGGCTGAACCTCTCTTCTTTCTCGACTATTTTGCATCTTCAAAACTGAATGTAGATGTTGCAGCTTCGGTTGTATCCGGAATTGCCGAAGGATGTCGTCAATCCGGATGTGCGTTAATCGGCGGTGAAACAGCAGAAATGCCGAGCATGTACGAGGATGGTGATTATGACCTCGCAGGATTTACCGTCGGGGCTGTCGAACGCTCAAAACTTTTAACAGGGGAAGAGATACAATCCGGCGACATTGTTCTCGGATTAGCCTCCAGTGGCCTTCACTCCAACGGGTACTCTCTTGTTCGTAAAATAATCAAAGATCAGGGCTTGAAATACAGCGACCAATTGCCATACGATTCGTCTCGTAACATTGTTGACGAGATCCTTATCCCAACAAAAATTTATATCAAATCTCTTTTGCCGATCGTTAAAAATACGAGTCTTATCAAAGGATTGGCCAATATTACGGGGGGCGGGCTTCTCGAAAACATACCGCGTGTTATTCCGGAAGGGCTCTGCGTTGATATCCAAGCCTCGTCCTGGGACATCCCTCCTGTCTTCCGCTGGTTACAAGAGGCGGGCGGCATTGAAAATGACGATTTGGCCCGCACTTTGAACTGCGGGATAGGTATGGTTGCAATTGTTCGTGCGACAGATGTTGATACGGTTACAGCAAAACTGACCGAAGCGGGAGAGACTGTCTTCCAAATTGGTGTTATCACAGACGGTGTCCGTGCGCAATGCGTAGAAATAAGATAACCACCTGACAGCATGACAGTGAATAGATCCAAAATCGGTTTAGCCGTTTTAATCTCAGGGCGAGGAAGCAATCTGCAATCGCTGATAGATGCCTGTGCCTTGGCTGATTTCCCAGCCGAGATCAAGTTAGTGGTCTGTAACATTCCGGACGTTTTTGGAATTGAGCGCGCAAAGAAGGCAGGTATCCCTGTAGCCGTTATCCCGCATAAGGATTTTCCTAGCCGCGAGACTTTTGAGCAAGCCATGCTTGAGGAGATTGGAAAATATCCTGTCGACCTCGTCTGTCAGGCAGGATTTATGCGGATTGTTACGCCCACTTTTATTACCCCTTGGCGCGGTCGTTTGATTAACATCCACCCCTCTTTATTACCAAAATTCAAAGGCCTGCATACACACGAACGCGCAATCGAAGCCGGAGAGACAGAGGCAGGATGCACCGTTCATTATGTGAATGAAGCAGTAGATGAGGGCGAAATTATTATCCAGAAATCCGTCCCTATTTTGCAGGGTGACACGCCGGACACCTTGGCCGCTCGCGTTCTGGAAAAAGAACATATTGCCTATCCCGAGGCGGTACGCCTCCTGGCCCAGAACATTCTGGAAAAACAATAGGTTCTCCTCTTTTTATTTACACAAAAAATTAATCTTTATCCGCCACTGTGAGAGTTCGGGTAAAGGGTCTCATGGGGATTTCCCCTCCCCCCTCTCCGACTAGTCCAGACACTGTTCCCAGCCCATTGCGCGGCGGAGAAAAGAACTATGAATTGTCACCGCACGTCCTTTTTCTATCCTGACAGGAAAGGATTTCACCTTTTTAATCTGCGCCTGCCCATTCTACTGGCGGCAGCAGCGCTCTTATACCTCCTCTTTCCCGTTCATGCTCATGCCCAAACGAGAGCACAAGCCTCTGGCCAGACGGCGCAACAAGCAGCGACCTTAAAATACGCGGGAACGGTATTAAGTGATTTTACCGAGCGTACCGGACTCAAAGATAGGTACTACGTCATTGAAGATCACGGGAATACCCTGACACGGCAACAAGTCGAGAACATTATTCGCTCAGGAAAACTCACGCCGTATTTGTCGACAAAGAACCATTATAATATGGGATACCGTGGAACAACCGCGTGGATGATTTTTCCATTTTCCAGCATCAGCTCGTACGATAACTGGCGCCTGAGCTTCGGCAACCAGTTCTCGGGCCGTTATACTACACTTAAAGCGTTTTCGCTGTATGACATGAATACGGGTAAATATCTTTACAATACCGATACGCTCAACAATCCCACAAAGACCGTCCCAGAAACTCTGCGCATTACCGCGCATCCAAAAACAACGACCTTTCTTATTGTCTATGTTCGCAGCGCCCCCTCCGTGTTGACAATTATTTCGCCGGAACTGGTTAACCCGCGGCTTGAGACTCCTCTGGACACATGGACAGACTGGATCGTCACGGCGATCTCTCTTGCGGGATTTATTTCCATGATTGCTATCTATAAATCCACGCGCAATTTGTCCTACTTGTTTATTTCTGTGATTTGGCTTGCTACCTTTGGCCGTCACCTGTTTGTAACAAAATATTTATTTACAAGCCTTACCCAGACAGACATTCTGATACCGCTGACTTGGGCTGTTACTCCGTTTATGATTATCGGCGCCTTATGGACTTCCCCCGGTGCTCGTGATGATTTGCCCCCCTCCCTGATTATTGGTGCGACTTGTCTGTTTATGATTTCAAGCATTACCGGACTGATCCTGATGCACCCGATGCCTAATTTGGCGACCTTCCTTTTATACGGGCCAATCGGACTTGCCTGTGCTCTGGCTGCTTTCTCGACATGGCCTTTTATTTTTGCGGGGCGGCGCATTGCCCTGCTCTGTCTTGCGACTATGACCCTTTTCTTGGGGGGTATGGTGTTCTGGATGATTTTAATCTCTTTTGAAATTATCAATCTGAACAAATGGAATCTGATGATCGGAGAAGCACTTCTCTGCCTTTCTATTCTTTCCTCTGTCTTATTTTCCAGTACACGCCGTGAGTCAGGGACAACTTTGAACAATTTGATCGTCAAGAATGACTCTTTCGATGACGACCAGATTGACTTGAACTCCGCTCCGTTAAAAGAGGCAAAAGAGATTTCCGAGCATAAGCGCCTAATTCAGGTCCTTGAGCGGGAACGTAAAAATATGGCGGATATGCAATTGCAGGCCGCACGACAAACGGAAGAAATGCGCAGATCAAAAGACGCGGCAGATGAAGCCAACCGCGCAAAATCTGCTTTTCTTGCCATCGTGAGTCATGAGATCAGAACGCCCATGACAGGAATTATGGGGATGATCCGACTGTTACAAGACACGCAGATTACAAAAGAGCAGCGGGAATATGTTTCCACCATTAAGGACTCTGGGGATGCCATGTTGGCTTTGCTTAATGATATTCTTGATTACGAGAAAATCGAAAGCGGCAAGATGGAGCTTGAGGTCCTGAACTGTGACATACGACGCTTGGCGCGCACTATCCATACTTTGATGAGCGGGCATGCGGCATCCAAGAATGTTGATCTCATTCTTGAACTTGATCCGGCTGTTCCAACCTGGATACGTTGTGACCCTACACGCCTGCGTCAGGTTCTTTTAAACCTACTGAACAATGCTATTAAGTTTACCAATAAAGGTAATGTCTATTTGCGGATACGTAGCCTGACCAGTGAGGAGCTTTCCAAGCAGGGAATTTATCAGCTCTACTTTGCTGTTCAAGACTCAGGTATTGGTATCAGTCCAGAACAACAAAAGAAACTCTTTATGCCTTTCGCGCAAGCCAATACCAGTATCAGCCGGAAATATGGCGGTACAGGCCTCGGGCTTGCCATTTGCAAGCGGCTCATTGAAACAATGGGCGGAGGCATTAGCATCAGCAGTAAAGAAGGTGAAGGATCTACGTTCTTTTTCACGCTTGATCTTCCTGCTGGTGAAGAAGGAAAGGATGAAGGAGATACCCCTGATTCGCACCAAAACGCACACACCTCTTCTAATGCTACTTCACAAATTTCTCTCAATAAAAACCTTCAGGTTCTTATTGTCGATGATAATGGTATTAACCAAAAGGTTGTTGCAGGCTTCGTCAGCAAGCTTGGTGCTTCCTATGAAACGGCAGGATCAGGACAAGATGCACTTGAGGCCCTCGCCAAAAACAAATTTGATGTCATTTTTCTGGATATCGAGCTTCCGGATATGAATGGCATGGAAGTCACCAATCGCATCAGAAATCTTAATCTCCCTAATAAAGCCGGCATCCCGATTGTTGCCCTGACAGGGAATGTTGCAGACTCCGATTTAACTGCCTATCGTCACGTAGGCATGAATGATTTTGCTGCGAAACCGATTACCCTTGAGGCCTTAGCTGATATGCTTATCAAGGCAGATGGCCAAAAGCCATTTGCATGGAATACAGAACTCATATACAGGCCTGCCCCTTTGCAAGAAGAATCCTCTTTCCCTTCTAAAGAAGAGACAGGAGACGTAGCCGCATCGTTACCTTCCGATGATTTAAAAATTTCAGGTGATGATAACGGCTTCGAGACCGTCAGTGAAACAGCGCTACCTTTAACTTCCCACCTTCATGCACCAGACAATCCTGTCAGCCTCGATCCTTCTGCTGATGCTGAAGATCCGCACATGATTGATACCAATCTGGATTTCCTGAAAGACGGCTTCAATCTGGATCTTGATGAAGACGAAGACTCTTTTGAGATGGCTGTCAGAAAATTTGAAGAACAACCCCAAGCCTCCCTATTGCCTTCTGATGATATAGACCCGAAGTCTCTTTCAGCTTTCGGGCTGGATGAGACGATGCTGACCTCCCTGACCGGTGGCCTCCCTGCAGACACCATGCATGAAATTCTTATTAGTTTTTATGAAAAAACAGATGAGCTTATTGCAAGTATCGGGGCCGCCTATGTTAACGGCAATGCTCAAGAACTTCGCGCCCGGGCACACGAACTTAAAGGAATGGCGGGAAACTTTGGGTTTAAAGAACTCTCGCAGCTTTGTGCCCACATCGAGAGCTCCGCCAAAAATGAGGATATTCAGGCGGCAAAAGATGCTACGGGCCTGTTGGGCGAACGTTACTCTGTTGCACGGGGTAAACTGACCCAGTGGCTTGCAGAGAAATAGTTGAAAAAATGCGTTTTTAGGGCTTGCCTTATAGAAATGAATTGTGTAGTTTCTGGCTCGCTTTGACTGTTGGGGCGTCGCCAAGTGGTAAGGCAGCGGTTTTTGGTACCGCCATTCGTTGGTTCGAATCCAGCCGCCCCAGCCATCTAGTCATTTGTTTTCCAAGACAAGCAAATAACCTTCCGTACTAGCCCGCAATTCGGGAGGTATACACGCATGCCTGTTTCTGGCATGCCGTGAGATACTTCCTTTTTCTGCCCCAATACCCCCCCATGAGGCAAGACAACTTCAATAAATACTAAATAAGAATTTCCTGAACAGACGGGCTTATCGGGTCCGGTCAGTCGATTATTCAAGTTGCTCTTTACGGCGTTAGAAAGACCAGCGCAGTTTGGCACTGGCGGTTTGGTTGGTATAGTCGGAGCGTTTTTCAATATCGTAGCGTAAATTAAGTTCTGCACCAGCCACATCTGCCGATAGTCCTAGCCACCACGCCCCAGCCATGGATCGCTTTTTATTCCGTAGCTTGTAAAGACGCTGCCGGGTGCTCCGGCATAAGCAGCAACGATGTCTGGGCGACTATTAAGAACATCATAACCGGCACCAAGATTGGCCGTGATACGAACGTCATCCGTTACTTGATGATCTACTTTTCCGCCTGCCTCAAAAATCCATTGCTGGTTGGTTTTGCTATCAACATTCAGATTCCAAACACCTGCGCCTGTTTCCTCATATGAATCTGCTCGCACAAAGGTGTAATCTGTCCGTATTGATGGTGTAACTGTTGTCGTAGGGAAAAGATGATAGAGTTTCCCGACACCAACCCCCAGCGTGGCGTTCCAACTGTCATAATCCGAGGAGGCAATACTGTTTGCAAAGGAGAGAGACCGACTTCCATCGGTCTGGCTATAGCCTGCGCCTGCCTGAAAATTGAGTTCCAGATCATCCTGCAATACATAACTGCCATAGCCAAGAAGCGTATAAGTATCTACGTCTGCTTTATTGGATGATACTGAGGACTTCCCTTTCAGATTCGAGTTTGCATAGGCCAGAGAAACGCCAAGACGAGCTGCATTCGAAACGGCGCCATCCATTCCTATGACCACGCCTCCGGTACGCGCTGTATAGCCATCCACGCCGTTTTTATTATTCTGATCTGCCCAAGACCCGAAAGGCTTTACCCATCCGTACCGATCAGAGTGCACTTCATCGCCGGCAGATAGCCCGCTACTACCTTCGACCCTTGCCTGCACGATCCGATTGATCGTAACAAGTGATGTATTCACGGCAACTTGCTGCGCGCCACTCAACAGAGGGAGCGTGCTTTTGGTTGCTTCTACAACATCGGTGGCAGAAGTCATTTCCGAGAAATACTCTTGCAGATCGCTGTTACCATCAATGATATGTGCGGCATTACGGGTGGAACGCGTGCCACCGGTTCCGGTAGTGTTGGCTCCCGCAATGCTTGTGATACCGGTATTGGTAATAACAAAATCAATATCCTGTGCGCCATTCATGACCGCTCTGAAGGCATATTGCAGCGAGTTATCTGTTATTTGTGTAATATTGTTGGTTGCGGCTCCTCCAGCCTGAAAAACGCTTGCCAGAGTATCTCCTGTCGAGGCCGTAAAGCTGTTGGCGACATCAATAAAAACAGATCCCCCGACTATTGCATTACCGCTTGCAGTTAATGAAGAATAATCTGTTCCGCGCACAGCTGTACCGCTTGCGGCCATCTGATAGAGCCCTGTAGAGGATTGTACAAAATTATTGACACTGCTATTCGATGCGGTCCCTGTGGCTGCCGAAGCGGAGCTACTCGAGTTTATTTTATTGGTAAACGTGCCTTCGTTGGTAAAATCATTCACGCCCGTCTGCGCCCGCCCAATAATATTTCCGCCCTCATAATTGGTAATACCGCCAGTTATCGTTGAGCTGGTATTGATTGCTATGCTCGGGGCAAAAATTGTTCCGTAATTTCGTAAAGCGCCATTCACGCCACCCGAAGCACTTAAGCCTATTGATGTATTGCCGGAAGAGATAAGACCACGGTTTATAATATCGCTGTTAATAATCGTTGTATTAACCGTATTGATACCGAGACTGCTCGAAATGATTGATCCCGTCTCTTCAATTGTAAAACCATCATTAACCGTAAAGTCATTCAGGTATATACCTCGCCCCGCACTGGACAGTGTTCCTGAAACAGATATTCCGCCATTCAGAATTGCCGAGGCCGCCGTTAAGGTACTGTCCAGATGGATGGCCCCAAGACTAACCCCCACAGCAGGTCCTGTTTTTTCGAGGCGCCCGTCAACGGTAATGCCCGTCAAAGTCACAGCACCATATACGCCGGATATTACAGGGTCGGCAGTCACAGATCCTGTTGACGTAATATTGATGCAATCCCCCGAGGCTGGCGAAATAGTCGCCGTGCTGGCTGTGGAGACCGTGATACAGGCCGCATGTGCATCCTGCGCTGACAATGCAATTGCAAGCGCACATATTGCTGTACTGATCATTAAACGTTTTGTGGGCATGTGAGGGGGCATACCAAAGACTTCCTTTATGTAGAGGTGAAATTTTGTACAACAATAAACGCAGTCTGAATTTATCTATCTTTATCGCATGTTCTTGCCCGAGGACAAATCAGATAATCAGGATAATCTACAATGCTGTTCACAAAATAGCCTATTTGCCAATCACTGTATGAAGGTCAGATTGCCTCATTTATATCTTGCAGAGCAACAAACGACTTGCGGGGTAATTTTTTTATTGCGTAACTATTGTCATATACCCACTTTATAACTTTACCAAAATCATAGCTCTGTTCTAGGCCGTAGAGCTTATCATACACATATCCACGGTCGATATTTGGCCCCTGCCCCGCTAGTATCTCTTCTGCAAGATCAAAGAACTTCCGTTTATACTCTTCCTGTGTTTTCGCAGAGAACCGATCCTCATACCCTAAAATATCGAGTATGTATGCCTCCGTTCTTGATGCAGGCTCAATGTCCTGCAAGCCCATGCACGGGATGCCCAGAAGCATTGTATCAATCAATGTATTTGTATGCCCGAACGGAAACGGGTTAAGAATGATGTCAGCCTTGGCTAATGTATAAAGATAATCTTTATAGGATTTATACCCATAGAAAGAACATCCCGAAAATCTCTGCTTCATAGCCTTACTGAAGCATAATGTTTCCAATCCGACACTTCCGATGTGGAAAGAGAATTGAATGTCGCATTGCGCATCGTTTTGAATCTCACCTAGAAAATCTATAAACGGTGCTGAAAACTTAACTGGCATCCCGACAACAGCGACACGCAATGGAATCTTACTGCCCTTGTCCCTTTTGACTACAGGCACAGACAACACTTCGTCCCTAGATAAATTTGCCACAAATCTGTATGGCGCATTATCCATGATAAAAGTTTCATGAGGAAACGCTTTATCACAGTACATTTGCCTTGGTCCGTAGACAAAATCCATGTTCTCGCTCATTGTTGTGGCCGGATGCCCCAGCCCCATAATTTGCACATCAGCCAAGCGCATATTTGCGGAAACAATCCCAAAAAACTCCATACCCACGGACGGGAGCATCATGACATCGGGATGGTATTTTTTGAACAAACGTAAAAACTCTCCAAGATTGGCAAATATCTCGACAGGGCCATACTCGGTTTCCAGTCGATTGTTTGCTTCCGTATCCTTGGTAAAGATAACTGTATCAAATTCACTCTGTAAAGATTTGATCCATGCCCCCCAGCTCCTTACCATTGCATGGCCTTTGGAAAATATCTCCATAATGATAACCATACGCGGCTTAGTACCACGCTCAACAGGCTTGAATCTCTCGGAATCCACGCGCATAAATCTCTTGAAATCAGCTTGATCCTGATATGATTTCACGAACTTCTGAACTGCCCTATTGATATTTTGTTTAATCAAATGCCTTTCAGGAATGTTGAGATAACTACAGTTAAAATAGGCAACCAGTGCAGTTGATAGATCATCAAAATCCGTATAGCAGCGTTCGAAATCATATCTCAGCGCATAGAGCGCTATTTTATTCTCGCAGACATGCCTATCATACAAAGACTGGTACGCCATGTAGGACAAATATGCAGAGACACGATACTTGGAATCCGTGCGCTTCAGAACGGTGACTATATCAATAGTATGCCTTAAACTAATCAGAAGTAAAATACGCTTCTGATCCATATCGGATAGTTTTTTAGATCCGGCCAGAATATTTTCAACGACTTCATTTGTATGCTCAACGCCATAGAGCGAGAAAAGATTATGAAGCACTTCATGGAATTTGATTAAGGCCAAGAAATTTTTATCGGGAAGTCTAGCAGATGGATCACAAAGCAACGCAAAAATCAGCTCACCGAGAAGTTTTCCAAAATTTTCTACATTACTCTTCTGGTCATCATGTTCCAGATCCTTCTGGAGCATGATATTGATGCCCGGATTGAATACACTTGAAAAGCTTTTTAGAATTTCCGCCAAATACTCCCAACACCCTGTCCAATCATTTTTGGACAGATAGGCCTCAACAGTTGTCGGGCTAAAGGTGTAATAATTTACTATGGGGGCAGACGCCACAATGATTACTCCGAAAGGTTGAGACGTAACTTTAGGATTCCGGTTTTTCTTTCTGCCTCTACAAAGCCCTGTTTTCTATAAAACGCCTGCGCTCGGTTATTATCAGCGGATACTTCCAGTTCAACATAGAGGAGTCCGGATTTTCTAGCATAATCAACCAGTTTTGATAATAGCGTTTTTGCAATGCCTTTGCCCTGATAATCAGACAATACACTGATATTACTGATATACACAAATGGCATGCGCTCCCGATTGAAATATACGGCCAGAATACCCACGAGCCTGTCCTGATCCCATACTTCATAGCGACATGATTTTTCAACCAGCTTGACCGTAT
This sequence comes from Pseudobdellovibrionaceae bacterium, assembly GCA_034005165.1. Taxonomy (GTDB): domain Bacteria; phylum Pseudomonadota; class Alphaproteobacteria; order Micavibrionales; family Micavibrionaceae; genus UBA1573. Next base: position 164,061 of record JAVEVE010000002.1, on the reverse strand, counting down.
ACTCCTCTATAGAAGTCCGGGCAAGCAGCTCATCCTTAAATGCTTTATCCAAGGACTGAAAGTGACTTACCAGATGCCACATCCTGCTCTCATTTTGCGTATAGCTTAGCCCGCTACTTTGTAGAATTGCGACACCAAAACCCTCTTGACCAAACCTGTTCCCGTTATAGAAAAGAAAAAGGGTTCCGCAGATTATTTTGAGATGCGGATAGCACATCATAGCGCCGTCCCACTCCCCGATCCTTCCCAGACCCAATCCCAGATTTTCGTCACAACGTTGCCATACACGACAATCCTGCGAAACGGCATACCCAATTCGATAAGCCTTTTCAGGATTATCTCTAAAGCCAAAGATATCGCGATAGCAAAAGACCATATGATATTGATTGTTGAAATAGACAACACTTGGCAATGCCTGACATTCATTCGCGTGCAGCTGATCGGTAACAATCTGCTTATGATCCCTGACCCAACATATACCGTCATTAGAGACTGCATGCCCTATTTTATATACGCGGTCAGGGGCGCTGGTTTCTGTCTCTTTCATCCACCGTTCCCCGAACATATACCACATATGATAGGTGCCATTAAAATAGCGGACGAAAGAATCTCCCACCAGAAACGGTTCACTCATATCGCTTGCCATTATTGGGCCTGTGCCGTATTTTTGAAAGGTCTGCCCTTTATCTGCGCTCATACAATATCCGGTTGCTGTCTCGACAGAGACAGAAATACGCCGGCTCCAACCGCAACTATATGCAGATAGAGATCCTCGATCATCAAACGGGCTGAACGGGAAAATGCCATGTTCGTCAAAACACCCCAACTCTCCCAATGGGATCACTTGATCGGCATTTTTTCCCAGTGTAGTTTTTAAATCCTTCGAATAGTCAACAAAAGCGACATGGCTCAGGAACTTACTCGAGCCAGGCTCCTTCAAGCGTGTCGAGAAATAAACCCGAACACGATCTTCTAAAACCACGGCCTGCGGAGATTGCGCGTAACCTGCCGATAAAGGATTATCCGATATCAACTTCGAGGCATCAAATATTTTTCCTACTTTTTTCCAGCTGAGTGTCATGCTCCCAGATCTCCATTCAGAACAGCCCAGCCGAACCCCTCGTGACCGACAGAATTTCCTAAATAGAGCATATGAATTTGGCTATCCAATTCGAAGACATGCGGATAGCTGACCATCTCGGAATCCCAGCCATCTTCAGATGTATCAATACCGACAATATCATCTTTACGGGCCCAATTTATGGCATCATCCGATACAGCATATCCTATTCTATAGCCACCTTCTTTGCCGCGATAATTGCGACTGTGGCGATAACAAAAAAACATATGATATTTTCCATTGTGCCAAATAACATCGGGACTGGCCTGACATTCATCGGCTTCAACCTTTACTTCGATTAAGTCCTTATTGTGTTTTTTCCAGTTTATTCCGTCTTCGGACGTTGCTAGTCTGATACGATAGACAGGCTCTGGGCGGCCCTGATCGACAATCCATTTTTTCCCAGCAATATAGTAGAGAAAATATGTGTTTCCGAATTTCCGGATCTTCGGACCACTGAGGATAAACGGCTCTTCCGGAGAATAAGACAGGACCGGCCCTTGACCTATTCTCTCAAAAGTTTTGCCATCATCATGGCTTTCGGCCACACCGATTGCCACATTAAACGGTACAGATTCACAGCGTGTCCACCCGCCATAATAAGCCCTGAATGCTTTTTCATCTCTGAGAGTTGAGAAAGGATAGACTCCGAATTCATCAAACATGCCCAAGCCCCCCAATGGCATAACAGGCGCGTCTGCAACCCTTAAAATTTCAGGGAATTTTTTGCGATCAAAATCGACAAAAGACGAATAGCTGACATATTGCCCGTTTACATCGGCATCAGGACGGCATGAGAAATACACTCTTATAAACTCATCCGTAATGTATGTTGCAGGACCTTGGGCAAAGGACATCATCCATCCTCTTCCACTGAACTTTTTTGGTTCGAATATCAATCCTTTTTTAATCCAGTGCATCATTCACTCTAAAGAAAATCTATTTAATTCTGCGGCAATCCGGTCCAGACTGTTGAACATCATTAAATCCACTATCGACATATGAGGAATACACCTCTGTCCGAAACACAGATATGTCATAGGGGAAGACCTCAAAAATTTCAGATTTATTCCACCCTGAAGGAACAGGTCCCTCTTATACAAATCCAGCCCCCCAATCGGGTTGATGTATTCATCAGCTCCCAATTCCAGGCAAATATCCATTACCCTGTCCGGCCCTTTCAGGGTGCGGGAACATTGTTTTAAATCGGAAGACTTAACAATAGGTGTCGTAATTTCGAGCGCCTCACAGACTTTATATATTGAATGCTCAATATAAGAAAACAGATTGTTCCAAGGACATTGGACGATTTCTTCGATCAGAGGAAAGTTCTGTTTGAAATATGGGGCTTTAGAGTACGCTCCCCCGAGAATTCTCAGAAGCTTCCCTCTGTCAAAATCATCTGCAAGCTCCCTATCAACCACATCCAGTTCTGATGATGCGCGCTTGACAGAGAGGGAAAACATCTCGTCTTTTCCATTCAACAAATAGCGGTTGCGAGTCATCCAGCCTTTCTTTGTATACTGCACTGTATCGTAAAGAACGAATGTATCTACACTCTTGATGAGCTGCCAATACCCCAGATAGGGTAAGAAATATGGCTGCATGATTCCGATTTTTGTCATACCGAACCTAGGGCTCCGGTGATGTGCGATGCAATTCTGCGCACAGCCCCCTCTTCGAGATCATGGTAGAGAGGCAAGCATAAAATTCTTTTCGATAGAGAGTCCGATACAGGACACTCGACAGGATCAACATAAGGCAGCGTATTCAGAGACGGATAAAAATATCGTCTCGGGAAAATATTATTTTCGTTCAGGGTCTTCAAAACACGCAAGCACGTCATCTCATCCTTAAAGGCCACAGGATAATAACTGTAATTATATTCCAGATTTTCTGGCATTTCAGGCCTTCGAAGACTTTCATGTGGAAGAGACGCATCATACACCCCGAAAACTTTTCGGCGGGAGTTCACGATATCTTCAAATTTCTTTAAGTTGCACAACCCCATAGCAGCTTGCATCTCGGAAGATTTGGCGTTAATTCCCAATTCGAAATGGTCATCTCCGACATGGCCAAAACTTCTTAGGAGCCCTACTTTCCCACCTATGTCATTCCCACGGCTAATAATGCCGCCGCCTTCTATTGTATGAAAAACTTTTGTCGCATGAAACGAACAAATAGCAATATCCCCATAATCAAGGAGCGATTTCCCGTTATATATGCACCCGAATGCATGCGCACCATCATAGATAACTTTCAGGTTATATTTTTCTGCAAGGGTTTCAATTTCTTCTACGGCACACGGATACCCGAATACATGCACCCCCAATATTGCTCTGGTCTTTTCGGTTATTGCTTCTTCAATTTTATTAACATCAATACAAAATGTTTTAGGATCAATATCCACAAAAACCGGTGTACACCGCTCCCATAAAATAGAAGACACAGTGGCAACATAGGAAAATGGTGTTGTAATGACTTCGCCGGATGTTATATCCAGAGCGCGCAACGCTATTTGTAGAGCCAATGTACCATTTGTAACAAAGTGAAAATTCTCTACTCCCAGAAAGGATTTAATCTCACTTTCCAGGGAATTGTGTAACGGACCATGATTGGTCAGTTGCTGAGCCTCCCAAATCCGGTCAATGTAGGATTTATACTCCTCTATGGGCGGAAAATACGGACGTGTTACATATATTTTTTTCATAGGTATTTATTTGAACAACAGACAAACCAGTTTAAAAGACGATCCAAAAGAGCTATTATTTTTCAAATCATATACTGTTTTAACCTATGGGAAAATGAATAATAATGCCTATGAAACCGGATAGCACTCATAAGGGTATAATTCTTGCAGGAGGAAGCGGCACGCGACTGCATCCGGCAACATTAGCCATCTCGAAGCAATTGCTCCCAGTTTACGACAAACCCATGGTTTATTACCCTCTCTCCACGCTTATGCTGGCAGGAATCAGGGATATTCTGATTATCTCGACCCCCCACGACCTCCCGCTTTTCGAAAAACTATTGGGGGATGGATCCCAATGGGGTATTTCATTAAGCTACGCGAAGCAAGATGCTCCGAACGGCATTGCACAAGCATTCTTGATTGGTGAATCATTTATCGACAACAATCCAAGCTGTTTGGTTTTGGGGGACAATATTTTCTATGGAAGCTACTTTCACCAAACTCTAAAGCGCTTAAATCAAGTGCAGCCCTCTTCATCTACTATCTTTGCTTATCGGGTAAAAGACCCTGGTCGTTTTGGCGTTGTCGAGTTCGATAAAAACTACAAGGCCGTCTCTTTAGAAGAGAAACCTGAAAACCCTAAATCAAGATATGCAATTCCCGGATTATATTTCTATGACACCACTGTCGTTGAACGTGTAAGATCTTTGAAACCGTCGCCTAGAGGAGAATTGGAGATCACCGATCTCAATAAGCTCTATTTAAAAGACGGCCTTTTGAATGTTGAAATTCTGGGCCGTGGGCATGCGTGGTTTGATACCGGTACACACGATGCACTTTTAAAAGCTAGTGAATTCGTGGCTGCGATCGAGGAACAGCAAGGATTGAAAATTGCCTGTCCTGAAGAGATCTCGTGGCGGAAAAAATGGATCTCCGACGAACAATTTTTTGATATGACCAGAAACATGGGAAAAAGCATCTATCGGGACTATCTTCTTGATATACTGGAACAGGATAAAGAGATAGCCTGATGACCTTGATGGCCTAAGACGCCTGACCTTTTTCGCACATTAGAAAAATACTCGCGCACAAATCGGGATAGACTTGACCCAGCTGGTAGCATCCCTCCAGATACTCCGGAGAGATAATGTCAGTTTGTAAGAGCTTATCAAACTGGAAATTTGCCAATGCCTTGAAGAAAATACCGGTACGCAAGATGACATTCAGACCCGCGGCTTTTGCTTCTCGCTCCAAAGTGTCTAGAGAGTATGTTGCGTAATGTCCGTGAAGTTTTTCACCCCCTGTCACAGCGGCATTGTGGGATATCAAGCCCATTTTAACCGCGATCTGCCGCGACGGAGCGTTGGCGTTCGGGCAGACAAGAAAGAAACGCCCTTCGTCATCCAACCACTCGTCATTGACACGCCTCAAAACAGCTATTGGGTCTTCCACATGTTCCAGAACATGCGTCATAATAATATTTTTGTATTTCTTCGGGAGCGTTACAGTCTCGAACATGCCCTCAAAAATTGTAACCTGCTTATCTTTGATTAACAGGCTACGCGCTTTAGCAACCGCGTCACTTGATGCCTCGACACAATCAATTTCATCAAAATGTTCAGTGAGGCGTGCTGTAAACCGCCCTTCGAAACTGCCTAATTCCAGAGCATTTCCTGCTCGCAAATGGGGTAAAAATGATCTGATCATAAACGGATGCATGACATCGTAATCAAATCCGTAGAAATACTGACGATCTTTGTTGTCTTTAGTTTCCTGATTGAAATCACGTTTTTCAGACATGCAAACTCCCGATTTTATATCGGGCGCATAATTTTCCCAGCGCCCGAAAGATACCGAAATGATAATATCAATAGGTGATTTTCACCACACTTAAATTTTCTCCAACGGCACAAAATTAGTTATGACCAAAATGGCCAACTGCCCTACCCCTCCAGCCTTCGGGCATGATAGTCGAAATGACTTTCGAGGAAGGTCGAGATGAAATAATAGCTGTGATCGTAGCCTTCACGCATATTCAGCATAATCTTATGACCGTTTCCATTTCCTTCATCCGCAAAAAGTTGCGGTTGCAACTGCGGCAAGAACTCATCAGCTGTGCCTTGATCAATCAGGATTTCATGTTTTTGAGAAGATCGGGAGAGAAGGATTGTACTATCCCACTGCTTCCAGTCTTCCGTATTATTTCCCAAATAATTGGTGAAGACTTTCGTACCCCAAGGCACTTGTGTCGGCGCGACTATGGGCGCAAAAGCAGAGACACTTTTGTAGAAATTTTCTTTTTTGAGGTAGCAAATAAGCGCCCCATGCCCCCCCATGGAATGTCCGAAGATGCTGCGCACAGAGGTTGCAGGAAAATGTCCCTCGATCAGCTTCGGCAATTCTTCTGTGATATAGTCAAACATCTGGTAATTTTTAACCCAAGGATCTTGTGTTGCGTTGATATAAAAGCCGGCACCTTGTCCCATATCATATGCATCATCATTGGCGACCCCTTCCCCGCGAGGGCTGGTATCAGGAGCCACAACAATAATCCCATGCTTTTCTGCCCATTTCTGGGCACCTGCTTTGGTTATAAAGTTTTGCTCGGTACATGTCAGGCCCGATAGCCAATAGAGCACAGGGCATTTTTCCGATTTGGCCTTCGAGGGAAGAAAGACTCCAACCTTCATCGCGCAATCCAGTACGGATGAGCTGTGTTCCCAGACTTCCTGACGCCCCCCAAAGCTGCTATGCTCTTCAACAAGTTTCATTAAGCGGCATCCTTGTTAAAGTGAATTACGGTGCGGATGGATTTGCCTTCGTGCATCAGGTCAAATGCCTCGTTGATGCGCTCCAGCGGCAGATTATGGGTGATAAATGGATCCAGCTGAATTTCTCCGCGCATAGAGGCCTCAACCATCCCCGGTAATTGTGTTCTTCCCTTCACACCGCCGAATGCGCTGCCTTTCCAGACGCGCCCAGTAACCAATTGGAATGGACGAGTTGAGATTTCCTGACCTGCACCTGCAACACCAATGATGATGCTTTCGCCCCATCCTTTATGGCAACATTCCAATGCAGAGCGCATGACATTGACGTTGCCGATACATTCGAAACTATAATCCACGCCGCCGTCTGTCATCTCAACAATGACTTCCTGAATTGGCTTACTAAAGTCTTTCGGGTTTATACATTCTGTTGCCCCCATTTGTTTGGCCAGTTCGAATTTATCAGGATTGATGTCAATCGCCAGGATACGGCCAGCTTCGGCTTGGCGAGCGCCTTGAATAACGGCCAAACCAATTCCGCCCAGACCAAAGACTGCGACTGTTTCGCCTTTTTTGACTTTAGCCGTGTTATGGACGGCGCCGATCCCTGTGGTGACCCCGCACCCCAGCAAACATACTTTTTCCAATGGGGCTTCGGGGTTAATTTTTGCCAAAGAAATTTCAGGAACAACTGTATATTCACTGAAAGTGCTTGTCCCCATATAGTGATAAATCGGCTCTCCGTTATAAGAGAAACGCGTTGTTCCGTCAGGCATCAAGCCCTTACCTTGCGTGGCACGTACTTTCTGGCACAGGTTAGTTTTTCCTGACTTACAAAACTTACATTCGCGGCATTCTGCTGTGTAGAGCGGGATAACATGATCCCCGACTTTCAAAGACTCGACGCCTTCACCCACTTCAACGACAATCCCGCCGCCTTCGTGCCCGAGAATTGCAGGAAAAATTCCTTCGGGATCGTCGCCGCTCAAGGTGAATGCATCTGTATGGCAAACACCCGTATGAGTAATTTTAACAAGGACCTCACCAGCTTTTGGGGGAGCCACATCGACTTCAACGATTTCCAATGGTTTTCCGGGACCAAAGGCAACTGCGGCACGTGATTTCATGATTTTTCCTTTCAAGAGTTATTTCAGGTAAATTATTTAAGGTATGAGCGGATGAGTGTTAGGGCTTCATCCAAATTGTTTTTCAAAACTTTGCGCGGGATAGCATCTATCCCCGATGCGGGATCGAATGTTTCTTTCATATGCCCCTCAAGTACAACGATAATCATTCCGTTGACAGCTCCACGCAGGGCCGCGAGCTGTTGCAGGACTTTTCCGCACTCTTCCCCATCCTCGATGGCACGCTCGAGCGCCTCGGCCTGCCCCTTGATACGGCGCAGACGTGATATAGCTTTCTTTTTTTCTTGCGGTGAGTGAGGCATGCTCTCTTAATATACTAGGGGGCAGTATATGGCAAGAGGTAATCCTGTCTCATTTGAATCCCATTTATATCTTCTCGGACGGAAGTTTTAACCTCCACTGCATGTAGACTGTATAGAGCACAGGAACGAGAACAAGCGTCAGGATTGTTGTGGTTACCATTCCTCCGACCATGGGCAGAGCGATGCGGCGCATAACATCAGCCCCCGGCCCATCGGTCAGAAAGATCGGGATCAGGCCTAAGACAATGACCGAAACAGTCATCATTTTCGGGCGCACGCGCTGGATTGCTCCATGGCGAACATTCTCGAGAAGCTGCCCGAACGTTTTGGGCCAATGATCCCGCATTTGATGGTCAATATAGATCAGCATCACAATGGCGGTTTCAACGGCAATTCCTGCCAATGCAATGAATCCTACAGAAGAGGCAACAGATATATGATATCCCGCAATCCATAGACTCCAAACCCCTCCTATAGCCCCAAACGGTACGGACAGCATAATCAATGCAGTCCTGTCCCATCTACCGAAATGCAGATAAAGCAATATCAGGATAATCAGGACAGTCAAAGGAATGGCTATAGACAACCTTGCATTTGCCTGTTGCATCTGCTCAAACTGTCCCGATATTTGGAGTGTATATCCTTGCGGAAGATCCAGTGTTTTTAAAGCACCCTTCAAGTCCTTGATGTATGATCCAAGATCACGATCTTTCACATCAACAAAAACCCATCCGTTCAAGCGCGCATCCTCGGATTTAATCATGGATGGCCCTTCGGCAACACGGATTTCTGCTAGATCTGCCAGCGGAATTGGTACACCCGCCGGAGTTGACACCAGAATATTATCCAAGACAGACAGGTTTTCTCGAAACGGCCTGTCATAGCGCAGCATAATCGGGTAGCGTTCACGCCCTTCAAGAGCTTCGTCCAGCTGCATTCCGCCTAATGCTGTTTGAATTATTTTCTGTACAGATTCCAAAGAAATACCATAGCGCGCAATCTCTCTGCGATCAGGAATGATTTCGATATATTTTCCGCCGATTACACGATCAGCGATAGCGCTTCGTGTTCCGGATACGGACCGAGCCAATCCTTCCACCTTCTTTGCAATCTCATCAATCCCTGACAAGTCGGTCCCTGAAACCTTGATACCAACCGGAGTTCTTATCCCTGTCGTTAACATATCAAGGCGGATTTTGATTGGATACCCCCAACTATTCACCATGCCCGGCAACCCAACTTTGGAATTCAACTCTTCAACAAGCCTCTCCGTGGTCATTCCTTCTCGCCATTCGGAATGTGGCTTCAGCTCAATCCATGTTTCAATCATAGCAAGAGGGGCCGGATCGGTGGCAGAATCTGATCTCCCCGCTTTTCCGAATGCAAAGTCGACTTCTGGAACCGTCATAATCTGGCGATTGGTAACTTGCAGGATTTCACGTGCTTTGGTTGGCGACACTCCGGGAAGAGTCATGGGCATATACAGCAGACTTCCCTCATCCAGAGAAGGCATGAATTCACTTCCTAATCTTGATGCAGGAAATGCTGTACTTATAAGAAAGATGATAGACACTGCTATAGTGGTTTTCCGCCATTCCAGCACAATTTCCAAACACGGCTTATAGAGTCTTATAAACATTCGATTTATCGGATTTTCCGTTTCACGGCGAATTCTTCCCCTGATAAAAAGAAGCATGAGCACAGGAACAAGCGTTACAGAAAGAAATGCTGCAGCAGCCATTGCATATGTTTTGGTGTAAGCGAGAGGGGCAAACAGCTTTTCTGACTGACCTGTTAATGCAAAGACAGGCAAAAAAGAAATGGTAATAATCAATAACGAGAAAAACAATCCGGGACCGACTTCCTTTGCTGCCGACAGTAATGCCCTGTTTTTCTCTTCTTTTGTTGCAGATTCAGATAATTCTGACAGTTTTCTATGTGCATTTTCAACCATAACAATCGAGGCATCTACCATTGCGCCAATAGCAATGGCTATCCCACCAAGCGACATGATATTTGCTGTTATCCCTTGCATATTCATGACGATAAACGCAGAGAGAATACCCAAAGGAATCGTAATAATTGCGATAAGGGCACTGCGCGCATGAAGAAGAAATAGGAATGTAACCAAGGCAACGATCAGACTCTCTTCAATCAGTTTATAATTCAGATACGAAACTGATCCCTCAATCAATTTACTCCGATCATAAACGACTTTGAGCTCCACCCCTTCAGGTAGTCCTTGTTTGATAATCTCCAAACGCTCTTTCACATTTTTGATTACTGTCAATGCATTCATATCAGGTCGCATGATGACTATTCCGCCGACCGCCTCACCGATACCATTCAGCTCGGTTATTCCACGGCGCATTTCTGCTCCCTCTACAACACGCGAAACATCGCCTACGGTTACAGGTACCCCGTCACGAACCACCAGCACAACCTGCTTTAAATCCTCAGGATTTCGGATATATCCGAAGGAGCGGATCAAATACTCGGTTTCCGCCATTTCCAATGTTCGCCCGCTTGTTTCACGATTTGCAGACCGCACTGCCTCTATCACGGATTGCAACGAAACATTAAATGCGCGGAGCTTATCGGGATCGACCAGAACCTGATATTCTTTTACAAAGCCACCGACACTTGCGACCTCGGCCACCCCTTCAATCGGTGCTAATTCAAACCTGATAAACCAATCCTGAATACTCCTCAGATCTGCCATATCATGAGCACCTGTACGATCGTAGATGGCATATTGAAATACCCAGCCGACCCCTGTGGCGTCAGGCCCGAGTTGAGGCTCAACGTTTGCTGGTAAGTTTCCCCGCACTTGGGAAAGATATTCCAATGTGCGGCTTCTGGCCCAATACATATCCACCCCATCTTCAAAGACTATGTAGACAAAGCTTGTCCCGAACATAGAAAATCCACGCACAACTTTTGTTCTCGGCAAGGAAAGCATTTGCGTCGAGAGGGGATATGTAATCTGGTCCTCAATTACTTGCGGGGCTTGACCGGCCCAATCCGTACGGATAATGACCTGCGTATCCGACAAATCGGGAATGGCATCCAGCGGCGTTTTAAAAACTGCGCTTATTCCTGCGGCCAGGATTACCAATGCCCCCAAAATAACAAAGAACTTATTGGTTACAGACCAATCTATGATTTTTGCCACAAAGCTGTTAGACGGATCATGTATCAAATGATTATTCATGAGACATCTCCGCATCGTGATTCATCTGTGCCATCCCGCCTCGTAAATTGCTCTCCGCATCGAGCATGAACTGGCCTGATCTCACTATGCTCTGGCCTGTCTTTAATCCACTTTTGATTTCAGTCAGACCGTTTGTTGTTATACCTGTTTTGACCATGACAGGCCGGAACTTTCCACCCCCCATATTCTCAAGAACATAGGATCCGCTTGCCCCATACAAAATGGCTTCTTCGGGAACGGCAAGGCGCTTACTGACTTCAGACTGGAACACTGCATCTACATAAGTTTCGGGCTTCAATCGCCCATCGAGATTATCAAGTGCCAGGCGCACAGTGACGGTGCGTGTTTCGGGATTGTTTACTGGATGGATAAACTCGACTGCACTGCCAAACTTCTCTCCAGTTTCAGGTATTGTGAGAGCTGCTTGTGTTCCGATTTTCAAAAAGCCAACATCACGGACAGGAACATCAATATTTACCCAGACTTTGGAAAAATCCTGCAACTTCAAAATATTCCCCCCTGCGCTCACATGCGACCCTTTACGAACCTCCAGTGTTATGACTGTTCCATCTATAGGGGCATAAAACGGAGTATGGTCTAAAAACTTGCCGTTCTTTTTCAACTCCGAAATCGCCCTGTCATCCATACCGTAGAGGCGTAGGCGCTGCTCTGGACCGCCTACCCCGCTTCCCAAGCGCGCGCCAACCAGAAAGTCAGTCTGTGCGGCCATAAGATCAGGACTATAATAGGTGAATAATAAATCCCCTTGTTTAATCCTATCCCCGATAGCACTCGTCGGAAGGTCTATGATCCAGCCGTCCGTTCGGACATCTACAGCATATTCCAGTCGCGTATTCGGAACTATTTTTCCAAAGGCCCTGATTTCTTTTCCGAATTCGTGAGGTGCCACTTCTGCAGTTTTTACCCCCAGAGCTTGAATATAAACTGGATCAATCTGAAATGCGCCCATCTCTGCCTCTTCCCTTGAGGCCTCTGCTTCAGGCGTGGGGGCAGGTTTAGAGATTTTGGGCACCAAGGCCATCCCGCAGATCGGGCAATTATCGCCCTCTGTTCCGACAATGTGCGGATGCATAGGACAAATATATTCCTCTGCGGCAAATACCGCTGGAACAAACGAAAAAAGTACAAAAATAAATAGTAAAGCGCGCACAGCAAAGCTCCTTTCCGGGGTTCATAATCGGGAAAAGAGCTGTGGCTATATTCTAAAACGTTGCGTTGTAAGAATTAAGGGCGGAGCATATTCGACCCTGACCATGTCATCGGGAGGACCGCGAATGGTACGCACAGACTCAGGCATTACCCCATATCCTGCGGCCACATCCACCCATATATAATGGATCATGTCCGCGGCAATATCGGGGTATGGCATATCTGTCGTGACACCTGAATTAAACAGGTCAATCCCCATACAATCCAGCGCAAGCATCACCCCTTCTTTTGTCGGAGTCTCCAATCCTTTCTTCAAAGCCTGACGGTGGCAGGGCGGAAGATTACTTTCGTCAATGGAGGCAGAAACTGCAGCGGCTTGCGTTGCCTTTACGGGACAAAATGGCATAGCGCACGTCAGAACGGGCGTGAGCATCAAAAGCGCCATAAATCCAAGTAAAAGTCTTTGCATAAGGATCATCATACACTATTCAGGCAAACAAGTCATGATGTTACTTTTTAAATATTTTTTAAATAGCTCGCTTCATAGAACGCTATTTACCGAATTTTCTTATCTTAATAATCCCATTCCCAAAAGACGCTGCCGCCAGCTGAGCCGCTCTGGTTCGCGCTACTTTCCACAGAGACCTCGGGAGTCAGCTTTATTTTAACACTTGCAGACCCGGAGTTTTCTGCCGTACCGCTTTTGACATCCACATAGACTTTGTCGGTAATATATTTTCCGGCCCCGATTGTTGCGCCCTCTGTGCCTACGCCATCGACAGTAATATCGTCCAGTCCCGTTATATTCCGTAACGCCACAAGAGGATTAAAGAAATCAGTTCCTGACGAACCGCTCGAGAATTTCTTTAAGGCTTGAGCCAATTGTACTGCCTGAAACGGACTGATCTGCCCTGAACTCGTCCCGAACAGAATACGTGAAAGAACTTCATCTTCGGGAAGAACCGGTGTCGAGGCTAATTTAATCTCAGGTTTTTCTGCGTTTCCGCCGATCAGTATTTGGGCAGTTACATCTCCTGCCTCCGTTGACGTTACAATGTCAAAATACGGAGATGGCGGCGCCTTGCCGTCAAACCGTAATATAGCCCGATCCAAAGAGAATTTCTTTCCGAATTCTTCATAGCGCCCTCTGATCGAGCTTAAAGTTCCGTCAATATCCGGTGAAGCAGCGTCTCCGCTGATGCCAAGCTTCCCGCCAAATTCCGTATCAAGCCCCCAGCCTCTGACAAAAATCCGGTTGGGTGCATCAAAAAGAATATCTAGCTGAACAGATAGTGAAGATGGAAGCCCCTCTCCTTTCTTCCCGGCTTCGACAATATTGAGTCTGGGGATTGATGTCTCGAATCTGCTTGGCAGATCAATTTTGATCTCTTCAGGATCAATCACTCCTGATACATTAAATTTATTGTCTTCCGGACCACTGAATTCCAGATGCATACGTGATTGCCCATCAACCTTAAAAGAATTCATCGGTATATGGCGCAATAGCGGTCCGAGAGTAAAATCCCCATCCAATGATCCGTTCATTTTTCCAATTTTTATTTTGTATGGGGACAAGGATAATTGTAATGGCAGATCAATTTTACCTATCAGGCTATTTATTCCTTTGCCTGAACCCGTTACATCCAGATTCGCATGCTCATTGCGAAAAGATATTTTTGTTGTGAGCGTTGCCGCATTTTTATGACCCTTGGCCAACTGCCAGTTCCCGTCGAAATCCAATTCGGGGCGAGAAAAACTTCCTGCAATACGCCCTGTCGCTCTCATCAAAGATAATGGGGATTCACTCAGCCCGACAAACGGCGCTTGCGTAATATCAAATGATTTTGCAGACAAATCCAGAGATATTTCCGGCTCGGTAACATCGCCGTTGATGGTAAGGTATCCAGCACCAGTCGTTGCACGAATATCCCTTAAAGACACATGCAGATTTTTAGTGTCAGGGACAAGGACCCTACCGGTCAGCTTGAAGTTCTGTGGTGTGCTTGACAGGATCCTAAAATCAATCTGTGGCACATTTTCTTTTTTTACAGCAGTGAAAGACGCCTCTGAAAAAGCATCTCCCATATAGGTGATATTTTTGAATATCCCGTTCAGATTCATGTCCGGGGCGAGTTGTGCGGTTATTTTTCCCGATCCGCTGATATCAAGATCAGGAACAAATTCTTTCATCACACCAAGAGAGGCTACATCAAGCGTGATATATCCATTTGTCAGTTCCCCACGCTCTGTATCCAGCTCTATATTGCCGCTCAGTTTGTTTTCTGCCAGACTTCCTTTTATATCTGCCAGAATCAATTTTCCGGTATCCAGCTCAAGCGGCGCTGACAAGCTCAACGCCTTTCCCTGAACTTCGGAGGTTATATTGATATCCCCTGACGCTTTTTTCTGACTTCCTGAAAAAGACATACCCATTTCTATTGGCTTAGAAAAAGCCGGGGACACATAGTCTCCCGGTTTCAACATTCTGATATTTGTTGTCAGGAAGAAATTTTTATCTGCCAGATTATAGCCCCCGGCAGCATCAACGTTATACCCCAGCGCCTCGAGCTTTAAGGATGGAAAAGTCATCTGACCGTCTTCCAGATTTGCAGATGCCCGATACTCAAGACGGGATGGAATAAAGCCTGCAGCATCGGATACTGTGTTTTCCAATGCCAAAACCCCGTTTGCCCTGATTGTATTTGCGATGATGTCTACAGAGGTTACAAATGATAAAGATGTTTCAAAACCTTCGGGAACAATTGGCTGCGCAATTTGCAGGTGGTTCACTGTGATACCGAGATAGATTTTTGATACAGGACTGCCCGTTAATTCGATTGCATCCCACGCCCCTTGATCCCCGAGTTTTTCCTTGCCCTGAGCTTGCGCAGGCAATGCATAAACGGCTATTTTCTCAATATCAAGAGAGACCTCCGCTTCGCTTACCATAGCCGACAGTAGACTTGCCGAAAGTCTTGCCTCTTGAAGCTCTGCTAATTTTTGACCTGTTTGCTTATCCGTGACTTCCAATCGGGAGATGCCAATTGCCAAAGGCCATGCATAGTGAAAATTTCCGAGTATTACATTATAGGAAGAGTCTTTTTGTACGTAGGACAGTTGCTCATTGAGCCAAATAGAGCCTTTATCACTGTTCAACCACAGACAAAAGGACTGGATAAAAACGGCCAGAACGAAGAACAGCAACACGGCCAAAGAGAAAAGATGTGCTAAAACCCGTCCTATTCTGGAGGGTATTTTTCCGATCATTTTCTTGTATGTCTTTAAAGCCGCCATTTAGAATGCCTGCCCTATGCTGATATAGATCTGAAAATTCTGGTCCAGATTACCCTTTTTGTTCATCGGCAAAGCTACGTCAAAACGGATTGGCGCGAAATCTGTGTAGTAACGCACCCCAAGGCCTGCCCCTACATAAACACCACCTTTGAGGTCAGGAACGACTGCATCATAGACATTACCTGCGTCAACAAAAGCAACACCGCCCAATGTCTGAGAGAATTTTATGCGAAGCTCCGCTGACGTTTCGATAATTGATCGCCCACCCGCCGGATCACCATCATCGTCATATGGGCCAACTTTTTGATAGCCGAATCCTCTGATCGAATTTCCGCCTCCCGCAAAAAATCTTTTCGATGCAGGAATAGTATCGGTGCCGCTTCCCAAAATACTTCCGATACTGCCACGCAATGCCAATATCGGGGCATTTTCACGTGATAAAGGCTTTAAATAGGTACTGGTTGTCAGGCGCGTCTTCACAAAGGGCGAAGACTCCCCCATCACATCCAGAAACGGCTCTACAGATAAAACGCCTGCCCATCCGCGATGAGGGTCAAGAATATTATCGCGGTTGTCATAGTTTGCCGCCATCGGGAAAGAAAGTAATCCATATGTATTTGTCTCTTGTGTATTCTTATCTTCAAGGCGCGAAATATCCACGCCGACACCCAGCCCTATATTCAAATGCGAATTGATCTGGCGTTTCAGAGAGACTGCACTTTCAATGCCTGTTTCTACATAGGCATCCGAATCTTCATTTTTAAGACGGCCCGCTAAAGACAGGCTTTGATCATCGCGTAAAAAATATGGCTTTGAAAAATCAACCCCGATACTTTGACGTAGCAGGCTTAGGGATGTATCAAATGTAACATTCTCTCCTGCTCCAAAGAAATTTCTGTGTGTCCATTTGGCAACAACACCGATGCCTTCATCAGTATAAAGGCTTGCACCCAGCCTGACAGATCTTGGCGCACGTTCTTTCAATTCAAAGACCAATGGGACAGCACTATTTGATGGCGGCGGCGTCTCGGGGTATTTCACCTGAACCAGACTCAGCAGCCCGTTCTCGATCAGCTCTGCTTTGCTCTTCTCAATTTTTGTAGCATCCCAACACTCTCCCTCTTTGTATTTGATAAAGTGTGCGAGATAATCGCGGTCGACCGATTTTGCGCCGGTAAATTCTGTTTTTCCGAAGGCAACTTTCGGGCCTGTTGTGACCAGAAATGTCACGTCCCCGGTATTAGCGGCTTTGTTTAAAGTAACTTCATGGGTAACATTTAATGAGTAAAAGCAACTGTCTTTAGCAATTTGCGCGTAGAGCTTTTTCTGGGCGGCCAACACTTGTGTGGCGTCCAATATTTCTCCTTGTTTCACTTCCAGACTTTTCAAATCGGCAGTGGCCCCCTTAATAGAAATACGTCCTATTTTATAAATTTTATGCGCAGAGATATCCAGATTGACGTTTTTCTTGTCATGTTCCACAACAACCTCGGCATCATAATACCCCTTGGCGTAGAGTGCATCCAGCGCATCCTGCCGCACAGCTTCTATATTCACGCGGGAGGGTTTTTCCTGTTCGTAGCGTGGAATGATAATTTCTTTGATATATGTATCCAGATCATTATCTTTTTCAGATGATAATCCCTCAATATTTATACCGATTTCTGCATATGATTGTGAAATGAATGTCCCCAGAGATAGGGCGCCAAGTGCAATTCCCCCAATCAAAAGCCTTGCCGTTTTTACGGGCAGCCGTAATTCTTTTTTGTTTGGCGTTTCTTTATCGGACAAAAATCAAGCTCTGCATCTTGTTAACGAGATTTGCCCAATATAGGAGATTGTTCCAAGAGATCAAATCTCGTTTCTTCTTGGTACAAATCTTCTTGAGACAAAGCACCATGTCAAGGCCCCTCCACGTTTCGAAAACCTGAAGCCAAGCGTACGCCTATCCCGAGACGATTACTTATCTGGGGAGAAAATGCACATAGACGCCTGCCGATGCAAAAATACGTCGGTTGCGGCGGATTGCATAAATAAAACTTGTTGTCTGCATGGAAAAATATAACCATACGACTCATATTTTTTGCAAGATTATTATTTTTATTCGCATTTTTCTGACATTTCCTCACAGATTTAATTTTTCATAGTTATATTTTGGTTCTAATCCAATATGTTGACCCCCTCCTATCTTCAATGCTAAGGTGACTGGCTCAATTAAATGGGGATGCGTTGGAAAAAGGCAGAAGCGATTCTTGCCCTCTCCGTGTCCTGTTGTTACTTGTTAGCACGTTGTAACCACATCACTTTTCGAGGTTTATTTTGATTACTTCTAATGACGTCAGAGCCAAGTTTCTGGACTATTTTGAAAAGAACGGACACACAAAAGTCGCGTCCAGTTCTTTGGTTCCACATAACGACCCTACCCTGCTGTTCACCAATGCGGGGATGGTTCAATTTAAAAACGTCTTTACCGGACTTGAAGAGCGCCCTTATACGCGTGCAACAACCTCCCAGAAATGCGTTCGCGCGGGCGGAAAACATAACGACCTTGATAATGTCGGCTACACAGCCCGTCACCATACTTTCTTTGAAATGCTCGGGAACTTCTCTTTCGGGGATTATTTCAAGAGCGATGCCATTCCTTTTGCGTGGAACTTGCTGACCAAAGAATTCGGCATTGATGCCAATCGCTTGCTGGTCACTGTTTACCATGATGATGACGATGCCTTTAACCTCTGGAAAAAAGTAGCGGGTCTTCCTGACGATAAAATCATTCGTATTGCCACAGATGATAACTTCTGGCGCATGGGTGATACCGGCCCTTGCGGGCCATGTTCCGAGATTTTCTACGATCACGGCGCTCATATCCCCGGAGGACCTCCGGGTTCCCCTGATGAAGACGGAGATCGTTTTGTCGAGATTTGGAACCTTGTGTTTATGCAATTTGAGCAAAAAAGTGCTGATGAACTGATTTCCCTGCCGAAGCCGTCTATTGATACGGGTAGCGGGATGGAGCGTCTGGTTGCTGTTTTGCAAGGCAAGACCGACAACTATGACACCGATATCATGCGCACCCTGATTGAGGCGTCTGCTCAAGCGAGCGGCATTGACCCGGATGGTGAGTTTAAATTCTCTCACCGTGTGATTGCTGACCACTTGCGCTCTTCTGCGTTCTTGATGGCGGATGGTGTTGTTCCATCAAACGAAGGCCGCGGATATGTGTTGCGCCGGATTATGCGCCGCGCGATGCGTCATTCGCATTTGCTGGGTTGCCAAGATTTGCACATGCATAAACTGGTTCCTGCTCTCGTTCAAAAAATGGGCGACCATTTTGCTGAGCTTAAAACCTATGAAGACAATATCACTGAGACATTAAAAGTCGAAGAGACCCGGTTCAAACGCACGCTTGATACGGGGCTTCGTCTGTTGGAAGAAGAGACTTCAAAACTTGGCGAAGGACAGTCTTTGGCGGGTGATGTTGCTTTCAAACTGTATGATACTTACGGCTTCCCACTTGATTTGACTCAAGCGGCTCTCATGGAAAAAGGCATGAGCGTTGATACGGCAGGATTTGATGCGGCTATGGAAGAGCAACGCAAAAAAGCCCGCCAATCATGGGTTGGGTCAGGTGACCAATCAACTGATGCTGTCTGGTTCCCGCTTCAGGACAAGTTGGGCGCGACCGAGTTCTTGGGTTACTCCACCAATGCGACCGAAGGTAAAGTGACTGCCCTTCTTGATAAGAACGGTAACGAGCTTAAAACCGCGAAAGAAGGCGATGAAATCCTCGTGATCTTTAACCAGACTCCGTTTTATGCTGAGTCAGGTGGCCAGATCGGCGATACTGGCATTCTGCATAACCAGAATTGCCGCATTGATGTGACAGACACCCAGAAAAAACTCGACTCCTTGTTTGTCCACATTGGGAAAGTTACCAAAGGCAGCCTGTCTGTCGGTGATATTTTCATGATGGAAATCAATGTTGATGCACGTGATGCAACACGTCGCAGCCATACGGCGGCGCACTTGTTCCATGCGGCTATCCGCAATCTGTTTGGGACACATGTAACGCAGCGCGGGTCTTTGGTTGCGCCTGATCGTTTCCGTTTTGACGTGAATTATCCGAAAGCCATTGATAACGACAATATTTTGCAGATCGAATTGGCTGTGAATGATCGTATTTACGAGAATTTGAATGTGACCACACGCGTGATGAGCCATGAAACGGCTGTTGAAAAAGGCGCTATGGCTCTGTTTGGCGAGAAATACGGCGATGAAGTTCGTGTTGTTGCCATCGGCAATGGGTCAGAACTCTCCGAAAATGATTATTCCGTTGAGCTGTGCGGGGGCACACACGCTTCTGCGACAGGGGACATCGGCGTCTTCAAAATCGTGGCTGAAAGTGCCGTTGCGGCCAACATCCGCCGTATCGAGGCTTTGACGGGACATGCCGCTCTCAATTACATGAGTGAAAAAGAGAAAACTCTTAACGAGATTTGTTCCCTCCTTTCGACAAGTCCGAAAGATGTCAAAGATCGTTTGGCTAAACTTTTGAAAGAGTCTCAAGAGGCAGCGACCGAGAATGCCAATCTGCGTCGTCAGATTGCTTTAGGCGGCGGCAGTGCCAAACAAGGCGGCGGTGATGATATTCGCGAAGTGAATAACGTCAAATATATCGCACGCGTGATTGAGAACATGAACCCGAAAGAGCTGCGCTCTTTGGCTGACGAGTTCAAGAAAAAGATCGAGTCAGGCATTGTTATCCTGTGCGGGATCAATGATGGTAAAGCGTTCCTCACTGTCACCATGACAGATGATGTTTCCGAGAAGTTTGATGCTGTTGGGCTTGTCAATGTCGGCTCTGCCGAGCTTGGCGGCACAGGCGGCGGCGGACGTCGTACTATGGCGCAAGCCGGTGGCCCGAACGCCGAAAAAGCCAATGATGCTCTTAAAGCCATTGAAAGCGAAATTGCCAAGATTGCTTAAGACTTTTAGAATATAGGACATAGCGGCCCGTTCATTCGGGCCGTTTTCTTTTTAAATAAATCTTGCACAATATAGACGACTTATGTTTTTATGATTCCATGATGATTTTCTGTTCAGCCCATTTTGACTTTGATGCACGACGCAGCGCACGACGTATGACCGCGTTGCGTCAGGCTATGTAACAGTTTAACTCGCTTTCTCTTTTATTTTCCTGATTTGTGACGCCCCTCTCCGGAATATTTCCCGGCCCTATCACATGATTTTATTATTCAGGATTTATTATGAACGATCTTACACAGTATTTTACATCCCTTGCCTTGTCAGCTTCTACACTTGATGCAACTCATATCCCTGCCATTCTTGACTTACAACAAATTGTCTATGACGATCTGGCGCAAAACGAGAAGGTCTATATCGTTCCCAAGGATTTTAGGAAATTAACACATCACTTTAATTCAGGCGGTGCGGGGTTTGGCTTACATAACGGTGTACAGATGGTTGCTCAGGGCTTGATCTATATGCCGCAAAATTCTGAGGCCAAAAACGGCGTCATGATAATGCCACCCTCTTCCGAGAAAACGAAAAGTTCCGTCATTCAGGGGCTTTTGGTACACCCGCACTTCAGAGGGAATAAATTGGCACATACTCTTGTCCAGACATGGAAGGATTATATGACGACACTTGATAAGCCTCATGTTCTGGCGGAGGTTGCGACTGAAAATATCCAAAGTTGGGCGGTCTTTCTGGATCACGGACTTTCGATTTCCTGCCATGTTTATGACCCTGATGATCAGGTTGATCTTTATATATTGCACGGAAACCTGCATCAACCTATCAAGTCCTGTGCGCCAATGCATCTGGTGAACATGCATGATCTCGAGACTATTAAAAAACTTCTGGCCCAAGGACAAGTCGGTCATACTTGGAAAAAAGGGGCTGTTCCACATATCGGGTTTAGCCCTGCCGAGGCAGTCGGGTACGGACTATAGGCTATCCGAATACTCTTGCAGTGGCGGCAAGGATTTATCCTTATCCGACAAGATGGCGTCTTCTTTATTTAGGGGCCAGTCGATTGCGAGTGCAGGATCGTTCCAGAAAATTCCACGGTCATGGTCTTTGGAATAAAAAGCAGAGACTTTGTAATTCATGATGGTTTGGTCTTCAAGCGCGCAGAACCCGTGAGCAAATCCCTCAGGGATGTAGATTTGTTGATGTGTTTTCGCATCGAGTACAACCCCCGCCCATTTACCGAATGTGGGAGATTTTTTTCTGACATCGACCACCACATCATAAGCCGAGCCTGTCAGGGCGCGAACCAGCTTTGCCTGAGCATATGGGGCTTTCTGGAAATGCAAACCGCGTATAGTTCCCTTCTTGAAAGACAAAGATTGATTATCCTGCACAAATTCGTTTGTGATACCTATGTTCTCATAGTCTTTGCGGTTATAACTTTCGACAAAGTTTCCGCGATGATCTTCAAAGCATTGCGGCGTTATGACGATTACATCTTCGAACGGTGCGATACTGACTTTTTTTAAATTCATTTCTACTTTTTCATACTCTTTTTTGTCATTTTATTTTGGCAATAATCTCGGAAACCGCAGCTTCCCAGCTTCTTGGCATGATCCTGACCCCTTGTACAAACTTTTCCGTTGCCAATGCCGAGTATGATGGCCTGTTCACTTTTGATGCCAATTCCGACGATTTAATCGGAATTATTGCGCTGAAAATACCGGAGATGTCCAGAATAAATTTTGCCAGATCATACCAACTCGTCTGCCCTGTATTACACAGGTGATAGAGTGTGACGGTTTTGTTTTCTTTTATCTTCGGCATTGCCGCCCAGACCATGCGCGCCAGATCATCTGCTGAGGTTGGGCTGCCTATTTGGTCAGTGACTATTTTTAGTGCCTCACCGCCTCTTGCTTTTTTAATGATTTTGGTAAGGAAATTTTCTCCGCGATGCGAGATGAGCCAAGATGTGCGAAAAATAACGGCATGCTCTGCGTGGGTCAGAATTTCTTCTTCGCCTGCACGTTTGCTTTTGCCGTAGATATTGATCGGGTTGGTTGCATCGTTTTCTGTATAGGGCGTTTGTTTTTTTCCATCGAATACATAGTCTGTCGAGAAATGAATGAGTGGAGCCTTTAATCGGTTTGAAAATTCTGCCAGATTTTTTGCGCTAATTCTGTTTTGCAGATCTGCACATGTCGGATCACCTTCCAATGTTTCAACATCGGTTGCAGCGGCGCAATTTATAATCAGGCCAATGTCGAGGTGATCTTCCCCGTATTTGTCCAGATTTTCGAGCCTAGTTATATCCAATTCCTCGTGTGTCGGGGTGAGGATAGAGGGCGGAAATTCAGGCAACGCCAGAAAGGCTTGCCCAAGTTGGCCTGATGCTCCGATCAGTAAAATTTGTGGCTTGAAAGCAGCCATTTGCCGAACCCCTTACATCGTTCTGTCCTTGAATATTTGCGGGATAGCATATAACCCCTTGAAAAACAATAAATCAGGTCGGTGGTATATGTTGATTTTGCTGATAGAATCTGTTGCCTTTGATGGGGCTATCCAATAAGATACCGCCTCGCTTAGCCTTGTTTTTAAATAAGAATTTTGACTTTAACACGCTTGAAGAGAATAATTATGACTAAATATCCTGCCGTTCCCGTATCCCCCGACTTTGCAAAGTTGGAAGACGCTATTTTGAAGCGCTGGCAGGACGAGAAGATTTTCGAAGCGTCGGTTGAGCGTAATCCGCGTCGTAATGCCGACGGATCATCCAATGAATTCGTATTTTATGACGGGCCTCCGTTTGCCAATGGTCTGCCGCACTATGGGCATATCGTAACCGGTTTCGTGAAAGATATTGTTCCACGTTACCAGACCATGAAAGGTCGCCATGTCGAGCGTCGCTTCGGTTGGGACTGTCATGGTCTTCCTGCCGAGTTGGTTGTTGAGAAAGAGCTTGGCGTGAACGGCGCGCGCGAAATTATTGATTACGGTATCGGCAAATTCAACAAGGCGTGCGAGACTTCTGTTACGCGCTTTACCCAAGATTGGGAATGGTATGTAACCCGTCAAGGGCGCTGGGTTGATTTCGAAGATCAGTATCGCACCATGGACATTACCTTCATGGAAAGTGTGATGTGGGCGTTTAAAACCCTGTGGGACAAAGGCTTGATCTATGAAGGATACCGCATTGTCCCCTATTCATGGGCCGTTCAAACACCATTGTCCAACTTCGAGACGCGCCTTGACAACTCTTACCGCGAACGCACAGACCCGACATTGACTGTGGGTTTTATGCTCAATGACAACGACAAGACAGGTGCGAATACACGTTTGCTGGCTTGGACGACTACGCCGTGGACATTGCCGTCCAACATGGCGCTGTGTGTTAATCCTGAGCTAACTTATGTTCTTTTGCAAAAAGATGACCAGCGCGTCATTATTGCCGAAGCGGCGCGTGAGCGTTATGCCCGCGAGTTGAAAGACTTCGAACCTCAAAAAGAATTCAAAGGATCTGACCTTGTTGGTCTGACCTATACCCCGCTCTTTCCGTATTTCAAAGGCCTTGAAGGTGCGTTCCGTGTGTTCGCCGATAGCTTTGTTGAAGCGGATAGCGGGACAGGTACGGTTCATATTGCCCCAGGCTTTGGTGAAGAGGATATGGAGCTTGGAAAACGCAACAACATTCCTATTGTTGTGCCGGTTGATGAAGCAGGTCTTTTTACACCTGAGATCACCGACTATGCAGGACAGAATGTTATTCTCGAGGCCAATGAAAAAATCATTCAGGATTTGAAGAAGCAAGGCGTTGTGTTGAAACACGACCAAATTCTCCACTCCTACCCGCATTGCTGGCGGACGGATCAGCCTTTGATCTATAAGGCTGTGAACTCGTGGTATTTGGCGGTGACACAATTCCGTGACCGTATGGTTGAACTGAACCAAGATATTACTTGGGTTCCGGGTCACATTAAAGACGGCGCGTTCGGTAACTGGCTTGCTAATGCGCGTGACTGGAACATCTCGCGGAACCGTTTCTGGGGTGCTCCGATTCCTGTGTGGCGCAGTGATGATGATCGTTATCCGCGCATTGATGTCTATGGCTCTATTGAAGAGTTGGAACGCGATTTCGGTGTGAAGGTTGATAACCTGCACCGTCCGATGATTGATGATCTGGTACGTCCGAACCCTGATGATCCGACAGGCCAATCCATGATGCGCCGCGTTCCGGAAGTTCTGGATTGCTGGTTTGAATCAGGCTCTATGCCATTTGCTCAGCTTCATTATCCGTTCGAAAACAAAGATCGTTTTGAAGATAACTTCCCCGGCGACTTTATCGTGGAATATATCGCGCAGACTCGCGGATGGTTCTATACGCTTATGGTGCTCTCGACTGCTTTGTTTGATCGTGCGCCGTTCAAGAGCTGTATCTGCCATGGCGTGGTGCTCGACGAAAACCATCAGAAACTCTCAAAACGTCTCAAGAACTATCCTGATCCTGTTGATGTATTCAACAATCTCGGATCGGATGCTCTGCGTTGGTATTTGTGCTCTTCTCCGCTGATTACAGGCGGTGATCTGGCTATGTCGAGGGATGATAGTGAGATCGTCAAGGGGATGCGCTCGGTTATTATCCGCCTGTGGAACGCGTTCTACTTCTTCACGCTTTATGCGAATGTCGAAAATGTCGAGGCTAAAATCTCGACCAAATCTGACAGTCCGATGAACCGCTTCTTGCTCGGTAAAACTGCGAAGTTGATCGAGCAAATCGAAGGCCATCTGGATAATATGGATTTGCCGTCAGCTTATAACTGTGTTCCGGATTATATCGAGGCTCTCAATAACTGGTATATCCGCAACAGCCGCAGTTTATTCTGGGATGAGGCCAAAAGTGCAGAAAAGCAGGATGCGTACGACACGCTTTATACCTCTTTGGTTTATGCGTCTAAAGCCTTGGGGCCATTGCTGCCGTTTATCTCGGAAGAGATTTATACAGCTCTGACAGGCGAGACCAGCGTTCACTTGACGGATTGGCCAAATAAGGCTGACCTTCCTGTTGATGAAGATGTGCTTAAAGGTATGGATATGGCCCGTGAGGCTTGTTCTGCGGTGCTGCGTCTTCGTGAGCTGCATCGTCGCCGCGTGCGTCTGCCGCTCAAGACTTTGGTGATTGCCCACCCTGAAATTGACAAGCTTGCGCCTTATATCGAGTTGATCCGTGATGCGGTGAATATCGTTGATGTTCAACTGTCATCCTCTCCGAGCGAGTATGGAGAGCGGGCTGTCAAGGTTAACCCGAAACTCGGAAAACAATTCGGTGCGAAGTTTAAAGACATTATGACGGCTCAACGTAATAATGACTTTACCTTGCTGGATGACGGGCGTTTGGAGATTGCAGGCGAAACACTCTCAGGCGATGATTTCGAAATGCGCTTCGTTGTTCCTGAAGGCACGACAGCCGAGTCTTTTGATCGTTGGCGCGGCTTGACGGTTCTCGATACCACGATCTATCCGGAGCTTGAAGTTGAAGGCTGGTCTCGTGACCTGATTAGCGGTATCCAAAAAATCCGGAAGGACATGCAGCTTGAAATTACCGAGCGCATTACCATTACGGCCAGCGTCCCTGAAACTGTCCGTGAGGCTTTGCAGCCATTTGTTGCGCATGTTTCCAAAGAAACACTCGCGAATGATCTGTGCTTCCTTCAAGACAATAACGTCGGGGATGATTTCTCGACTGTTGAGGTCGGGGAACATGAGGTTTCCGTTAAAGTCTCGAAAGCATAGACTTTTCTTTATACAAATTCGAAAAGCGCCGCTCTCTGCGGCGTTTTTTTATGCTCCTTGCACAAGCATTTCTCTTGAACAGATTTGCCTTACGGGCTATTTTCTTTCTATTCCAAACAGTTAAATAAAGACGCGATTTTAAAAGCGAGAGAAAATGTTCGACCAAAGTAAAGTCCTATTAAGCCAGATTATTGTGGATACCCTCTCATCACTCGGGATTACAGCAGACCGTGAACGCGTTTATCAAAGCATTGAATTTTGCCCACAGCCGGAGCTTGGGCAATATGCTTTTAAAACTTTTATTGTCGCCAAACAGGCGGGCATGAACCCGATGGAGTTTGGCACAAAACTCTGTGATGCCCTTAACACTGCACCGCTAATCCTAAAAGTTTCTCAAGCAGGCCCCTATATAAATTTGATCCTATCTTCGGAGTCCATTGCTTCTCTTTTAAGTCAAGAGGGTTTGTCCGGTGATGTCGCGGCAATCAAGCCTCCCGTTCCTCACCGTTATATGATCGAGCATTCGCAGCCGAATACACATAAGGAAATGCATATCGGGCATACGCGGAACTCTGTTTTGGGTGATACTCTGTGTCGCCTGTTGAAGCATAACGGCTACTCTGTTTTCGCGCAGAATTACCACGGGGATGAAGGCGCGCACGTTGCCAAATGTATTTGGTATATCCGCACGTTTAATCAATCTCCTGCCGAAGGGCAGGACCACGGCACGTGGCTCGGGCAAATGTATGTCGATTCCACTGCTAAAATCGAAAGCGCGACACCTGAAGAAGCGGAGCAGTATAAAGCAGGAATTTCTGCCGTTCTTAAAGGCATTGAGTCTCGTGAAGGGCCTGATTACGCGTACTGGAAAGAAACCCGCCAATGGTCCCTTGATATGTTCCATGAGGTTTATAACTGGCTGGATGTCTCATTTGATAGTGACTGCTGCGAGTCAGATGTTTCGGAAGAGTCCATTTCTGTTGTCAAAGAATATCTTGATAAGGGCGTGTTTATCCGCTCGGAAGGCGCGGTTGGTGCTGATCTTTCCGACAAGAAGCTCGGGTTTTGTATGCTCTTGAAATCGGATGGGAACGGGCTTTACGCAACAAAGGATATCGCTTTGGCCCTCAAACGTTTCCGTGATCAAAATCCTGATACCTGTGTTTATGTCGTTGATAATCGCCAGTCCTACCATTTCAAGCAGGTATTTGCGACGCTTGATACAATGGGCTTTCAACAAGCCAATCGCTGCTACCACTTGGCCTATGAAATGGTTGAAACAAAAAACGGGGCGATGTCCTCGCGTAAAGGAAATATTGTCCCGATTCTTGGGCTGATTGATGAGTTAGAAGCTCAAGCGCGTGGCATTCTGGAAGAACGCTATAGCGCTGACTGGAGTGTGGAAGAAATAGCGGAGGTCGCCAAACTTATTTCCCGCTCTGCTGTGCGCTATGGCATGATTAAAGTTGATCCCGAAAGCAAGATCGTTTTTGACATGGAGAGCTGGCTGACCTTTGAAGGAAATACTGGCCCTTATCTTCAATATGTTTATGCGAGAATTTGCTCTCTTCAACGCAAAAGCTCTGATGACGACATCAATCTTTCTTCTGATATTTCTTGGAGCACGCTTGATAAAGTGAGTGAACAACAGTTATTGGCACACTTGGCAAACTTCAACGAGATGGTTGATGTGTCCTGTACGAAACTCAAGCCTAACATGTTTGCATCCTACACTTATGATCTGGCACGGAAATTTAATGCGTTTTATGCCGAATGCCCGATCAATTCCGAACCCGATGCGTCAATCCGTCATGCTCGTTCTGCACTTGTACGCCTGACACAAATCTATCTGGGGACCGCCATGGATTTGCTTGGTATCCCGCGTATCGAGCGTATGTAATTTTTTAAGGAGATTTTAAATGGCTTCCATTCCCTACTCCCCTCAGGAATTTTTGGAACTTATTTTTTCATCGAAAGCCGTGTCAATCTGGAATCATGAGACCGGCCCTGTGTTCTGGTATGCTGCAGGAGTTCCCGGGCCTTTTTACGTGAACACCGAAAAACTCATCGGCGCGGATCAATCGGCGGCCCTGCTCGAAGCTATCAACGGAATTGTCGGTAAAGACCCACTTTCGTCTGAAATGAAGTCGGAGGCCGTTCGCGAAGCCGTTCTTAAGAGCTATCACTCTAATGAAGTATTTCGGCGTATTGTCGCTACCATGATTGAAACGTCTCCGTTCCCGATTTCTGGAATTGACTTGATCTCAGGTGGAGAGCGTCGCGACTGGTTTTTCTCTGTACCGTTTGCAGAAGAATTGGGGCTGGATCATCTTTATATTTTTAAAAATGGTGATGTTTTCCGTCGTTCGGGCAATACCGCAAACCCTTCCGGCATGCGCTGCGTTCATATTTCCGATCTTATAAATAATGCAGCCAGTTATTTTGATAAGTGGTTGCCTATTCTGGCAGATCACAAAATGGACTTGCTCGGAACAATTTCTGTCATCAATCGTGGGCAGGTCGGAATGGATCGCCTGAAAGAGGCCGATGTCAAAGTTCATACATTAAAGAGCATTGATTTGCCTTTATTCTCCGAGCTTGCGCAGAGCGGACTTATTCCAATTTCTGCCGGTGACGAGATTTCTCTTTATTTCAAATCGAAAGAGGACTGGGCGCGGAAATATATTTTGGCACGCCCCGAGGTATTCGGATTGAATGCTGGTCTCGATGAAAAATCGAAGGACCGATTGAAATCTTTCCTGGCCCAAGACCCTTGGGGACTTGAACCGAGTGCACAAGATACATTTAATAAGCTGCGCTCTGCTTTATAATGATGAGGCATAGAAAAGGCTCCGTTCGGAGCCTTTCTTTTTAACCTAATGCAACTTCCTTAAATACATGACCTCGATCAATGTATTTCGGAATTTTTGGACATCCCATAGTGGATATAGTTTCTTTATCTGCGCCATCCCCCAAAACAGAATGTAGGACGACAGGATGCCCCCATAGAGAATAGATATATTTCATCACTTTCTCAACACTCGAGTCATGTAATGGCTTCCCGTTATAGATACGATGCTCCAATTCAAGCGTCCTATCCTTCCGGAGGAAGTATTTCTCTGCGGTAATACACGGGATCTTATTGGCAAGACAATATTGCTCGGCAAGATCTGCACGTATCTTATGATACCCCTTTTGATCTCCGACCTCGGCGATCACATAACTATCCGAGCCTTCGTTATCCTCAACAGTACAAAAGTCCATTTCACGGATCAGCCTCGGGGACAGGAATTGCTGCACAAAATCATCATCCCGATAATTCTGCATAGCCTCTTTTATGACTTCCAACCAATTCCCCTTTCCTGCAAAAGCGGGAAACCATTCACGATCTTCCTCAGTCGGATTTTCGGATATCCGCTTTATGTCACTATAAATTTCAAAACCCAATTTGTACGGATTGATTCCTGAGTAATGTCTTGCATCCATAGGCGCCTGATAAAGGACATTTGCATGAGATTGCAGGAATTCCAAATACATTCCGTCACTTATCAGATCCAGATCATACATATCACTTGTCAATGTGTAGTGCCAGAAACTTGCCCATCCCTCATTCATGACTTGCGTCTGGCGTTGCGGGTAAAAATATTGGGCCACATAGGATATATCCAGAATAAGCTTTCGCTTCCACTCTTCCAGATGCGGAGCACGGGTTGCAATCAAATATAAAAGATTTTCCTCCCCTTCAAGATCCTCATAAGGGTGAGCGCCTTTCTGGAACTCGCTTCTCGGACGCCTTGCCTGGCCTGCTGAACTCATAACGGGGTTGTAAGTTGTTCGCAGAAACTCTTCTATCTCTTCACGACGTGCCTTTTCCTCTTCCGCGGTTCTCTTTCTGGGGCGCGTTGTTTTGTCGACCCCATGAATTTGCAAAGCGTGGGCTGCATCCAGAACAGATGTAACTACATCTTTCCCGTATCTTTGCTCGCACTCTGCAACATATTTGCTAATTCGTTCTATCTCAGGAAGAATCTCTTCAGCCTTGGTAAACTGCCTAAATAGATGATTTCCCTTAAAGAAAGAATTATGCCCGAAAGCCGCATGGTTAATCACCAGAATTTGCATCATCTTTGTGTTCTGGGTCATGCAATAGGAAATGCATGGACTTGAATTGATCACAATCTCATATGCAAGTCCCATCTGCCCGGCATCATAACTTTTTTGGCTAGCATCAAGGCTTTTCCCGAACGACCAATGACTATACATCCTTGGCAATCCTACAGATGCATATAATGCCAGCATCTGCTCGGAATCAACTTTTCTGATTTCGTTCGGATATGTATCCAGTCCGTATTTATATTTTGCTATAATACCAGAAACCTCTTCAACAAGCCCAAGCCATTCTGTTGGAATCTCTTGATCTACTGATTCCGGTTTAATCAGCAACGGCTCATTCCAGTCTTTGGGCTTGATGAAAACATTTTTTCCCTCCACGTAATGTGAAAGAAGCTCTTCAATTCGCCTTTGGTATTCCGGAACATCCGATCCTGTTTTCTTTGCAAATTCTACATCTATATTTGTCATTTTTTCCGTCTCCGCTATATGCTTGGAGCAGCATAGGCATTAACTGCACTTACAGCATCTGCGCGGTTGTAATTATATGTTTTCGCAAAGAAGCCTCTAAATACTTTTGCGATATCCACCTTCTCCCGAATAATTCCCATCCAGAAATTATCGGAATGTGTTGATTTAACTTCGTTGTACATTTTCCACAAATTTTGCTGCGGCCTGCGTGTGATTTCCGTATAGAATACCCCTTGTGCGTAGGTCAGAATGCTTTCTATAGCGTCACGACTGGCTTGTATGTCATGATCGAAGTTATCCCCATCAGAAGCCTGCGCCATATAAACATCATACCCTTGCGGAAGAAATCTTTCGCGGGCAATATCATCAACCATCTGCAAAGCTGATGACACGATCGTTCCGCCGGTCTCCCGAGAGTAGAAAAACTCCTCTTCATCAACTTCCTTTGCTCTTTCGTGGTGACGAATGAATACAATGTCTACTGTGCTATAATTTCTAGTCAGGAAAGTATGAAGAAGAAAATAGAATATTTTGGCAAATGTCTTTTTCTCCTCATCCATTGATCCCGATACATCCATAACGCAGAACATAACAGATTTGTTTTCGGGAACAGGGAATTCCGGGTAGTTATTGTATCTGGTATCATTAACGTCATCCCAGCGGACGATAGAAGAACGTTTACCCTCTTCCTCTTCCAGCCTTAACTCCAGATCCCTGATTTTACTTTCATCTTCATGGGACATGACGCCTCTGGCAGAAATTTTCATTTCGGCGACGTCTTGTTGTAACGCCTCTACAGAAAATTTTAGAGGTAAATAGTCTTCTTCGGCTTGGGCCTTATTAAAATGCGTTTTCAATGACGGGGTATATTTTGAAAGAACAGAAATCATTTCCTGTAGTATTTCTTCCATTTCCCGATAGTGTGGAGATTCGGTTGCCATCAAGCGCCCTTTACGGCGCATAAAGGTTGATAGCAAATTGATCTGGTTGGCTTCTCCTGTTGTTGTATATCCGGCACGCCTTCTAATCTTCTGAGAGCTTTCAACCAGATTCTTACGCGTCATATTCGGAAGCTCAAGATCTTCAAAAAAGAGATCAAGAAATTCTTCTCGGCTCAAATGAAAAACAAAGTCATCTTCTCCTTCTCCGGATGCCGATGCCCCATTCCCGCTTCCACCTCCTCCGCCACCATTTGGCTTAGGAATTTCCTGACCGCGATGATATTTTTTATTTCCCGGATGAACGTGACGATTATTTCCTCCCTTACCATGCGCTATACTTGGTTCGGAAATATCATTCGGGTTTACGTTTACGTCAATGCCTTCTTTACCGATTTCACCGATCTTCCTATCTGAGATCGAGTCCATAATGGCCTTTTTGGCCTGACCTTTAATACGGTCAATAAATCGCCGTCTATTTTCAATACCAGCGTTCTTGACATGTCGTGAATCAACAATTACTGCCACAATCAGCTCCAAATTTTGATGGATTTGTTTGCCCCGTTTTGGGGCAAAACTCATCTGTACTTATCAGGCCCAGTTATGCTAACCGTTGGTTTTCCTGATGCGTGACCACCATTCTGTCAGCAGGCGAACTTGTGATTCTGTGTAGCCCTTGTCTGACATACGCCCAACAAACTCGCTGTGACGTTTTTGAGCTTCAGAATCTGCCTTCGCTCCGAAGGAGATGACCGGAAGCATGTCATCGACATTGGTAAACATCTTCTTCTCAATAACGGAGCGAAGTTTTTCGTATTCCGTCCACCGTGGATTTGATCCGCCATGTTTGGCCCGCGCTCTTAATACAAAGTTGACGACTTCATTCCGGAAATCTTTTGTATTTGCAACACCTGTCGGTTTTTCGATTTTCTCAAGCTCTTCATTCAAGGCGACGCGGTCGAGAATTTCTCCTGTATCCGGGTTTCTGAATTCTTGATCCTGAATCCACATATCGGCATACTGGACATATCTATCAAAGATATTCTGCCCATATTCCGAGTAGCTCTCCAAGAACGCAGTTTGAATTTCTTTTCCAAGGAATTCTGCATAGGTTGGCGTTAAATACTCTTTCAACAAAGCCAGATATTTTGCTTCGACTTCAGGCTTGTATTCCGCTTTCAAGATATGTTTTTCAAGCGTATAGAATAAATGAACAGGGTTTGCGGCAATTTCTCCACCTGCTCCAGAGTTAAAGTTGAACACTTCCGATAGGACTTTGAATGCTGTTCTAGTGGAAATTCCACTCATGCCCTCGTTTTGACCTGCTTTGTCTTTATATTCATCAAAAGATTTGGCTTTTGTATCAACGTCTTTCAGGGACTCGCCATCATAGACTTTCATCTTCGAGTATAGGCTCGAATTTTCAGGCTCGACCAAACGCGATAAAACTGCAAACTCTGCCAGAAGCTTCAGTGTCTGCGGTGCGCAAGGCGCTTTGGCTAATGAGCTTCCTGCCAGACTCTTTTTGTAAATCTCGACTTCTTGGGAGACACGCAATGAGTAGGGAACCTTGACAGTAAATACACGGTCAATAAAAGCTTCGTTTTTATTATTGTTCTTGAAAGAGGCCCATTCACTTTCGTTCGAGTGCGCAACGATCACACCATCAAACGGGATCGCTCCCATTCCTTCTGTTCCCTTGTACTTCCCATCTTGAGTTGCGGATAAAAGTGGATGAAGAACCTTAATAGGCGCCTTAAACATTTCAACAAATTCCATGACCCCGCGGTTAGCAAGGTTCAATCCACCAGAATAGTTGTACGCATCCGGATCATTCTGGGCATAACGTTCCAGTTTACGGATATCAACTTTTCCTACGATTGCAGAAACATCCTGATTATTATCATCTGCCGGTTCAACACGCGCACTTGCAATCTGGTGTGTGGCCGACGGGAAAAGACGAACCACCTTGAATTTGGTGATATCTCCCCCATATTCTTTCAGTCTTTTGCTTGCCCAAGGGGACATGACGGATTTTTCGAAGTATCTCTTTGGAATACCATATTTCTGCGCAATAGTTTCAGACCATTTCGGATCGGAAAACAATCCCAATGGAGATTCGTTAATTGGCGATCCTTCAAGCGCATAAATAGGATATTTCTCCATAAGGGATACAATACGTTCTGCGAGAGAAGATTTTCCACCCCCAACAGGCCCCAGAAGATAGAGAATCTGACGTTTTTCCTCCAAGCCTTGCGCCGCTTTCCGGAAATATCCGACAACTTGCTCAATGACATCTTCCATGCCGAAGAAGTCTTCAAACGGTGCATATGTTGAGAGAACCCTATTCGAAAAAATCCGTGATAATTTCGGGTCGAGACGCGTATCAATCCGTGTTGGCTCTCCGATTGCCTTGAGCATTCTCTCAGCTGCTGACGCATAGGCCATTTCATCCGATTTGCACAACTCCAGATATTCCAGCAAGGACATTTCCTTCGGCACGCGCTCTTCGTACCCGCCTTTATAGGCATCAAAAATGTCTCCACCGGATGCTGGCGGGGTAGAATCATTTGCGTGTGGCTGTTTAGATTTCTCTGCAATATCTGGCAATAGACCAGTATCGCCAAGTTTGGCGGTCGTGTCGTTCACGGTAATGTCTCCCTGTATGGATATGGTATTTTTTAATTATTCAGAGAATGAACCCATTTTGTTTCTTCAGTCAATAGCTTTTTTCGTATTATTTTTGTTCCCTGTTTAATGTTTAAAAAAAAGGCCCTGATAACATTGTGTTTTCAGGGCCAATTTATGTACTGCCTGTAGAGTGTACGGCGCGGTCTATAATTTTAGGGTTTCATCTAAAGCTACCGAAATAATAATTCAAAATAATCGCCTTATCTCCTTTTTCTGTAACTGAGCATTTCTGGTACTCGGAGTTGAAGGCACTCACAATTACATTCAGATGATAGAACCGCTGACTATCAATTGAGATGGAGTTTTTTTATCCTGCTGCGTGTGAACCAAGGCCTGATGCATTTTTGAAATGCCGCTCTGCGAGAGCCTCAATCTGTATATAATTAAAAATTTTATATTGTTGCTATATACAAACTCTTGCAATCATAAACTTTACGACGAGTTAGATGAACAAAACATTCCAACCAGCTTGCTTACCATTTTTTCCCATTCAGCTTTTTTCTCCGAGGCCGGGGCCTTACTACCAGCTTTCCCTGCTAGGGGGGGCAATTTTCCTGTGGCCCATAAATATGTGATTCCATGAACAGACGACCATAAAATATGACTTTCTTCTCTTATCCCGGGCTTATTTGGACAATCTTCCCGTAAAATACCTTCCAGAGGCTGAAAAACATCCTCAATGGCCTGCCCGTACCAGCTCTGCGTTTCCTTTAATCCGCTCAGATCATCAGAAAACAGGGCCATCCAAAAAGGCCGGTACATCTGGGCAAAGGCCAGATAGGCTCTTGCTAGCCCTAACAGCCTTTCCTCCAGACTTTTTCCTCGGCTTCTTTGTGCGGCCTTTTCCAGCTTTTCTGCCAAAAGATTTAAAGTCATGGCATTTACATGCAGGTGCAACACATCCATAGACGGAAAGATATTGTATATTGTCCCCGGCACATATCCGATTTTCTTACTGATTTCACGAGCTGTCAGCCGGCCCACCCCTCCTGACTCAATAATATCCCACGCCGTAGAGAGGATCATCTCTTTCAGCTCTTCTCGTGAATGATCTTTGCGTCTGGCCATAATGAAGTGGCGCACCTTTGCTTTATGTGTTTTTTTGAACGATGTTCATTATTATATTGCCACAAATTTCAGAATCTGCAATACTAAATATTGAACATTGTTCATTAAAATAGAGAACCCGTCCGGAGGAGCACCATGGAAGCATTTTTCATTCTTATAGCCGTAGCACTTGGCTTTGGAATCGTTATCCTTCCTTGGATCAATTTGTTTCGCCACAACTCGACTTATGGTGACGTCTGGAAGCTGCGCCAGCGCATATCCCTGCTTGAAGAAAAAATTTCTTTTCTCGAGACTGCCGCTATTAAATCGACACCGATTCCTGCCCAAGAGACTGCACTCATCAAAGATGATGCGCCGCCAAATGAGCTGCATAGCTCTCCTGAAACTGAAACCGTGGCAGAGCCGGACTCATATGAACAATTCGATTGCGAAGATGATGAAGCACCGAAAATCCAACCTTCCGATATTGCCCTACATAAAATTCCTGAAACAAAGAAGAGTGCAGAGTTTAATTTTGCAACACGCCTGTCTGTCTGGATTGGGTCGATTTCTTTAGCGTTTGCGGCATTCTTTTTGATCAAGCTCTCCTATCATGCGGGCCTTCTGGGGCCAGAAACACGTGTCCTTTTGGGCATGGTGTTCGGTGGGGGATTGGTCGCATCTTCTCTATATATTGTTAAGCGGCCCTTTATCGCCAATGCGGAGCGTGTTTCCCAAGGACTTGCAGGCGCTGGGCTGATTAGCCTGAGTTTCAGCATTTACTCGGCATCCCATATTCATGAATATATTTCCGCCACAGCCGGATTTTTTGGAATGAGCGCTGTTGTTGGCGCGACCCTTGTTCTTTCCTTACGTTTAGGGGCCCCTGTTGCCTTATTCGGAATGATCGGTGGCTTTATCTCTCCAATCCTGTTTTCAAGCTCGGAACCAAATGTTACGGGCCTTCTGGCTTATTTGTTTATCCTCTTTTCCGGCATCCAGTTTCTTGGCTCTCGCCGCGGCTGGTCGCTTATATCCTACCTCTCTTTGGGCGCGACAGCCCTCTGGATTATTTTCCTTCTGGCTTATGGGCATAACAGCAGTGCAAATTATGTGAGATCCGGAGACATCTCACTATTCCTTCTCGGTGTCTGCGGCGCAAGCTTTATTGTTCATCACCTAAAGACAAAAGATACGGTAGACGAAAATTTTATTAAATCTTCCAATGCCTCACGTCTGCCTATCCTGACAACAGGCGTCTGCTCAATTCTTATTTTGCTGAGCCAAAATACATTAGGATTTGGAATGCTGGAATGGGGTGTTACTTGCAGTATTTCACTTGCCCTGGTTATCCTGAGCGCCTTACGTCCTAAACTTTATGGCACAGCTGTCTGGTGGAAGCTCGGAATTGACATTTTCACTTATGCAACCTACGCAGGGGATGCTGTCCAATATCATAAGGAATACGAAATCCTGATTTTGCTTGCCCTCTCCGTAATCTATGTCGGCATCTCGAGCGTCTTATTGCATGCTACAGCCTTGCGCCCCGCTTACTGGTCTCGTGTACAGATCATTTCTGCACTTGCGTTGTTTTTGACGGCGCGTGCTGATTTTGGAGCACTTAGCGAAAGCGGCTTGATTGCACCATGGGGCATGATTGCGCTTGCTGCTGCCATATATTGTATTATACGCACACAAATCTTTATCGGGAAGTCTCTTGATGGGGCCAAAGGAATTGCAGGATCTTACGCCTTGGGTGCAACCAGCTTCCTGTCTTTGGGCATGGCTCTTGAGTTGGATACAGCTTACTTGCCGTTGGCATTTGCCGCCGAGCTGGCTGCTGTTATCGGCATTCACAGATACCTCAATCTTTCTGTGCTTCCTAAAATTGCTTATGCCTTATTTGCATTGGTTGCGGCGCTGTCCCTAACAGAACACGAGGCTCTGCTCTCCATGATGGGGTCGGCCCTGACCGACAAGCATGTTTATATAAGCCCCGCATTTGACGGTTCACCACTTCATATCCTATCAACGCTTCTTCTCCCTGCTTTGTTTGTCGGCATCGGCTATGCCCTACACGTTCCCTCTGTCACCTTTGGAGCCAAAAACAAGGCTATGAGTCATATTCTCGGGGGGCTTTCCATTCTGCTCGGCTTGAGCGGTATCTATGCCTTGCTGCGCTTTGCCAATCTGCACATTGATTTAAATTCGCCCGTTATAATCGGCTTCTTTGACCGCGCTGCGTTTACGGCCATTTTGGCTGCTATCGGGATTTGCGGCCATCACTTGATCAGTAATGTTGCAGGAGCTGCAACCTATAAAGGCTCCCTTCGCTTCTTATCTAATGCCCTGATATTCACTGCATTGCTCCGGATATTTTTCTTTGATCTGATCGGGAATAATCCTGTTTTCGATAGGTTACAACATATCGGTGCGCTTCCAGTTCTCAATGGGGCGACATTTATCTATGGATTGGGCCTTGGCCTTGCATTGTTTTCCAATAAATTTTGTATCGGACTCTCTCGCATGCCATTTTTGACCTATATTTATCGGGGGCTTATTCTGATTTTCTTGTTGGCTCTTGTTACATTGAACATTCGCCAGCTCTTTTCTCCTGATATCCTAACAAAAAATCCTGTCGAGAATATCGAGATGTATCTTTATTCTGTAGCGTGGATGATTACCGGAATGGGCCTTCTGGCATATGGCATCAAATGTCAGGACAAACCCGTCCGCATTGCCGCACTTGCCTTTCTGGCTTTAACAATCGGCAAGGTCTTCCTGATTGACTCATCCCATCTCGAGGGGATTTATAAGGTATTTTCATTCCTCGGGCTCGGCATAAGCTTAATTGGATTAAGTAGCTTTTATACACGGTACATGTCAAAACTCGATCAGGAGAACCGTACGTAATGAGCGGTAAAGAAAAAGTCTTTTTGCTCCATGGAATAGCCTTGAATCGCTACTCTCTCATCTATTTACAAAACCGTTTGCAAAAATCCGGGTTTGATGCAACTGCGCTGTCCTATCCCTCTACCACACTGCCACTCGATGCGCTGGCAGACTGGTTTTATACAACCTATCTTGAACCAACTGATCTTAATTCCTATGGCAAAATCCACTTCATTGGCCATTCCATGGGGGGACTTGTTATCCGCGAAACTCTTGCCAAATATAAGGACAGGATTGATCCCGATAAAGTTGGGCGTGTTGTCATGCTGGGATCTCCAAATCAGGGGAGCGAACTTGCTGATGCCTTCAAGGATTTCAGACTTTATAAATGGTTTTTTGGTCCTGCGGGACAGGAACTAACAACACATCACCGGAAAACACGGCTTTACCCCTGTTATTACGAGGTCGGAATTCTTGCCGGGACTGTAAAATGGCTGTACCCTCTTTCCTGCATCTGGATCAAAGGAGATCATGACGGACGCGTTTCCGTGGATAGTACGAAGCTGCCCGATATGAAAGACCATATTTCATTAAAAACATCGCATACATTTATGATTTATCGGCGAGACGTATCCCGACAAATTATTTCATTTATAAAAACAGGTTCTTTTGAAAGAGGATAATTTTTTATGAACAGCCAGTTTCTTTTAATGCGTGATAAACGCTTTCTTCCTTTATTTGTAACGCAGTTCCTAGGGGCATTTCATGATAATTTATTCAAGAATGCGCTTATCGTTCTTATCCTTTATCGCGTTGCAACCCAAACAGGGATGGACGCCCAAACGCAAAGCCTGTTAACAACAGCAGCTGCTGGAACTCTTGTTTTACCGTTCTTCCTATTCTCGGCTATGGGAGGCCAACTTGCGGATAAATTCCCCAAAAATACCGTGATGCGCCATATCAAGCTGGTCGAGATTGCTATCGCCCTTCTGGGTGCAGCCTCTCTCATGACCGGATCTCTTGTGTTATCCTTTATCAATCTATTTGCACTGGGCGCACAATCCGCATTCTTCGGGCCTTGCAAATACTCTATTCTGCCGGAACATTTGAAGCGTGATGAATTGATCGGCGGTAACGCACTTCTCAATACAGGAACATTCCTGGCTATTCTTTTGGGAACAATTGTCGGAACAATTGTTATGGCTCAAGAGCATGGCGAATTTCCGATTGGTATCCTGATGGTTATCACAGCCCTTATCGGGTATGGCGCCAGCCGTTTTATTCCGCAGTGCGTCGCCGCAAATCCGTCTATTAAATTCAATCCTAATATTGCAACTGATACATATCAGGTTTTGAAATACGGCTTTTCACAAGGGAAAGACATCACTTTAACCATGCTGGGAAAAGGCTGGTTCTTTTTTGTCGGAAGCTTATTTCTATCCCAGTTTCCAAACTATGTGAAAGGCACATTGCAAGCCGAAGAGACTGTATTGACATTCTTCACTGTCTTGTTCTCTGTCGGCATCGGCCTTGGCGGGCTACTTAATAACAGATTATTGCACGGTGCGGTTACTGCTGCTTTTGTCCCTATTGCCGCAATTGGACTGACTGTTGGCTCTCTGGATCTGTACTGGGCAACCGCACATGTTGCTCGACTGCCGGATGGTGCCTTGATGGGCTTTTCCGAGTTCATGTCGCACCCGACCCACTGGCGCCTTATTCTGGATGTGACATTGATTGCTGCGTTTGGCGGCCTTTATGTTGTCCCGCTTGCGGCTATTCTTCAGGACCGCACACCGGAAGAGACCCGCGCCCAAGTTATGGCCGGTAGTGCAATTGTTGATTCCCTATTTATGGTTGTCTCTGCCGTTGTTGCCAGCGCACTGATCGCGACAGGATGGTCTGTCACGGAACTGTTTTATGGCTTTGCTTTGGCTAATTTGGCTGTTGCTGTTTATATCTGCCGCTTGCTGCCCGATTACCTGTTCAAGACAATTTTACAAGGACTTTTCAAACTCTTATACCGTGTCGAGATACGCGGTATCGAGAATGTTGAGAAGGCAGGTCCGCGGGCCGTGATTGTCGGAAACCATGTGTCCCTTCTTGACCCGCCGCTTTTGGCTGCTTTCTTGCCGGGCCGCCCGATGTTTGCCGTTAACACGCAAGTTTCCCAATGGTGGTGGGTACGCCCGTTCCTGAAACTGGTTGACGCTTTCCCTATTGACCCTACCAATCCTTATTCGATTAAAGCGATGATCCGCAAGGTCGAAGAGGATCGTCATCTGGTCATTTTCCCTGAAGGGCGACTAACATCGACAGGCAGCCTCATGAAAATCTATGACGGTCCGGGTCTGATTGCCGATAAGGCAGAAGCTATGATTTTGCCTATCCGCATTGACGGAGCGCAATATACAGGGTTTGCACGTTTGCGCCATAAACTCCCGTTCAAACGCTTTCCGAAAATCACCATTACAATTATGGAACCGCTCAGCTTTAAAATTGACGAGACTTTGAAAGGCCGTGCGCGTCGTATGGCTGCCAGCCGTCAGCTTTATGATGTCTTGGAAGATATGATGCTTCAAAGTACGGATACGGAACGGACTCTTTGGGAAGCCTTGCTCAATGCCGAAATGCTTCAAGGCGAAGATTTTATCTGTGCCGAAGATGTCGAGTTTAAGCCGATGCGCTACGCCGATTTGATAAAAAAATCGAAAGTTCTAGGAGCCTATTTGAATGAACATACCAGAAAGGCAGAAACTGTCGGGGTGTTGTTACCGAATAGCCTTGGGGCGGTTGTCTCTTTCTTTGCCCTTCAATCTGGCCTTCGTGTTCCAGCAATGCTCAATTTCACGATGGGTTCGCAAGCCTTATGCTCGGCGTGTGTGACAGGTGATATCCGTATGGTTCTTACATCACGGCGCTTTGTCGAGATGGGTAAGTTGCAAGGGTTAGTTGATGCCTTGTCGCAACAGATCAAAGTGATTTATCTGGAAGATTTATCCAAATCTATTGGACTGCTTCATAAGCTCAATGCATTTTGTTCCATTTGCCATGATGAGGTAGACCCTCATACTCCTGCTGTTGTTTTATTTACATCAGGGTCCGAAGGCGCCCCAAAAGGTGTTGTCTTATCCCACGCTAATCTTTTAAGCAATATTGCCCAGCTTTCATCCCGTGTAGCATTTAATCGTCAGGATATTGTCTTTAACTGCTTGCCGATGTTCCACTCTTTCGGAATGACAGGAGGAACATTGCTTCCTCTTTTATCAGGCGTCAAAACATTCCTGTATCCAAACCCTCTGCATGTTCGTATTGTTCCCGAACTGGTTTATGCAACCAATGCCACGATCCTGTTCGGAACAGATACATTCCTTAACGGCTATGCCCGAATGGCGAATCCTTACGATTTCTACGGTGTACGTTATATTTTTGCGGGCGCAGAAAAAGTTAAAGAGAGCACACGCAAGCTTTACATGGATAAGTTCGGAGTCCGGATTCTTGAAGGATACGGTGCCACAGAAACATCCCCTGTAATTGCTGTTAATTCTCCGATGCATACTAAGGATGGAACCGTCGGACGCGTTTTGTCCGGCATGACCTTGCATCTGGAAGAAGTTCCGGGCGTAGATGAAGGCGGACGTCTTTTTGTCCAAGGCCCGAACGTTATGCTCGGATATTACAAGGATGACAAGCCTGGCATCCTTCAACCTCCTGAGGGAGGCTGGCATGATACAGGGGATATTGTCTGCGTTGATGCGGAAGGTTTTATCCGCATTCTGGGTCGTGCAAAACGATTTGCCAAGATTGCAGGGGAAATGGTGTCGTTAAGTGTTGTAGAGACGATGGCTTCTGCCCTGTGGCCAGACCACATGTCGGCTGTTGTTGCCGTGCCGGACTCGAAGAAAGGTGAACAACTTGTCTTACTGACAACGCAGGACGGAGCAACACGTAGTCACATATCAAGCTATGCATCTTCTAACGGTATCCCTGCCCTGGCCGTTCCTGCAACTGTTTTGACAGTTGGCAAAATTCCGGTTCTTGGCACAGGCAAGACCGATTATACAGCTGTTAAAGAGTTGGCAGAATCTTTGATTGCAGTGAAGTAGATGATTAACTATTCAGGAGAGCCTTGCGCAGGCGCTCCTGCTTTTGTTCATGATAAGTCATGACATCAACAAACTCCTTGTCCATGAAACGATATGCCGATTCATCAGGAAGGATAGGAAACGCCTCGCTGACAGGCGTGTCATCAGGGAGTGTCTCTTGCGTATCTGCAAATCTCTCCATAGCTTCAAGGGCATTCCGGATATTTGTATATCTGGCGTCAAAGCCAATGTCTTCTGTTTCTTTTATAGATTGCATCTCTTTATACTGCGGATTCTGATCTGAAAATTCCGATAGATCTTCCTGACCTTTTTGATGCCCAAGATTCAGCCATTCCTTGATACGGAATGTTGTATTTTCCCTGATAATCTGGAATGCCTTTTCCAGCCCGTAGAAAGAACCTTGCTGCCCTATTTCCCCGCCATTTACCGTATCGACAATGATGGATCTTGTTCCTTTTCCGAATGTGTCTGTTTGACTGCCTGTGGCGTGGGTATCAGAAATTTTCGGAAGATCAGGGGTTCGCGGGACAAACGTATCTTGCTCATCATCTATGATAATATTGATGACCTTGTCATATGTTCCACCGTTTCCGTCATCCGTTCTGACGACCAGTGTAATTTTTTGTACGGCCTCATAGTCAATTTCATCGGTCAGGATCAAGTCCGTTCCGACAATCGAGAACTTGTTTCCAGGGTTTGATATGAGCGTATAGGTATGTGCGTCTGCAACATCTTCATCTACACTGGAGAATTGTCCAATGATTTTTCCGATATCAGAGTTTTCTTTCAAGTGATTGTTCGTCAAATGAATATCCGTTGGCGTATCATTCTGATCGAGGATATTGATCGTGATTGTTCTTGTATCTGTTAATCCACCAATATCCGAAACAAGAATATCT
The DNA here is from genome assembly GCA_034005165.1 of Pseudobdellovibrionaceae bacterium. Classification (GTDB taxonomy): domain Bacteria; phylum Pseudomonadota; class Alphaproteobacteria; order Micavibrionales; family Micavibrionaceae; genus UBA1573. The sequence continues at coordinate 120,420 of JAVEVE010000002.1, read as the reverse complement.
AATGTATAGGAACTATGAAGCTCGAAATTTGCTGCGGCAACATTGGTTAGAGTAATTTCTCCTGTTGATGCATTGACGGCAAAGTTTGATGCTCCTGTTCCCCCTACAATTGAATAGGTCATTATATCTCCGGCGTCAGGATCTATGGCCGTTACAAATCCGATAGACGAGTTTAGTGGGGAATTTTCTGCTAACGAATAAATATCGTTATTGATAGAAGCCAGAACAGCTGATCCGTCCCATTCAATTAAATATCTGGCACTTGATGACGCGGATATATCATTCCAGCGACCTGTAACAAGCATCTGGATCACATCCTCATTACCTGAATTGTTTGGCTCCCCACCATTCCAGTTTGTATAATACCCGTTTTGTGCGCTTCCGGTACCTGTACCCTGCCAGAACAAATCTCCATTTTCCGGGCCGCCTGTCCAGCGCCAATCACCTTCTACAGCAGCATCAGACCCACCGATAAAGGTATTCGAGCCAATTATCCCGGCTAAAAATGCATTTTCGGCAGCAGATGTTACACTTGCCAGATATCCCGCTTGCCCCAACAGCATGGATGATGTAGCAGCGGCATTTGCTGCTGCATAGTTCGTCGCTGCGGCAGAGAGCATATAAAAGTTTCCGGTAGCAGCACTGTATCGCAAATTCGGATTGGTTGCCAAAACCGCACTTACAGGATCAAGGGCCGGAGCCTCGTTCAGGTCGTTAATATTGATTGTAACCGTTGTTGTACTGGATAATAATCCGAACCCGTTGTCTGTTCCACGAATTGTCATTGTATATGTTGCTACATTCTCGAAATCAGGGACGCCCAGAAGAGTAATTACTCCTGTTGCGCTATTGATCGAGAACATATTGGTTGTGTTGCCACTGATAATACTATAGGTCACCGTATTGGCTTCGGCATCCGTTGACGTAATTGTTCCGACAACAGATCCACTTGCCGTATTTTCATCTACAGAAATTGTTCCAAATCCGGAGACAAGCGGTGCAGTGTTTTCTTTTGCATCCAGAACCCTTACCGTGGCGGAGACACTATCTGTTAGACCTCCACTATCCTGAACGCGGATATCGAGTGTATAGGATGTTGTCGCCTCGTAATTCAGTGCCGCGGCATTTGATACTGTAATAACACCCGTTGCAGAATTGATTGTAAAGATACCAACACCCGCCCCACCTGTAATGCTATAAGTCAGAGTATCCCCAGCATCCACATCTACACCGTAAATTGTTCCAACCACGTCCCCATTGGCAGACAGTTCGGAGACTTCAAAACTTCCCGGTGTCCCGTTTCCCCCGACTTCGTGGATAACCAGATTATCCACACCCCATGCTTCATTGGTGATTGCCTCATCCAATGTCGAGCTAAATCCGACTTTAAGGGATGTCGATGTTGTCGGCACTGTCAGGGTTATCCGGTATGCCTGATCGTTATTTGACGCATGTACAAAGTTGGTGTTGAACTGTGTCAATTCTTGAACTGTCCATGACATTCCGCCACTCGTTCCGTCAGCGGGCATATCATATATTGTGCTACTCAAGGCCGATGCGTAGACAGCAATATCGTTAATATAAATGATAAAGTTTTCACTGTCCCAGCTATCAAACTCGTACATATCCAGTGCAATAACTGCATAATCCTGTGAGCCAGATAGTGTATACGTCTTGAAGGTATTCTGAACACCTGCCTCTTGTGCGTGACGGCCCAAATATTGTGTTGTGTAGGCATTGCCAACGGTGGTTGTATTGTCGCTCCACCCTGTTGCGCCCCCTTCGAAATTTTCCGAGGACACTAATGTCCATCCTTTAATGACAGGCGCTTCGTTCAGATCATTTATATTGATTGTGATATTAGTTGTGCCTGATAGATTTCCGAAACCGTTATCTGTCCCGCGGACCGTCAAGGTATAGCTGCCTATTGTTTCAAAGTCAGGTGTTCCATTCAGCGTAATGATACCTGTTGCACTATTGATTGAGAACATCCCGCCTGTGTTACCGGCCGTAATACTATATGTTACTGTATTTGATTCTGCATCGGTTGAGGTCACAGTTCCCATCACCAATCCAGGAGACGTGCCTTCATTTACGGATACAGGACCAAATCCCGTGACGACAGGCGCTGTATTCTCAGGAATGTCCAGAACATCAATTGTGACCGTTTGCGTATCACTTTTGGGGGGAGTTCCGTCATCTGTAACTGTTATATCCAGTGTATAGGAAGTTGTCGTTTCATAATCCAACATTGCAGCATTGGACACCGTAATCACGCCTGTTGTGGGATTGATTGTGAAGACGCCGACCCCTGTTCCTCCGGATATACTATAGCTGAGAACATCTCCGGCATTCGGATCGGTGGCAGAAATTGTTCCAACGACATCCCCGTTTGTAGACTTTTCAGATACTTGGAAATTTCCCGGAATACCTGCTCCGCCGACCTCTGATACTATAATATTATCAACTCCCCAGGCTTCATCTGCAATGACTTGATTGAGAGTTGAGCTAAATCCCAGCTTTATGCTGGCTGCCGTTGTCTGAACAGTCAAGACAAAATGGTATGTCTGGTCCGTCCAGGAACCGAAAACGAAATTGGCATTAAACGGAGTTGTTTCCTGAACAGCCCATGATACTGCGCCACTGTTGCCATCGGCGGGGGAGTTGAATGTCCCTTGCGTCAACGCAGCCGTATAAACAGGGATATCATCTACATAAATGTAAAAGCTCTCCCCGTCCCAGCTATCAATCTCGTACATATCAAAGGAAATAACTGCATAGTCTTGGGTGCCGGAAAGTGTGTATGTTTTATAGGTGTTTTGGGCGCCACCTTCCAATGCATGGCGTCCGAGAAATTCGGTTAAAATCGGACCGCCCGTGGTGGTTGTATTATCACTCCATCCTGTTGCCCCGCCTTCAAAATTCTCAGAAGAAACTTGCGTCCATCCACTAATGCTCGGAGCCTCATTTTGCGGGGTGATTGAAATAGAGTGCGTTCCGGTAGCCGGGATTTCGTAATAGTCACTTACAGAAAAATCAAAACTATCTGTCAGCTGATTGATTGTTGTGTTGTAATAATCAATATATCCGCTATTGATATCCCCTTGCGTGAATGTATCATTTACCCCCAGAATCTGGGATGTGTTACTGTTATACAGATAGCCGTAATCAGGGATATCTGTAATCGTGTATAGCAGATTTGCCGCTGAGTTATCTGAGTCCGATGCAGACAGATTGCTGATATGGCCATTGCTGGCCTCATCAATAGTTGATCCTGTGTTGGTTGAAATTGTCGGGTTATTATTCGGGATTGTTAATCCCCATTTTGAGGCCAGATAGTTTTCGACATCGTGGACTTCCAAAGCATTAAGTGTTCTATCGTAGACAATAATTTCAGCTATCTGTCCTTCAAGAAAATCACCGCTCGTTGAATCATCCCCGACAAATAATCCTGTTGTCGTGGTTCTGGACGATGTACTCACCAGAATTTCGTTTGTACTATCCATATCAATCACAGCGATTGTTCCTGCCTGAACAATCGATGCCAGATCATATTTTCCGGGTGTATAATTTGATGCAGAATTATAGAACGAGCCGTTCATATAATATCCATACCTGCTTCCGACTTCACCTATGAACAAAGCATTCCGGTTGGGGTTTTCTCCCATTTCGAAGACGGATTCGCGCCCCCCCACTGAGGTTCGTGTATAAACAAGAAAAGTTGTATAAGCGGATCCGGATACGACTGCACTCATATTTGCCATACGGTCATCTATCCCGTCAAAAGTCAGGACATCCAATCCATTCTTTGTATCAACTCCATATTGGGGAGTGGCTGCCCCAGTGGCTGTGACATCAAAATTTTTGGAACTCTTGTCTAACCATGTGGCAACCGTTCCCGAGAACCCATCGTTATTTCCGCCGGTTCCTGTATCGGCATTATCCCCATCGGCATCAAGAATGGTGGTGGCATCGGCAGCATCCAGCCATAACACTTGACCGGCTAGAATGGGCAAAGACGCATCCAGCATCAGGCGCTTTTCCAGCGCCATGCCTCCGAGCTTTCTCTTTTCAGGCTTCACCCCACTCATAACGATTCCGGAACCACTCTTTCTGTTTTAAAATTCTATCAAATAAAGGTTAATTTTTGTTAATCATTTTATCTAATTCAATTTTGCTTCCCGTCTTATCAGACCGATAAAATACCTGAATATTTGTGCAGCCGGACTCCGACGCGAGGCATCAATCCTGATTATTCCCTTTTCCCTTCCGGAAAATCCGGATAATTTCCCATTATGCGTAGTCGGAGCAGAGAAATTGACTTTAAAAAGGCTTTGTCTGGGAATGATGGCCTCCTTTTCTGATCTTGTCCCGGAATATTCATGCAGAAGTTCCGACTTGGTGATTTTATCCGGTGCTATTTTTTCGATCTCAGCAACAACAACAGGAACAGAAACCATCGGCAAATAATTTGGAATAAAAACCGCATGGGATCCAACAGTTATTCTGGCAATTTCCGTTTCCGGAACAAAGGCTGTATAGGTTTTCTCCAAACCTGATACCAATATAAAGAGAATATTCTTATCGGATATGGTGCGGCCTTGTTTCAATCCGTCCTCAATATCCCTGATAGTTCCATCGAACGGCGCTTTCACGATAAGTTGCTCCTGCCGGATTTTCAGATGTTCAATTTCCGATATCACCATTTTGATTTGCCCATCAATATCGGCAACTGATCCATCATCCCTATCGGTCAATTCCGCACGCTTACGATTCTGTAGCCCTTCGAGCTTGTTTTCGGCTAACGCCAAATCGTTTTTAATTTCATCGGATTGCAAGACAGCTAAAATTTCTCCCTGTTTGACTTGTTGCCCGTTCTTCACAGAAAGCGATACAATTTGAGCCGATCTGGTCGGTGAGAAAGCCTGCCAGAAATTCTTTTGTTCCGATACCGCAGACGTTGTTACACTTCCGGACACCGGTAGAATTAACAGCAAACATACCGTTGCAACACAGGCCAAAGCTATCTTTGTGCGGAGAGCTGTCATGATTTCTGTTTTTCTGGCACCCCATATTTTACACTCTGATAAAATTGGCCTGGCAAGAAAGAACCAGACTTCTATGAATGCCAGAACAGCGCCGAGCGGCTGAAACACAACATGAAAAACAAGAACAGCGATCCCCGAAAATAAAAAAAAGCGATAGATCAATAACGATAAACCAAAAATCGTCAGGAAATTCCTTCTTTCTGGCGTGACACTTTCCGGCAAAGGATCATTTAAGGCGAATAATGTTTTCCTGATGGCGTAGCGGGCAAAATCACAAGCCCTTGTTTGCATGTTTTCTATCCTCATCAAGTCCGAGAGGATATAATAGCCATCGAAGCGCATGAGTGGGTTCAGATTGACCATCAAAGACGAAACCAGAGAAACAGCAACGACATAGAAAGATAAAGTCTGCACCATGCCCCCGACTGGCGCCATGTGCCAGAAGAGCAAGAAGAATGTCGCTAGAAATATCTCAGCCCTTATTCCTGCCATAGCAATTTTCAGCCTTTTTGATTTGTCTTTCAGTCGCCACGCATCCGTTGTTTCGGTATACAAAACAGGATAGAGGACAATAAAAGCAACACCCATATGCGGGACAGAAACTTTATACTTTGTGGCTGTGTAGGCATGCGCCCATTCGTGCACAAATTTTACGAACGCAAAAACAATCCCTATCATACCAAGAGATTCCGGTGAGGCCATATCGCGCATCGGCCTCAAAAACTCGTCCAACCGTCCGACCGTCATAATAGATAGCAGAATAAATAATCCGAGCATGAATTTTGTCACGGCAGAAGACAGAAGTGGCTCGACATACCCAAGAGTACGATCCAGAAATTTTTGCGGGTAAAACAAAGGAATAGTGAAGTACAGATAGTTGTGAATGATCTTTTGATAAAAGCGCGATTTTTTATTTTGCCTAGCCTTACTGGAAACCGATGTTTTCAGGAGGTTGTGACCGGATAAAAATTTTATCAAATCCGCGACATCAGATGCATCAATATTCAGACTGCTCTCTTTATTGACCTTCTGGATCAACTCTCCGACTGACTGGCATACCGCATAACGTGCAATACATTCACACTCAAGCCATGACAATTTGATATATATATTTGACACAGGATCATGCAGTGTTCCTGTTGGCTCTCCGTTTTCAAGATCAGTTTCGCCCGACAGAAGCCTCAATCCAGGGCGCAATTCAGGGAGGGGGATCGCATAGCTGTCCATATCTCCCCCTTATATCCCTGTTATTTTTCGAGCCAGTAACAATGGTTTTTTTATTATCTCCAGCCCCAAAATGCTCCATTCGGTTTTTATTTTGGCGACACCTTTCCATCCCACACGGAAGTCTTTGGAAGTCTCATTTCCTGAAATCTCTGCCTTTACTTTATAGGACACGTCTCCTGAAATATCTGAACTTGCCTCATATCCGACAGATGTGATTTTTGCCCTATATCCGGCCATCGGACTTACATTGAGATAGAATCTCGTTATGTCGTTTTCTGAAACCGGAATCATTTGGTCGACAGGGATGTTGATTAAAATTTCCATTTCATCGGGGTTTGCGATTTTCATCAAGACATCTCCGGCTCTCACAGGATGCCCCTCCAGATCATTTTTTGACGGATAGATTGCGATCCCATCTCGGGTTGCCTTAACTTGCGTGCGCATCAGCTGTGTTCTTGCATAGTCGAGACGAATTTCTTTTTCTGCAATTTCAGATTCCAAACGCGAAAGGTCCGTCTTTTTTTCCGGTATTGCCAACGATTCCCTTTGTAGCCTAGAATAAGCAGATCTTGCCATCTCCAAGGCCTGGGCTGCCAGATCATAATCAGCTTTCAATACCGTATCATCCATAACAGCGAGGACTTGGCCTTCCTGCACATTTGCTCCGGGTTCGACTGTTACTTTGCTTATCAGACCATCCATATCTGCCGAAATATAATCGGCCTGCTTTGCCACTATTTCCATGGGCGCCGTCACACTTTGACGGATTGGACACACCAACGCGAGAAGAAGCACAAGAGAGGCCACCTTTTTTCCGGATGATGTCAGGCGTATCGCCCCGAAAACTTTATTCCCTATCCCGCGACTTTGACGTAACCGATGCAGCGCCATTACAGGGGACAGAGACGCTACGATTTCGTCAAGAAGGGCAATCTGGTCCTCTTTGTAAGGAGACATTGTTTCGAAAACAATTCCGCCCATATACCCGTCCTGTTTTGTATAAAGAGGAACACAAGTCAGATATGTTTTTGTTTGCGCATTGTGTGCCGTCAGAATTTGCGGGTTTTTTCGGTCTATTTTCCTGATCTCTTCCAGAACTGCAATTCCATACATTCCTTTCGGATCGAAGGTAGCGTTTCCAGAAATTTTATCGAGAGATGCCCCTAACTGCCCTTGTGTCCATATCAAGACATGATCAGCAGGCAACAGCTTTCCGATATAATTCACAATAACATGATAAAACTGTTCGGGGCTTTCCGCTTCTTGCGCCTGACGTTCCAAGGTCAGCAAGGTCAGGAGCTTTTCCATGATTACCTCTCTTTTAAACTGAGGTACCCAATGACGCCTGCATCCTGAATCCTGGAAATATCCAATGTAAGTTTTCCGCTCATGCCTGTCAGAAGCGGGTCTTTGTATTCGTCCAAAGCGGCTCGCACCTGAATCGAACGGCTAACAGGATCTACTTCTCCGTAGATGCGAATTATTTTTGCCGTGTAGGTTCTTCCTGTTTCATTCAAAACTATAGAGACTGGCGCACCGATATTTACCCAACGCAGCCATTTGGAAGGAAGTAGAAACTCGGCATGTAGAGGATCATTAGAAACAACTTCCAATAAAACTCGATCAGTTCTGGTGTACTCCCCTTCATTTGCCAAACGTTTGGTTACGCGCCCGTTAAACCCGGCTTTAATGGTGCAATCATTAAGACGCGCCTCGTAGAGCTTTATCTTTGCAGCGGCCTGCTTGTCTTCTGTTTCAATATTTAGGCGATCCACGTCAGAAATAATATCAAGCTTGAATAGTTGATTTCCCGTTTTTGCTTTTTTATCTGTCAGCTCTTTTTCGACGCCTGCGATCTCGGCTTCGGCTTCAAGATCAGAACAGTCATAGCGTATCAAGATATCATTCTTGGAAAACTTGTCCCCGTTATGCAGAGGAATGTCGGATATTTTTCCATCACGGCTGCTGGATATAACTGTTTCCTGATCCGGAACAAGAACAGCATCAACATCAAGTGCCTTCTCCTCAACAGGCCATTCAGATTCCGCTTTTTTCACATCATCTTCGCCGTTCGCAGGAGACAATGCGGCGAAATCATTCTGGTTCGGCTCAACAGCTTCACGGGACTGATATATTTCGCTTAGAGTTTTTTCAAAGCCTCTATTCTCGGAAGCCTGCATAACATTTGTATCTGCCGGCGCTACGGCCTCAAGAGCCTCTTCAATGGAATTCTCCTGATACCCTGCCTCATATCCTGCCTCGTACCTTTCGGCTTTGGACATGATAATCACGTAAGCGGACAGCATGATCACCAGCAGCGCAATCAATCTTACGCTTAAATGGAAGTGCCAACTATCGGCAATGCTACGCCTAGCCATTCACCGCCTCCATCTTTTTCTTTTTTGCTTCCTGCTCTGCCTTGAATTTTTCTATCGGCAATTCCCCCTGATAGAGATGCAGCCCCAAAGAATTCACCATAGCCGCATAAGAATCTTGCATTTGAGCGCAAGACATTGACTTGCGTAACATGGATATCTGTGCATCCATACGCGCAACGAGAGCCTCTCCACCGGATGCAACACCAGTTTTTGATTTATATTGCTTTGCCCGCGCACGCTTTTGAGAGAGGGCTGCAGCATTGGACGCTTTAGAGCACAAACTTCTATCCTGCTCCAGCCTTTGACGCGCAAGGTGCACTTGAGCAACCAGCGCGGCGGCCAAAGCCTGACGGCGTGCGTCAGCTTGCAACTCTTTTTGTTTTGCTGCTTCGTACCTCATCGGCAAGGTCAATAAGTTGAGGATATTCTGCGTAATGCTCAATGAGAAAGTCGACCATTGTTTATCCTGAAGAAAACTGTTGGTATCCGTATTGTAGGCAACTAACGGCTCGACCCCTGGTAGAGTTTTAAATAGTTCGTGGCGGGCATTTTTAACCGCTATGTTTTTTTGATAGACCTCTTCACGCAACTCAGGACGACTTTTAAGGGCAGACCATTCCTGATCAATTATGTTACCCGTTAAAAGATTCTGTATTTTAGCGCGCTCAGAACTTGGGGCGACCAACTCCAGATTGGCAGATTGCGGATATGACAGCAGAACCTTTAATTCAATTTCTGCCGATGCCAGATTATTATCCAATTCCTGTAGGGAGCGCATCCGGTCTTCAAGTTCTAAAGATTTATCGCCCGTCTCTTCCGCCCCCAGCAATTTACCATCCGATGCCTTTTCTAAATTGGACAGCTGACGCTCTCCTGACGCGATCATTTGATTTGTTGTTTGGGCGGTTTTTTCTGACTCCCATGCGCGCCAATAGGCCGCATATACATCCCGCTCGATATTCTGGATGACTTTGTTATAACGCTCTTCAACGATCCCGGTTTCATCTTGCATCCTGTATGTTTCGGATAAAGCAAGCCCCGCATCCAACAAGTTCCAGCTTGCCTGAAGGGAAGTTGTCATGCGGCGGCGATCTGTCGACTGAGACGGCTCAAGAGATTGCAACCCGCTTTGAACGGAGCGCGATGAGGACGCACCGAGATCAGATCTTGAATTGAGCGTCCGTGAAGATTTAAGTTGGGGCAATGCTTCCAATTGCTTGAGCGTAACATTGCCATCCTGAACCATAAGGTCCAGCTCGGCCACCCGAGCATCAAGATTTTTTTCGACAGCGCGCTTTAATGCCTGATCGAGTGTAATTCTGATTGTCTGTCCTTCATATTGAGCTATCTCCGCTCTGTCACGCTCTAGCATGGCTTTATGCTCTAAGCCGTCCATATCAACAACATCTCCCGTGCACCCTCCCAGTAACGGGAGCATGGTGAGGCTCATCAGAGCGACGCATGAGAGCATTTTACTTTTTACCATATGGTTTCGCAGACAGTAGATGCGTTAAGAACTGCGCGATCGCGCGTCTCTAAGTATGCAGAAAAACAGGGAAAAAGTGAATCCCCTAAATACTTATTTAAAATAGCATCAGGGAACGCAGATTATTTACCCTAATCCAGCTTATAACTTTCAGCTTGCTGGATATCGACTTGCCCCTCAAGGATACAGATATAGCGGCTTTTAGAGAATTTTTTCGCATAAGAGAATATCTTTTCATTAACATATTTACCCCCCACAGGATGAAGAGAGTCATTCTCATGCGCATTCGGGCGCAGGGATAGAATAATCAAATCGGGACGAAACTGCTCCAATCTGCTTTCAATTGATTCGGCAAATATTCTTTCAATATCTTTGGAATGACAGATTTTAGGAAATCTGACTTGCTGGCAATTCGGCGCATCTTTGGCAAATTCACTTAAACTAGGCCCTAGTGCAGCCGAGATGAGTAAAATATCCTGATTGCGGCTCACCATATTGACCAGGTCTTGCCCATGATCGACATCAAAATCTACAATCGCTACTCTTGAAATTGAGTTTTTAGCCAACGCGTATTGCGCGGCTAATGCGGCATTTCCAAAGATCGTGTAGCCGATTGCATCATCGTGATAATCCCTCTCTTCAGACTTTAAACGTGTCGCACAGACAACCTGATTGGCTTTTCCCGAGATAATATCATCGACAGCCTGGCATGCAGACTTAACACCTTTCAAAGCGGGCAGGACACTTTTGCGAGAAATTTTTGCCCCCGAAGCCTCGTCGTCTGTTCCGATCATTGATAGAACACGCCCCATTCGGGCGAAATATTCATTTTCTTCCCCCGACCACGACAAGTCTTCAGCCTTTTTGACGGGAAACTTTTGTTCAATCCAAGACAGACGGCGCTCGAACGCCTTATCGAACTTGTTCAAATCGGTATTCTGGTAACTTTCTCCAAATGGCATGGCTATCCGCTCGACGCGGGTCACCATAGAAATTCCCCCACTCATTTTTATCCCCCCTCCGCTCCCTTTTTTTTAATTAAATTTCGGGCAGCGGATATTTTTGAATTGTTGTCATATTATTTTTTGATATAAAATTTCATTTGTATATCAAAAGCTTAATCGACTCAGTCTCAACTCATTTTATAGATATATTATATCAGAAATATACGGCACTATACCATAGTATAAGTGTCACATGACCGAAGGGATAGGGTGCAAACTCAACCTATAGTCGTGAAAAATCAGCGATCCTGTTCACACAGGATCGTATTCTGGACAATAAAGCCAAACGGTTTGCTCGAACTTCTGCGTTATTATCGTTGACCACAACCTTATCAAAGAACAAATCTACCGTTTCCTTGACGGTTGCGAGGGACGACATGGCTGATCCAAAATTTTTCTCGGAAATTTGTTTTTCAACTTCTGGCATTACCTTTTCGAGCGCGGAATAGAGGTTTTTTTCCTCCGCTTCTTGCAAAGTCTGCTCGGACACTGATCCGTCGTACGTCTTCTTGTCTTTCTTTTCTTCGGATTCGAGAATTGAAATTGCGCGTTTCGCGGCAGAGACAAAATTCTGTCCTTGATCGGTTGAGAGGATGGATGAAATTTGTTCCAGCTTCAGTTTCATCTCATACAAGTTGCCTTGCAATTCATCACCTGCGACCGCTTCGATAATATTATGGTCGAAGCCATCACCTTTCATCGAAACTTTAAAACGGTCGAGGATAAATCCTTCGATGTCTGCGGGACGTTTTGCATTGTATAGGCTTGCAGCCTCATCAATCAAACCGAGTACATTCAACGGCAGTTTGTTTTCAAGAATGATGCGCATGATGCCCAGTGCCGAACGGCGCAAGGCATACGGGTCTTTGCTGCCTGTCGGCTTTTCACCGATCGAGAAGAATCCGACAAGAGTATCGAGTTTATCTGCCAAAGCGACAGCAATAGCTACAGGTTCTGTCGGGCAGGAATCGCTTGGGCCTGCGGGGGAGTAATGTGAAGAGATTGCGCTTGCAACGTCTTTGTCTTCTCCGCTTTTTGCGGCGTAGTATCCGCCCATGATCCCTTGAATTTCAGGAAACTCACGCACCATGCCCGTGACCAAATCTGCCTTACAAAGTTGGCCTGCGCGTGCAGAATTTTTCTCGTCCGCACCAATTTCGGAGGCAATAAATGCAGCAAGTTTTGAAATGCGTTTTGATTTTTCCGCAACGCTTCCCAATTTTTCGTGGAAGCGGATTTGTTCCAAACGCGGCAGATAGGCTTCGAGTTTTGATTTCAAATCCTGATCCCAGAAAAAGCGCGCGTCAGATAACCGCGCACGCAAAACTTTTTCGTTACCGTAGATAATGGTTTTGCCGTCATCGTCAGGCGTGACGTTGGCGAGCGTGATAAAGCGGTTGGTGAGTTTTCCGTCTTTGCCTTTGACGGAGAAATATCTTTGGTTTTCGCGCATGGAGGTCGAGATAACCTCTGCGGGGATTTCGAGGAAGTGTTCTTCGAAGCCGCCCATAAACGGGACCGGCCATTCAACGAGGCCCACAACCTCTTCAAGAAGGCGTTCGTCTTCAAATACGGTGAAGCCTTCCTTGGCGGCGGTCTCTAAAACAGCGTTCCAGATCTTTTCTTTGCGTTCCGCGCGGGAGAGAATGACGCCACGTTCAGCCAATTTGGCTTTGTAATCTGCGAAGGATGTGACTGCAAAACTTTGTCCGTCGCTCATAAAGCGGTGACCTTTGGTTTCGTTGCCGAAGTCGATTTTGGAATTGCCGAGATCGAATGATCCTTTGACCACTGCGCCGTCGAAGATCGCCAGAATGGTGTGGAGCGGGCGCACCCAACGCACAGTGTTTGATCCCCAGCGCATGGATTTCGGCCATGGCATATTGGCAATCGCGTCTGTGATCAAATCCCCTAGCACGTCGATTGTCGGGCCGCCTTTTTTGACGGACTCATAAAAGTAATAGTCAGTGCCTTTGATGTCGCGTTTAGTGAGTTGATCGGCAGAGTCTAATCCTGCCTTTTTTAGAAAGCCTGCAAGGGCTTGTTCAGGTGCTGTGACTGCCGGCCCTTTTAATTCTTCAGAGACATCTGCGCGGGATGCAGGAATACCTGTGATATTCAATGTCAGGCGGCGCGGCGTCGAATATGTTTCACATGCCTCGAACGCGATGCCGTTGGCTTTCAAACGGTCCGTTACCAGACGCGCCAGATTTTCTTCGGCTGCCACTTGCATACGGGCGGGAATTTCTTCCTGAAACAGTTCAATCAATAAATCGGACATTTTCTATTCTCTATATTTCAATTTCTAGGCAGCGATATTTTCAGACCAGGTTTCACAGCATCCTTTGGCGAGTGCGCGGACGCGCAGGATATATCCCTGACGTTCCAGAACGCTAATCACGCCGCGGCTATCGAGCAGGTTGAAGGCGTGCGAGGCTTTCATGCATTGCTCATAGGCAGGGAGCGACAATTTTTGTTCAAGCAAGAATTGGCAGGATTTTTCCGCGAAAATAAATTGCTGGAAGAGTTGCTCGGTATCGGCAAATTCAAAATTGTACGCCGACATTTGTTGTTCATTGCGTTTGAACACTTGGCCGTAAGTGTAGCCGTCATCGTTATACGGCAGATCGTACACATTATCGATGTCGAGTACATACATCGCCAAACGCTCGAGACCATAGGTCAATTCCAGAGAGACGGGAGAGCAATCCAAGCCACCCACTTGTTGGAAGTAGGTGTATTGGGAAATTTCCATACCGTCGCACCAGACTTCCCAGCCCAATCCCCATGCGCCCAATGTCGGGCTTTCCCAGTCATCTTCAACGAAGCGCAGATCGTGTTTTTTCGGGTCGATGCCGATGGCCAGCAGCGAGTTCAGATAGAGGTCTTGGGAATTGTCAGGAGACGGTTTCACAATCACCTGAAACTGGTGGTGCATTTGAAGACGGTTCGGGTTTTCGCCATAGCGTCCGTCAGTCGGGCGGCGGGACGGCTGCACGTAAGCCACTTTCCACCCGTCAGGGCCCAAAGTACGTAAGGTCGTCGCGGGATTAAAGGTCCCTGCACCCATTTCCATGTCGTAAGGTTGCAAGATCAGGCAGCCCTGCTTGGCCCAATAGTCTTGCAATGCCAAAATAAGCCCTTGAAAGGATTTAATTTTATTCATCTTTGCGCGTCCGCTATTTATTAATCACTTAAGCGGTCAGACATAACGGAAACCCCTTGAAAAGTCTAGGGGAATTGAACAAATCCGTTATTCATTAACAATCGCGCCATCGACAATAGTGATGGTGCGGTCGCAGCGTTTGGCGAATTCCGGGTCGTGTGTCACGACAACGACCGAACATCCGTGAGTTTTGACCAAATTCTGTAGGATTTCCTGCACATTTTCACTGGAATGTGTATCGAGATTTCCGGTCGGCTCGTCCGCCAAAATCAGTTTTGGGTTATTGGCAAGGGCGCGCGCAATGGCGACACGCTGGCGTTGCCCACCCGAAAGCTGGCTGGGCAGTTTATTGATGTGATCTTCGAGGCCTAACTCGACCAGCCTTTGTGTTGCTCCTGATCTTATCTCTTTGTCGGATAACCGACCGAGCTTACGCATCGGGATCATGACATTTTCAAGGGACGTGAATTCAGGCAACAGGAAGTGGAACTGGAAGACAAATCCCATTTCTTCCAGTCTCAGTTTTGCCAATTTGTTATTTGAAAAATTGGAGATGTCCTGATCGCGATAGAAAATTTTCCCCGATGTCGGACGGTCGAGCAATCCCAGCAAATAGAGAAGCGATGACTTTCCTGACCCTGACGGGCCTTTGATCGCAACATATTCCCCTTCCCTGATTTCGACGCTTGCATTTTTTACCAAGGTCACTGGTATGGCCTCAGTTTCCAAGGTGCGGGTTAGGCTTTCTGTTCTGAGCAACATCTTACAATCCCCCTCTCAAAATATCGACAGGTTGGACGTGGGATGCCTTTCGGGCAGGTAAGAACGAGGCCAAAATTGAGGCAAACATAGCAAAAGAAATGGCGATGGCGAATTGTTCCCAGTCCCAGGATACGGGCATTGAGATCGGATCTGTGCTACCCGGCGGGCGGAATTTGATTTGTTGCAAACCTAAAATAAACGCGCAGCCCATCGGGATGCCCGCCATATTTCCTGCTATTCCCAATAACACACCTTGCGTTAGGAAGATTTTGCGAATATCTCCTGACGGGAAGCCCATGGATTTCAGAATGGCAATGTCGCGGTGTTTTTCCATGACGACGGTCGAAATCACATTATAAATTCCGAAGGCAGCGACCAGCAGAACGGCACTTACAACCGAGTACATAATCATGTTTCTGATGGCTAATGTGTTCATCAAATCTTCGGATTGTTCCTGCCAACTTTCGGATTTATAACGGACTGTGTTTTCAATCTCTTTTGATCGTGTCAGAGCCTCGTTCGGATCGTCCAATTTAATCAGGATTGAATTGATGCGATTGGTTCTATTGAATAAAGCCTGCGCCCGTTTGAGGGTTACGAAGACTTGCCTGCGGTCATAGGAACTGCGGCCTGTTTGATAAATTCCAACAATCTTGAATGTTCTGACACTGCCTTTTTGCGCCGCGACCGAGATTGTATCATTCAAAGACAGAGAGAGTTGTTTGGCAAGACTTTGACCGATCAACATGCCATCCGGATTCGATATCAGGCGCGAGACAGATCCTTCTTTCATATAATCTTCAATCGTCGACACTTTGTAAATTTCTTCAGGGACCATGCCACTCAGCGTGACGCCGTTCTCTTCGCCGGCAAAGGTGATAATCGCGCTTCCCGATAGAACAGGGGAAGACACCAAATCAGGTTGCTGATCTAGGTAGGCCAGAATTTTCTGGTACCCTCTGATACCTCTGGTTTCTGTCAGAGGCTTGACGGATGAAATATCCACGAGATCAGCATCGCCGTAAAATTTTTCGGCAGGTTGGACGCGCGGATTTCTGAACTCGTCCGAAATTGTAATATGCGGCGAGTTATCAACCAGACGTTTGATAAAGTCTTCTTCGGATCCTTGCATGATTGACGAGATTGCCAAAAAGAATGCCACGCCCAGAACAATCCCCATAAGGGAGACGATACTTTGCCGCTTTCTGGCCAGTAAGTGTTTTGTTGCGATGAAAAACAGCAGACGCATTATTCTGCCTCTTTCACCCGAACTTTATGCCCGTCTTCCAGTGTATCTTTATATACGGAGAGGATTTTATCCGTTTCGGTCAATCCTTCCAGAATTTCGACTTTGTTTTCGCCTTCAGCTCCTGTTTTAACCGATACAAGGTGTACTTTATTTTCGCGCACAATCTGAACCATATTCTTTTTACCCAAAGAGGTCACGGGGATCAGGAGCGCGTTATCACTTTCATTGGTTACGATGTTGGTTTCGGCTGTCATTCCGACCAGAAACGGGAAGTCTTCAGGAACTGAAATGCGGACACGGAAAGAGCGGGATTCAGGATCCCCTTTCGGTGTAATTGCCGTTATTTTCCCCTCGAATGTTTTGTCCGGATAGGCATCCGACTGGATCAGGACTTTCTGGCCTATTCTGACGCGGACAATATCCTCTTCATCAACTTCGGCACTGATCCGGTTAGGCGCACAACATGAGAGATAGAATACAGGATCATTTGTGGTCAGAATCTCTCCGACTTCACCGTCACGCTTGATAACCATTGCGTCTTCTGGCGCTGTTATTGTTGTATATGTCCGTTTGGCTTCTGCCTCTCTCAGAGCGGCTTCGGTAACAGCGAGATTAGAAACGGCGTTATCATAGGCATCCGCCGCAATAAATTTACGTTGGTATAATTTTTCTTTGCGCTCCAACTCTTTTTTTGCCAGATCGACCTGCGCTGAAATCTGGTCAATCACAGCATTCAAATCGTTATCTTCAAATGTGGCCAGCACATCTCCCTTTTTTACCTGAGCCCCCTCATCGACAAGAACTCCCGTCAACCGTGACGTTGTTTTCGGGGCAAGAGGAATCATAACGGTCGGCTCGACAGTTCCGGTGGCATAGATGGCCTCAACCGCCTTGCCTCTTTCAGGAGATTGGGTTTCAACAAGCGGCGGCATCAAGAAGACCGCCGAGCCCCCCGCACCCGTTGCCATAACCACAGCAAAAGCCCCTACCAGTAATAATTTACTCTTCATCATCAATACCTTGGGCATTTGTTAGCCCGAATGCACCATACAAGATGCCCTCCTCTCCGCAAAGAGGGGAATATGTTCCTTTCTGGGATATTAACGGAAAATTTGCTTTTTCCCATGCAGGGACATAGATTACATACGAATTTATTCCATGATCTTTTCATTACGTAGGAGGGCGACATGTCCTTAATCGAAAATTTTACCAAAGCCTTGGCCGTTCCGGCTCTCGTGGCCAGCACAGCTTTTGCAGGGGCAGCCTATGCACACGGGGAAGGATGGTCCGGCCGCAATTTTGACCGTCACGAGCCACACCCCACCCAACAACGCTATGACCAAAGGGATCGCCATGATCGCGGAGACCGTTATGATCGTAGAGGAGATCGCAGGGGAGACTACAGGGGAGACTACAGGGGAGGTTACCGAAATTTCCATGACAACCGGGATAGACCTGTCTATATCGCCCCAAGGGTTCAGCCACGTTACAACTGGGAATATGGTTACTACGCCCCTCCGGCTCCTGTTTACGTCCAACCAGTTCCGCGCGTTTATGTTCAACCCTTTCCCCGGATCTGCTTCAACACGGGGGATCGCCATTTCCAAATTGGCGGATGTTTCTAGGATTATTCGACAATAAGTGTTGATTTTTATTTAGGGGAGATGTAGAAAACCTACATCTCCCCTAAATTTCAGCTCATCCTAAACGCCCTGCGCGAATACGAGCTGTCGGTCGGAGAACTGGTTTTTGAAAAAGGATTGTAAAACATGGCTAAAATTGCCCCTATAGAATTTTTCAAGCAGGTTAGAAGCGAGGCAAAAAAAGTCTCATGGCCAACCCGCCAAGAAACAACTTCAAGCACGATTGCCGTGTTTATCATGGTTATTCTGGCGTCCCTGTTTTTGTTTGCCGCCGATCAGCTGATGGCTTTTATCGTCAAGCTGGTTCTAGGACTTGGCGGATAATCAGGACCGACCACATAAACGGATTTCATTCAGGAATAGGAAAAGGAAAATAAAATGGCTGCACGTTGGTATGTATTACATGTGTATTCGGGATTTGAGGGTAAGGTTGCCGAAGCGATCCGCGAGAAAGCCCAGAAACAGGGCATTGAAGAACGTATCGAAGATATTCTTATCCCGACAGAAGAAGTCGTCGAGATTAAACGCGGTCAACGCGTTAATTCCGAACAGAAAATTTTCCCGGGCTATGTTCTCGCGAAAATGGATTTGTCTGACGAAGTCTGGCACATGGTCAAAAACACACCAAAAGTTACCGGCTTCCTTGGTGCGGGTAACCGCCCTTCTCCGATCAGCGAAAAAGAAGCCGCTCGCCTGATGACACAGCTGCAAGAGGGCATTGAAAAACCTCGCTCGGCTATCTCGTTTGATATCGGCGAAAAAGTCAAAGTTATGGAAGGCCCATTTGCCAGCTTTGAAGGCCTGGTCGAAGAGATTGACGAAGAAAAAGGCCGCCTGAAAGTTTCTGTTTCCATCTTTGGCCGCGCGACACCGGTTGAACTGGAATACAGTCAGGTCGAAAAAGTCTAATCTTCCAGGATTACGTGGCAGAGCAGCACTTCTGCACACAACCTTTTATTAAGAAATTAATCCATTATCAAACGGGCAGTTTTCTTCTATAGTTAACTGCCTGTTTTTCTTTTTCTGATACAGTCTTTCTTACTGCGTATTTCCCACAACCCTGACCCTATGGATTTCGAGATGAATAAAACCACTCTCTTTACCCTGCTGCTTGCAACAAGCCTCAGCAGCCCGGCTTTTGCCTTTGATAAAAGCGATGCACAAAAAATTTATGATGAACGAATCAAATCCTGGGCGCAGTCTCAGGAAATCATTGATGGGGTCAAAGCCCAAAATGAAATTACCGGCGGCTACGATCAAGCCAAGATTGACGAGCTTGACCAGAAATGGCAAGCAGATGACGCATCTATCATTGATCCGGTTTTAAACAGCGCAACATCCGCCGCGTTGAAGAAGATAGTTGAAGACGGTTCATCCTACTATGCCGAAATTTTCGTTATGGACGGCAAAGGCCTCAATGTCGGCGCAAGCTCCAAGACTTCCGACTATTGGCAGGGTGATGAAGATAAATGGCAAAAGACATATGGTGCTGGGGCCGGCAGTATAGATTTCAGTGATATCAAATTTGATGAATCCACACAGGCCTACACCCGCCAACTCAGCTTTCCCCTGATGGACGGTGATGTGGTAGTCGGCGCAGTGACTGTTTCCATCAATGCTGACTTCTTGCCCGAGTAGTTCGTTTCACTGAACTTACTCAGCTTTAAAAAAACAGGTTAATGCCAAGGATAAAAAATTATGATCTTTTTGGAGAACAGAACTATTACAGCCAAAATTCTGACCACTTTGGCATTAACCATCATTTGCGTTATGACGATATCCACACTCATTCAGGCTCATTATGTTGAAAGCCGCGTGAATGAAACCTTCAAGAACAACATAACAACCCTTAGCTCGATGATTGCGGCACAATCGTATGGGGCTGTGAAATGGAAGAAGGCGGACATTCTCGAGAATAACCTTACAAATCTGGGATCTATTACGCACGGACAACTGGCTGCTGCGGTTGCTTATGAAGCAAAAGGAACTGTCTTGCTCGACAAAGTTCTTCTTGATGTTCCGGGATATTCCCAACAGGAATTTATAGCAACATATCTTCAAAACTCGGATAAGACCGCTCCTCTGGCAATCGAGACCTCCAACTGGGCCGCAATAATGACACCCGTTGTCAATCCTGATGCTGCAGATACCCCGCCAATTGGATATATCGCTCTTATCTGGGATAAGTCATCCGTCAATGACTTATCGTTTAATGTAATCGTATTCCAGATATCATTCTCGATTCTGGTCATGATTATTGCCCTGTGCGCGATTTACCTCTCGCTACATCGTCAAGTCGTTCGTCCGATCACCACGATGCTTGAAGGCGGATTGACGGATATTTCGAATAAACTCAAAACAACCGCGCACATGGTTTTGTCATCGTCCAACAAGACATCGGACATTGCCAATACAAATTCCCGACTTGTCTCCTCGGTTCTGGAGGACTCAAAAAAGGCGACCTTGTATGTTGCCCAAGTCGCAAATGCCACCGAGGAATTGTCGGCGTCTATTGAGGAGATTAACCGCAATTCGAATGAAGCTGCGGACACGTCCGTAGCGGTTGCGGGGATGTCAAAAAGTGCAGAATCTCGGGTTTCAAGCCTGCTCTCTTCCGTTGAAGAGATTCAGGAAGCCGTTAAAATGATCCATCAGATTGCAGAACAGACAAACCTTTTGGCTCTGAATGCTACGATTGAAGCAGCCCGTGCAGGGGAAGAAGGACGTGGCTTTGCTGTTGTTGCAGGCGAAGTTAAAAATCTGGCAAATGAAACCGGCACGGTTACACAAAAGATTTCCGAGCTGATTAGCGAAGTCCGCGCAGCATCAGATCAGGCAGCTGAAGATATCCGCTCTGTTGCGTTGAGCATTCAATCGGTCAGTAACTACTCGACTATGATTGCGTCTGCTATCAATGAACAGGGGGCTGCCAGCACCGAAATTTCCAGCAATATTTCTTTGGCAAACGAGAATATGCAAGGGGTATCAAATTATATATCCGATGTGCAAGACTCATCCCATAATTTGCTGAACGCCTCCGAAGAGGTCCGGAGCGTATCAAAAACTCTGGAAGATCAATCAGCTTTGCTACAAAGCGAAATCGCCTCGTTTATGAAAAAACTCAAAGGCTAACCCCCTCTTTCTACTTGTTATAATGCAGCCATTCTGTGGAGTATTGGCAACACTTCAAATGCAACTTGTAGAAAGCCCTGCATGCTGCAATGCACCTTTCTTGACGGCAGAATCATAAACGCGCGATGATCTTACCAATTGGCGATTCGTAATCGTTTTATGCGCGTTGCCGTTTTATAATTTTCAAGGAGAGAATAGATGAAAAACCTTATGCTGTGCGGCGTGGCTCTAGGCGCTGTTTTGGCTGCGTACCCTGCCCAAGCTCAAGATACCCAAGGCGTTCAATTAAAACTTGGTGGCTATTTCAAAGGCTACGTAAACTATGTTGATCAAGACGAAGCAGCAGGATCAGGTGTTCGCAACGTTGACATCCTGCGTCAGACAGAAGTTCACTTTGACGGAAAAACCACTCTGGACAACGGCCTGACAGTTGGAGCACACATCGAAGGTCGTGCAGATGTTGAAGACGGATTTGCCGTTGATGAAACATATGTCTTCTTCTCTGGTGACTGGGGACGTGTCAACTTCGGTGCTACATACGGTACACCATATATCATGCAAGTTGTTGCACCAGCTGCCGATACCAACGTTGACGGTCGCTTGCAGTTGTTCAACCCTGTGAACTTTACAGCAGCCGGTCTTAACGCGACAGCCATTGGCGAGACAGATTACGACCATGACGTATCTGCGAAATCCGACAAGATTTCTTATATCTCCCCATTGTTCTCAGGCTTCCAGGCTGGTATTTCCTATACCCCTGAAGTCGGTGATGCTTCCCGTGCTCTGAGCGGTAACGCCTCTGATGTGGATGATACAACAGCTTCCAGCGATGTTTGGGATGTTGCAGTTCGCTTCGAAAACAAAATGGATGACTTCACATACCGTGTTGGTGCCGGTTATACCAAAGCACAAGTTGAAACAGGCGCTGCTGAAGACCGTCAGGCATGGAACATCGGCCTTGATTTTGACATTGGCGCTTTCGGTATCGGAGCGACCTATCAGGAAGATGATCTGGGCGATGCAGATGATGATGTAACCTATACCGTTGTCGGTGTTGATTACACTATGGGTGCTGTTGTTTACGGCGCTTCTTATTATAACAAAGACAATTCCATCAATGACATCGACTTTGATCGTTACTCTGTTGGAGCACAATACACATACGGCCCAGGCATGACCTTTAACGGTTCTGTCGGATATTATGATATTGAAGAAGCAGGAACGGATGATGTCAATGCGACTGCCGTCATGCTTGGTACAAACATCAAGTTCTAATCCGGACTTGAGTCATAGAGATTTCAAAAGGCGGGGCTTTTTCCCGCCTTTTTTGTATGCGTAATCCAGATGACGGATTACAGCCCCATCTTTATTGTAGCTTCCGGCGACATTCCCAACTTCGAACTCTCCGGACGCTTATCGGAAGTCAGATCCTCAGTCAGTTCCTTGATTTGTTTTAATTTGTTGGAGACATCTCCCAAGACACTGTCGATCACATAGATACTATCGGCTACGATATTTACATTCTCGCCAACCCTCATAATCATATTCATATCTTTCGCAATTTTTACATACTCGGGGGAGGTTGGCGGATACTTGGCATCAGGGGCATTTCCGTCAGCGTCATTTTTCCCGGGCTTGATATGCATCTGTAATTGACCAACGGTCCCGGCGACATGATGCTCCCATCCTTTTATTCCGACAGTTGCATTCAAAAGCCCTTCCATCTCCGCGCCTCTATATGCGCCGTATTTCAAGGCTTGTCCGTATCCTTCACGAAACTCGGCACTTGCATCATCCGCAGGAAACACCTTGGGCATCAAATTTGCTGTTTCGTGACGACGCGCTCGGTGAAGGTCCAATGTAACGACAGATGCCCCGCTTGATTTTGCCAATTTACCGATGGCGTCAAAATCCGCCAAATTCTCTTTATCCGAGTGCAGATGAGTCCGGTAAAGCGAGGTAATCATGTCCACACGCTGTCCGCTTTTCCCGAGAGCATCCAGAGCCTCTGCTACAGGCTTGTTGACCAGTTGAATTCTATTGGCAACAGAAGGATCTGTTTGCTTCATTTTTTCCAGCTCTTTTTGAGCAAGTGCGAATTTTTCAGGGTCAGGTTCGACGGCAATAACTTTGACATCGGATCGTGACTTTGCCAAAAATTCTGCATAGCGACCCGAATTTCCGCCGACATCGACAACAACGCCCCCCTTACCGACCATAGGAGAGACATTCATCGTCACACATCTATAATCTGCGCTGATCGTCCCGTCTGTCCGTGCCTCCTTGTGAAAGTCCTGCTTTTCTTTCAGCGTTTCGCGCCCAACCCTATCTGGTTGTCTAGACGGATATTCATCTTTTTTATTTGGATCCCGTTCCCAGGACGCAATACTCAGATTTGCCTTCAGCTGTTCCGATTCCCGCTCGCTTTGGCGTTCTTCAGTAATTTTCATGTATGCCCCTATTCAGTAGACTTTCAGGCCCACTATATTAGAGATTATATTTTACATATGTTAATTGGCGGTTTAAATTTTATCCAAAGTCCCTTTATTCTGCCTTTCAGGCTCCAAAATCCCTATTATTTCCTTGCGTTCAGGCGCATGTTTCCCTATAAACAGCCCAGTTTGTGGGAGGTTGTCGGTCAAATTCCCCCTATTTAGGGAGCCAGATCGAGCCGCACCACACCCCTTTCAACTCTAACTAAGGAAGGTTTGTATCATGGCCAAGAAAGTTAAAGGCTATATCAAGCTACAGGTTGCTGCTGGTTCAGCTAACCCATCTCCACCAATTGGTCCGGCTCTCGGTCAACATGGTGTGAACATCATGGAATTCTGTAAAGGATTCAATGCTAAAACTCAGGAAATGGAAAAAGGGATGCCAATCCCTGTGGTCATCACAGTATTTGAAGACCGTTCTTTTACCTTCATCATGAAAACCCCACCTGTTACTTACTTCATCAAGAAGGCTGCGAAGATCCAGAAAGCTTCCCAGACTCCTGGTAAGAACGGATATGTTGCGAAGATCACCAAGAAACAGGTTGAAGAAATCGCTAACCAGAAAATGCAAGACCTGAATGCGAACAATATAGCCGGAGCCATGTTGATGGTCGAAGGCTCTGCCCGTTCCATGGGTATCGAAGTAGTGGAGGGTTAAGATGGCTTTGTCTAAAAAAACCAAGAAAGTAAATGCTCTTGTTGACCGTACAAAACTGTACTCTGTCGAAGATGCTGTTGCCATTTTGCTGACTGCTGCAAAAGAACGTAAATATAACGAAACAATCGAGATTGCTATGAATCTGGGCGTTGACCCACGTCAGAACGATCAGGTTGTTCGTGGTGTGACCGAGCTTCCTCACGGAACCGGTGCGACCGTTCGCGTTGCTGTGTTTGCCAAAGGACCAAAAGCCGAAGAAGCTCAAAAAGCCGGCGCTGACATTGTTGGCGCAGAAGACCTCGCAGAAGAAGTAGCAAAAGGCGTTATCAATTTTGATCGCTGTATCGCTACCCCTGATATGATGCCTTTGATGGCAAAACTCGGTAAAGTACTGGGTCCACGTGGTTTGATGCCAAACCCGAAACTCGGAACCGTGACCATGGATGTTGCTAAGGCCGTTGAATCTTCAAAAGGCGGTGCTGTTGAATTCCGTGCTGAAAAAGCAGGTATCGTTCACGCTCGCGTTGGTAAGGCAAACTTCGAAGCAGCGAAACTTGCTGAAAACATTCGTGCCTTTGTTGGCGCGATCAACCGTGCAAAACCATCCGGAGCAAAAGGCGCTTACATCAAGAAAGTAGCTTTGTCTTCGACAATGGGTCCTGGAATCAAGATTGATCTGGCTAGCCTGAATAACGCTGCCTAATCTTATCTTCAGATAAAAATTTAAAACCCCCGATGAAGCTTCGGGGGTTTTTCTTTTACTTTCGCTTGCATTATTATGAATTTATTCCTATATTGTTCGGATGCGAGTATGGACTGACGAACAGAAACAAAAACAACGGGAGGCTATTCGGAAGTGGGCGCCTTGGACGAAGGCCACGGGGCCTCGGACTGATGCCGGAAAAAGCAAATCTTCTCAAAATGCGTTGAAGCACGGGATGCGCTCGCGCTATTGGCGGGATATTCGTTCTTATCTCTATGCCCAGCGCCGCTATCGACGTTTTGTCGAGGCGTATCTGCGCAGTTTTAAAAAGCGAAAAGCGGCAAACGAACTATTAAAGACGTTCTCGCAAAAGCGACCATTTTCGGCGGACATTTGTCGATTTTTAGAGCTTAGCACTAGGCTTGACCGATATTTTCCCGCTATAAAGGGTTTTCCCTAGGAGAGAAAATGACGGCGACCTTAAAAAATGACGATCTCGGGTTTTTCGGAGAGTATGGAGGCACCTACTCTCCTGAAGCGTTGATGCCTATTCTGGATGAATTGCTTGCGGCGTTTCGTGCTGCGGAAGCTGATCCTTCCTTCATGCAGGAGTATCTGTCTATTTTGGCAGAATGGGGTGGGCGTCCAACCCCGCTTTATTATGCGGGAAATTTGTCGCGGGAATACGGAGCTGATCTTTATTTTAAGCGCGAAGATTTGATGCATGGCGGGGCGCATAAAACCAATAACGCGATTGGGCAGGTTTTACTTGCCAAGCGTATGGGAAAGACGCGTGTCATTGCTGAAACAGGTGCAGGTCAGCATGGTGTTGCGACTGCTATGGCGTGTGCGAAGCTCTCTATGGAATGTGTGATTTATATGGGCGCGGTAGATGTTGCGCGCCAAGCGCCCAATGTCGAGCGCATGAAGTTGCTCGGGGCCGAGGTTATTGCCGTTCAATCAGGCGGCAAAACTTTGAAGGATGCGATTAACGATGCGCTGCGTGACTGGATCGCAACGTGCGAGACCACCAGCTATGTGATGGGTACAGTCGCTGGGCCACATCCTTTCCCAACCATGGTTCGGAAATTTCAAGAGGTGATCGGGCGTGAAGCGCGGGCGCAGTGCCTTGCCCAAATCGGGCGATTGCCTGACTATGCGCTTGCGTGTGTCGGGGGCGGATCAAATGCGATGGGGCTGTTTAGCGGCTTTATGGATGATAAGGATGTTCAGCTTATCGGTGTTGAACCGGGCGGGCACGGGCTTGATACCGATAAACACGGCGCTGTATTGTGCAAAGGGGTGACGGCTGTTCTCCACGGTATGAAAACACTCGGGCTTCAGGACAAAGACGGTCAGATATTTGAAACGCATTCTATCTCTGCGGGTCTTGATTATCCGTTGATTGGTCCTGAACATGCTTACCTAAGGGATACGGGTCGTGCGTCTTATGTGGCTGCCACCGATGATGAAGCAGTTGAAGCCTTGCAGATTTTCACGCGTGCTGAAGGCATTATTCCTGCCCTTGAATCTTCTCATGCAATTTCTTATGCATTGAAGCTCGCGCGCGAGCAGCAGGGCAAGATTATCTTGGTCAATCTGTCGGGTCGCGGGGATAAAGACCTTGCACATATTCACGCTTACTTGGCGGAGAAAGCATAATGTCACGTTACTCCTTCATTACACAAAAAATCAAAGAGGGCGGGCATGTTTATATGCCGTATGTGCTTCTCGGCTATCCTGATCTTGAAACCTCCTTCGAGGTTGCGAAAACTTTGATTGAGAATGGCGCGCATGGTCTGGAACTAGGGTTTCCATTTCGTGACCCAGTAGCCGATGGTCCAGTCATTGAGAAGGCAGGCAATATCGCGCTGGATAACGGGTTTACGGTTGATGCAGGCTTCCAACTTATTGCGCGTATTCGCGCTTTGTCTTCCGATATTCCTCTGACGCTGATGCTGTATTACAATATGGTTTTGGCGCGCGGCGTTGATAAATTCTTTGCCGATTGCAAGAACGCTGGCATTGACGGTGTACTTATCCCCGATATGCCGCCTGAGCGTGCAGATACGGTTTCTCCTGCGGCCTCTACCAACGGCGTTGAGCTTGTATTTATTGCTGCACCGACTTCTACGCCTGAACGTTTACAAAAGATTGCAGCGGTAGCCGGCGGGTTTGTCTATGTGGTGACGCGCATGGGAACAACGGGGGCTGTTGAGAATTATTCCGATAAATTGTCGGCTCTTTTTGCGTCTATCAAATCGCATATTGATCTCCCTGCGATTGCAGGCTTTGGAATCTCTACGCCAGAACAAGCGCGTAAGATGATTGGCTTTGGAGCGGACGGTGTTATCACTGGGTCAAAGATCGTTGATATGACGGCCACTAATATGGCGGAGATTGCACCTCACACGAAAGAGATGGTCGGTTTATAGGATGCGCATTCGTCATTTACCCGATACTTTAATCAACCAGATTGCCGCCGGAGAAGTGGTCGAACGCCCTGCGGCTGCGGTGAAGGAGTTGGTTGAAAATGCGGTTGATGCTGGGTCAACGCGCATTGAAGTCGAGTTGAAAGACGGCGGGAAAGAATTGATCCTTGTGCGGGATAACGGCATGGGGATGGCGGCGGATGATTTGGACGCGGCGCTTGATCGTCATGCGACTTCAAAACTTCCTGATGATGATTTGCT
This sequence comes from Pseudobdellovibrionaceae bacterium, assembly GCA_034005165.1. Lineage (GTDB taxonomy): Bacteria > Pseudomonadota > Alphaproteobacteria > Micavibrionales > Micavibrionaceae > UBA1573. Next base: position 92,779 of record JAVEVE010000002.1, on the reverse strand, counting down.
CAATATCAATTTCCTTGGCTTTCGCGGGGAAGCGCTGCCGTCTATTGCCTCAGTTTCGCGTATGAAGATTGCAACGCGAGCGCGCGGTGGGGAGGCTTTTGAGATTGAGGTTGTGGACGGTAAAAAATCGGCCGTTCGTCCGTCTGCCCATCATGAGGGTACAGTTGTTGAAGTTCGGGATTTGTTTTACCTGACCCCTGCCCGTCTGAAATTCCTAAAAACTTCTGCCACCGAATATGGCGCGGTAAAAGAGATGCTGCAACGTCTTGCGATGGTGTATCCGCATGTGGCGTTTCGATTGTCGCATAACGGCGCGTCTATTTTTCATTACCCTGTGTTGAGCGAGAACGGAGACGCGCAGTTGGATGCGCGGATGCGCGATATTATGGGCGAAGATTTTGTTGCCAATTCGCTTTCACTGGATGCGTTGCGCGGGGACGTTCGATTAACAGGGCGGATTGCCAAACCCACACATAATGTCGGGACAGCACAAAAACAGTTTCTATTTGTGAATGGTCGTGCGGTTCGCGATAAGCAGCTTTTGGGCGCGGTGCGTGCGGGCTACATGGATGTGATGGCAAAAGATCGCTATCCTGTTGTGGCTCTGTTTTTGGATGTGCCGCCTGCTGCTGTGGATGTCAACGTCCACCCTGCCAAAGCCGAGGTTCGCTTTCAGGATGCTGCCCTTATTCGCGGGTTGATTGTCAGTGCTATTCGTCATGCTCTGATGGGGCAAGAGGTCAAGCCAGTGACCTCTCTCACCGATCATTTGCTTGGGCAGTTGGAGCAGGCTCGTACGGCGCAGCAGCCGTCTTCGTTTAATCCGCGCGCTTATTTAAGCTCTTATTCCGCGCCGTCATCCTCTTCTTATCGCGGAGCTTTGGCGGAACATGTAACCAATGCTTATGCCCCTGCCCCTTTCCAATCTTCTGCCGATCTCGTGCCGTCCACGCGGTTTGATGTGCCGTCAGCTCCCATTCTTGAGGAGACCGCATATCCTCTGGGGTCTGCGCGGGCGCAAATTCATGAGAATTACATTATTGCCCAGACATCCAACGGGATTGTGATTGTTGACCAGCACGCAGCGCATGAACGTCTGGTTTATGAGCGTTTCAAGGAGCAAGTGGCGGAGACAGGCATAGAGTCCCAGCTTTATCTGACGCCAGAGATTATCACTCTTGAGGATACGGATTGTGCGCGGCTTCTGGAATATGCGGATCTGTTTAAAACTTCAGGCCTCGAGATCGAAGCCTTCGGGGCTGGGGCTCTCGCTGTGCGTTCCGTCCCTCTGCTTCTGGTCGGGAAAGTTTCTTTGTCCTCTCTCCTGCAAAGTCTTGCCGATGAGCTACGTGATTTTGACAAGGCCACAGGGCTTGAAGAACGTCTTAATGCGGTTCTTTCCACTATGGCGTGCCACGGCTCTGTCCGTTCGGGTCGGCGCTTGACGCCTGAGGAGATGAACGCCCTGCTGCGTGATATGGAGCAGACTCCGCTCTCAGGGCAATGCAATCACGGGCGTCCGACCTTTGTGGCTTTGTCTTTGGATGATATTGAGAAACTCTTCGGACGTAAGTAGGCTACCCTTATGAATCTTTCCTCCATCAGTGACCGTCATAAAATTCTGTTTCTCTATTTGTCTTTCCTGATTGGCCTGGGCATGGGATGTATTGTAACGCCATTCGCGCAAAGTGTTGCATTTATTGGGGTTACATCTGCACTTGTGTTTGCCTATGTCTTTGAATCGCAGGCGCAAAAAGGTGATCTACTCGAACATCATTCCGTTTACATGATCCGCACCATCTGGATTTGGTCAGGCTTCTTATTTGTGATGCTGAACGGTGCAAGCATCGAGATTCAATTGAATGGTGATGTAACGGCTATTCAAGGATTGGTGGACCGCATTTATAGCGGAGATATTCCGTCCATGGCAGAAATTTCCGAAGCGGGGCGTTCCTATATCATGGATAATTATGATTTGTTTGTGCGCACCTGCATGACTTGGGCGGCGCCTGTTCAAGTCTATGGTGTCTATCGTGTTGCCAAGGGCATGGCACGCGCCGTTAAAGGCTATCGCCTGAAGAACCTACGCAGCTGGTTTTAGTTCCAAGATATCGCGGCACTTGGCGCAGTCTTTTTCGATTTGGTTGATGAGTGCCTCAAGAGAGGTGAATTTTTCTTCGTTGCGAATCTTGGCGACAGGTTTGATCTCCAGCGCCTTGCCGTAAAGATCGCCAGAGAAATCGAGGATATGTGCTTCGATCAGGGCGGTTTCCACTTCGAACATCGGGCGGATGCCGATATTGGTTGCCGCCATGCGCCACTCGGTTTCGCCTTCTATGCGAACATAGGTTGCGTAGACGCCATATGCCGGATGGATGGTTTCCTCTAACGGGACATTGGCGGTCGGGTAGCCTAATTCTCTTCCGCGTTGATCGCCTTTTGTGACTTTGCCTTCGATAATCCACTCGCGACCTAGAAGCGATTTTACTTCGTCCATGTGTCCTGACTGGATCAGCCCTCTGATACGAGTAGCCGAGATGACGCCGTGTTGCGGGTCGGTTTTGAGTGTCACTGATTTTGTTTCAAACCCTGCGTCTTTTAGGGTTTGTGCGCAGCCTGTTCTATTGTGACCGAAGCGGAAATCTTCGCCGATATAAATCACTGTCGGGTTGATGCGCTTGATGATTTGTTCGACAAAGTCATCTGCGGAGAGGTTTGCAATCTCCCAGTCAAAGGGCAGCGTGAAGAGATGATTGATTTTGCCTGTGGCTTCCAAAGCTTTTATTTTTTGGGTGTCGGGAGTGATGCGGAAGGGTTTATCTTCAGGGCGAAAGAGGCGGCGCGGGTGCGGAGCGAATGTCAGGACACTCAAATCCGTTTTCTTGAGGTCCGCGTTGGCGCGCGCTTGTTCTATCAGATAGAGGTGGCCGAGATGGACGGCGTCGAAATTGCCGATAATCAGGACGGAGCCTTGGGGCAATTGAGCGGATACATCTGATAGGTCGTAATGTTTCATGTCTTGTTTTTACACCAGAAGCCCACGCTTTTCCAGATACTGCGCGAGGATTTCTTCTATTGATTTGCCTTGCACATCAAAGGCTGTTACGTCGGCCAGATGTGCCTGCATCGTAGCAACATAGTCTGCCTGAGGGATTTGATAAATGCCGAATTGTTCCAGATGGGGGTTGTGGAATTGGGCATCCAATTGATGAAATCCAGCATGATCCAGCAGCGCGCACAGATAAATCAGAGCAATTTTGCTGGCATCCGTTCGGGTCGAAAACATACTCTCGCCGCAAAATGTTCCGCCCAACGCAAGCCCATAAAGCCCGCCGACAAGCTCATCTCCGCTCCAACATTCGACTGAATGCGCTATGCCGCGGTCATGCAGCGAGGTGAACAGGATTTGAATATCATCATTGATCCAAGTCTCAGGGCGTGCTTTGGCGCATTGGTCGATGACATGCTCAAAGGCCGTGTCAATTGTCACGCGGTACGGCTTTTGTAACAGCTTGCGCTTCAGGCGTTTCGGGATGTGCAGGTCTGTGATGGGAAGAAGTGCGCGTTCTTTGGGTTCAACGATACCGAACCCTTTTTCGGTTGCGGACTCGGCCATGGGGAACAGGCCGAGTGCATAAATCTCCAGCAGGTCTTCCGGTGTTATAAATTCCGGAACTGCCATGGATTACTCCGCTTTTTTATTTTTGGCTTCCAGCTTTTTCTCGAGCCAGTGGATGTTGTATTCGCCGCTTGTAAATTCGGGCTGTTCCAGAATCCACAAATGCAACGGCAGTGTTGTTTTTACGCCATCGACAACGGTTTCCTGTATTGCGCGGCGCATACGGGCCATGCATTCCTCACGGTTGCGACCATGAACGATCAGCTTCCCGACCATCGAGTCATAGTAAGGCGGGATTTTGTATCCGTTGTAAACTGCCGAGTCAAAGCGAACGCCCAAGCCACCTGCGGCGTGGAAGGTTCTGATTTCGCCCGGTGACGGGATAAAGGTATCAGGATCTTCAGCGTTGATCCGCACTTCCATGGCGTGACCGCGGAAGCGGATCACATCCTTATTGATGGAGAGAGGTTCGCCTGCCGCAACACGGATTTGTTCTGCGATCAGGTCGATCCCTGTCAGCATTTCTGTAACGGGGTGTTCCACCTGAATACGGGTATTCATTTCCATGAAGAAGAACTCGCCGTTTTCCCAGAGGAATTCGATTGTCCCTGCACCAACATAGCCCATTTCACGGATCATGTTGGCTGCGCGCGCGCCGATTTCTGCACGGGCTTCTTCAGAGAGCACTGGAGACGGCGCTTCTTCGATAACTTTTTGGTGACGACGTTGTGTCGAGCAATCACGTTCGCCCAAATGGATGGCGTTGCCGTGCTTGTCACCGAAAATCTGGATTTCGATGTGGCGCGGTTTCTCGAGATACTTCTCCATATAGACCGTGTCATCGCCGAAGTTGGCTTTGGCCTCCGCACGGGCGGTTTTATATTGCTCGATAAATTCTTCGGCCTTGCGGACAACTTTCATCCCGCGTCCGCCGCCACCTGATGCCGCCTTAATGAGAATAGGGAATCCCATGTCCTTGGCCATCTCGAGACCTTCTTCAGCAGAGGTCACTGCACCGGGAGAACCGGGGATAACCGGCAGACCCAATTTCTGGGCTGTTTGTTTTGCGGAAACTTTGTCGCCCATGGTTTCGATATGCTCGGCCTTTGGACCGATAAAGGTGAAACCATGCTCTTCGACCATGCGGGCGAATTGCGCGTTTTCTGAGAGGAACCCATAGCCCGGGTGAATGGCATCTGCACCGGTCAGTGTTGCCGCGCTCAAGATCTGATGAACATTGAGATAGGAATCTTTTGACTGTGGCGGGCCGATACAGACAGATTCATCTGCAAGGCGCACAGCCATAGCATTGGCGTCTGCTGTTGAGTGAACAGCCACCGTTTCAATGCCCATCTCTTTACAGGCCCGGTGAATCCGGAGGGCAATCTCGCCACGGTTGGCGATCAGGACTTTTTTAAACATGACAGGCTCACGGGTTAGAGGCTATTCGATTACAACCAGAACTTCGCCGAATTCGACAGGATGTCCGTTGTCAACGAGGATCTGGGTAATGGTTCCGGATTTTGGCGCTTTGATCGGGTTCATGACTTTCATGGCTTCGATGATCAGGAGGGTCTCGCCTTCCTTGACGTTTGAGCCTTTAGAGATGAAGTTCGGTGCACTTGGCTCAGGGGCCATGTAAGCAGTTCCCACCATCGGAGATGTCACTGCACCCGGGTGATTTGCAGCAACCTGAGACGGAGGTGCCATAGATGCGGCTTGAGGGATCGTCGGGTCAGACGGCATCAATGATTGAACATTCGGAACAGCGTGAGCTACTCCGGCCGGAGCAACCAATCCACCTTTGTTGACACGAAGCATCTTCTCGCCTTCGGCCACTTCGATTTCTGTCAGGCCGGTTTCTTCAAGAAGTTCAGCCAACTGACGGATTGCATCTGCATCAATTTTCATTCGATGATTCTTTCTTTAAAAATTACTCTGTATTTATTATGTTAAAGTTGTTCTTTTGTACGAGCACCTGATTACTCAAATATGAGCAAAAAGTCAAAGGCAGAGCAATAGAAGCGGGGATGATTGTCCTCAGCTTTTCCCTAAATGCTGTCCTATTTCCTCGATTGCCATAACATAACCCTTTGCGCCTTGGCCCAAAATATGGGTAAAGGCAATCGGTTCAATATAGGAAAAATGGCGGAATTCTTCGCGTTCTTTGGGGTTAGATATATGCACCTCGGCAATCGGTGTCTTGTCGAGCAGCTTCAAGGCATCGTGAATGGCAACAGAGGTATGGGTGTAGGCTGCGGCATTTATTACCACGGCCACAATCTGCCCTCTGGCCTGCTGAATCCAGTCAACCAACTCCCCTTCATGGTTGGACTGGCGAAAATCGATGTCAAAGCCCAGACGAGTCCCTGCCTCAACACACATCTTTTTAATATCGCCCAGGGTCGTGTGACCGTAAATTTCAGGCTCGCGCAATCCCAACATATTCAGGTTCGGTCCATTCAGGACCAGAATTACCGGCTGTGACATGTGCAATTTCCTCCGCATCCGGATTGTGCCTCGTCCTCGTCTTGCTCGTCAAGCTCGGGATAAACACCGTAAGCCGTCAGCGCGTCTTCCAAAGCTTTCGGGGTTGTGAATTGGACAGCCTCAATCCCCAGCTCACGCGCCGCTTCAACATTCTTCATGACATCATCCATAAAAAATGTCTCACGCGGGTTGAGGTCAAAGGTTGAAAGCAGAAGCTTATAAATTTCCGGGTCAGGCTTGGCGAGTTTAACCTCGCCAGAGACGATGCGCCCGTCAAAGAGACGTAAGAACGGAAACTCCCTCAGGGCGACTTCAAATTTCTCGTCATTCCAGTTGGATAGTGCCAAGACGCGAAGCCCGCGTTTTTTCAAGTCCATCAGGATGTCCACTGTTTCATGAATTGGACCGGAGAACATCTCCAACCAACGATCCCAATACATATATATATGCTCTTTAAATTCGGGATGTTTTGTTACCAATTCAAGAGCGGCATCTTCCCAAGGGCGTCCCAAATCAAGCGTATGGTTCCAATCCCGCGTACAGATATTTCCGAGAAAATACTCCATCTCCTCTTCGGTCTCAAATATGTCGCGGTAAAAATAACGGGGGTCCCAATCAAGCAGGACCCCTCCAATATCAAAGACAATCGTCTTAATCATAGTTTATGTCTCTATTCCACTTTGGTCATAACGCGCGGGCGAACAGGGACAGATATTTTCACAGGATCTCCGCTCTCGCGTTCCAGTGTCATATCAATTACCTGACCTTCGGTTAAAGGCGCTTTCAGGCCAATCAGCATGAAGTGGAACCCCATCGGTTTCAGCTCGACCTCACCAGACGGTGGGATAGCCAAGCCGCCTTGGAGTTTACGCATCTGCATCACCCCAGCGTCATTTTCCGACATGGAATGGATTTCCACATGGTCGCAAACTTCCGGGGCACTCGCGCTGATAATTTTTTCTTCCGTCTCACCTGTGTTGGCAATAGTCATGAATGCTGCCCCTATCATGGCTTTTCCTGAGGTTGCAAAGGAATACGGACCTTTTACATCAACGTCGGCCTGGGCTGCCCCCGACCATAAGCACCCCAAAACAAGTCCCGTCATTAACACTTTTCTTTTCAACATTTCCGGCTCCTTAATCTGCCTGTTTGTTTTCGGCGCCTTTGCGGTCATAGGCATCCGATATCTCCATGCGCAGCGCATTGACACTCTTCATATTTTCTTCATTCGGGAAGAATTGTTTGTCACCGATAATCAGGGCCGGTATTCCAGGAAAACCCGAACGCATGACATAGCCTTGATTTTCTTCAATCTGATCTTCGACATCTTTTCCCTTGGCATTTTCTTCGGCTTTGGCCACATCAACACCAAGACTTCCCGCTATTGTTTTTACAGTCTCGTAATCAGGCAGAGATGGTAAAGCCATTAAGCGTTTATGAAGGTCCGCGTATTTCCCCTGTTTTCCTACTGCAATCAAAAACGAGGCAATCGGCTTGGATTGATCGTCAACCCAGCCCACAGGGCGGATAACAACTTTGACATCCTTCTCGAATTGCAGAGCCTCTTCTAACGTTGCATTCAGAATCGGGCAATAGTGACACCGATAATCAACAAATTCGACAATCGTCATTTTGCCATCGGGGTTTCCTGTGACTTGTGAAGATATGTCGATAGCAGCTTCTTTGACTGCACGTTTTGAGTCCCACGCGATATAGGCTGTAATGCTACCCATACCGATCACAATGATTCCCAGAGTTATAAAGATAACCCTGAGAAATATTTTTAAGGCTTTAGGCATAATTTTCCTTCCGACCGCTCCGGGAGAGGGGCTTATTACTTGGCTTTTCTTTCATCTTCAATGATAGCCTTGAATGCTTCATATTCCGCATAACCACGAATAATCTGCTTCCCGATCACGAAGCCAGGAGTTCCGGTTACAGCCAATGCGTTTGCCACTTCGCGGTTTTTCTCAAGCTCTTTCTTGATATCTTCGCCTTCCGCATCTTTTTTCATACGCGCAACATCAAGCCCCAAATCTTTCGCCATATCCTCAAGATTCTCTTCAGTTTTCGGCGCAGGATTTTTCATCAAAGCAGAATGGAATTCCCAGTACTTGCCTTGTTTATGTGCTGCCATTGCCCATTTTGCAGCCGTTTCGGATTGTGGAGAAAGAATTGGCAGGTCGATAAAGCGAACGCGCAGATTCTTGTCATTCTGAACCGCCTCGTTCACTGTATCAAAGGCCCGCTTACAGTAACCACAGTTAAAGTCAAAGAACTCAACAACAGTGATATCCCCTTTCGGATTTCCGATTTCAGGAATCAATTTATCCTCAAAGAGATGCTCCTTGTATTTCTCAATAGATTTCTGTGCATCTTCTTCTTGAGCCTTTTGCTGGTTCTCACGCATTTTATTCACGGAATCTATGAGAACTTCCGGGTTATTCATGATGAAGTCACGCACAAAATCTTCCAGTTCAGCTTTTTGGGCCTCTGTAAAAGAAGTTTTGTCAGCTGCATAAGACGGGGTTACGCCGAAAGCCCCGCCCATCAAGGCCCAAGCAGCTGTCACAAGGGCAAATTTTGAACTGGTTGATTGAATGAATGTCACGAAGTCTCTCCTCTTTTTAAGAATTCTGCCTTACTTTACTTTTTTTCGTCCGCATCTCCAACCATATTTATAATGTCCGCAGCACGAAGGGCTTCAGGTGAATTCGGTGGAAGTTGCTTTATGGTTACTTTTGCCAGACGCGCAGCTTCAGATTTTTTTCCCTGCATCAAGGCCTCTTCGGCAAGAAAAATACGAGCTTCGGCTTCCTTCCCTTGCTTTCCGTAGGCTGTGGCTAGTAATCGTTTAATTCTGGAGACACGCGGCTCATCCCGTTCGGCGCGTTTGAGCTGCTTAATCGCTTCATTCAATCGCTCCGGATTTTTTCCTGCGCTTTCGATAAGTGCTTGTGCATATGCCATCCGGATTAACCCCGAGTCAGGGGCATAGCGCACAGCCTTCTCGTAAGGTGCAATTGCATCTGCAGGACGACCGAATTCAAAGAGCATCTGCCCCTTGAGCTCATAAAAATACGGATTTTCAGGCTCCTGACGGATCAGGTTATCTGTCTGAGAAAGTGCATCATTGATTTTGTTGAATTTATAAGCTGCGATTGCCCGTGCATATTGAGCCACAATCGACTTATCGGATGCCGGATACTTGTAAGTCACTTGTTGCGGGGAAATAAACCCCGTCAGCTTAGCCTTCATCCTCTTATATTCTTCTCCCCAACGGGAGGGCATAGAAACATTCTTGTATGGAGAGTTCTGGACCTTATTTGCCAAGGCATCAACACGATCCGAAGACAGGGGGTGGGTTCTGACATATTGGGATTGCTGGGATGTGACCAGTAACTCCTGCGATGACAGCTTTTCCAGAAAACTCGGCAACCCTTCAGGATTAAGCCCTGCACCGTTCATAAAACGGAAACCCGCCTGATCGGCGCTTGATTCCTGAACTCTGCTATGCGCTAAAAACTTATTCATCGCCTGACTTTGCCCAATCTGGATCCCTGCGGCTGCGGCAGAACTGTCTCCAGTTGCAACGGCTGCCCCGATCCCGACCAATGCTCCTATCATCGCCTCGAATGATGCATTTCGGGCCACTTCGCCTGTGCGCGTCAGGTGACCTCCGGCGATGTGTCCCAATTCGTGGGCGATCACTCCGATGACTTCACCTTCATTTTCCGTTTTATCCAGAAGCCCTGTGTAGATAAAGATATTGGCACCTCCGGCAACAAAGGCATTTACATCATTACTCTGCACAAGAACGATTTTAATCTGCTCGGGACTCATGCCCGCAGCCCCAATCACGCCTTCTGTCCAGTCGTGGATATTTTTCTCGATCTCGGCATCCCGAATGATGGATTGCTGAGCCTGTGCCGCAGACATATTTGCGCACACCAATCCCCCGAATAGCAGGGCTGAAAGCGTTAGATGGTGAGCTAATTTTTTCATTTGCATGGGTTTTTTGTAACATTTCGCCTATCTGCAACCAAGTCCATAACGCGGAGTCTTAACATTTCTCCCCATTAGTTATATAATGGTTGATATATGTTCTTTCCCCCTCTTTTCAATTCTCCGGTGCGTCTCTTTGCTCGATACACTTCATTATTACGGCTATTTTTTTGTACATGACTGGCTGGATGCGGCTTGGCTTCTTCTGACCCCGCTGGCCGTTCACAAAGGGCAACGACTTAAAGCTCTCGGTTTTGTCTTTTTATGTATGATTACCCTGCGGCTTCAGGTCGAGATTGTGCAATCCACGGGATTCGAGCGCGGCTTTACGGGGCTTCTGGATTGGCCATTGATGACCCGCGGATTTGCCGTTTACGGTTTTTTTACCGCCATTTACCTGCTTTTATCTTATTTTTCTCCCTTTTCGAAGGGGGTTATTTATATGGCAGCATCCCTTTCTATTTTTTTCGTGGCTTTTACAGTCTCATCTATTGTACTGATCATCTGACATGAAAAAGATCAAAACCGCCAAAGGCCGAAAGGCTTCGTCAACCCGCTGGATCGAACGCCAGTTAAATGACCCGTATGTTGCCCGCACCCAAAAAGACGGGTACCGCTCTCGTGCTGCCTATAAACTTTTGGAAATGGACGAGAAGTACAAGTTTCTCAAAGCCGGTATGTCGATTGTCGACTTGGGCGCTGCCCCCGGCGGATGGTGTCAGGTTGCCCTTCAGAAAGGGTGCAAACATGTGGTCGCGATCGACCTTCTCCCCGTTGATGATTTGCCCGGCATGACCTTTATGCAGCAAGACTTTATGGATGAAGATGCCCCCCAAAAGCTGAAAGATGCATTGGGCGGAAAAGCCGATGTTGTGCTGAGCGATATGGCTCACAATACGACGGGACATAAATATACCGATCATTTGAAGATCGTGGCTTTGGTCGAAGCGGGGTATGATTTTGCCTGCGAAATTCTAAAACAAGACGGCACGTTTCTTGCCAAAACCTTTCAGGGCGGCGCGGAATCCGAGCTTCTTGCGAGAATCAAGATTGATTTCAAGACGGTTCGTCACGTTAAGCCGCCAGCCTCCCGCGCCGACAGTTCCGAGAAGTATTTGTTGGCCACAGGCTTTAGAAAGCAGCAAAACGACTCGTAGCGGAATCTTTTGCCTCATCGCAAAAACACAAAAGCCGCGAGATATTCGCGGCTTTAGTCTTATATATATAAGTCAGATTATGCGGTCTTTTTATTATACTCGCCCGAGAATGCACCTTCGGCAAAGGCATCTTCCCAAGAACCTTCGGTCGATGCTTTTGAGTATTCCGTTGCGCGGTTTTCGAAGAAGTTGGTGTGTTCGGCTCCGTTCAGCATTTGATCCATCCAAGGCAGCGGGTTTTTCTCGATGCCGTAAACAGGCTCCAGATCCAGCTGTTGCAGACGACGGTCGATAATATAGCGCACATAATCTTTCACTTCTTGTGCTTCCAGACCTTCTACGCCACCTTGTTCAAATGCCAAATCAATAAACGCATCTTCGATTTCGATGGTTTTCTTGGCCGTATCCGTCAATTCCGTGCGCAGCTTTTCTGTCCAGATGTCCGGATTTTCTGCAATAAAGGTTTTGAAAAGCTTGATCATTGACAAGCAGTGCAAGGTTTCGTCCCGTACGGACCATGTCACGATTTGCCCCATCCCCTTCATTTTGTTGAAACGTGGGAAGTTCATGAGGATTGCAAAAGATGCAAAGAGCTGAACACCTTCGGTGAACGCGCCAAACATCGCCATGGTTTTTGCAATGTCGTGACGAGAGGTCATGCTGGCACTTTGCAGGAAGTCATACTTGTCTTTCATCGCCTTGTATTTCATAAAGGCTTGGTATTCAATTTCCGGCATGCCGATGGTATCGAGCAAGTGCGAGTAAGCCGCAATGTGAACTGTTTCCATGTTGGCAAAAGCACCCAGCATCATTTGCACCTCTACAGGTCCGAATACACGAGAGTAATGCTTCATGTAGCAGTTGTTGACCTCAACGTCTGCCTGGGTAAAGAAACGGAAAATCTGGGTCATCAGGTTCTTTTCAGGTGGCGTCAGTTTCTGCTTCCAGTCGCGGACATCCTCAGCCAAAGGCACTTCTTCAGGAATCCAGTGAATGCGCTGCTGCGTTAGCCACGCCTCATAGCACCATGGATAGAGAAACGGCTTATAAACGTGACGTTCAATCAACAAAGGGGATGCTGATTTTGTAACATCATCAGAGAGCTCTTCTCTGGCTATGATTGACGGGATTGCTGGGGAAGCTGCGGTTTCGGACATAGTGGCTCCTATTTCTACTCAATTATTCCGGTTGGCGAGATGTAATTTTTTTGATCGGCCCAGTCAAACCCGATTCTTTTATCCGCGCAAGCGTTTTCGGATGCAACTTCACAAAAAAAATCTTTTCAGACACAATATGTAGTGGCTACTCCCAATTTTCATCACATTATGTTGATTTTATGAATATCGCCTAAATATATAAAATTTTACCTAATTTATTCCTTTTTAACTTTTATGATGCTACTATTAGTAGTGTGTGTTGGTGGGTCGTGGTGCATAGATATCAAGCCCCCTGCAAAATAAAGCAATCCTTTGAGGATTTAGGAGGGTAAAATGGTGTCTACCATATCGAAATCTAGTAACAAATATTTGGCGACTTTGGCCGCTGCAGCTCTTATGACAGGGCTTTCAGCCGGCGGGGCAGTCGCCGCGACATGTGCTCCCGCGGGAAGTATCGTGATCGGCCCGACACCTGCCTGCGAAAGTGTTTTTGTAGTAGGACCATCAACATCCGCATCCACCTCCGCGCAGACAACTATGTCTCCTGAAATGCAGAAGTATATTAGTGCCGTTACCGGAAACGGAAGCGGACAGACGACAGCTCAGGCCGCAGGACAAACGTGGACCTATGATACAACCAAGAATTTAAACGGATTTGACCTTGTCAACGGTACATCCGTGTCCACGTCTACCGTTACACAACCGATTATGAGTTCTGTTGATAGCCAACTGAAAGCCCAGCTGACTTCAAAACAGACTGAACTGTTTACTCTTGCTGATACCTACCAAGCAGAATATACGGAGATGCAACAGCTGATCTATAGCGGCTGTAACTATGAGTACTCCTCTACTTGCTACACAACAGCGGATTTGAGTGCTTTGACGGCAACTTATGAAGCCAACAAAGCCAATCTGCAAAACCAAATCTCCAGCATTAGCCAGAAAGTTGCCCAATCTTCCATGACAGCTTTTAACGGCGCGCTCACCGGTATGGCATCGACTGCCAGCGGATACCTGTCCAGCGCGACGTCGGGTGTTGTTTCAGGGATTACCTCCTCTGTTGATACCAGCCAGCTGGAGAGCTCTCTCGGGGGTTTACAGTCCCAGTTGTCTAGTCTCGAAGCCCAACAATTTTTGGACTACAACAACCTGAAGCAACAAGTTGCGAACTCTGCTGCAGACTTGGCTGCCGGAAAATGTGCGCCTGCGGGAAGCATCGTTGTCGGTCCGACACCTGCTTGCCCAACGGTAGCAGATCTGGCTGCTTTGGTTAAATCTCAGGAGGCCGCCAAAGCCGTTCTTCAAGGGCAGATCAGTTCAGTCCAGAACCAAATCAACTCAGCTATAGGGAATGCGCAGACAGCCGTTGTGAACTTGGCAACAAATTCCGCCACACAGATGCTGAACCAAGCGGGCCTGTCCCAATCTGCAATCAAGTCTTCGATTGATAACCTGTTCTGCGAGAAGTCCGGTTATATTTCCGAGCTGGGTGCGTCTGCATGTGGAAATATCAGCCCATCTACAATGCTATCCGGTTCGTTTGATATCAACAATCTGCTCAATAACCTGACGTCTTCAGCGTTCTCATCCTTGAAGTCCAACGTCTCTTCAGCGGTATCGGGGATATCTTTCTAGCATCCCTATATACAAAAATTACCTGACAGCTCCCCAAAAATAATAAGATTGGGGGGCTGTTGTTTTTTTGTTTCCTTTTTGGACCAGCCAAGCCTATATTTTCTTATGACCAATCATGTATTTAGAAATCACATTCTCTATTTAATCGGCTACCCCGGCAGCGGAAAATTCACTCTAGCAAAAGAATTCCATGCCCAGATGCCCCATTTCAAATTGGTTGATAATCACCTGATAAATAATGTCCTGTTTCCATTGATCCATACGGATGGCGTGACGCCTTTGCCACCACGCATTTGGGATAATGTCAGCAAAATCTGGGATGCGGTTGTAGATACCATGATTCATCTTTCTCCTGCCGATTACAGCTTTATCCTGACCAACGCCCTTTCGACTTCAGAGGCAGATCGTGCGTGGTTTGGTGAGATCTGCCAGATGGCTGAAGCCCGTCAAGCTGTTCTGGTTCCTGTCGCGTTGACCATTTCCGTTGAGGAACACAAGAAGCGAATCGTTATGGAAGAGCGCCGCGCACGGTTTAAGGAAACAGACCCTGACGGCCCCGAGAAATACGCCAAAGCACAAAATATGCTGGTCCCCGAGCATCCCAATACTCTGGTGCTAGACGTCTCTGACCTATCGCCTGCCGAATCGGTGGCTGCGATTCGGACCCATATGCTGAGTCTCGAGCCATGATTATGACGCATGCCTGATATTTAGGAAAACAATTCGCATGATTTTATGCCTCGCAATAGATGTAATTCTGAAATTTTAGTGCTTTTTAAAATTGTCCACGATTCACAAAAAAAAAATATCAGCTTGATTCAAAAGCATTTTTACGGAGAGTCCTAGAGTCTTCCCTGTTGCCAAATCCGATTTTTTTGTTCAAGAATTGTTGTGTCTCGGATACGAGATGTAGTAGGTTATAAGTGTGCTTATCACAACAGATTGTGTTTTCTTCACTTTCTGCATTACCGAAAAAAACAAATTTATTTACTTTTTTTGCCCACTGATTTGAAAATCATTCATTCGGGCGGGCAGAAAAGGCTTCTGACACGTCTTTTAGGGAGAACTGGGTTATGTTTGACGTTGCACAAATGGAAAGAGGAAACCGGATCACGATTGATAAATCCCGTGATTCCAAGCTGACTTCTTTTGGGATTGCCACTTTGGTTGACCGGTATTTGCTGCCGGAAGAAGGCCCGCAGGACCTTTTTGCGCGTGTGGCTATGTATTACGGCGACGACTCTGCCCATGCCCAACGTTTGTATGATTATATATCCAATCTGTGGTTTATGCCTGCAACCCCTGTTCTGTCGAACGGTGGTACCAGCCGCGGTTTGCCTATTTCCTGCTTCCTGAACGAAACCAATGACTCTTTGGAAGACATTGTGTCTTTGTGGAACGAGAATGTCTGGCTGGCCTCTTTGGGCGGCGGAATCGGCTCTTACTGGGGGAACGTCCGCTCCATCGGCGAGAAAGTCGGTCGTAACGGAAAAACATCCGGTATCGTACCGTTCATCCGTGTGATGGACTCCCTGACTTTGGCGATTTCCCAAGGGTCTCTACGCCGTGGTTCTGCTGCAATCTATCTGCCGATTGACCATCCTGAAATCGAAGAGTTTATCGAAATCCGTCGTCCGACCGGTGGTGACCCGAACCGTAAGGCTTTGAACCTTCACCACGGTGTTCTGATCCCTGATTCATTCATGCACGCCGTTGCTAATGATGAAGAGTGGGCGCTGCGCTCCCCGAAAGACAAGGCTGTTATTTCCCGCGTCAAAGCACGTGATCTTTGGATTCGCTTGCTGACTACCCGTATCGAGCAAGGCGAGCCGTACATTGTTTATATCGACCATGTGAATGACAAGATCCCTGAACACCACAAAATGGCAGGACTGAATGTCAAGATGTCTAACTTGTGTTCCGAGATCACTTTGCCGACAGGTCGCGATCATTTGGGCAATGACAGAACTGCCGTATGCTGTCTTTCTTCTCTGAACCTCGAGACATTCGAAGAATGGCAAGATCATCCGACATTTATTGAAGATGTGATGAGATTCCTTGATAATGTTCTCTCTGACTTTATCAATAAAGCTCCTGATTCTATGAAACGCGCGAAATACGCAGCGATGCGCGAGCGTTCCGTTGGATTGGGCGTGATGGGCTTCCACTCCTTCCTGCAATCAAAAATGATTCCGATGGAAGGCGTGATGGCAAAAGTCTGGAACCGTAAGATGTTCCAGCACATCAAACGTCAAGCAGATGATGCTTCCGTTAAACTCGCGCACGAACGCGGCGCATGCCCGGACGCGGCAGATTATGGTGTGATGGAGCGTTTCTCCAATAAAATGGCGATTGCTCCGACTGCGTCTATTTCTATTATCTGCGGTGGTGCTTCCCCAGGGATTGAACCGATTGCAGCAAATGCTTATACCCACAAAACTTTGTCAGGTTCTTTCCCTGTCAAGAACAGCTATCTGGAAAAACTTCTGGAAGAAAAAGGCCTGAACAATGAAGATATCTGGTCTTCAATTTTCACCAATGAAGGGTCTGTCCAGCATCTGGACTTCCTATCTGATGAAGAAAAAGACGTCTTTAAAACCGCCTTCGAAATTGACCAGCGCTGGTTGATTGAGCATGCGGGTGATCGTTCCCAGTTTATCTGTCAGGCACAATCTTTGAACGTGTTCCTGCCTGCGAATGTTCACAAGAAAGATCTGCACGCCATTCACTGGGCTGCATGGGCCAAAGGCGTTAAGTCCTTGTATTATTGCCGTTCCAAATCCATCCAGCGTGCAGAGAGTGCCGCGAGCTGGGTTAGAAGCAAGCAAGCAAACGACAAAGAGCCTAAACAACTCGAGTTGGGAGATGGTCAAGCCAGCGGTGAAAGCAAGTACGAAGAGTGCCTTGCCTGCCAATAAGATAAAGTTCTGTGTAGCTCTGAGTAGCTGTGTAAAATCCCTTGGTCAATGATCAGGGGATTTTCATTTATCAGGATATTTTGTTTATCGCAGAATAATCTGGACACGGCGGTTGGTCTGCCGCCCCTCTTCCGTATCGTTTGGCGCAATAGGGCGCGTTTCTCCGAAGGCAACGGCCTGCATCTTATTCACCTGAAGACCTTGCATTTCAAAGAAATGGATAACAGAAATTGCACGAGCAGCCGATAACTCCCAGTTGGACGGGAACTTATCGGTTGAGATTGCTATATTATCAGTATGCCCCTCAACAATGATCTGATAATCGCCATCTTTCAGTGTCGGAAGAATGTGATGAAGCAAGTCTTGTCCTTCGGGAAATAAATCTGCTTTTGCAGATGGGAATAAAACCTTCTCGTTAATTTTCAGTTCGATTTCATTTGATACAAGCTGGACATCGACCTGATCCTGAAGCCCCGCCTGTTGAAGGTCTGCTTGCAGTTGCTTTGTTCTTTTGACTTTTTCCGGGTCTGTTTTCGGGACGTCTTCCTGTTCCGTCAGAGCGGAGGTGGTACGAGTATCCGCGTCACCGATACCGTCATCAAAATGATCTGCTTTCTCGTTAAAAGGCTTTCCTGTCTGAACAACCCCTGCGGGAGAGTCCTTAAAGACTTGCGGGAAATTTATTACAAGCGGGAACTGCCCGCTCTCGCCATCGCCTGTATGATGCGTAAAGGATGCATGCGCAACCATGACAATAAATAGTGTAATCAGCAACGTAACCAGATCTGTATAGGTCAGGAGCCAATCTTCGCTATCCACAGGTTGCGGCGGTGTCAGATCATAATCATTCTTCTGGCTTACAAAATCGTGCGATAAAGATCCTAACGGGTCATGATGTTCCATGCCGTGCCCGGATGATCTATGCGGTGCTCTTCTCCAGACCATCGAGTTATTTTCTTTCCAGATATTTGTTCAATAATTCACGCGTATATGCAGGGGGCTTCCCTTGGGAGAGCAGCATAACTGCTTCTTTTGCTACACTGAGCATCACCACATCTTCGGATGACCGTTGTTCCAGTTTGACAGCAATCGGCTTAAACACAATATTGGCCAATAACACACCATAGAATGTTGTAATCAACGCGACAGCCATATTCGGGCCGATGGTCGAGAAATCTCCAGCCTCCATCATA
Organism: Pseudobdellovibrionaceae bacterium; assembly: GCA_034005165.1. GTDB lineage: Bacteria > Pseudomonadota > Alphaproteobacteria > Micavibrionales > Micavibrionaceae > UBA1573. The sequence goes on along the minus strand of JAVEVE010000002.1, from coordinate 74,605 downwards.
TCCAGCATATTCACCAGACCAATCAATGTCCCGATCATGCCGAAAGCCGGGGCATAAGCCGCCATAGTCCGAAAAACCATAGCGTTATTCTGGTCTGAGGACCTTTTCCGTTCCAATCTCCAATTCAAGACTTTATTGATGTCATCAATAGTATTGCCGTCAATCAGCATCTGGGCTGCCATTTCCAGATATGGGCTATCAATTGTTCCGATCTTCTGTTCGGCTTCGTGCAAGGCACCTTGCTTGAGAGTGGATACTGTTTCCGAATACAGCTTGATCCGCTCCTGCATATTGTGACTATTTTGGGATAGGAAAATCTGATTCCACGATTCTTTTAATGCCTGTCGAATTGTTTTGTAAGGGTAACTGATCATCGTTGCGACAATTGTCCCCCCAAGAACCAGCAAGATACTTGGCATATTGATGAAAACCAGAGGGTCTTTTGCTGTCATATATAGCGTTGCCAAGAGAACTCCGGCACAACAGGCAAAAATAATGATGATTTTCAGTGTGTGCATTTTTTCCTCGTATTTTTCACAGAGTATCAACTTGAGCCAGACCGATCAATACCCAGCTCCAGAGCGTTTTATAGAGCGCATGATCAAGGATGTTGCATTTTTCTCATTTATTCCAGATCGTTGACATAGCTGACCATGCGGCGACCAATTTCCTCAGACGCAAGGACTTTCAGATCAATCTTGTCACTTACAAAATCCAGAGCCCCAGTTTCGTGGCGGTCTTTCACCAGAATTTTGATGTCCGGTTTGACTTTCTTTACAGCATTCACAATGCGCCCAATCTCGATCTTATCAGGAATGACAACCATCATCGCTTTTGCCTTATCTATGGCAGCCTCCCGCAAGGTTTCTTCGGACCCGGCATCGCCCGCAATCGCGTGATACCCCTCTTCCCTTAAATTCTCGATACGCTCTCTATTGCTGTCTATAATCACAATGTCTGTTTTTGATTTATCAATATTTTCACAAATATAACTGCCTATATGCCCTGCCCCGACTAATATAACCGTATTTTTAAGCATACGGATTTCCTGAGGGTTCATGTGGGCTAGCACATCCTCATCGCGCATATCGAATATTTCACAAAGTCTTGGATGCTTTTCGACAAAGCTGTATATAATTCTCGATCCCCAGAATATCGCAGGATTTAACGAAATGGAGATCAAGGCCCCTGCAAGAATAATATCCCGGCCTTCAGGGGGTAATAGCCCTATTGCAACTCCTAGAGTTACAAGAATAAAAGAGAATTCCCCGATCTGGGCAAGCCCCGATGAAACAAGAAGTCCTGTCTTGAGCGGATATCTGAACATCATCACAATGAAAAAGGATGCAATAAACTTTCCGACGATAATTATTAAAACACAGGACAAGACTTCCATAGGCCGCTCAAACAATACTTCGGGATTAAACAGCATCCCAACTGCCACAAAGAACAAGACTGCAAATGCATCCTGAAAAGGCAAGGCCCGCTCAGCAATTTCATGACTTAAATGGGACTCACGGATCATCATACCGGAAAAGAATGCCCCCAACGCCAAAGAGACATCAAACGCTTTTCCTGCGCCATAAGCCACACCAACAGCAACTGCAAATACCGCCAGAGTGAAAAGTTCGCGGGAGCGTGTTGCCGCAACTACGTTCAGAATCCATGGAAGAACTTTGCGAACAACAATGAACATAAAGAGGCCAAATAATGCAAGTTTGGCAATTGATAATCCGAATAGTTTCAGGATGTCTGTCTGGGTATGATTGATTTCTCCGGCATTCAGGCTCGCCAACACGGGGATAAACACCAGAGCCAGAACCATAAATAAGTCTTCTACAATCAGCCATCCGACAGCAATCCGGCCATTTGCAGTCGGCATTAAATGGTGATCTTCCATGGCACGAACCAAAACAACTGTACTGGCCACGGAGCAAGCAAAACCAAACATCAACCCCTGTTCAACAGGCCATCCCCAAAGTCCTGTGACACAGGCTCCGAGAAGTGTTGCAACGGCTATTTGCACAACGGCTCCGGGGAGCGCGATTTTGCGGACTTCCATTAAATCTTTAAACGAGAAATGTAACCCGACACCAAACATCAGCAAAACGATACCGATTTCCGATAGCTGTTCTGCCACGTGCGCATCTGCAACATATCCGGGAGTAAATGGCCCGATAATAATGCCTGCCATCAGATAACCGACAATCGGCGATAACCGCAGCTTATGAGCAATAATTCCGCAAATAAACGCTGCGCTCAACCCCATCGCTATGGTTGTCAGTAATGGCATATCGTGGGGAATCATTTGTGCAGATTTCCTCCTGACTTACTTATCCGGATATAAAATTATATTAGATCTTTATTCAGGTTATCATAGAAGAATAACAAATTTGTGAAAAAATATTTCGTCTTTTATCTAAATATTAAATGAACAATTCACGCCCTTGAAACCCCGATAAAGTTCCATAAAATTTTAGCTAATAATCATATCTCTGAAGACATCACGAACATTGGCGATAAACTGCTGTCCGCTAATAGATTTCGAACGATCCGGAGCCAAATCACCTGTTAATGAACCGGTCTGAAGTCCTTTTTCAATAGTTAGAATAACTGCTTGTTTCAACTTCTTGGCCATAACAATTCCTTCAGCCTGTCCGTTGAGTTCGGCTTTGTGGCGAATTGCTTCGGCGTATGCAAAAATATGAGCTGCCGGGTTTGCCAAAAGAATTCCTTTTTCATGCCAGGCCGGTTCTAAATCCGGCGCCGTGCCGTGCGGCGGATCGGCCAGCAATGTTCCATCAGCAGAGACAAGGGTCGAGTCCATCAGACCTAATGACTTATGCTCTCCTGCAACCTGATCAGAAACAACATCCCCGTCATAGTTTTTAAGAGCAATAACCGTTCCGTTCATTTTTCCCTGCGGGATTTTCGATACAACAGCATCAATCAACTGGACTTTATCAGCGAATGTCAGGCCTGCTGTTGTAAATTTTTCAGAGTAAGTTTCCTTGAAAATCTGATTGAATATATCAATAAAGCGCCCATCATAGACAGGGTTAATGGTGTCTTTTGCTGCGAAAATTACAGATTTGTTCATCGCCAGAGCTTGCGCAAAAACCGCGTGGGCATAATCCCGTATCGAGCTGTCGGTTTCTGTGGTTAGCATCAGGACACCAGCAGCAACTTTTCTGTTTTCAACCAAGTTTTCGGTTGTTCCGTCTTCACCTTCAAAAACAATTTTTACAGTCCCTTTTGATGGAATAGCCACGTTCGGTGCACCGTAAATTCCACCGACAGCCTGACGAGCAATTGTTACATCCCGCATCAATGGTGCGAATTTCCCAATCCCATCAATTTCAATCGTGTTTCTCAAGATGGCGGCCCCGTTAATAGCACGACGAATAATTCCGTTTGGAGAATCCAGCTTTTTGGATAGACCTAATTTTTTGGTCTCTTCTATTGTCGGCGTGATCGTTGGGCCTTTAACTGCCGCTTTATGTGTTTTTAAATCTTCAATCGCATTATCCAGCGCGGCATCATTACTCTTATCACGGGCATAAACTGAAATATCATGCACTTTCCAGTCAATCTGAAAGAATGGTGCGATGAGTTCGTCGCGAATTTCTTTTGACATGTGCGGCCAGACACCGTCCCCTGTCATGTCTACGATTGATCCGCCGAGTTTAAATGGTGCAGGCATAAGAGCTCCCCTAAAAGAAATATGAACAAGGACATACCCAGTTATCTGGCGCTATTATTTCCTAAAATGATTAACAAATTCCTGTGATCGCCCACCCCCTTTACCATAAGTTTTTTATTTTTTGTGGCGGGTGGGATATAGCCAAACTTGTTGAAGTTTATATGTCCGATTATACTTAATGTATGAAGTTTAAATCTCATCTTTTGCTATTTGGCGCATGTACCGGACTGGTTCTTGCAGGGCAAGTTTTGTTTGGTGATAGCCCTGCCTTTTCTCCCTACCAAGGTGGCAGAGCTGTAAAAGACGTACCGCAAAAGGGTCCGATTGTTCTGGAGCTTTTTACATCGCAGAGCTGTTCCTCATGCCCACCGGCGGATTTAATTCTGGAAGATCTGGCACAACGCCCCAACATTATTACCCTCTCTTGTCATGTGACCTACTGGAACCACCTGTCCTGGAAGGATACGCTGTCGCATGAATTTTGTACCGAGCGCCAAAATGAATATAGTCGCGCACGTGGTAGCCAGTCGAGATTTACGCCAGAACTAGTGGTTAACGGGCATGAGAGCGTGATCGGTTCAAAATCATATGCTATCGCAAATGCATTGAGGGAATATAACGGTACCTTGACAGAAATTTCTATCCATCGCCAAAATGATTCATATGAAATTCTTGTGCCTTTTCCGTCCGGTATCAAGGCAGATGATATTACAGCGCAAATTATCTATTTTGGCCACGACCAGACAGTCTCTATGGGACATGGAGAGAACTCAGGATTACAGGTGACTTATACTAATCCCGTCATGCAAATTTCAGAATTGCCTTTTGAGATACACTCATCCACAGGCACAAAAATTCAAGCGCATATCAATCAAGAAAAATTACCAGAAGAGGCTAAAGGATTTGCCGTTCTGGTCTACACCAAAAAAATTCTACCCCTCTCTATGATAGCTGCTGGGCAGTATCTACTTTCACAGGATTCTACAAAACCTTTGTAAAATTCTTTTAGAGAGACTTTTCTAGCCCGCAGATCAATGAGGCGCGCGCGACTGACCTTGCACAGGTAACGCAGTTGGAGCGGTTACAACAGCTTTTGGCTTATTCTCGGGTGATGTTACAGGAGCTCCTGTTTGAGGTATAGGCTGGCCTAACTGTGGGAAATATTCGCGTCTTACATGTCCAACTGCGGCCATGAAAGCACATGCGACAGCCACGACGCCCATATATTTTCCGGCAAACACGACGTCATCCTTGGTTATATTTTTTAAATTCATTTTCTTATCCCTCTTTGTATAAAGTCCTTATAAAAAATCCGTTGGCCCTTTACGAACCAACGGATAAATACGACCATAGATCAATTTATGTCAATCAATATCGGCAATTACTCGCTGCGATAATTTGGCGCTTCGCGGGTAATCGTGACATCATGAACGTGGCTTTCACGGTAGCCTGCGCCCGTCATGCGGATAAATTCAGCGCATTTTTGCATCTCTGCTATGGTCGGGCAACCTGTATATCCCATAGAAGCCCGCAAGCCCCCCACCATCTGGTGAATAACAGGTGCGATAGATCCTTTATATGGAACGCGGCCTTCAATGCCTTCAGGAACCAATTTATTGGTCTCGGAGACTTTGCCTTGAAAATAACGATCCGCAGAGCCTTCGACCATTGCGCCGACTGATCCCATACCACGATAAGATTTATAAGAACGCCCTTGATAAAGGATGACTTCGCCTGGTGCTTCGTCCGTTCCAGCAAATACTCCGCCCATCATGGCGACAGATGCACCTGCGGCAATTGCTTTAGCCAAATCGCCTGAATATTTAATACCGCCGTCAGCAATGACTGGAATGCCCAGTTTAAGGCAAACTTCTGCAGCGTTCATGATAGCTGTTAATTGTGGCACACCAACGCCCGCAACAACGCGCGTTGTACAAATGGACCCCGGCCCAATCCCGACTTTTACTGCATCCGCCCCCGCATCAACCAAGGCTTGAGCGGCAGCCCCTGTTGCAATGTTTCCCGCGATGATCTGCATACGATCTCCGCATTCTTTTTTAATGCGGGCCACCATATCAAGAACGCCTTTGGAATGTCCGTGTGCGGTATCAACCACAACCACGTCAAGCCCCGCATCACACAGAGCAAGGGCGCGTTCGTAACCGTTCACTTCGCCTGTGCCCACGGCTGCGCCTGCGCGGAGGCGGCCTTCTGCGTCTTTTGACGCCAGCGGATAGGCTTGGGATTTTTCAATATCTTTTACGGTAATCAGTCCGATGCATTTATCAGACTTATCAACGACCAGTAATTTTTCAATGCGGTGTTTATGGAGCAATTTTCTGGCTTCGTCTTTATCCGCGCTGCCGACGACTTTGACCAGATTCTCGGCAGTCATCAATTCTTTGACAGGTTGGTTCGGGTTATCTGCAAAGCGCACATCGCGGTTGGTCAGGATACCCACTAGCTTGCCACTTTCTTCCGTGACAGGAACGCCCGAGATATTATAATGACGCATTGTTTCCAGAGCTTCGGAGAGCGTGGCTGTCGGACGAATGGTGATCGGGTTGACCACCATGCCTGATTCATAGCGTTTCACGCGGCGAACTTCTTCGGCTTGCTGCTCAATCGTCATATTGCGGTGGATGATTCCCAGAGCGCCTTGTTGGGCCATCGCGATAGCCATCGGGCTTTCGGTTACTGTATCCATCGCGGCAGAGAGTAACGGAACTTTTAGAGAGATGGTTTTGGTGAGTTGTGTCGAGGTATCAACATCGGTCGGTTGCACGCTGCTTGCCGCGGGTAACAGCAGTACGTCATCAAATGTCAGGCCTTCGCGGATTTTGTCTTGAAGCAACATGGTGCAAACCCCTTTTTTTTGTTTGGTTCTAAATTGTGGAATTTGCAGGGTATTTATAGTGTCTTTTGCCCCAATGTAAAGAAAATTTTGAAAGTCGCCAGCTTTATCCTATGTTGGTCTTAACCTAAAAGGACAATTTGTTATGACCAAGAAAAGCCTGACCTCCGTTAATCCCCATGATTACAGCCCTATCGGCGAGGTGCCGATGTCCACGCAAGACGAGGTTCGCTCTAAAGTCAGGGCCGCGCGCGATGCTTTTCCCGCATGGGCAGAAACGCCCCTTACCGAGCGTTTAAAAGTCTTAGCACGCCTTCGTGATCAGTTTGTCGCACGCCGAGAGTCACTTGCGCGTTTGATGACCTCTGAGATGGGGATGCCGCTTACTCAAACTCTTTTTACCGTGGACCGCGCTGTGTCTTATATGAATTGGTCTTTGGAGAATGCCGAAAAATGTCTCGCGCCGGTTGTGACCTTTGAAGATGAGGCAGAGATCGACGAGATCACGTTCGAGCCGCACGGTGTTGCCGCATGTATTTCGCCGTGGAATTTTCCTGCGAGCAATTTTGTCTGGGCGACCTTTCAAGCCTTATGCGCAGGCAACACGGTGGTTTTTAAAAATTCGGAAGATACGCAGCTTTTTGCACAGGCCCTTGAAGAGATGGTTCAAGCGGCTGCGTTTCCCCACGGCGTTCTCAATGTCATTTACGGAGACGGTGACGTTGCGCAGATGATGATTAAAGATGATATTAACTTTATCAGCTTTACAGGCAGCACGCGCGTCGGGGAAATCCTTTACAAGCAAGCGGCAGAGAAATTTATTCCGCTTGTGCTGGAGCTTGGCGGTTCAGATCCCGGTGTTGTCTTTGAAGATGCTGACCTCACGAAAATCCTGCCTGCGCTTTATGCAGGACGGTTTACCAATTGCGGGCAGGTCTGCCAGTCCATGAAGCGATTGATTGTTCATGAGAGCCGATTTGATGAAGTTGTTACAAAGCTTTCCGATCTTGTCTCAGCGAAGCGTGTCGGAGACCCAATGCGTGAGGATACGGATATCGGACCGTTGGTTTCAAAGAAGCAGCTTGATACGCTACTCGGACAAATGGAAGATGCGCGTGCGAAAGGCGTAACAGTTGTTTGCGGGGGCGCGCAGCCAGAAGGCCTAAATGGTGCGTATTACCTGCCGACCATTTTGACGGGTGTGACGCGAGATATGAAAGTCTGGTGCGAGGAAGTATTCGGACCAGTGTTGCCGATTGTCTCGTTCAAAACTTATGAAGAGGCCATTCACCTTGCCAATGATACGATCTACGGATTATCGGCGTCTGTCTTTACCGAGAACAAAGCATTAGCGCGGCGGGCATCCCGTGATTTACAAGCAGGGATGATTAAGAATAATCTGGCGAATACCGGCAAGCCGCAGAATATTTTCGGCGGGTATAAAAGATCAGGGATTTCGCGTGAGAACGGTCATTTCGGATTCCATGACGTGACCCAGAAAAAAGTCATTGCTCGCGAAAAATAAACGCGGGAGAAAAATCCCCCGCGTCTTAAAAATTCCAATTCAACAATTATCTATTGTTTGCCAACGCCTGAAAGAAGTGTCACAGCATCAATGATATTTTTGCTGGCTTCGCCGATCAGCAGAACATCGGTATCCACTTTCACGTATTTGTATCCGCTCGGGGCGGGATGCAAACGGTCGAGGATATAGCGCGGAACATCTTCATAGACGACATCATCAGGCAATCTGTGACCGACTTCGTAGTGTTTCTTGGCCTGACCCGGAGGCAAGCAGCCATTGTTTTTCTTTGCCAAGCCCGGTGGGCAGTTTGATTTATAGTGGTCTTCGACATAGCCGCGCAAAATCACACGATCGTCATCACCGATACGGATCACGGTCATGCCATCATCGTCATGACCGCTGCTTTTGTGAACTTCGACTTCACGATAGGATTCGCCCTTATCATTGCCGTGACCTTTGCCTTTACCCGAGTCTGCCAAAGCAGGTGTTGCCGTCAACATAGCGGCGGCGGCAAAGATAAATGCTTTTCTGGTCCAATAATCTTTTCTGGTCATAATGGTTCGCTCCTTTACCTTATGAACTCTTCAGGTAACTATTTAGTTCCTTAGAGAAAATATCAACGGGGGAAGCCCAATCCTTCCCCCGCCTTTTACGCATATTTACGCAGAAAACTGTGCATTCTACCTATAAGACAGGCGAATTATGTCTTTTACCACGCCCGTATGGGCGTTAATCAACAGGATTTTGCCCTGTGTCTGGCGGTATTCGTAGCCTTTCGGGGCTTTTCTCAAATATTTGAGTGTTGCGCGTTCTACGGGCCATGTCTGCACATGGCGCGGGACGACGTAGCCCGCACGGATATAGTTGTTATGGGTATTTTTGTATCTGTAGTTGTTCCAGTTATAGGCGCTTTGATTATAGTAGCCGTTCTGTTGGTAGTTCTTATTGTAGTTATAATTATAACTGTGATTATAATCATGTGCTCCAGCCGAATTTGAAAATCCGCCAAGCAAAAGGGTTGCGGCAAGTGCCGTTAATGTGAGAGTTTTCATTTTGGTCTCCGTTTGGTTTCATTACGGTTTGTTTGATAGATAAACGGAGAGGCCAGCGTTTTTTCCCCCGCAGTTATTTTGAGGGAATATTTTTACAAATTAAAATCAACCAGTTATGGTTTTAAAAAAACAGGACAGGTTTTCAATGCAGATAATTTTCTTTGATGTCGATGGCGTGTTGATTGACGGGTATCATTTCCGTCCCGAGTTGCGCAAGCTGTGGCACAAGGATTTAAAGGCCGATTACGGATTTGAGCCTGAATATTTTTCAGGTTCGTTTTTTGTCGATCATTTTCTGGCGGAAGTTCTGCGCGGGAAAAAGCCATTGGAAGATGCCCTTTCCGAATGGTTTGCTCAGGAAGGTCGTGCAGACATCAATGTGGATGAGTTTATGCAATATTGGCTTGAGAAAGACAGTACGCTCAACGCTCAATTGATCGAGTCTATCAAAAAGTTAAAAAATTCGGGACAGGTGCGGTTATTTATTGCGACCAACCAAGCCCCGAACCGCGCGCATTATCTGATGCATGATTTGGGGTTAAAAGATTTGTTCGAAGATATGTTTTATTCATCGGATATTGGGGCGATCAAGCCCGAGTTGGCTTATTTCGAACATATCCGCGATACGCTGGGTCTAACGCCTGACGACCGCCCTATCCTGTTTGATGATACGCCCAAAGTGATCGAGGCCGCCAAAAATTTCGGATGGGATGCGTATGAATTTCTAACAGCCGAGTCTGTTCATGATTGCGCGTTTGTTAGGGATATTTTGAAGGGGGTAGAAGGATGGTACTAATTAGAATTTTTAATATCATTTTTCTATTTCCTACAAGAAACTAAAGAAAAATGTAAAATCTAACCCGAATATGCATACACTACGCATTTTTTATCAGGTATCACAATTATTACACCCATATGCCCATAAGCATAGTAACTACCAGAATTTCTAATTGCTTCGTTTACTAGATTTTCTATTTGAGGATCAACTTCAGCCGCAAATCCATACCCACTTAGAAAATTGAGAATTGACGGGGGCTTTCTATCAAATTCCCTTAATACCTCTTGAGTGCCTTTATCTTCCCATGACTTTGTCACTTTGATTGGAGTTTCAGACCAATTCTGAAAATGCCCTCTCCTCTCACGTCCACCATTTGTATTTGATGGTAGATTCTCGAAATATCTTATTCCTTGTTGCTCTATATTTCTAAGCGTTTTTTCTGGCAATTCATAAACGCGAATACCTATCTCGTTTCCTCCAGGGCCAAAACCCCAGGACTTCTCGACTCTATATAAAATATTATAAACCCCAAACTCCTTAGGGACTGAGTTTAAATAAAACTTATATTCCCAGAACTTAAATGCTGTGAAGCCAATAGCACAAAGTACCACACCTAAAATCAATATCTTCTTTATTACTCCCATTCGATTGTACCGGGGGGTTTGGAGGTGATGTCGTAGACTACTCTATTGATGCCGCGGACTTCGTTGATGATGCGGTTGGCTACACGTCCCAAAAATTCATGGTCGTAGTGGTAGTAGTCGGCCGTCATGCCGTCGGTCGAGGTGACAGCGCGGAGCGCGCACACGTGATCGTAGGTTCTGTCATCGCCCATCACGCCCACTGTTTTCACAGGCAGGAGAACGGCGAAGGCTTGCCAGATAATATCGTAGAGGCCTGCGTTTTTAATTTCTTCGATGTAAATTTTATCGGCGTTACGGAGGATTTCCAATTTTTCTGCCGTGATTTCACCGGGGATACGGATCGCCAGACCCGGCCCAGGGAACGGGTGACGGCGGATGAAGTCTTCGTTCATGCCCAGTTCACGCCCCAGCGCACGGACTTCGTCTTTGAACAGTTCGCGCATCGGTTCAACCAGACCCATATTCATGCGTTCAGGCAGGCCGCCCACATTATGGTGGGATTTAATTGTGACGGACGGGCCACCGATAAAGGAGACGGATTCAATCACATCAGGATAGAGTGTGCCTTGAGCCAAGAACTCTGCCCCGCCGATACGGTTCGCGCAGGTTTCGAACACTTCGATAAAGAGGCCGCCGATGATTTTGCGTTTTTTCTCAGGGTCGGTGACGCCTGCGAGTTTTCCGAGGAAGAGTTCGGATGCGTCTTCGTGGATCAGTTTGATGTTATAGTGATCTTTGAAGAGGCTGACGACTTGTTCACTCTCGCCCGCGCGCATCATACCTGTATCGACATAGATACAGGTCAATTGATCGCCGATGGCTTCGTGAATGAGGACAGCGGTTACAGAGGAGTCCACGCCGCCCGAGAGGCCGCAGATCACGCGTTTATCGCCGACTTGTTTGCGGATTTTTTCAATGGCTTCCTGGCGGAAGGCGTTCATTGTCCAGTCGCCTGAACAGCCGCAAATTTTATGCGTGAAGTTTTTTATAAGGGCTGCGCCGTGTGGAGTATGCACAACCTCGGGGTGGAACTGGACGCCGTACATTTTCTTCTGGTCGTTGGCAACGGCGGCGCATGGTGCGCCTTCGGAAATCCCGACAATTTCAAACCCTTCGGGGAGTTTGGTCACGCGGTCGCCGTGGGACATCCAGACCATTTCTTTTTTGCCCTGCTCCCATACTCCGTCAAACAGCGCGCAGGATTTGGTGATTTCGATATAGGCGCGTCCGAATTCTTTGTGGTCGGAGCCTTCGACCTTGCCGCCCATTTGTTCGCACATGGTTTGTTGACCGTAGCAAATTCCCAAGATCGGCAGGCCCATTTCAAACACACATTCAGGTGCGCGGGGGCTGTCAGGTGCGGTGACGCTGCACGGGCCGCCAGAGAGGATAATCCCGCGCGGGTTATAGGCCTTGATTTTGGCTTCGTCTGCTGTGTTAAACGGCCAGATTTCGCAATAAACGCCACTTTCACGGACGCGGCGGGCGATTAACTGGGTGACTTGTGACCCGAAATCCAGAATAAGGATGTGATCGTGGGGGGCTGTGGACGCTGCTGTTTGGCTCATTTTATGTTCCTTGTTACTCAGGCGGTCTTTTTTTGACATATTAACATCCGCTGTGATAGGGTGCGACCGCTTATCTGATAGTGCTTACATGAGGTTTACGCATATGTCCGATCTCTTTCAAGATCAAAAATTTATGGCGCAAGCGCGCGATTTGTTAATCGCCACAGACAGCTTTGCCACCAATAATGTCCGTTTGGGTTTGGGCGGGCCATTCGGGGCGTCCCTTCATATCTATAATACCAGAACAAGCGAGTTTACCCTTGTCGGGAGTCTGTGTGCAAATGCAGTTCTTTCAACTGGGCTGGCTGGGGCTCACGCCGAAGATCAGGCCATGTCGCCGCAACAGGTTACAGACCTCAAGGCCAAGTTATCAGCTATGGCATCAGACATTGACGGCCTTTACGTCCTCATGTCCTCCAGCGGTGAAAGCTGTCCGTCTTGCCATGCCAAGGAACAAATTCTGGCGCGGGATCTGGTGGAAAACGGCTTGCTATTGCCTGATCGTTTTATTGTGACCTTTGGCGCGACCTATGAAGATACAGCCAGCGTTGCAGGGTTTCATGACCTCCCCTATTTTCTGGATATTCAAAAACCGCGCGGTGAAGGGGCTATTGCGCTTGAGAGCGTCAAGTTCGGCAACGTCCCTAACGGATATGGACTGGAATTTGAAGATGCCAGAACACCCCTTGCCATTCTTATCAGCGAGTTTGGCGTTTTTACGGGGCAGGATTTACGCAGCCCCGGCAATTTGTTCGGGGATGCTAATCTTAATGCGATTTTTTCCGCGAATAGAGAATTGAAAAAGCTCGGTTCTGAAGCGCCTTGGGATGTCGGGATGGGCAAAAGCGGCGCGGATAATAAATCTGTACTTTATACGACCGACACAGATATTGGCCCTCTGGTTTATTCGACTGTGCAATGGGCCAATGTCGGCAAGATCGTGAGTGTTACGGGAACAATCTGTTCCCAGCCCGAGGCGTGCGGGATTGATGACGCGACATTTTATCAGGTGATCGGAAACCCCGAATACAAGCATCCGCAATCATCTTTGTCTGTTATTCGTCTTGAGCCTTTCCCGAACAAGGCACAGCATGAATGGAAAAACCGTGTGCGCCAAATGGGTGACGGTATTCTTTACAACGGCGCGCAGCTCGCATAGATTAAACGCCATGACGACTTATACTTCAGATATTTATTTGTCCTGGGATGATGTGCAAGCGATGTGCCGCGAGTTGGCGGGTCGTATCCATGATGAAGCCCCATATGCCTTTGATAAAATCGTAGCGGTTACACGTGGTGGATTATTCCCTGCCGGTATTCTCGCCAGAGAGCTTAATATCCGTTACATTGATACGATCAGCGTTGCGTCTTATGACGAGCAACAACGGCATGAGCCAAAAATCCTGAAAGATTGTCATCCTGATTATAAAGAAGGGGCTTTGATCGTTGATGATCTGGCCGACACAGGAACAACGCTTCGTCTTCTTCAAAATCATTTTATCGCCCCGAAATTCGCAACTTTATTCGTCAAGCCTTTGGGCGCTGAATTGGTCAACTGGTATGGACGCCAAACCAATCAGGAGACATGGGTGCGCTTCCCTTGGGATACGGTTCGCCAGTATTCTACCCCGCTTGTGCGCGATCAAATCCTTTAATTTACTCTTATGGTCACACAATTAAGTAAGCCTTAAGATTTTTGCCTTATGTGTTAGGAGCAATTTTGCGCCAACCTCAAGGCTTTTCAATGTCTGCCCCGATTACTTTATCGTTTGAGTTTTTTCCGCCGAAAAGTGACTCTGCTCTGGAGACACTTTTAGATCATGCGCGCGCTTTGAAAGCACTGGATCCGTCTTTTGTGACTGTTACCTTTGGTGCAGGCGGATCAACCAGATCAGGTACGATGGAAACCGCTCTCAGGTTACAGAAAGATGTAGGCCTAAATGCTGGTGCGCATTTAAGTTATTTCTCTACACCTAAAGAGGAGTTATTTGCGTATGCAGACCAGCTGTGGGATGCGAATATCCGCCATTTGGTTGCTTTGCGTGGAGATATTCCGCAAGGTCAATCCCCTGATGATTTTCGTGAGCCGCAGTATTTCGAATATACTAGTGAATTTGTTGAAGCCCTTCTGACACGCCATTCATTTGACATATCCGTTGGGGCGTACCCCGAAAAACATCCGGATGCGACATCATTGGATGCGGATATTATTGCTCTCCAAAAGAAATGTGATGCCGGTTCGGCGCGCGCCATTACCCAGTTCTTTTTTGATCCTGCCGTTTATATCGACTTCACGAAGCAAATTTCAAAATATGGAATTACCACGCCGATTGTACCGGGTTTGCTGCCTATTCGTGACTTTTCAAAGGTCTGCGGCTTTGCCGAAAAATGTCAGGCTCATATTCCTCAAGATTTAAGAACGCGTTTTGAAGAAGGTTCTGACCCGATTGAAACAGGAATTGATCTTCTGTCTTCCCAGATTATTGCTTTACGGGATGCCGGGGTTCGACATTTTCATTTTTACACACTCAACCAATCCGATATGATACTCGAAGCCTGCAAACGCAGTTCTATTCGAACATAGATTATCGACCGCCCATACCAACAGGAGAACGACATGGTATTTGCTACCAACCTTGGATATCCGCGCATCGGCGCCCGTCGCGAATTAAAGAAAGCGACCGAGAGTTATTGGAAAGGTGATTTGAGTGAAGCTGACCTGATTAAAGCCGGGGCAGATATTCGCAAAACCAATTGGATGACCCAAAAAGATGCGGGACTGGATATGATCCCTGTCGGTGACTTTTCATTCTATGACCAAGTTCTGGATATCACAGCCTTGGTTGGCGCGATCCCTGCCCGCTACAATTTCAAAGGCGGCATGGTTGATCTTCCGACTTATTTTGCGATGGCGCGTGGCAACGATTCCGTTACCGCGATGGAAATGACCAAATGGTTTGATACCAACTATCACTACATCGTTCCAGAATTTGATGCAGCAACGGACTTTAAAATTTCATCTTCCAAAATTTTTGATGAAACCAAAGAAGCGTTGGATATGGGCATCCCTGCCCGCCCTGTTTTGGTTGGCCCTGTGACTTATCTGTCATTGGGAAAAACAAAAGACGAGAGCGATGCGCTTGCTTTGCTGCCGAAACTTTTGCCTGTCTATAAAGAAATTATCTCCCGCTTGAAAACTTTGGGTATTGAGTGGGTTCAAATTGATGAACCTATTCTGGCGATGAATTTAACCGAGACACAGAAGGCTGCTCTTAAAGCATCCTGCGCAGCTTTGGCTGAGTGCGGCGTCAAGATTTGCCTTACGACCTATTTCTGCGGTTTACGTGACAACGAATCTTTGGCTTTATCACTCCCGTTTGATGCGCTTCATATTGATTTGAAACGCGCGCCTGAGCAACTTGACTCTGTGGTTAAGAATTTCCCAGCGGACAAAATTTTGTCTTTGGGACTTATTGACGGGCGGAATATATGGAAAGCGGATTTGCGCGCGGCCCTTACTAAAGCGCAACAGACTGCAGATGTCCTTGGTATGGACAGGGTCTGGATTGCCCCTAGCTGTTCCATGATCCACAGCCCAAATGATCTGGATTTGGAAGTTCGTATGGACGAGCAACTGAAAAGCTGGATGGCGTATTCCAAACAAAAAGTCTCCGAGATTGTTGCCCTTCGTGATGGGTTGGTGAACGGTGAAAGCGCGATTGCTGATGCCCTCGCCACAAGTGATGAGGTTGTCAAAGACCGAGCAACATCTTCCCGTATTCACAATACAGGAGTAAAATCTCGTATGGCCTCTTTAGAGCCGTCCATGTTTGCACGTGAATCCAATTTCAAAAAACGCCGTGAAAAACAGCATGCAGCCTTAGGACTGCCAGCATTTCCGACAACTTCTATCGGGTCATTCCCGCAAACCAAGGAAATTCGCGAAGCGCGCGCAGCATATAAACGAGGTGACCTTGATATGCCGCACTATCAGCAGGCCATGCGTGACGAGATTTTGCGCGTTGTCCGTTTCCAAGAAGAGATGGACATTGACGTTCTGGTTCATGGTGAGCCTGAGCGCAATGATATGGTTGAATATTTCGGTGAACAATTGCAGGGTTATACCTTCTCGCAAAACGGGTGGGTGCAATCTTACGGTTCGCGCTATGTGAAGCCACCTATTATTTTCGGTGATGTGTCTCGCCCTACTCCGATGACTGTTGAATGGTCTGCTTATGCCCAGTCTCTTACAGATCGTCCGATGAAAGGGATGCTAACAGGTCCTATTACCATGTTGTTCTGGTCTTTCGTTCGTGATGACCAGCCTCGTTCCGAGACATGCAAGCAAATTGCTTTGGCTATCCGTGATGAGGTTCAAGACCTTGAGAAAGCCGGTATTAAAGTCATTCAGATTGACGAGCCTGCTATTCGTGAAGGCCTACCTTTACGCCGTGAAGATTGGCAAGACTATCTGAACTGGGCGGTCGATTCATTCCGTTTGTCAGCATCATGTGTCCATGATGAAACACAGATACACACACATATGTGCTATTCCGAGTTTAATGATATTATCCAGTCGATTGCCGATCTTGATGCAGATGCGATTTCTATTGAAACCAGCAGATCTCAAATGGAATTGTTGGAAGCCTTCGTGAATTTCCAGTATCCGAACGAAATAGGGCCAGGCGTCTATGATATCCACTCACCGCGCATTCCAAGCGAGAATGAAATGATTGTCCTTCTTGAAAAAGCAGCCATGGTTCTTGATCCATCTCAAATCTGGGTGAACCCTGATTGCGGACTTAAAACGCGCGGATGGAAAGAAGTTGAGCCAGCACTCCGCCACATGGTCGATGCCGCCAAGGTCATGCGCAAGCGCGTCGGATAGAGAGGCCGATTATACTTATTTTTTAAAAGCGGAGCCGATGTGCTCCGTTTTTTCTTGACTTTCCGCACTCCCTATGATAGGAATTTATTCATATACGTCATATTTGTCATCTCTCCCCGCTACTTTGCTACGGGGATTTTTTTATTGGGGGTTTTCTTATGCAACTATCTAGTGGTCTCGGATTTCAACTTCGTCCTGCGAATATACTACCCCTTTCGCCCTTCTCTCCCGCTATGATCTCTGGCCTAATCTATCAACAAGACTCCAGCGACACATCTACGATCACGCAGAGCGGTGGGGCAGTCTCGGCTATTGCCGATAAAACAGGATTGACGGCTGGCGCAGTGCAAGCAAGCGCAACGTCACAACCAATTACAGGGACTCGCACACTTAATGGTAAGAACGTTCTGGATTTTGACGGGTCTAATGATTATTTGGTTTTGCCGAGTGATTTACATGCTCTTCCAGCAGGAAATTCTACGTTCTTTATTATCGGGTCACGTGATTCAAATGCTGCGGATTTACGCTTGATGTATGGGCGCGATGCTGGCGGTGGGCGGTATGGAATAGCTGTTGCTGTCGGAACAGTTCTAACCGTTGCTAATGGCGGACAGCCTCAACGATCTATTCCTTATAATACAAACGGTCACTTATTCGGAATGCGCAGAAAAGCTAATAGCTTGTTACCACTGCATGATGGATTCCTAGAACCAGTGGACGGCGGGTCTGATGTTACTTTGACGGAATTGCATATCGGGCAGTATCCAAGTGGCGTTGCCAGATGGAACGGCACAGTAGGAGAAGTTCTGATCTATAATCGTGACTTGTCCATTGAAGAGATCAATCAGGTCAGCCAATACTTAGCCGATAAATGGGGATTGACCTATACGCCATTTTCACTCCCGACAACAAATCTTCCAACGGATACAAGCTATGTCTCCTTCGGGGATAGCATTGCCGCAGGCGCAGGTGCGAGTACGGCTGCGCTTAACTGGATGAACCTTCTTTCGACAGATATCAATTCATCTGTGCTCAACAAAGGGTTGGGCGGAACTGTTCTGCAAAACTCAGATGATGGCAGCGGGTCAGCACGGGCTGGAAATGGTCGGGATAGATATGCGGCGGATACACTCGGAACAAACAAGCGCGATATGATTGTTATTCTCTACGGGCTTAACGATATGCGCTACACAGGATCACCCAGCACATTCAATGTCTCAGAATTTGAAAATGACATGCGTGAGGTGATTGATGGGCTTCTTGTCGGCGGGTATGATACAGACCATATCGTCTTGTGTAATATTCCTTACATGACAGATAACGGATATACGGTAGGGTCAACAGGATTTACAGGCTCTGATAAATATATTCATTGGGCGTATAATGCTGCGTGTGAGCGCATTGCAAAGGATTACGACATTCTTCATGCCTCTCTTTATGAAACAATGGTTGCCAATGGCGGGGCAAGCACTGTCGATACGGACGGCGTTCACCCCAACGATAATGGTCATGCGGCAATTTATGAGGCTGTTCTTAATTCCATCAAGGGGTCCGCAATGGATTATACCCCGAATGAATTGGGTAATAAGCTGGCTTTATGGCTGGATGCTCAAGATGCCGAGACTATCACGGAAAGCAGCTCGCTTGTCAGTCAATGGGGGGACAAATCAGGCAATAAATACCATGCCACCAATGTAACAGGTGCGGAGCAATTTATTTATGACCCTGCCAATAGTGTTGCAAATGGATTGCCCGCTTTGGTCGGTGATGCAACGGCAAAAAGAATGTATATTGCAGGAAATAGCGCGTCTCAAACTTCGTTCGGTCTGGCAGAGCTTTATATCGTGGCGGCCTATAAAGACGGGTTGGACTCGACATTTGATAATAATGCATGCCTTTGGACAAAAGAAGGAATTGCGACAGGGGACTATCGCGTTATGGGAGATACATCTGGAAGCGCAAACGCATTTTTGACAGGTGGAAAATTTGCAGATCATGACGGTGCTTATATCAACGGGGCTGCCAGTGCCACCAATACCATTCTGCCGCGCCCGTTATCATTGATGCGCTTTACACGCGCAACGGCCATATCACAGGGATGGATCATTGGTGCGCCCGAAGGATCTGGAAGCCGTTATTGGAATGGTGTTATTTGCGAAATCATCGGATTAAGTTCTGATGCGACAACGGATGAACGGGTGGCATTGGAGGCGTATCTGATGAATAAATGGGGGATTTCGGCATGATTTTAGATGCACCCTGTACATTTCTTCTTGCAGCACGCTCACAAAATATGACAGGATCGCCCCGATTTAGCGTTTAACCTCATATTATTTCAGGACCTGATATGTCACAGATAGCACACATGGATACTTATAAAATCGGGGACAAAGATCAACGACCTTGGGGGACCTATGAGGTTACTGATGTCGGCACAAGCGATAAGGGCGAGTTTTGTGAAAAGCTGATTATTGTCAGCCCAGCCAATATTCTTTCCCTGCAATCCCATGATTTGCGCGAAGAGACATGGCGCGTTGTTGAAGGCACATTGACCGTTATCCTGAATGATCAGGTTATTACCCTGAATGCAGGAGAAGAGATCTTTATCCCAAAAGGAAGCATTCATGCCATGGCAAATCTTTCCGATATGCCATGCCATGTGTTTGAGCGGCAGGAAGGAACTTGCCGCGAAGAAGACATCCACCGGTATATGGACATGTATGGGCGTGATGTCGCCCAATCTGACAATCCTGTTGTAATTGCCAGCCTTGACGCTTACAAAGATACTCTTCAAAAAATAAAAGCCCTTTAAAAGGGCTTTTTTCTTTATCCTTAAATCTCGTTACTTGCCATCAAGCCGCTTTGGATTTTCGGGATATTTTTTGATCATATTCGCCGACTTCAGGGAAGTTCTTGGTCAGCATTGCATCAATTGCTTCAAACATGCCGAACATCGCATCTTCAGAAATAGGGCTTTCCACCACCACCACCAAAGACGGTTTGTTGGAAGACGCACGGATCAGCCCCCATGTCCCGTCTTCTAATGTGAAACGCACACCATTTACCGTGACCAGATCAGTGATCTTTTGCCCCATAATGGTTTCGCCTGTTTCTTTCATTTTCTGATAATGCGCAATGGCCTCTTCGACTACACCGTATTTTCTGTTATCAGGGCAGAATGGAGACATTGTTGGAGTTCCCCATGTCTTCGGCAGATCATTCTTTAGATCAGCCATGGATTTATCAGGGTTGCGGTCCATCAAACGGCAGATCGTCACTGCTGTCAAAACACCGTCATCATATCCGCGCCCCAGTGGCTCATTGAAGAAATAGTGACCACTTTTCTCGAACCCGACTAATGCACTAATTTCGTTGACGCGACGTTTCATGTAGGAGTGTCCGGTTTTCCAATAGTCGGTTTTGACACCCAATTCTTTCAAAACAGGGTCTGTGCTGTAAAGGCCTGTTGATTTTACATCCACCACAAAGCATGGCTTGTCGTATTGCTTTGCCAGATCACGCGCCAGAATGACACCCATCTTATCAGCAAAGATTTCATCGCCCGTATTATCCACAACGCCACAACGATCTCCGTCTCCGTCAAAACCCAGACCGATATCTGCACCAGACTCGATAACTTTCTTACTGAGGGCATGGAGCATTTCCAGATCTTCAGGGTTCGGATTGTAGTGCGGGAATGTGTAATCCAATTCACAATCCATTTCGACCACATCCACTCCAATCGCGCGCAATGCCTCAGGCGCGTATGCACCTGCTGTCCCGTTTCCACAAGCCACAACGGCTTTGAGCTTGCGGGAGATTTTTCCGTCTTTTGTCAGATCGGCAATATAGCGGGATTTAAAATCTTCTACATATTCATAGGATCCGCCACCACGCAGGTCAAAACTTTCTGTCTTTACAATCTCTTTAAGACGCGACATTTCATCAGGGCCGAAGGTCAAAGGACGATTGATCCCCATTTTAACGCCTGTCCACCCGTTTTCATTATGGCTGGCTGTGACCATCGCAACTGCGGGGCAATCCAGCGCGAATTGCGCAAAATATGCCACAGGAGACAAAGCTAGACCAATATCACGAACCTGACAGCCTGCTGCCATTAAGCCCACGATCAATGCATTTTTAATGGACGCGGAATAAGAACGGTAATCATGACCAACTACGATCATCGGCGGGGTGATCCCGCGTTCATGCATAATTGTTCCGATCCCCATCCCCAAAGCCTGAATTCCACGCAAATTCAATTGTTCAGGAAACAACCAGCGTGCATCATATTCCCGAAAGCCGCTTTCTTCGATTAAACGGTCGCGTTCATAATTTTCTGTGTTCGGTTTCAAGCTCATGGTGCTTCCTTTCAGAATCCGGGTTATTTTTGGTCTAAAGTCGTGTCCAGCCTTATCGGCCCAGCCTACAATTCAAGATTTTTAATGCCTTGCAGCAATTTTGTTTGATTTACGCCTCTCTTTAGACATTATGTTCTTGAAGTGCAAGAAAAAAGCCCGTATTCAAGCCCTGTTCAGGCAAACAGTCCATGTTTTGTCCTATTTTAAAATTTGTTTACCATAAAAACTGGACAATTATATTGCTTTGTGTCATAAGTCCGGTGTTAATAAAAAAGATCAGGAGACCCCACCAATGTCCGAACAGTTTAAACCTGTCCGTAAAGCTGTCTTCCCTGTGGCCGGCCTAGGCACACGCCTACTCCCTGCTACTAAAGTCATGCCAAAAGAAATGCTGACTATTCTTGACCGCCCTTTGATTCAAATGGCCGTTGAAGAGGCACGTCAAGCCGGCATTGAAGAATTCATTTTCGTGATTAGCTCCGGCAAGGATATTTTAATTCGCCAGTTTGAATACCCTCAAGCTCTGATGGATATGCTTGAGAAACGTAACAAGATTGAGCAAATTGAAAAGGTCAAAGCATCCTCTTTACCTGAAGGCGCCATCAAAACGGCCTCACAGGAAATTGCCCTAGGTCTTGGCCATGCCGTCTGGTGCGCGAAAGATCTGGTCGGTAACGAGCCTTTTGCCGTTATCCTTCCTGATGACACAGTCCGCCATGAGCGCAGCTGTCTGGCACAAATGATGGATGCCTATAACAAAAACGGCGGAAACGTTGTGGCAACCTGTGAAGTCGAAATAAAAGACGCTTCCAAATACGGAATGCTGGATATTACATCCCGCGATGGCCAGACTGTTTCTGTGAAAGGATTGGTTGAAAAACCAAAGGCCGAGGATGCACCATCTAATATGGCTATTTTCGGTCGTTATATTTTGCAGCCTGAAATTTTCAACTATCTGGATCGCCATGAAAAAGGCGCAGGCGGAGAGATTCAATTGACGGATGCTATGGTTCATCTGATTAAAGACCAGCCTTTCCACGGATTTGCCTTTGAGGGCGAACGTCTTGATTGCGGCAGCGAATCAGGCTTTATCAAGGCCCAGATTGCATATGCACTGGACAAAGAATCCATCGCACCGGAAATCGCCGAGTATATGATGGAAAAGCTCCGTGAATATCACGAAGGACAAGCCATTCTCGCTGCTCCGAAAAAAGAAGTTGCATAACTCTCTCTTTCCCAAAATTCAAAAGGACGGCGGTGCCGTCCTTTTTTTATTTATTACATCTGCTGTTCCTCTATCTAGGCATCAGCAAATCAATCAGTTTTTCTGTGGAATTGTCCATCCCTGTATTGGGTACGCGACCTTCAAGAATTTCTTTAATGGGTTTTGCCAGCTTCTTACCCAATTCTACCCCCGGCTGGTCAAAGGAGTTCAATCCCCACACGACTCCCTGGACGAAGACTTTATGCTCATAAGCCGCAATCAATGCCCCAAGATGATATGGCGACAATTTCGGCACGATGATGGAAGTCGACGGACGGTTACCAGCAAAGACACGGGACGGGTCGCCATTTGCCTCTTCCAGCGTTTGCCCCATTGCCAATGCACGGCTTTGCGCTAGGAAATTTGCGCAAAGGGATGCATGATTTGCCGCCAATGCGTGGTGTGCTTCTTTTGCGATCACAAAGTCAACAGGCACGACATCCGCAGATTGGTGCACCCATTGCATGAAGGAGTGCTGGCTGTCGGTTCCCGGTTCTCCGAAAATCAGAGGTCCTGTTGCATAGCCTATATGGTGACCGTCACGGTCTACAGCCTTGCCGTTTGATTCCATATCCATTTGCTGGATAAATTTTGCCATCTTGTCCATGCGAATATCGTAGGGCAACAGCAAATGTGCATCATAGTTGTAGAAATCACGATACCAAATGCCTAACATCCCCATCAGCAATGGTACGTTATTCTTTGGTTCTGCATTCAGAAAATGCTGGTCCATATCGTAGGCCCCATCCAGCAACTTTCTGAAATTATCAAATCCGACCGCCAAAGAGATAGACAGACCTATGGCTGACCACAAGGAATAGCGCCCCCCAACCCAGTCACGAAACGGGAACATGTTCGACAAGGAAATGCCAAAGTCCTTCACGCCTTCTGCATTGGTGGACAAGGCCACAAAATGCTTCGGGATTGCGTCTGTTGTCGCAGATTTCAGTAGCCAGTCTTTAGCCATGTTGGCATTGAGCATGGTTTCTTCGGTCGTAAAGGTTTTGGACGCGATAATGAATAATGTTGTTTCAGGTTTAACTTTCTTGAGAACGCTTGCGATATCCTGACCATCTACATTCGAAACGAAATGAACTTTCGGACCAGAGCAATCTTCTTGCAGAGCTTCTACGACAAACCGCGGCCCAAGGTCAGAACCGCCAATTCCGATATTGACAACATCGGTGATTGCTTCACCCGTATAGCCTTTATGATCTCCAGATCTTAACGCATGAGAGAAATCTTCCATCTGTGCCAATACCTGATGTATGAACGGCATAACGTTCTCGCCATCCACAATGACTTCAGCAGATTCGGGGGCACGACACGCCGTATGCAGGACTGCACGATCTTCGGTGTTATTGATTTTGACGCCCGAAAACATTTTTCCGCGCATCTCTTCAACTCTGGCATCTTTTGCCAAGGCCAGAAGGTTGGCGATTGTTTCTTCGGTAGCCAAATGTTTCGAGAAATCAAAAAGAATTCCGCAGCTTTCGCGAGACATTGTCGCGAAACGATCTGCACGAGCCAATTCTTCCCGCAAGAAGAAATCCCGCATGTCGTGGTGATGAGCCTTGAGATCTTCCCAAGATTTATAATTCGTTGGTTGCGGCATGGCATCCTCTATTGTGATTAGTGTATGTATGTAAGCGATATATAAACGCTGTTGCTTTTATATTCGCTGTCCCTGTCTATTGCATCTCTCTTTTGATGCGCTATGCCGACATTCACGTCAAGAGAATCCGTCAAGGCATAGGAATTTTCTATTTTTCCGATATAAATAGTTGAGTCAGATGCATTTCCGATCCCGTCATATTTATAATCTTCCTGACGCAAAGAGATACTTCCACCCCATAAGCGCGTGAAACTATTTGATAAGGTCAATTGCTGGGTTGTGATTTCTGCCGTATCATTTGCAGCAGCTTCACCTTCCCTGATCCCTTTATCGTAACTATAATTCAGGCTTGTCAGGCGGGTTATATTCCACCGCAGATTTCCCCCGAACGAAAATAGGTTCCTCTCGTCTTCGGTGGACTTTTCTCTATGCTTTTGCCAGCCTGCATACAGTCCTCCAGCATAGAGCCCCCCTGTATAAAACGTCATTCCCGTCCGAGCATCCCAGAGATCTGTTTCGCGCGTTGTACCGTTAATCAGGCTATAATCGTTCTTTGTAAAATTCGTCCTGAGGTACAATGAGTTCCCAGGAGAACGGACATAAGACACCGTGCCCCCGATACCATCCGATGTTTTTTTCTCGTAATCAGTACCTAAAGCTTTTGCTTTATCCAATACGGTCGAAACGATATGACGGCCATCCATAGCAAATTGTATGTAGCCGAGTGTTCTTTTAAATCCCAGAGTGGCCGTATCTATCCAGTAATCAATCGGGTTGTTTACATCCGTATCTGACCCTGCTCCGCGATTAAGGCGACTCTTGCCGTGTGTGAACGAGGTGCTCAGGGATGTTTCTTTCGCAATATCATAGCGCCCGCTGATAAAATAACTTCCTGTAACTGAATCGCGCGTGTCTCGCTCCTTATAGGTCACTTTACGCTGGTTTGTACCCAGCATAACCATATGCCTATTCCAATTGCTTTTTAAAGCCAGAGATCCGGAGGTTGTTGTAATAATATCTTCTTTTTTATTATTTCGGACATTGTCGATATTATCATCATACTCTGCTTTTATTCCCAAAGCGGGGAGTAAAAGGAATCCACCAACCCGTATACCGTGTACCTGATCCGACTGACCTGCCTGCTCCTGACTTTTCTGGACAATTTCGTTGTATTCCGCAGCAGTTGATTGTCCTACACTAACAAACGACGCAAGCAACAGGGCGCATGTCGCAACGGAAGACAGAGCCTGTATCCGTGTATTGCCTACAGGACTTATATCTTTCCAAAATGAGAACATATAACCGACTGTCATCTTGACCTTTTAGCTCGCTAAATTCCGGACTTCCTGTCCAGCGCGGGCTTTTTATAACCGTGTTTTATTAAGAAACCGGAAACTATTCCAATCCCCATACCCATAATATTGGCCAATGCATCATATACGGAAGATTCTCTCCCTCCAATGGCTGATTGGGCATATTCTATTCCCCATCCTAGACAAAAAAGGAATATCAGCGCCAAAGCTATCAGCTTTTTTCCCGGCACGATAACGATAGCCCCTGCCGACATCACAGCATAAGCAAGCATATGCAGATTTTTATCTTCATTATGCCCTGCCGTGAACAAATCAGGCGTCAGGGACAGCGCTCCCATAACCAGAAGGCATCCCATCCAGCCGCCGAGCATTATTGTTTTGACAATGTGTTTGTGTCTTTTGTTCACGGATCGCTTTGCCCTTACAGGTTCTAATTTGCTCTGGCCATCAGGAAGTCAGATCCGGATGTTACCTTTTTGTACCGGTCCAGATCCACATGATTGAGAACAACCCCCAAAACCGGCGCAGATATATCACGCAGGGTCGTCACCATATTCATGACATTCTTTCTGGATGTCTTCATCCATTCGGTCACGATAATAATTCCATCGACTTTCTTGGACAGAACTTCTGATTCAGAGTGAGAGAGAACGGGGCCTGAATCAATCAGAATGTAATCAAATTCTTTTTTAAGGAAGGTCATCATTGCATCAAAAGACTGTGATGCCATGCCTTCTGGAGAAAGTTTAACCATATCTCCGCGACGCATCAAAGCAAATCCGCCTTGCGTGTTAACCAATACATCCCGCATATTGGCAACGCCGTTCAGAACCTCCATCAAGCCCGGTCCTTCTTCAACCTTGCACAAATGGGTCAACATCGGCTTTACAAAATCGGCATCGATCACGAGAACCTTTTTGTTCAAAGACACGAGATAATGCGCGAGGTTAAAGACCAACGTTGTCCGACCTTCTTGCGGCAAAGCAGAACTGAATAAAATTGATTTGTTTGCCGTACCAGCTAGTGACGCCACGTAAATCTTTTTGATTGCTTCGCGGTGATTGGACACAGACATGGATGCAGAAGAATTTGGCTGGTTTTGTTCCGGCATAATTCCTATCGGTTTCAGTCCCATGCGGCGAATATCGTCATAGTTTCGTAATCCTGTTCTAAGCATCTCGAGTACAAACACTACGCCACAAGCAACAGCCCCAGAAAAGAGAGCCGCGACAACCATAAGCATAATCCTGGACGGATTGGAAGGATATGCCGGAGCAATCGCCTTTGATACAACAGACGCATCCGGTTGTGCAAAGTTGATCTGGGACTGAAGGCTTTCATAGTTCGCCAAGAAACTGTCCAGTTGTTTCTGGCTGGCATCGCGTTCAACCATCAAGGTTTTCAAGTGGATCAGCTTTTCGCGTTGCTCGTTACTGATTTGTTTAATCTCATCAAGACGTTCTGCCAGAAGCTTTTCTTGTGCCTCGATAGAAAGCAACTCCCCTTTTAACCCCTCAAGCGTATTTTGTGCCTCACGGTTCATTGCACTTCTGGTCTGGGCCAAGACACTTTGAGCGGCACGCAGTTTCGGATTTTTAGAACCGTAGCGCGCACGCAATTCCTGTACTTGTTGCGCCGCCAAGGCTTCCTGGTTTTTCAGGTTGGTCATTGCCGGCGTGTTGGTCAGAGATTCCAGATCATCTGTTCCGTTTTCCTCAATTGCCATTTCTATTGCTTTGATTTTTGCCTCAACATCAAATTTTCTGACCTGTACCGGCGTGAGCTGCGCGGACAAATCTGTGATATCTTGCAAAAATAATTCTTCGGACCCTTTGCCGATTGCCAGATTTTCCTGAGCACGATATGTCTCGACCGCCTGTGATTTCTTCACGACATCGTCTTTCAGAACACCGACTTTTTCATGAAACCATTCACGAAGATTGTTGACTTCCTTCTGCTTGTTTTCTACCTGCAACTCCAGATATTGTTCAACAAGGGCATTGGCTAGAAGTGCAGCACTCTGCGGGTCAGCGGAGCGGAATGTTACATCAATGATTTTAGACCCACCCTGTGCCATCACATTCATAGAACCTATAAAAGACGGCAGCAAATCCTGAGGCACGGCATTCGGACGACCGATTTTTTCGCCGTAATTTATTTTTTCGATTGTCTTCAGAGCCAAATCGGATGAGGTCAAAACCTTCACTTCGGTTTGAACCGTAAAATTTGAGAATTGATCTCCGCCTGTTACTTCAACGAAATCCGGAAGATTTAAATCCCCCTTTTCAATCATCAGACTGGCTGTTGATTTGTAGTATGTCGGACGTGTGACTATAACAAGAAAAGCGATAATAAAAGTCAGAGACGCAATTGCGAGTACGAGAATACGGTGACGCCACAAAGACATCAGAATTTCCCGCAGTTCAAATTCGTTATTTTGCGCGATATGATGGGTTGGTGATGACATAGGCTGCCTCGACTTTACTGCATTCTGATCCTGTTGATTATACAGGAGGGTTATGCGGGATATTTCACCTGTGAGTCAAGTAGATACGGCACAATATTCGCGCAAGCGACCATTGTTATGTATATTATTGTGCATTGCGATTTTTTTTCTCGAAAATCCTTGTTTTTTACCCTCTTTTCCCTTAGCTATCAGCCTAGTTCACCAATGTCAGGTTATATTATGAGAATCATTCCCGTCATCCTTTGCGGAGGGTCAGGCACCCGTCTGTGGCCAGAAAGCCGTGAAGATCTGCCCAAGCAATTTTTGAAGCTTGTCGACAACCATTCCCTGCTGCGCAACACGATTGATCGCGCTGTCAAAGTTACTTCCTGCCCTATTGAAGACATTGTGTGCGTTTGTCTTGGGCAATTGGCAGGCGACATCCGGAATGTCCTGAATGAAGCCGGAGCAAGTGGCCATATCTTATCTGAGCCTATGGCCCGCAATACTGCTGCGGCTGTGGCCCTAGCCGCGGAATATTGTACCAAGACTTTTGGCCCTGATTGTTATATCTGGGTTTTGCCGTCCGATCATTATATCGGCAAATTGGATGTCCTACGTCACGCCGTTGAAAAAGCAGTTCAGTCAGCCTCTCAAAACAAGCTGGTGACTTTTGGCATTACCCCTACCCGCCCTGAAACGGGATACGGATATATCAAGTGCGAGAAATCCAGTGATCTGAGTATTCTTCCTGTAGAAAAATTTGTCGAGAAGCCTGATTTCCAGACAGCCCTGTCTTTTTTGCAAGACGGGTCTTATTACTGGAATAGCGGTATGTTCCTTTTTCAAGCATCGTGCGTGATTGCAGCATTTACGACACTTTCCAAAGATATTCTGGACGCTGTTCGCGGAGCCATTTCGGAAGGCTCGTTAGATGCACCATCCCAATCCGCCTATGGGCTTGTTCCAAAACAGCCTTTTGATAAAGCCATTATGGAGAAGTCAGGCGATGTTACCGTTATTCCGTGCGATATGGCGTGGTCTGATGTCGGTACATGGGAAAGCATTTGGGAGATTTCCAAAAAATCCGAAGAGAATAACGTCACGAGCGGGAACGTGCTGGCCGTTGAGAGCACAGACTGCCTGATCCGTTCCAATGCGGGGCGACTGGTTGCTGTTGCAGGTCTTGAAAACGTCGTTGTGATTGATACGGAAGATACCGTATTGGTGACACGTAAGGACTCTTCAGAGCCACTTAAGAAACTGGTTGAACAGATGAAGGTGGAGACACGCGACCAGCTTTATTACTCTGCGCCTTCTAAAAAATAATTGATGAGACACTATTTACCTCAAAAAAAACCCCGCGATTTGCGGGGTTTTGAATTTCTATGGATTAGTGAAAGGACTATGACGCCACTTTCAATTTGCAAGCTTCAGAACCGTCACATTCCAGAGCAGGACGACCGATCGAGCTGTATTTGAAGCCGTTTTCTTTCATTTCAGAGACTTTGTAGATGTTGCGCAAATCAACAATGTTTTTGGATTTCAGCAAGTCAGCTACACGGTCCAGATTGAGGCTACGGAATTCGTTCCATTCGGTCACGATCACCAAAGCATCTGCATCTTTCATTGTTGCATATGCATCATCAACCCATTCTACGTTTTGGAGAACAGATTTGGCATTTTCCATTGCCGCAGGATCATACGCAGATACTTTTGCGCCTGCTTCTTGGAGAGCCGGAATAATCACCAAAGACGGAGCTTCGCGGATGTCATCAGTGTTCGGTTTGAACGCGATCCCGAGCATTGCGATTTTCTTGCCTTTTACATCGCCACCGCAAGCTTTGATAATGCGGTCAGCCATTTCAATTTGGCGGTTGTGGTTAATTTCGACAACTTTATCGACCAAAGTCTGAGGTGCTCCGAAATTATTTCCGATCTGAACCAAAGCCAAGGTGTCTTTCGGGAAGCATGATCCGCCGTAGCCCGGTCCAGCGTGCAGGAATTTCTTACCGATACGACCGTCAAGTCCCATACCTTTTGCAACATCCTGAACGTTTCCACCAGCAGCTTCGCACAAATTAGCGATTTCGTTGATGAAGGTGATTTTTGCCGCCAAGAATGCGTTGCTTGCATATTTGGTGATTTCGGCACTTTCAGGAGTCGTCATAACCATCGGGGTTTCGTTGATATAGAGCGGACGATACAGTTGGCGCATCACTTCGAATGCACGCTCGGTATCCGCGCCAACGACAACGCGGTCTGGACGCAAGAAGTCGTCAATTGCAGCGCCTTCACGCAGGAATTCAGGATTTGATACCACATCAAAATCGGCATCAGGGTTGGCTTTGCGAATAACTTCAGCCACCTTGCGTGCTGTTCCCACCGGCACAGTCGATTTATCAACGATAATCGTATAACCTTGCAAATACTGGGCAATTTCTTCAGCTGCCTGAAACACATAGGTCAAATCTGCCTGACCGTCTTCTACACGCGGAGGGGTGCCGACCGCGATAAAGACTGCATCCGCATCACGTACAGCTTCTTCCAAATTCGTGGTAAATGACAGGCGGCCTGCTTTGACTTGCTTGGCTACAAGATCCTCAAGGCCCGGTTCGTAAATAGGAATTCCGCCGCTTTTGAGCATATCAATCTTGCGCTGATCCTTATCCACACAGATGACGTCCACGCCAAATTCTGCAAAACAGGTCCCCGATACAAGACCTACATAACCGGTTCCTACGACACCAATTTTCATTCCAGTGCTCCTGACTCATTCTCGCAAATGCAATATGTTATTGAATTTGGTCGCAATCTATACCTATTCCCGTGACAAATGAAAGAAAAAACTCACTATTCTTTTGGTATTTCTTATCGAAATCGTCAGAAATGGTAGGATTTACAAAATTACTTGTCATTTCGTCGCGCTTTGACTAGTCCTTCTGTTCAAATAGCCTTATAACTCTCGAGAATTACAACACTTAAAGGATTTTTGCGTATGTCTCCATCAGGGCATCATGTCGGACGAAATGCTCTTTGGTCTGTCCTTAACCAGACAGCCGGACAGATGATGGTTCTGGTTGTTTTTCTTGTGACTGCCCGCTTTATTTCTCAAGAAGATTTCGGAACCATGGCGATTGCCATGCTGATTGCTGAAATCATGCGGCAGTTGACTATTGAAAGTGTTGGCTTGAGCCTCATGGCGAGACCTTCTCCACAAGATCAAGATTATAATGCCGGATTCCTGATTATTCTTTTTTCGAGTATTGCCGGAGCTGTGCTGGTCTTTCTTGGCGCCTCGCCCCTTGCCCAACTCATGGGTAATCCGTCCCTTGAGCACGCTATTCATTGGATATGTTTGATTATTTTGACGTTCGGTGCATCTAAAACCCATGAGACATGGCTTGCTAAAACAATGCAGTTCAAGACTTTGGCTCTGCGTTCTATTATTTGTATCGCTATCGGAGGTGGGGTCGGGATTACCATGGCGGTTCACGGATTCGGCCTCATGAGTCTGATCGCCCAGCAAATTATTACGACATTATTGGGGGCTGTATTCTTATGGTCTGTTACTAAATGGCGGCCATCTTTCGATACAACCAAAGATCATATTTTTTCGATTCTGAAATTTTCCAGATACCTCTCGTTTAATAGCACAGCCAACCTCATCAATGCGCAAAGCGATGTGTTCTTATCTGCGTATTTCCTTGGGGCTGCACCGGCAGGTATTTATAATGCCGCCAAGCGTCTAATCCTGTCTGCCAATTTGGTGATGACAAGTGCCATCGGTCAGGTTTCTATGTCTGCGCTTTCCAACATCAGTCAAGATAAAGAAAAATTACGCCAGAGTTATCTGGATTTTAATTTGTTTACTTGCTTATTTACAGCGCCTGCATTTTTCGGATTGGCAGCTTTGTCTGTGCCAGTCGTCGGAATTTTGTTAGGGGATAAATGGTCCGATGTTGCCCCAATCCTCTCAATCCTCTGTTTTCCTGCACTTATTATTTCTTTTGGGCAATTAAGTAGTCAAATTTTCCTGATCATTAATAAACCTTATTATTCCTCTGTTTTTGCGGCGTTGAACGCCATAACCAATATTCTTTTATTGGTTGTTCTTGCCTCTTTTGGCTTGACCTATGTTGCCGTGGCCTTTGCTCTAAAAACAATTCTTTTATTCCCTATACAATTGACTCTTGCTCATCGCATATTGGGGCTTAGCAATCTTCTATATTTCAAAAAGCTTCTACCAAGTCTGATGAGCTCTTGCATCATGGGTGGGGCTCTATACTTCGCACTTCCGTTTCTGGAGAATTTCGGACACACATTATCCATTCTCATTGCGACCCCTTGCGGTGCTGCCTTGTATTTCTTTTTCTTATATCTTCTTGATCGCTCTTCCGTTTTGATGTTGGTTTCTTTTGCGAAGGATCATTTCAGAAAAGGAACGGCATAAATGTCTAGGTATCTTTTTATTTGCGGGCATGATCCCGATGCCGAAAGGAAAGTTGATCTGCATTTTCTTGCCCGCCATCTGGTCGAAGATAAGCATTCGGTCTCTTTTATTATCGTCGGATCAAGCCTTATCGGATATTTACTCGGAAAGTCTTCTATCCCACCCGAGGCAAATCAATGGAGCAAACCGGGGCATTTTTCTAAATATTTCTGGTATCCTCTTTTCCATCCCATGAAAGTTTCACATCCGCTTTTACGTCATATCTTCAAATGGCTCTGTCGGTTTTACGCGAATTTTCTTCCCTCTTCTGCTTTTCCTCCACATACCGAATATGATGAGATTATGGTCGAGAGCGGTGCAGGCCTTGCGCTTATTCCCCTTCTAAAAGCCCGTTACCCTCGGACACGCTTTATTTATAGTGTCAGCGATAGATTGGCACGCCTCAATGTCCCCGAGAGTGTTTATAACTACGAGTCAGAAGCCCTTGATTGCTTTGACTTGATACGGGTTCCTTCCCCGTTAATGATGAATGATTTCGGAGACAGGCGTACTGTTCGTTTTATCCCACATGGGATTGACTGCGCTTTGTTTGATACCGTGTTCCCATCCCCCTATATCACCCCTAAGAACGCAATATCTATCGGCGTTTCCCTGTTTGACGCTGAGGCGATCCAGACCCTTGCCCTTGCCTATCCCGACTGGTCTTTCCATTTATTCGGAGACCAAGCCAAGCTGGATAAGAAAATCCCCAATGTTATCGAACATGGAGAGACACGTTTTGAGGATATCATCCCTTTCATTCAGCATGCAGATGTCGGGCTTGCTTTGTATTGTGATGCACCGCTTGCAGATTACATTTCACATTCCAGTCTTAGAATGATTCAGTATAGTTATTGCCGTTTGCCGATTGTTACAGCACATTTTTCGGCACGCGATAGAGCGCACGCCTTCGGTTACGAGATCGGAAACCTGCAAGAGCTTAGAAATGCCTTCGATCAGGCCAAGATGTTTGACCGTTCCACAATCACACGCGATAACATTTCCGATTGGAAGGATATTGCGGACACCATCTTTACAGATAGCCATTAGACCTTATAGGCGCAGGTTAGCGCCCCATTCTGCCGGTAATTTTTTCAACCAGCAGCATGAGATCGTGGCGCGCTTCGGCGAGGACCTTGCCATGAACATCCTCATTTACACGTTCGGCCTGCGTTGCCAGAGCTTTTTCTACAATCTGGTCGGCAGTGACGCCTTCGGATTGCAAGAAATAATCATAACGATCCACGGATTTGAAAAAGCTGTCCATTTTCGCATCCCATCCCAGCCCTACATGCGGAATTTTCATCGAATAGGATAGAATATTGGCATGTAAGCGGTGAGCAATCAGCGTATCCAGCTTAGCAATTTGAAGTGCCAATTGCGTTGGAGTCATCAGGCGATCTACAAATCCGATATTGCCCGCGAAATCTTTTCCGGAGGATTGTACACGCGCTTTGATTTTATCCTTCACAACTTCGTCTTCGGTCGCTCCGTTGGTGAAATAAACAATTTTTTTGCCCAAAGCCGCCAGTTTCATGCCGACATCAAACAACAAATCTTCATTTGGTGTGATCGTCTCTTTTGCGCCCGAGTATTTTACGATGGCGCGATCATGCATGACATTAATGCCTATGACCTTCTCAGTCGCCTGATTTTCAGGCTTTGCAATGAGGTCCGCATACACGGCATTCGCCAGTAGTCCCGGATCACGGGTGACGATATCTACTTTTCTATCAAAATGTCCGTTCCAGTGGTCAACGGATTCTTTATCCCGTACACCAACAAAGAACAGATCAGGATTATTGGTGATAACAGAAAACAATTCCAAGGCTCTGGTGCTGAGTTTTTTAGCCACACCGACTGCGTACACAGCCATTGGTTTGTTCAGAGCTTTTACCTCTTCTGCCGCCGCATTCAGGCGCAGAGGAAAATATAATTGGTCATCGCCGAACAAGTGTCCTCCGCCCACGACAATCATATCACTTTTTGAAATGATCGGCTGCCATTTCGGGCGCATTTTCGTGCTCATTGCTTTTTCGGATATTTTAATTGCGAGGGCCGTTTTTACGCCTTCCGGTAACAAGCCAAAGCCCCATTTCGCGACACTGCGCAACAGGCTTTTTATGCCTTGATCCTTTGCAGATGTCAGACCGAAATCGCCATAGAAATCGCGTCCACCAACATCAATCGAATAGACTTCACTGCCCGGAATGGCTTTGGCCAATTCACTTTCCAGACATTCCGCAATTATTCCGTCTCCGAGATTGTTGGAATACTTCACGTTCAGCAGGCAAATTTTCATCTCAAGCAACTTTCATAATAATTTGTTCCAATACTTCGTCCCACCCCATAATTCCAGAAGAATTGATCTGTGATCTATCAAAGGTCTGTGCTTTTTCAAAGGCATTTATCAATTCCTGTTCATTTTCAGGCTGATAGGCGCAGATATTATTGCGTCCGGCAGCCGCGAAATCAGGAGCCACAATCGGGAGGCCTGCATAGGTATATTGGGTTAGCTTTAGACTTGATTGGCACAGATATTCTGCATTCTTCCCATTGCGATACGGAGCCAACCCTATATCTGCATATTTGATAAAGGGCACTATTTCAGCAAAAGGGCGTTCCCCATATTCGATTACATTCTGATGCTGCGTACCAAGGCGCGCGGCGTGCCCGAATAAATGAAATGTCCAGTCCGGAAATGACTCTGCCAGAGTGCGTATCATCCACGGGTCAAACAACATTGCACCAACACTCACGACATTTTTTGCGTTTTTGTAAGGGTTTTCGCAGTCGATATCCATGACATCCTTACTGATGCCCGGAGGAACAAACGCGATCCGGCCTGATAGATCAGGGAAAGATGCAAAATCCTTGCGCATGACATCGGCAGGAACCCTGATCAGATCACACAAAGGAAGTGCCGTTTCTTCTCCCCTAATGACAGCAGGATGCGCCCCGACTGTTTTGAGACGATCACTTACCGTATAAATGAATCGGGTATCCGGCAGGGCAGTTTTTAACTTCGGCACCAGCATCAACCCTGCACCGCTCTCTATAATCACGATATCTGCGCCCTGAAATTCCTTTACAGCAGCCTTTGGCAACAGCGCGGGATAAAGATCGAATATCTTGTTGAGAACAGGAATATTTCCAAGCGGCTTAACAATCGGATGAAAGAGCGGGAGCCAAGAGAATTTCTTCAAATGCGGACGAACCTGCTTCCATTGATTATATGGAGGTAAAGGGCAACGCGGATCTTTTTTCCATTTTGAAATCAGGCTGTAACCAACCGTCAGAAAACAGACATCATGCCCCTGACGTTCTAGAACATCTGCCCAGAAATGAAAATCAATCTTGCGTGTTGATTCCGCATCATGGCAGGCAATAAGACCTATCTTCATTCCTTGTTTTCCTTTCCATCTTTCAGGCGTTGTAGTGCGGTCTGATAGCTCTTCCGTGATAGAATTTCAACCAGGGAGTGGCGGACAGTTTCTTTCATCCGATCCAATTTCGCGCGGTCGGATTTGATATCTTGCAGAATGCGGGCGGCTTCATTCACATCCGCATCTGCCCAAGTCAGATTGCCCAGCCCTTTGAATTCAGGGTGGGTAGAGCGCACAGGAACCTGGTTATAGCCCACCAAGAACGCATTCTCTTTTGTGCAGAAATCCGTATTTCCTGACCAGTTTGTGACCATGACGGGCACATCCATCAACATGGCTTCGGCAATTGTCAGGCCAAAGCCTTCGGAGCGGTGAAGCGAGATATATAAATCAGACGCCGCGATCAGGCCTTGTGTATCTTCGCGCGGCCAGAAGCCATCACATAGTCGAATGTTTTTATGTTCGCCAAACAGTTTTTCGAGAGCGGCTTTGTTTTCCGGTGATCCTGAATTGGATTTCAGCACGAGAACCGCATTATCCTGTGGCGTAAAAGCCGTTTGAAAGGCCTTAATTACTGCTTCGGGATTTTTGCGTTCCATTGCCGAGCCAAAGCTGAAAATTGTCGAGAACAGCAAGCTATCTTGTGCTATTTCCAGTTTGGCCCGCATATCAGGATTGATCGTTGTTTTATCAATTGAAACAGGATGGAGAACGGTTTCGACCGCCTTATTGGTGTATTTACGGATTGTCTGACTTGTAAAATCGGACGGGGTCATGATCGCATTCATATAGCGAATGCCGCGCACCCATTCCTTAGGCAATTCCGAGAGTTCCCACGCCCAGTAGCCGATATTAAATGTCTTGCGGAAATCCTTAATTCCCATTGACAGGATCACAGGCGGCATCATCGGCGGGTTTAAGTGGAAAATACGCGTCCCGATTGGCGTGTCTGCGGGAGCATTTTCAAAAACCCATGGCGCATCGGATTTTTTACGAAAGACAGATTCAACGCTTGTGCATTTTACCTTGTATCCTGCTTCTTTCAATGAAGTTGCGCAGAGTCTTGCAGATTCACCAATTCCTGAAAAGCTCTCGAAGAAACCGATCACTTCAATGGCGGAATTCCGGTCAAGGTTAAATTCAGCCTGCGAGCACGGCAACAAAGATTGCAGCACGGTTCCGCGTAAAGTACGGTAAATCGGGCGGATGATGTTATTAACCAGCACGGTTCTTAATCCATTTGTAAGACGGTTTTTCAACAAAATAATATGTCAGTGTCGAGAAGATAATGACTGCGACCAGCATAACCAATGTCAGGCCCCACGCCAATGGTGAGGATACTTCGAAATACCGTGCGATATCTGTCGAGTCCTCGATGTTTGTTCCTTTGGTTACCATGTCCAATCCGATATGTTTTTCAACAATATCTATGCCGTTAATCATTACCCGCTGAACAAAGGCGTGAGTCATATAGAGGCTGTAGGAAAGCGCACCAAAAAATAAAAAGATTTTATGTTTCATGATTGAGCTGATAATTCCACCCTCAATCGCGAAGACAAGAACACATACTGAAAACAGATAAGGGGATGCATAAGATAGATATGTATTATCCACATTGGCAGCAAAAAGATACACTGCAACCAGCATCAGAATTTCAAGAAGGGTTGCGTGGGTTTTTCCTATGGTTTCCAGACGATCTGCCGAAACTGAATACAGGCGACACACAAGAACGCCTGCAAAAAAACCGCCCAGACAGCGTATAAAGCCAAAGTCATAAGTTATATCTGTCTCTTGAACGTGCGCGAACAAAAAAAGTGCTGGAGGGGCTATTAAAGCTATAGCTGCGGCCATTTTGGTCATATAGCGAGGTTTGCACAGCAACAGGAGAAGTGCGAATGCCAGATAGGTATAAAATTCGACACTGATACTCCATGACGGAAAGTTCCATGTCAGCATGCTATAGAATCCCATAGAATGTATCAGAAAAAGATTCCCGATTAGGCTCTCGAGCGACTTTGCAGCATTGCCAAACATTGCATCGCCTTCAATTCTTGACCTTGCAAATTCCAGAGCTATAAACATGATCAAAATAAACAAATGTAGAGGATATACCCTTCCCCAGCGCACGATTGCAAACTTTACAGCGGCAGTTTTCGTCCCGATTTTTTCCCAATAGTTTCTTGTAATTACGAACCCGCTGAGCACAAAGAAAAAATCAACAAAAATATAGTTATTCCCCACCAGCGGCCCCATAGAAAATCCGTTGCGGAAGAATGTTACAAAATGTCCAAGCAAAACAATCACGGCGCATATTCCGCGCCACGAATCCAGAACTTCAAATCTTTTATTTGCATTAACTGTATTTATCATTTTGTGTCCTTTTTAGGGCCGAGCATATCGAGGGCTTTCTTTCCCCATTGAATGCCGGGTTTTTCAATGTAGTTGTAGCTGAGATGGGCGATCATAAAGACGAGGGGCAATGCCACACAGGTAAAAACAGGCATCAACCAGACTGTTACGCCCATCAATGATGCCAAGAGGTTATACAGCACAACCATGACCAGAACATGGGTCAGATAAAGGCTGTAGGATACATCCCCCAGATACTGAAAAACCGGTCTGGTCAATGCCGAGAAGCGTTCCGGCAGATATAAAATTATCGCCACAAGCGGTGCCACGGTCAGTGTTTCCCAATGAATAATCCACGGATTCCCGTAGTAATCTTCCTGAGTAATTACGCGCGGCATATAGAAAGCCAGTGCCAGAATAGCAACAAGTCCCCAGAAGGCATTTTTCGGAAGGTTGCGGCATTTTTCAGCCAATCGCGGTCCCCAGACCAGTACCGTCAGCCCGATATAAAAAGAGAGCATAAAGATATTGAATTTGTTTTTGATCGGCATATCCCACAGAGAGAAGGCAAAAAGCATGATGCCGCCCACAAGAATTGTCCAAATATTCCGCCCCATTATCAGGAACACCGGAATAAGAACCGAGGCCACAAGTTCAACAAAAATGGACCATGACGGCGGGTTGGCTTTCATGGAATATCCGATATAAGACGCCAACATTCGTTTTAGATCAAAGTCTCCGTACTTCTCTATGTCATAGAGTGAGTATGCCATATGAGGATTGACGAAAAACAGGTACAGGCTGCCGATGGTGGCCATCAAGGCCATTAACGGCATAATCCGGAATACGCGGCGCACCCCGTAAGTCAGCAAAGCCCCTTGTTCTCCCCAGACGCGCGCCAGAGACATCCCGACCACCAATCCCGAGAGGACAAAGAAGTAGGTCACGGCGGCTGACCCGTTAAAAATATCGGGCACATGCCAGTCCGGCCAAGCCTGAACAAGACGGTGTTGAAAATGGACCAGCAAGACAACAAGAGCCGCTACGCCACGTAATGCGTGCAATTCTTTCGAGAAAGTCTGCGTGCGAGATCGTTCAACAAAAAAGTTCATTTTGAATGGTCCATTTCTTTATACGGATACATAATTCTGAATATATTCATTCTCTTGAGAAACCATTCATTCTGGTTTTTTTAAACAAGCTTCTTAATAAAATTACTTTTCCTGTAGTTTGGTTTTAAATCTTCTTGCCTGACCCAGCACTCGCAGGCTGACTTTTTTCCCAAGTTCAATGCCCGGTAATTCTATAAATTTATAAACCAGTACCGCCAAAGGGAAGCTCAATCCAATTGATAACAATATAAATGCAACTATGGAGATGCCGTTTATGCCAACAGTTAAAGCTAAAACATTAAACAGCGCATTGATTAGTATCACATGCGTCAAATATAACCCGTATGAGACATCCCCACAAAATTGAAATACTTTTTTAAGCAACAGTGAGAATCTTTCTGGCATATAAAAAATTACAGCTACCATAATGCTTACAAAAAATGTTTCCCAGTACACAACCCAAGGATTCCCATAAAAATCAATATGAAGAACAATTCTTGGCAAATATCCTGCCATAAAGATTATGAGAACCAAACTCCAGAACAAACCATTCGAAAGCTTGCGTAACTTTTCACAAAGATACCCCCCCCATAGCAGAATAGTCAGTCCGGAATAAAATGTTATCATTCTCGTGTGCCACTGATGCTGCGTATCTAAATGGAGCAAAGGTAAAAGTAGAAAAAAAATGAAGGACGCAACGAACCATGTTTTTTTATTGCCGCAGAAAATCAATAGCGGAATTAAAACAGACGCAATTAATTCAACATATATAGACCACGAAGGTGGATTGGCCTTCATTGAATACCCAACATACCCTGAAATCATTTTTAAAATTGAGAAGTCTCCATATTCTCGACGGTATAAAGAATAAGGCATCGAAGAATTTAGAGTTAACAAATAGATGCCTCCAATTGTCGTCATAACAATCATTAGAGGCATGATCCTGAAAAATCTTCTCAGAGTATAGGAGAGAATAAAGTGCTCTTTTCCCCATGATTTAGAAAGGGACATACCAACAACCAATCCGGATAGAACAAAAAAATAAACGACGCCAGCAGACCCATTAAAGTATGGTGGCAATTCGATATTTGGAAAGGCCTCTAATATTTTATCCTGAATATGCACTAGCAATACGAGTACAGCAGCAATACCCCTTACTGCGTGCAGTTCAAAGCTAAAACCCAATCCCTTTGATTTCTCAATATACGGGTTCATATAATCCTCTTGTTTATTAACAATTGCTTTTCTTTTATATAAATATAGCCACATAGAAACCATATTGGAGCTGAAACTTTAATTGAAAAAAGTGCCATGCTTGTCGTCAAGTTTGCAAATATAATTAAAGACAAATAATGGTTTAAAAGAATGGATGTCTTATTCGTAGGCTTTAATAAAAAAGATACTAGGCAGTATAGCACCAAGAATCCCAGTAATGACTGGCTGTATATAAAATAAGCGATACCACTATCCCAAAAAACTCTGGACTGTGAACTCTCCGCTCCTGCCACAGCAGAAGGTTTCATATTAGCCAAACTGCAATACGCTGTGTTTAAGCGTCCCTTTAAATCATCCGAAATTAGAACCGGTATATTTTCATTACAATTATCATAGCCATACATAGATAATAATATCACTATAATTAGTGGCAGATAAATGACGTGGGTAAATCTTGGAAGCTTTGGAAAAATAAAGTGACCGACGGAAAAAATCAAACAAAGAGCCAAAGCCGTACGGCTATTGTTGGTTGCAACAATCATAAAAATTGTAAAAACCAATAATGCGCGTGCTTTATATCCCAGCTTATCCCAAAGCAGGCTGGTGAACATCGTCAGAATAATTGCAAAATTTCCCAGAGAAACCTGCTCAATAAAGATTGAGGATATTCTGTGGGATACGTTGATAATCCCCAGCGTGAAGCGCCCCTCGAAGCTCATCGCGTTCAAGAAAATTCCCGTATCGTTAAA
This sequence comes from Pseudobdellovibrionaceae bacterium, assembly GCA_034005165.1. Classification (GTDB taxonomy): domain Bacteria; phylum Pseudomonadota; class Alphaproteobacteria; order Micavibrionales; family Micavibrionaceae; genus UBA1573. The sequence goes on along the minus strand of JAVEVE010000002.1, from coordinate 33,291 downwards.
GTCAGGATTTTCAAGTCCTCGCGTTGCCCCATAATAGGATGCGGGATTAAAAATCATTGCGTAGGTCTCGGTTGCAAACGCCTCCAGAAGCAAGACTGCCAGCGTTATGGCTGCCAGAACTGTATATAGACGAATGATCGATTTTTCATTGGTCAACGTCCCGAGTAATGTAAACACCGTTATCAGAAAGATGTCGCGGAAGGCTTTGACATTCAGAAACTCCGAGAGGAGTGTGACCATACAAAAAATTACCAGCATCGCGATCTGGAAGAGAAAAATCGGCTGGCAGTCCCGCAGGAATTTCAGTTTGGTTGCCATATAGGCACAGGCCCCGAGGACAATAATCCCTTCGGCCATTATCACGGTCTTTTCGGATACGTGCATGACGTGCGCGTTGAGGAATGCCAATATCGCGTTATAGAGAACCGCCGCCCCCAAAAACAGAACAGGCGCAAGGAACCTATCGAAAGGATCCTTTACTTCTATTTGCGCTGTTTCATTCGGTGCGGCTATATCCATCAGGCTCTCTTATTCCTCGTACACCTTGAGGGTTGCATCCACCAGCTTGTCCCATGAATAGAGGCCTGCAAATTGCTGCGCCTTGATTTTGTCTTCAGGGCGAACATTCTTTTGGGCTTCGATGATTTGGTCAGCCACCAGATTTGGATCTGCGTCATAGTCGATACAGGCGCCTACCCCTGCTTTTCCGACCAGCTCTTTAAAGGACTCGTTCGGGAACACCAGCGGGATCATGCCAACTGCCATGGTTTCGATCATCGACATCCCAAAGCCTTCATAGGTTGAACCCGACACGAAATAACCGCATTGTTTGGCAACATTCTGTAAGTCCTGTTGCGACAATGGCCCGTGAATAATCACACGGTCAGCGACGCCTTCTGATTCTGCCAAAGCTTTGAGGTCTGCTATTTTGACATCCCATTCAGGGCCGATGATATGCAGGCGCGAGAGTGTTCCGGTTTTTTTGACAACAGCCGCATACGCCTTAATGACGTTTTCAACACCCTTGTGAGCAGCAAGGCGGCCAAAATACATATAGTCACGACCATCTGTCATGAAGTTTCCGAGCGGTTCAACCGCATTCGGCATAAATAACAAATTGTCATTCATACCCTGAAACGTATTGAAGTCATTCTGGCTGATGGCAAACAACGCCTTATAGGCTTTGCAGGAGAATTTGGTAATCAAGTTGAAATAGAGTTTTTTGATGGCCGAGAAATCCTTGGTGTGGAAGAACCCGCCATGGGTTGTCGCCACCATTTTCTTTTTGAACAATGTTCCGAAGATGGCGCAATATTCAAAAAATGTATCTGTATTGTGCACGTGGACGATATCAAACTTCTTGAGAAGTTTCGGATGGATCAACGGAATGAAAAAACGACGTTTGCCCACAAACGGTGTGCGGTGGACAACCAACGGTCCCATAATCTCTTCTCCGCGCAATGCTCCATGTTCGGAGTGGAAGATACGGTCGAGCGTTAATATCTCAACATCGTGGCCTTTTGCGGCCTGACGAGTTGCCATGCTTTTAACGTAGGATTCCAGCCCTCCGATTGACGGGTCGTACTGTCGAACAACGTGAAGAATCTTAATAGTCGTCTCCTATGGCTTTTTCTCGATTTTCTTTATCCGCGCGCACCTTATGAGCGTGCAGGCTTCCGAGTCAAGAAAGCATTGCTGCATGCGCAAAAAAATACTGTTTTTATAGAATGTTTTGCATTATGGTGCGCTCATTCCATTTCGAGCAAACAGATAGATTTCTTAACGTTATTATGTCAAAAAATACCATTCTTGTGACCGGTGCAGCCGGTTTTGTCGGATTTCACGTCGCCCAGCGTTTATGTGCAGATTTTCCCGATACACGCATTATCGGGCTGGATAATGTTAATTCCTATTACGACCCCGCCCTCAAGGAAGGGCGGCTAGCCATTCTCGCCAAGCTCCCGAATTTTCATTTCTATAAGATGGATTTAGCGGATCGCGGGGGTATAGAAAATCTATTTGCCGATGAGCAACCCGAATATGTCATTCACTTGGCGGCACAAGCCGGAGTTCGGTATTCCATTGAAAATCCTCATGCCTATATCGACAGCAATATTGTCGGTTTCCTGAATATTCTGGAAGGATGCCGCCATCATCCTGTCAAGCATCTGCTCTATGCGTCTTCCAGTTCAGTGTATGGTTCAAATACAAAAGTGCCGTTTTCGACAGAAGACCGCGTGGATCATCCTGTCTCACTTTACGCCGCCACCAAGAAATCCAACGAGCTGATGGCACATACATATGCGCATCTGTATGATGTTGCATCCACAGGGCTACGGTTCTTTACGGTTTATGGACCTTGGGGCCGCCCTGATATGGCGTATTTCAAATTTGTACAGGCCATTTATGCCGGAAAAGCCATTGATGTGTTTAATCATGGCGATATGAAGAGGGATTTCACCTATATTGATGATATTGTTGAAGGAATTGTGCGTTTGATGCCTAAAGCCCCCGCTCCGGACACAGGCCCGAAGACTGCTATCTTTAATATCGGAAATAACCAGCCCGAAGACTTGATGGAGATGATTTCGATCCTCGAAGACGAGACAGGGCATAAAACCGAACGCAATTTACTGCCGATGCAGCCAGGCGATGTTTATGCCACTTTTGCTGATGTCGAAGATTTGACAGCCCTGACTGGGTTCAAGCCTTCTACCTCCCTGAAAGAGGGGTTGCACCGATTTATCGCGTGGTATAAGGACTATTATAAGGTATAGGCTATTGATTTGTTGGCCTATTCTCGCATAGAATGACTCTGAAATTTTTCAAGCTTTCAATCAGGTTTCCCAGTATGAGTGACTCAAGATATCTTTCTCTTCGGACTTTGCTCGTTGTAGCGGGATTGTCTTTGTCATTGGGCCTGAGCGCTTGTGCGGTTCCATCTGCGTCGGATATTGACGCGCCCAATACGATTGATGCAACCCAGCCAGCCTTTCTGAACTCAGGAGACAGGATAAAACTCAGCGTTTACGGCGAAGAGGATTTGAGCGGCGAGTATATGCTGGATCAACGCGGCGTCATTACACTGCCTATGGTCGGTGAAGTTTCTGCCCGTGGCATGTCCCAATCCCAATTGAAAGATGCATTGCGTCAGGCCTTTGTAGAGGGGGGATATCTCTCCCGTCCGCTTATCAGCGTGGATATAGCTGCCCTGCGTCAGGTTTTTATCCTGGGAGAAGTCAATGCACCCGGTGCATTCCCTTATGAACCTTCCCTGACAAGTCTTAAAGTTGTTGCTTTGGCGGGTGGCTATACGCCACGTGCAGCACAAGGCCGCTTGCTTGTTGACCGTACGATGGAAGGTGGCGCGGTGGTACGTATGAATGCCAGTGATCTGACCCCGATCCTGCCGGGTGATACCATTATCGTTCGCGAACGTATTTTCTAATGTTTTCTTTCTTACGTCTTGTGTGGCACCGCAAATCCCTGATTATAGGGATTATGATCCTGTGCGGTTTGTTCGGGTATACAGTTGCCAGCCTGATCAAAAATCCGTATGTAGCCCAATCAGCCTTTATCATCGAAACACCAGGTTCAGGCTTTTATAAAGATTTGACAGAGATTCCGAAAACAAAGGTCACAAATACAGCTTTTTACAAGCTCTCGACAGAGGAACAAGAGCGCTTCAAGGCTAGCTTCAAAATGGATACAAGCCTTACAGGAAAATTATACGATCGTTATATAGGGCGTATTGTCGACTATGGCCATCCTTATGATCCGGGGACAATTCTGTCGCTTCAATATGATATCGAGCCTTTTGCATTGGCCCCCAAAAATATAAAACTTGTTTTTTATGCCCCTGATCGGGATTTCGCGGTCGCTTATAGTCAGTATCTGATTGATGCCTACAAGGGTCTTCTCAACGCCAAATATGATTTTGTAACGGAAGACTCACCAGGGTCTCTTGATACATCAGGCAAAGAGAAAATTCGCATCGCCTTGGCTACGCGAGAAGAAAACATTCGCGATGACGCTGAACGCTATCTTTCTATTCTTTTCCTGTGTATCGGGTTTTTGGCAGGATGCATCGCCTCATCCGTTATGGAAAAATGTCGCCGCAGTGAAACACTCTAATTTCTTCAACTTTATTCTGATATATCCTTATTCCCGTCCCCTTTAGTTGAAGTTTTGCATAATCTTAAAAAAAGATGTTGCGGCGCACTGCGGAATAAGGCTATTACAAAGCCCATAATCTTATGCCTTTATAACATTGATTGAGGTCCCATGCCTTATCAGCTTCTGTCCCGTAGCGATTTGTCGGTTAGAAACATCCTGCTCCTTCCGTTGTGGATTGCAGGAGCCATGATTGTCTGTGACGTATTTATCCTCTCGGGATTCAAATATATCGCCCAAGAAGCCTATATGTTTTTCCGGACGTCTATCCTTCCCAATCCGACCTACGACATTTCGCTCTACAAACCTCATCCGACACTTCATCTGGTGCTTGGTTTTGTTGTATCTGTAATTTTGTGGAGTCGTGGGCTCTATACAAACCGCACACCTTGGTGGTCACAGGTGCGCGTCATTACAAAGATTGTGATTTTTGCCTTTATCGTTCACGGCTTTCTCAGCTTCAGCCTTCAGGTCTATGAGTCCCGCCTGTTTATTGCACTTTATTGGCTTATGGTTTATGTCGGCCTGATTATCTCGCGGGCGGCCATCTATAATATCGCTGCAAAATTTAAAACCTGGTATGTTCCGACTGTCATTGTCAGTGATGCCACCACTGCCGAAGATCTGCTCTTTGCTTTTGCGTCCGATATCGGAACAGGATACAGAACTGAAACAATCTTTATCCGAAGCTCTGCGGAAGATTTCGAATTTACGCTGTCAGACATGCCCTTCCCGACCGATCATATTCGCGTTGTCTACGATAGCGATGCATTAGAGCCTTTTATCGTTAATAATCCTGAAAAATTTTATGTGGTTTCTCTGGATGCTTTCCGAGACACATCCCGCGAGGCCATCCTTCAGGTTCTGAATGACGCACAAACTCTGTATTCGATTGTTCCGTCCTTAAGCCGTGCAAACCTGTATCAAATGGAACCAAAATATTTCTTCGGTCATGATGTCGTGATGCTGCATATCCGTAGCTCTGCACCTGATGTTTTGAGCTTCTCCTTATCCATGTTCGTCAAGCGCAGCGTTGATATTCTGACATCAGGAACTGCTTTGTTATTTGCAGGTCCTGTTATCGGTATTCTAGGCGCTTGCCTTAAAATCGAAGGCCAAGGCGGCAGCATATTCTATGGAGGAAAACGCATCGGGCGCCACGGCAAGTTGTTCCATTGCTGGAAGCTGCGCTCTATGGAGCCGAACTCTGATCACCTTCTAAAAGAGTATCTGGATGCCAATCCTGACCTGAAGCAGGATTGGGAAACGTACCGCAAGTTACCGCGCGATCCGCGCGTAACCACAAAGACTGCCCGTTTGATCCGCAAGCTGTCTTTGGATGAATTGCCGCAATTGTGGAATATCTTTGTCGGCGACATGAGCCTTGTCGGGCCACGCCCCATTCTTGAAGACGAGACAGGATATTTTAACGAGAATACTTTGAAAGACTATCTTTCCATTCGCCCCGGCCTTACAGGTCTGTGGCAGGTGAGCGGCAGGAATAAAACCAGTTTCCGTCGCCGGGTTTATTGGGACAGTTGGTATGTCCGTAACTGGTCATTGTGGGGCGATCTGATTATTCTGATTAAAACCCCACTTGTTCTGCTTACAAGAAAAGGAGCCAGTTAGGCTCCTTTTTTTTAACTTCAAACTCATATCAATTCCTAGATCGCAGGACCCGTTCCACAGCTTGCAGCATCGTTCAGCAATTTATCTGCATCACCGCCTAAGTCCATAGAGACTGCAGTCCCTTGTCCCAAAACGCGGTTTGCATCTGCCCAACAAGACGCATCCGCTTGCTGTTGCGTTCCTTCGCCACCAGCAGCAGGATTGACCTCGTTAAAAGCCTGACCACCCTGATCATCGCCACCTGCTGCAGGCGCGATATCATTAAAGTTTACAGGTGCGTTGCCAGGGTTAGGTGCCGGTGGCGCTGCATTCGGAGAAATAAATGGCAGACCTGTGATGATCAAACGCCCTCCTGCTGTGCCTTGCCCAATCGGCGGAGTTGTAAGTTCATTATTAAAAACATTGCTTTGATCAATCGTAATCAACAACGGTGCGACTGGTGCAGGAGGTGTATCAATATTAAAGAAGAACAATCCGCGATCAGGAGCATCCACATAGTGGTTAATCATAGATTCCAGCGTTGCGTATTGAGCCGGTGTAACATATCCGACAGATGCAGGATCAATTGTCACCCCACCTAGTGTGTATGTTGCGTTCATACCATCCAAGATGGTTGGTGCTCCACCTGGGAAGAATGCATTCGGCCCCAGATCAACAAAAAGGCTTGTTTGGTCAATAAAACGCGTTTCACCGATTGTGTCCCCTGTCAGTTTCAAGGACTCAGACGGAGGCAATAAGGTGACGGCAGCCGTTTTCACCACAGGTCCGCCCGCGGGGTAAAATGCCATACCTATTTGTGTGTTGCTGATTGTGTTCGCAGCCCCTGTCAGATCAATTTCGCCCGACACAGCATACAAGCCGTATTCCATGTTGTTCGCGATGGAATTGTTCTCGAGACGAACATATGAGTCAGGTCCGCCATCGAGGAATACACCATAGGATGCTATTCCAAGTCCGTTGGTTATATTGTTTCCGGCAAGCAAGACAGATAACGGATATGTTACAGATTGCAAACGCACGCCCGCACCAGAGAAATTGGATAGAGTGTTATTTAAAAAGTTGATCGCACCCCCAACATCTCTCAGGTATACACCATCAATTCCTGAATTCGCAAAACTATTGCCCACGATATCGAGATCAGATGAATTGCGAACATAGAGACCATATTGATCTGCTGCCGTAATCGTATTACCTGTGATCGTTGCGTTATCTCCGTAATTGTGGAAGATACCGAAGAACATACCTGCATCATTGATCGTATTATCAATGATAGATGCATTTGTATTTTTCTCTGACCAGACACCAACCATGCCCATATTGGTCATGGTATTGTTATAAATATATGGCGAGGAAGAGTTTTCAACAGATACACCAGAACGTGTTGCATTGCTTAGGGTATTATTCCGAACACTCAGATTATCCGAATAGATAGCCTTGATATTATCCCACAATGATTGAGAAACAGTGTTGCCGAGAATTGTTGAATTGTGCGTGTTCGAGAACAGAATACCATTCCCTTTCTCATTCGGAATACCGAAGACGCCGGAGTTCAAAATCGTGTTGTCGGATACTTCTATATTATTACTATCCTGAACGAAGATTCCGTCAGACCCGGTGTTGTCAATTGAATTGCCTACGTAATAAACCGTATCGGAATTGCGGATATAAGTTCCGTAGATACCGGCAGATGTGACAGTATTTTCCGCAATAGTCGCATTGTTCCCGTAATTGTGGAAGATACCGTAGTAGCTGCCTGCGCCATTGATATAGTTTCCAACAATTTCGGCATCGCCATTCTTTTCAGACCAGACACCAACCATGCCCATATTGGTCATGGTGTTGTTTGAAATCAAAGGCGAGGACGAATTCTCGACAGACACACCGGAGCGTGTCGCATTATTCAGAGTATTATACTGAATACTGAGGTCATCAGAATAAACCGCCTTGATAGCATCCCACAATGGTCCGGAAATGTGGTTATATGCAACTGTTGAGGTATCAACATTTTGCAACAGAATACCATTCCCTTTTTCATTCGGAATACCGAAGACGCCGGAGTTCGAAATTGTATTGCTCCACAAATTGATATTGCTGCTGTCCTGAACGAAGACGCCGTCAGACCCGGTGTTATCAATTATGTTGGCATTAAAGAACACGTTATCGGAGTTTCGGATATATGTTCCATAGATTCCGGCAGATGTGACAGTATTTCCTGCAATCGTTGCATTGTTCCCGTAGTTGTGGAATATCCCATAGTAGCTGCCCGCATTATCAATGTAGTTTCCATAGATTTCTGCATCACTGTTCTTTTCGGACCAGACACCAACCATGCCCATATTGGTCAAGGTGTTGTAGGCAACTAATGGAGAAGATGAATTCTCGACAGATACGCCAGAACGTACAACATCAAACGCTGTGTTTCCAACTACGCTGAGATCATCGGAGTAGACTGCCTTGATTGCATCCCACAATGATCCGGAGATGGTATTGCTGGAAATCGATGAGTTATCCGTATTCGAAAACAGAATGCCGTTACCGCGTTCGTTCGGTATACCTGCAACTCCGGAGTCGACGACAGTATTTCCGCTGACAAGAATATTGTCACTGTTCAATACATGAATACCGTCATAAACGGAGGTATCAATCAAGTTGCCCGTAACTTGCGTTCCGGAAGACCCGATCACATGAATACCGCTGAGAGATGAATTATTGATGATGTTGTTTGCCAGTTGGACATTGTCTGCATTCTGGGCATCAATTCCATGATCCGCCCCCGTTATCAAAAACCCGTCCACAACAACACCGTCTGCCGTGACAAGAACACCGGGAGAGTTCGGGGAAATAATGGACTCGTCCACATTTCTGGATACATCCGTCCCACTGATGCCCGCTTTAGCACCCAACAAATTGACGCCTGCTTTATTCACAGTTACAGACTCGTTATATGTACCAGGGGCAACATAAACTGTTCCGCCAGCAGAGACGATGGCAATAGCCTGATTGATTTTCGCAGCATCGGATTGGACATTTACAACGTCTGCCGTACCAGAAACAGTACCGCCGATGGTTGCGGCCAAATTGGCTGTTTTGGCTGTCACTTGTGTGCTCACTGCATTAACATTCGCACCAGCTTTAACATTCACGGTTTTTGCAGAGAGAACGATGTTTCCGTTTATCATAGAAGCAGATGTTGCATTCACCACTCCGCCCATGTTCACGACCTGATCCACGACATCTTTTGCCTGAGCCGCGCTCATCAGAATCTTTCCGGACTGTGCTGCGATTACTCCTGTGTTTTCGGAGAGCAAGGCATCGTTTTTATCGGTGTATGCAAGCGACACAAGTCCGTCACCATATAAATCAACCGTTGCAGTTTCGTTTCCGGCAGCCAGAACAACTTTTCCAAGATTCGCCTGAATAATTCCCGAATTTTTAACGGTCGGAGCGACAAAAGCAACCAGACCGTTATCTGCGGCGGTGATTGCTCCATAATTCTCTACAGATCCTGTTCCAAAAGATGACAGAGAGAGAATTGATGCGCCAGACATCACTTCCATTTCATTGATATTTCCGGATGATGCAACAATTCCGCCAACATCAACGATAGAACCGGCGCCGAACATCACGCCATTCGGGTCCAAAACCATGAGACGACCGTTGGCTCTTAGTTCACCTAGAATTTGAGTTGGGCTGACGCCTGCAACCACTCTGTTTACTGCTAAGGAATTACTGCTTGGCTGGAAGAACTGCACACGGGCATCAGTCCCGATGTTAAAGCTGTCCCAGTTGATAATTACCCTGTCGGATGTCTGGTCAACATGCATTTGCCCAGCGGACGGTGTCGACACCGAAAATGTTCCGCCTACCCCTGCCGGGTTGGTTGGTAACGTAAGATCTGCAGCCTGAGCTTGCGAGAGTTGAGCAGCAACCGTTATTGTTAATACAGCTGTTGACGCCATAAATCTTTTTAATGCGCGTCCATTCACGCGAGCGGCTAAATTCATTTGCACGGTCTGCTCCTTAAGAAATACCCGTAATTATCAGTTTCGTTTCTATAGCATTTATTATTTCGCGCCTGAACAAAAAAATTTGATCTTTATTATTTTTCATATTTTTTTGTTTTTGGGCTATCTTATTCAATTTTCTACATTTTTCCGGTTACTTGCCTTTTGTTATGGCAAATTTTGACACCGCAACTATGTAAAAAAAGTACAGGATCCCGAAAGTATATCTTTTCCCGAGACGCTTTGGCTCCCTTATTAACCTGTGAAGCCACTCCAACGAGAGTTTTCTGACCCATTCGGGGGCTCTTTTCTTGATACCGGAGTAAAAATCCGCCCAGCCGCCGCCGCAAATCACAACCGGACATAAATTTCGGTTTTTTATTGTCATTGCCAGCAATTCCTGCTTCGGCATTCCCATGCATAAAATTACTACTTCCGGTTTTTGTGTTTCTATCAGATTCAGATAGTAATCCGGCTCATGGAACCCGTGCGCCATAGACATAACAGAAGATATACCCTGTTGTTCCAACCGATTTTTGCACTCCGCTAGAGCTTCATCATTTGCTCCGAAGATCGCTATAGATCTGTCTTTCCATTTATTGACCAACTTCGGAATTAAATCCGTGCCGTTGAGGTTTTCCGTGTCGTCATACCCGAATAGTTTCAAGGCAATTTTTACGCCGATCCCGTCCCGTAATACGTAATCTGCACCAGACAGGGATTCATAAAAATCCGGGTTCTCATATACAAAAGTTGTCGCATGCGCATTCAGAAATGAAATGCAGATTGTCTGCTCATTGGAAGACTCAATAGTCCCGAGATTCCAGCGTTTGGAGTCAGCATGGGTTTTTTCCAGCAATCGGGCAACTTTGTGCGCCTTGTCCTGCATTGTCACGGTTGGTCTTTCTATACGATTATGAAACGAATGCACTCGTATAGCCCCATACCTTAGATAACACAATAAAATTTAACCTTCTGCCAACAAAAAACGGGCCGAAAGTTTCGACCCGTTTCTCAAAATTCTTTTCAAGAGACAATCCCCTAGAATCTGTGGTTAAAATTCAGAAAAGGCCTGACGTCTCGGTCGTTTTCCGCCTCTACATCTCGTGTCAGAGGCTTGGCCAGCATGAACCCTGCACTTGTGGATGGCGTCAAAGTTGCTCTTAATCCGATACCTATAGATGCCAGGCTTTCGGCACGTCCGTCTATTGTGCTTGCGTCATCATTCCATACGCGTCCGAAATCATAGAATCCGTAAACAGAATAGTCCGGAATAACCGAAACGGGTACCGGGTTGCTCCATTGAACTTCAACGGAGGCCCCAAAACCGTCGTCACCAACCAGCTCAGACGGATCATACCCGCGCCCGAAAGCAAAACCGCCGACACCATATTCCTCGGCAGACAGAAGAGGACCATCAGACATTTGTCCACCAAATGCCAACTTCAAAGCCACATCGTTAATCAGTCTTTCAAGACGGGTTACTGATGCCGTAACCTTTGTAAATTGCGGATCACCGGCAGGGCGTGACATATTGGAGTCACCTTTGTCATTTGCCCCCAACCAAGACACGCCTTTTGCAAGCTCCATATCTATGTTTGTAATACCGGCGTTCAGAATTGTATCAACCCAATCCATATGCCCGGAGAGTCTGACAACGCTCAACTGGTCTTCACGTGTTACATCTACATTACTCTTTGTTTCGGTCTGACGCATATCAAACCCTAGCTTTGCGGACAGGTTAAAATCACGAGTCCTGATGAATGGCTGTTCCAGAGAAACACCACCAAACTTTGCATGACCGAGGATATCGAATTCATCAAGCGAGCTACCTGGTTCTGTTGCCGTTCTTCCAAAATTGAAATTTAATTTTGTTCCGTATCCACCAATCGGAAATTGGGCAATTGCTTCACCATAAACCAGCTCAGGTTCGATCCCCTGATCTGATGGTGCATATGCCATGTTTATCGAGAGCAGTTCATTCAGACCTAATAACGAGTTGGCAGAAACTGACCCAGTTGCTTCCCAACGCCCAAGGTAGCGGCTTCCATAGTTATCCAAACCAACTTGTGCATCAAACGAGGTGCGCTCAACAAAAATCGTCAGGTCAGATGCGCCAACCACTTCCCGTGACGGAGAAAGTACTCCACGCGCTGTAACACCCGGCAAATCGTTAATTAACAGAAGGACACGCTCCAATTCCTCGTTATTAAGAGCGGTCTGTGATTGAAGCTGCTCCGCATACATTCTGATGACATCATATCCATCACTGACTTCCCCGTTGACACGCACCTGATTGATGCGCCCTTCCACAATCCTCAGGCGGACTACTCCACTCTTGATTGTTTGCGGAGGCACGACTACCTGAGTGAGGATGTACCCATCGTTCCTGTACTTTGATGTTAATGTGTCTGCCAATGCATAAACATCTGCCAAAGAAATATTTTGTCCGATTTTTCCGGCATATAATTTTTCTATTTCAGCTTGGGGATAAACACTCAGACCTTCAAACTCTACAGCTTTAAGCATGAAGTGCAGATTTTCGGCGCCGGCAGGTGCATTGCCTCCCAAAGAACCTTCTACTCTCAAGGGAGCAGCTTCCTGCTTTGGTAAAGTTTGCCCCATATTTCCCTGAACGCGGGATACATCCGCAGAGCCAGGAATTGATTGGGCCATAGACTGACCTGTTGTCGTCATCAGAGCCAACACCGATGCCGTTACACAAAGTGTCCGACCAAGAAATGTGACTGGAGTCATGCGAAGCGAGTGTGACATACAAAAAATCCTAAATAGTGCGGGATGTTATCCAATGGGTTTATTCAAGGCCGTTTATACCTTAAATCACATCATTCTCCATAGTTAAAATTTAAGCCATTCCCGCTTTTCCCTTAATAAATTAACAAAGCGCCCGTTATTATGGAATATGCCTTCGGGTTAGAAGCCCACAAGAGAAATGTTCCGGCATTCACGGAATTCTTTTTTTATTCTTCAGACAAAACAGATTTAATCCAGTCTTCGTTCGCGAGATACCATTTGACAGTCTCGCGCATCCTCACAGAAAAATCCTGTTCAGCCCGCCACCCCAATTCTGTCCTAATTTTGGAAGAATTGATTGCATAACGTTTATCATGCCCCTTGCGATCTTCGACAAACGTGATTTGTGCGGAGTAGGGCTTCCCGTCTGCACGCGGTTTTATGTCGTCAAGAATTTTACAAATCAACTGTACGATATCAATGTTCCGGATTTCGTTTCCGCCACCGATATTATATACATCACCGACTTTTCCGCGTTTTAGAACCTCACAAATGGCAGTGCAATGGTCTCCGACATACAACCAGTCCCTGATATTTTTTCCATCCCCATACACGGGAAGCTCCTTACCCGCGATGGCATTGCAAATCATAAGCGGAATCAGCTTCTCAGGAAATTGATACGGCCCGTAATTATTTGAACAATTTGTTGTCAGAACCGGTAGCCCGTAAGTATGGTGGTAAGCCCGCACAAGATGGTCGGAAGACGCTTTGGAAGCAGAGTAAGGGCTATTAGGCTTATAAGGATTCTCCTCTGTAAAGGCAGGCTCATCCTCTTGCAATGATCCATATACTTCGTCAGTCGATATGTGCAGAAAGCGAAACTGCTCCTTCAGAGCATCTGTACAATTCTCCCACCAATCCAGAACAGTACTCAGCAATGTGTGAGTAGAGAGAATATTCGTTTCTATAAAATTTCCGGGTTTATTGATGGATCTATCTACATGGCTTTCTGCCGCAAAATTGATTACGTATTCCGGAGAAGATCTTTGAAGGATAGATAAAACAAGCCCCCTATCCCCGATATCCCCATGAACAAATTCGACATCCTTATCGGCAAGACAATCTTCTATTGAGCGCAGATGTCCAGCGTAAGTCAGCTTGTCAAGGATGACCAGCTTATGGCCAGGCCCTAACCCGGTTTTTTCATTGGACAGCCAATGTCTGACAAAGTTCGATCCAATAAAACCTGCACCACCCGTAATCAAGATTGTCATGTCGCTATCCTTTGCACGCCCGTCATTATCACAATACGGATTTTATTTTATGCAAAGAATTAAGCAACCTTCTTTTTGACATGTTTCTGCAACTGCTCTTCAAACTCTTTCAGATTAAGTGGCTTCGAAAGGTAGCTGCTCATTCCTGCTTCCAGGCATTTTTCCATGTCTTTGTATGTTGCATGAGCTGTCATTCCGATGATCGGGACACTGGCTTTTCCTTCCGCCTCTTCATATTGGCGGATCATTCTTGCAGCGGTCAATCCATCCATGACCGGCATCTGGATATCCATCAAAATGGCATCATAGCTGTTCTGCCTAGCCTTTTCCAAGGCATCCTTGCCGTTCTGAGCCACGTCATATTTGTAACCAAGGTCCTCCAGCATATAACCGATTACAACAACATTACCCGCATAATCTTCAACAAGAAGAATGTTTCTTTCTGTCGAAGACGCATTATCATTCTGCGATGAACTGGCCACAGACGTTTTTGGCTTATTATTCAGGGCCTCACCGAAATCAATGACCTCGACAGGCAACACCAGACTAAATACGCTACCTTTCCCGACATTACTGACAACTTCGATTTCACCACCCATTGCTTCTGCAAGTTTCTTACAAATCGGCAACCCTAAACCTGTCCCTTTATATTTCTTAGAAACAGTACTGTCGACCTGATGAAACTGATCGAAAATCATCCCCAAATCATTTGCAGAAATTCCTATTCCAGAGTCTACAACATCAATGCGCACCCGGGCAGCCTTATTCTTTTCCCCGCCTTTGGGATCGAAGATCAAGGATGGAACGATCCGCACAGAACCTTGTTCCGTGAATTTGATCGCGTTATTACCAAGATTAAGCAGAATCTGGCGTATACGCCCTTCATCCCCTTTGAAAACAAGTCCTGACAGATTTTGGTATTCACTGGAAAATTGAATGTTTTTCTCGATTGCCTGAACTGACAGAATCGAGATGACTTGCTCGAAGAGAGAATCAATCAGGACATCAGATTCGGCTAGCTTAATTTCGCCGCTGTCAATTCTTGAAAAATCCAGAATATCGTTAATCAGCTCCTTCAACGTGCTGGAGCTGGTATTCAATGTCCCGACCAAAAGACGTTCACGTTCATTCATATGGGCTGTCCCCTTAGCCAGTATTTCGGCAACGCCTGTAATGGTCGTTAGCGGTGTTCTGATTTCATGGCTCATATGAGAAAGAAATTCCATCTTCATTTTGCTGGAATTGTCAGCAGCATCCTTTTCCATTTTCAGACGCTCCTCCATCAGCTTAGATGCCGTAATATCGGTATGCGTTCCGATCAAACGGTATGGGGCTCCTTGCTTCCGATACAGCCCTGCGCCACGCGCATGAATCCATACCCAATATCCGTTGGCATGCTTCACACGGAAGATATTATTATATTCGGAAGTATGTCCCTCCTGAAATAATTGAACCCCGGACTGGAATGATGCCCTATCATCCGGATGAATTAGATCAAGCGGGTTCTTACCTTTCATAAACGGAATGACCCCGAACAAAGAACCTTCATAATTCCCAAGATCATAGCCGCACATTTTAAAAATCTGGGACGATAGAAAAATTTCCTTATTCTCGATATTCCAGTCGAATATACCGTCATTGGTTGCTTTGACAGCAACACTGTATCTGTTGTCTATTTTCTCGGAGGCCTTTTTCTCGAGAAGATATTTTTTCTGTGTCGTCAGAATGAGCCAGTTGCTGAGAATAATCAGAACACAGGCTCCGACCAGAGATGCCACAAAGTTTTGTGAATATTGCTGACGCGATTCATTATACTCCGCAAACCTTCCCAACATAATGCTTTGTTCCTCTTTCAGGAACTCATCCGATATCTGAAAGAACCTCTCGTGAAAACTCTCGACAAGAGAAAGTCCATCCCAATAGCTTTTTTGTTCGGATGAAAGCATTCCATCGTCATTGTATAATTGATATTGTTTGGAACGACTTTCAAGCAGGCTAATATATGCAACCGCTATCTCTTCCAGAACTTCAACTTTCTGGTGCTGTTGTGCATTATCTGTTGTAAATGCCTTTAAGTTCTTGAGGGTTTTCATCAAGTCTTGCGACTTCATATTGAATTTCTCTGCAAACTCCGGATCCCCAGTCAGAATATAGCCACGCTGTTCTGCCAAAGACCCTTCAAACAAGCCCAGCATTGTCTCCGTCATCAAAATAACGGAATAAGAGTGTTCCAGCCACGCACGTTGCGTCACTGATGAATCCTTCATAGTATTGAGGAAAAAGAAAACGTAGGTGATGCATGCCACCACGAACAAGCTCGAGGCCAAAAATAAATTGGTCGTTGTTTTACGCATATTCTCTTCCCTATCTGGAAGGATTTTATACAACGTTCCTATCAGCATCTCAAACTATATTATCTGCATATAAATAATCTCCCGGCTGTACCGGGAGATTGCATCAAATTATCTATTCTATTGTAGGTTTCTTGCCATTGATGACACCGATTGCGGCGGCTGCCAAAAACAAGACCAAAAAGACGATAAACAAGGTTTGTGCTATGTTTGCCGAGATTGCGGCTATCCCGCCAAATCCCAAAAAACCTGCGATCATCGCCAAAATCAAAAATCCAACTGCCCATCGCAACATGACTCAACTCCTTTCTTCGCATATTCACCAAACTACTAATCTGTAAAAAGGTTCCGAAAATATTTCTTACTGCCTATAAAGCGCTCCACTTCTCTGACAGGCCTCTCCTAGATCTCCCTAGTGGGTTTTAATATCAATCCGGTCAATCGACCCGACATTATCTTCGACCTGATCTTTAATATGCGGCAATGCCAGCATCAATTCGCTTAGCAAAGCGCTGTATGCATTATAATTCATAACACGATCAGAGAAGTTTGCTTCGATTACCAATACGTCCTGGCATTCAAACGGGCTATGGCGCCCCCATTCCCTTTTTACGTACAAATCGGACACCAATGGGTGTGAGATTGACTGCAGGTTCTGGCTCATTATGTCGTATTGAGAAGATAAATTCATTTTAAAACTCCTTTTCCTAAGAAGACCTTATGTGTCCAACATACTCTGCTATTGTTTTTCCGGTATTTCGAATCTGTTTCTGTTTCATACAGAATTGTTTCAAAATTGTTTCCGGCCTTATCTGCGAGAGAAAAAAGGCGCCTCCGTTGGGGAACCGGAGACGCCCGTTTTCAGGGTCGGGACAACCCTGTTGGAAAAATTCAACTTCTTCTAGTCGACAACTGCACCTGCTGCTGCGCCGACACCCGCACCAATCACGGCACCACAACCAACACATCCCCCTGTTACAGCCGTTCCTACAGCTCCAACACCTGTCCCGATAGCGGCACCACTCAGGACTTTTTGCTGCCTATTATTCATGTTGCTACATGCAGAAAGCATCACAGCACATATTCCGACACTGATGGCCAACTTCATATTCTTATTCATTTTCAAATCCTCCTTGGGGTAATTTATCTTATCTGCGCTTGTGGTTGACTAACTGTTGATCCCCGGAAATGTTCCATCTTTCCAGTTGATCTGAACGATAGCGATTATAGTGTGTTTTTACAGAGCATAATTTCTCCATCCTCCCCTTGTTTCTAAGGTAAAGGCGGCGTAACCGGGAAATATGCAGGTTGATTTTTTGCATTGTTATATCTCTCATGAAATCCCCTTCATGGCCAATCTCCATGAGATAGACCATGCGCTCATCTCTCCATCGTTTCAGCAGAAATAGCCTGCGAACCAGAGGTATATTCTTATCCGCCGCCAGTAAAACCGGTCGGTTTCCGAACATATTCTCCAATCTGTGGAGGTAAATATATCTCGGTGTATTATTCTCATCTCTTGGTGGTAATCTGAACATAGCGCCTCCTGCCTAGGTAAAACGAATGACATGCGTAACACCTTCTCGAAATTTTTTTATTCTGACGACATACCCGGCTCTCCTACTTATAGCAGGAAAGCCGGGCCGGTCGGCTGGGGGAATGTAGTGATCTTAGTTATAGTTACTTTGCAACGCGGCTTCCGGCTTGACTATATCAGCATAGACACGCTGCCACTCTTCAAGATCCAACAAATTATCATGAGTCATATCAACCTCCTTGAATGATTTGCCGATGAAATCTTTCGGAGAAAGTCCGTTATATTGCGTATCAAAACGCATCAGGCTTGATTTTTTCAAAAAATCTTCCTGTGTCATCACGGCTTTTTCTGCCTTGCCATCACTATTGTAATCATAGAATGTGTAGGTTGTTTTTTCCGTTGGAATAACGGTCATAACCGGATTTTCATCAAATTCCTGATTGTCGATAACACTATTGCCATCGCGGTCAAATGCTGTAAACAAGACATCCCCTACCTCTTTCATTTCAAGAATTCCGTCCTGGTTCTCGTCAAACGACATGAAGTCGATTTTATGGACGCCCGGTATTTCTCTTTGAGATATAATTGTTTTCTCTATCACAGTTTCTGCGCGCGATTCCACAGATATTGCCGTCATGGCAACCCCTATGGATGCCAACATCAATGCAGCTTTTGCACGTTTTCTAATCAATTTTGTCATTTTAAATACCTCGCTTTATCTTAAACTTTACTCATTGTGAATATTTCCTGAACGATGGCTTTCTGATACAAGAGATCCTTGTAATATTCATGATGCTGGTTCGATGTATTCAGCTGTTCTTCTATCCAATGGCATTCGGGAATAGCCAACTCGCCATCTATGTAAGCCGAAATCATTTCTTTATCTCCGTCAGTCAGTGTCATTTCCGCCTCCTGACAAACAAACTATCCGCATCGCATTCAGTTCCACAAAAACCGTCATTAGTGAACGACACGCGCCATATACTGAACCTTCCCTCCTTTAGCCGTGACATAATTGTCGTTTGTCGAGAGAACTTCCTGTATTCTTTCTCTGGCGCGGGACAATCTGGAACGAACAGTACCCATCGGAATTTTCAAGACT
Source organism: Pseudobdellovibrionaceae bacterium (assembly GCA_034005165.1). Classification (GTDB taxonomy): domain Bacteria; phylum Pseudomonadota; class Alphaproteobacteria; order Micavibrionales; family Micavibrionaceae; genus UBA1573. Next base: position 14,467 of record JAVEVE010000002.1, on the reverse strand, counting down.
TTGGAGACTTCTTCGTAACTCATCTCATATCCGCACACGAGGGTCAGAATTTCCCTTTGCTCCGCACTCAATTCATTCATTGCATTTTGAACTTCTAAAATCATGACCCGATTCTCCTGAGTTGCATCTTTAGACAGTCCGGCAATTGCCAACTCCGGATCGTATTGACTTTCAAATTTTGCCTTGCGTTTATACCGGGTCACAAAATCGTTATACATAATTTTCGACAACCAACTGAATGCCTTGCTTCCTGATTTGAATTTTTCCCTGTTTCCTAATGCTTTGGTCAATGTGTTCTGCAAAAGGTCATCTGCATCAGCACTATTCCTGCAAAGTTTTATAGAAAATCTTTTCAATCCTTCCATCTCCTGAAACAATTCCTTGTCTGTCAGCATTTCTTTCTCCTTCTGGGTTCTGGTTTGGTTGCCTTGCTGTGTATCCAGAATAGGATTTATTTGTATGACGCTTATTTCGTCTCTGTTTCAGAGTTGAAAAATTTTGTTTCTGTTTTGTAACAGAAGAATGTAATGTGTGCCGTCCCCGGGAGATTTTATGCAAGACAAGGCAACTATTCTGAGTATTGATGATGATGCAGACCTGCAATTCGTCGTGAAAGAATATCTTGAGTCGGAGGGGTATAAAGTCTTACGCGCGCACAACCTCAAAGAATTCGAAACATGGCGATCCCAAGCTAATATTATTGACATTGTGTTACTTGACCTCGTTTTGCAGGATGCAGAGGGGCTGTCCCTGATCGGAGAGATCCATGAGCATATCAAAGCTCCAATTATTGTTGTCAGCGGTAAAACAGATACGACAGAAAAAATTGTTTGTCTGGAAATGGGAGCTGATGACTATCTCACCAAACCTTTTGAAATGAGAGAATTGGCTGCTCGCATCAAGGCCGTTCTCCGGCGAAGCGAAGGGGCTCATAAGTCTTCTTCCGACTCTCCATCCTCAAAACCTGCACAAGGGCGTTACAAATTCGGGAGTTGGATCATGGATACAGATAAATATCAATTGACTGATCTGAAAGGCAATATCATCGAGTTGACAACAGGCGAGTTCAAGTTGCTTGAAACTCTGGTTCTTTCAGCCGGAAAAGTTTTGACACGTGAAAATTTGTTTGATGTAACGCGTCCAGACGGGCGTTACGATGTATATGATCGTGCCATTGATATCCAGATTGCGCGCATCCGCAAAAAACTCGCTGAGGGCAGCCACATACAAGAGGACTTGATTAAAACGGTCCGTGGTGTCGGATATATGCTGACGTCAAAAGTCGAAGCAGTTGCTTAAAATTATTTTCCCCTCTTTTCAGTAATGGAACAAAACTGCCTGCAAGATGTTTGTCAGGCATCGAAGCTATTTTCTATTAGGAGGATTATCATGAGACAAGTCTCTTCAAATGCAACAATCGAAGACATGGCACAAACAGCCGAAAATGCAGTTCATCAATTGGGTGGACAGGTAACAGACTTTCTTAAAACACAAAAAGAAGCTGTGTCAGCTAATCTATCAAAAGACATTGACCAAGCGCGCGCATATGTTCGCAAGGAGCCAGCAAAAGGTCTGGCTATGGCATTTGCAGCCGGAGCATTACTGAGCCTTTTGATCCGTCGTTAGGCCAAAGATATTCCTTAGAGATCAGAGACAGGAGGCAGATATGTTACAAACACTTTCATATATCGAAAAGGTTCTGGCACTGGTAAGCCTGCCTTCTGTTTATGATGGATTAACCCATGCAGGTGGTTGCGATCTCTCTAACTTCAAGGATAAACTTATCCTTGGCGTAAGTATCAGCCTGCTTTCACTTGCTTATATCCTGATTTTATCAGGTCTAACTGTTTTCCTGATGCAATCACAACCGTTATTTGTCGTTTTGACTACAATAGGCGGGGTATTACTTTTAAGTGTTGCTACCCTCTTTATATCCATCAGACTATTCAAACGGTATAAAAGCTATCGCATAGAAAAAGGCGTAAAAGATTTTTTAAACGATGCGTCTGGAATTTTCGAGAGTGTCGGAGTCAAAACAGATGAACTCTTTCAGGATAATGTCGGAAAAGCCATTATTGCCACGGTCATCGCCGGATTTCTGGCAGGCAAAAAAATTTCGTATTAACAAAACCAGAGCGCTTCATGAAAAGTTGACTGATGCGGATGATTGGGCCCCCTATCCCGATTATTATTCTCTATAATATCTTTTTTTAATAGACATGCTTTAATAGACATGACCGACTGAAGTTTATTCGGATCGGTCATGTTTATCGTCACGCATCACGATATAGATTGCAGGAATAACCAGCAGGGTCAGCAAGGTTGATGAGACAAGACCGAACAGCAATGAAATTGCCAATCCCTGAAAAATCGGGTCTGCCAGAATAACAGCAGCCCCAATCATAGCTGCCAATGCCGTCAGCAAAATAGGACGCGCGCGAATTGATCCTGCTTCAACCAATACGTCACGCAAAGGCAGATTATGCCTACGGCGTTCTTGAATAAAATCTACCAATAGAATCGAGTTGCGAACGATAATACCGGCCAATGCAATAAAGCCGATCATGGAGGTTGCTGTAAAGGCCGCTCCAAATAACCAGTGTCCTAAAATAATACCAATCAAGGTCAACGGAACTGGTGTCAGAATAACCAGCGGAATTGTATAGGAGCGGAACTGAGCAACTACCAGAACATAAATCCCCAACAATGCCACCATAAAGGCAATCCCCATATCGCGGAATGTGACATAGGTCACTTCCCATTCCCCATCCCAGAGCAATGTAATTCCTGTCTCATTATCAGGTTGCCCATGGTATTTGACGGTCGGCTTCCCGAGCGTACCCCAGTCTATCTTACTTATTTGATCTTCAACTGCAAACATTCCATAAATCGGAGCTTCGTAGGTTCCCGCCAGTTCAGCCTGTACCATTTCGGCGAAATGACCATCGCGACGATAAATCGGGAATCCTCCTAATTCATCATTGGCCTCTATAACATCCCCCAACTCGACAACAGCTTTATTTCCCGGTATCTGGTTAGCCGGAACAGGGACTGTCGCCAGATATTCGGACCATGATAAATCTGTTTTGGGCAGTCTTAGAGTAATCGGTAGCGGATTGCGTTCTTCTCCACGATGGGAGTATCCTACCGTTGTGCCATTCATCAAGTAGGAAATTGTATCATAAACGTCTTGTTGCTCGACCCCGAAGAACTCCAGTTTGTCCTGGTCTATCGACAAGCGCAAATCAGGGCGACGGAGATCTACAGATGTATCCACATCCACTACAAACGGAACAGCATTAAACGCATCCGCCACCTTGGCCATTGCTGTGCGGCGTGATTGCGCATCCGGACCATAGATCTCTGCCAACAAAGTTGACATGACGGGCGGTCCAGGAGGAACTTCAACCAGCTTGATGGATGTTCCGGCAGGAGGCGTAAATTTCTCAAGTGTCTTTCTTATCGCTAAGGCAATTTCGTGACTTGTCCGATCACGATCATGCTTTGCAGCCAGATTTATTTGCAACTCACCCTGCTCAGGAAAGGAGCGCGCAAAATAATGGCGAACCAGCCCGTTGAAATTAAATGGGGCCGCCGTTCCCGCATAGGCCTGTATCGAGATAATTTCCGGCGTTTCCGAAATCTCATAGGCTAGTTGCAGCAAGACTCGTTCTGTATCTTCAAGCGGCGCACCTTCCCGCAGATCAACCACCAGAGATAATTCTGATTTATTATCAAACGGCAATAATTTAACCACAACCGTTTTCGTAACAAACAAAATCATGGAAGCTATCGTCATAAATCCGACAATCAGCAGAAACTTTTTGGCCTTTTCCGGTGTTGTGATAATCGGGGAGACCATGCGGGTATAGATACGCGCAATCGTGCTATCTTTACCATCATGACCATCCTCTTCATGATGGGCAAATTTAGGAAATCTATTGGAAAAGACAAACATCAGCCACGGCGCAATTGTAACGGCGATTACAAACGAGATCAGCATCGCAATTGAGGCGTTGACAGGGATCGGCGCCATATATGGCCCCATCAATCCACCCACAAAGAGCATTGGTAGTAGCGCAACAACAACAGTTAAAGTGGCAAGAACTGTCGGATTTCCTACTTCGGACACTGCATCAATTGTCGCCTGAATTTTGCTCCGTCCATCCCTCATTGCCCAGTGACGTGAAATATTTTCGACCATGACAACAGCATCGTCCACCAAAATTCCTATCGAAAAAATCAAAGCAAACAGGCTGACTCGGTTGATTGTATAGCCCATGAGCCATGACGCAAACAAAGTCAGCATAATTGTAGTCGGGATAACAAAGAATGTGACCGCCCCTTCGATCTTGCCGATTGACCAGCCTATCAACAAAACAATACTCAATGTTGCCAATCCCAAATGGAAAAGAAGTTCATTTGCTTTTTCATTGGCAGTTTGTCCATAATTACGCGTGACTTCTATATCAAGATCTGACGGTATGATTGTGCCTTTGAGGTTTTCGATTTTAGCGAGAATATCCTCCGAAATCACCACAGCGTTAGCCCCTGCCCGCTTAGCAACCGCCAGAGTTACGGCAGGCTTTTGGGTCATGCCGTCCGCGGCATTGAGTGTCGTCACACGCGAAGTTGCCGGCCGAGGGGAGACAAGAATTCTTGCTACATCCCCGACATAAACAGGTCGGCCATCCCGCGTTGTCAGCAATAATTGTCCGATATCAGGAACAGGTTTCAGAGTCTGACCTGCTTTAACGCTTTTATTTTCGCCGTCATTGATTACGTAGCCCGCATCGAAGGACCTATTGGCTTGAGATATTTTTGCCGCCAATTGTTGTAAGGTCACTCCGTAGGTCGCCAGCATCTCCGGGTCAGGCTCTACACGTATTTCTTCTCTATTTCCGCCAGAAATGTATGTCAAACCTATATCATTTATCTTTACAATTTCGCGGCGCAGTTTCTCGGCAACATCCAGAAGCGTGGCATCTGTCCATCTTTCAGCAGCATTCCCCTTCGCCGAAAGCGTTAAAGTAACAATCGCAACATCATTAATTCCTCGTCCAACAATCAATGGCTCAGGAATTCCGACAGGCATCTGGTCGTAATTAGCACGGATTTTCTCATGAACGCGTAAAATCGCGTCATCCGAATTTGTTCCAACGTCAAACCGAGCTGTCACCATGACTTTATCATCATGCGTCTGGCTGTAGACATGTTCTACGGCCTCAACACTTTTAACAATTGCCTCAAGTGGTTTTGTTACCAGCTCAACAGCATCCGGCGCTTTGAGGCCATTGGCCTGTACCATAATGTCAATCATCGGCACGCTGATTTGCGGTTCTTCCTCACGCGGAATTGACACCAACGCCATAGCTCCAAGCATAATTGATGTCAGCAAAATAAGTGGCGTAAGAGGTGACGTAATTGTCAGACGTGTTAAAAAACCGGATATACCCAAGGACATTATTGCGCTCCTGCGGTCTTGGTCACTGTATCTCCGGCATGCAATCCGGAAAGGATTTCGGTCATTGTCGTATCGTCTTTTCTGACATGCCCGCGCTGCACAGGAATTTCAATTTTTTTTCCGTCAGTTTCCTTTATTGCTACGTAATCAATTCCGGCACGTGTCGTTATATAAGAGGACGGGATAAAAATTGCCTGCCGTTCGCCTGTAGAAACCCAAACCCTTACCCGCTCTCCGACAAAGAAATCTTCTAGCCCGTTAATCTGGGCATCAGCCGATACTCGTCCGTTTTCAATTTCCGGATAGACGAGAATAATCTGTCCATCCTGATAGGATGTTCCATCCTTCCCTTCACGGTCGAGATGTACCGTATCGCCAACTTTAATGGAACGCGCATGACGTTCGGGAAGTTGAAGGCGCAATATATAAGCCTGTGCCCCCAATGTTGCCACTGTTTCTCCCGGCATAATGACAGCCCCCAAAGTCATGGGCACTTGCAAAACACGACCTTTCGTCGGCGCAAGGATTTTACCTTCCGTTACTTGCTGTTCAATAACCTGCCTTTGTGAGGTGAGGGCTTTCAACTGGTTATCGGCGTTCATATAGGCTGCTTTGGCGGCGTCTAGTTCTGCTTTTGATACAGAACCGCTTCCGATCAAGGATTGAACACGCTTCAAATCCGCTTCGGTCTTGGTACGCGTCGCGGCTGTTGCTGACATCTGGGCATCCATCGATTGAATCTGAAGAGCCAGTTTATCATCCCCGACCAGTGCAATTTCCTGACCTGCTTCGACACGATCCCCTTCTTTGACATTCAAAGAAATAATTGTGCCGCTGATCCGCGCACGAGCACTGATCTGATCTACCGTTTCAACCGTTGCGAATACTGCCTTTTGATCCGCCACCGCTTCCGAAGTTACCTTATAATCCTGCGCATAGGCAGACGTTGCACTCACCCCTGCTACCAGAAGGATTACTGTTAAGTCCAAAATATATCGTATAGATCTGCTCATACTTATCTCCGTTTCTGCGGCGGCTTGGAATTTGTTTCTGTTTTGGCTTTTGTCGATTTATTCAAGTTTGGGGCGATACAGAAATTTTTATATAGGGCCATAATTACATCTTCCGATGCAGCATGGGTCAGAGAATAAAAAATTGTTTGTGCGTTGCGGCGCGTCTCAACAAGTTTTGACAGACGTAAAATCTGCAAATGCTGCGACACAGTGGACGCACGCATTCCCAGCATCTCCGCCAATTCATTAACCGATTTCTCCCCTTCCGCGAGATGACACACAATCATAAGACGCTTGGAGTTAGAGAGAATTTTCAGCAGCTCGGCTGCTTTTTCAGCTGATTTATTCATTTGCATTATACTTATCTTCATAGTTGCGTATATACAATATATGGATTATACAGTCAATGTATCTCTGAAAGATTAAAGGGGGCTATAATGGCAAATATTATTGTACTTGGAGCGGGTCTCGGCGGAACTATGATGGCATTTGAAATGCAGGAGAAGCTCGGGGAAAATGATCACCTGACTGTGATTGGCCAAGGCCCGACTTACCAGTTTGTTCCTTCCAATCCTTGGGTTGCCGTCAGATGGCGGGAACGTAAAGATATTGAAGTTGATTTGCGCAAAGTCATGGACAAGAAAAAGATTTCTTTTGAAACGATAGGTGCTGCGCGAGTACACCCGACCTCGAATGAAGTCGAGTTAACAGACGGACGCAAACTTCCCTATGATTATCTGGTGATCTCGACCGGACCTGATTTGGCCTTTGATGAAATCCCCGGCTTCGGGCCAGAGCATTATACGCAGTCCATTTGCCAATCCGAGCACGCCGAAAAAGCCGCAGAGGCGGTTGACCAATTGATTAAAAATCCCGGCCCTGTGATTATTGGCGCAGTCCAAGGAGCTTCCTGCTTTGGGCCTGCTTATGAATTTGCACTTATTCTGGATACCGAGCTTAAAAAACGTAAAATGCGAGATCGTGTGCCGATGACTTTTGTCACATCAGAACCCTATATCGGGCATTTGGGTCTGGATGGTGTCGGAGATACAAAAGGTCTATTGGAATCCGAGTTAAGGCAACGCCATATTAAATGGATAACAAACGCCAAAGTTACAGAAGTCCAGCAGAACAAGATGCTGATTGAAGAACTGACCGAGGACGGCATACATAAACAAAATCATGAATTACCGTTTCACTTCAGCATGATGCTGCCTGCATTTCGAGGGGTTCCAGCGGTGCTGGACGTTGAAAACCTTGTCAATCCGCGCGGGTTTGTCATGGTCAATAAATTCCAGCAAAATATGACTTTCCCGAATGTGTTTGCGATCGGCGTATGCGTTGCAATCCCCCCCATCGGGAAAACAGCTGTTCCGGTTGGGGTTCCCAAGACAGGATTTATGATTGAATCAATGGTCACAGCCACCGCACAGAACATTGCCGAAATGATGGCAGGACGACCTCCGTCTTTTGTGGCCACCTGGAATGCAATTTGCCTTGCCGATTTCGGAGATGGTGGTGTTGCGTTCTTTGCACAACCGCAAATTCCTCCAAGAAATATGAACTGGGCATCCAAAGGAAAGTGGGTTCATTATGCCAAGATCGGATTCGAGAAATATTTTCTCCATAAGGTTCAGGTTGGCGAAAGCATGCCATTCTACGAGAAATTTGCGTTAGAGGTTATGCATATCCATAAATTGAAACAAGAAGATCCGGCCCATCCGGAAGTCCAATAATATAGAGGAGAACTCCATGAATATTGATCGTGCCATTTTAGCTTTTGCAGGCATTATGATTCTGCTCAGCCTCACTCTAGCCCATTTCTTCAGCCCCTATTGGCTATGGCTGACGGCTTTTGTCGGATTAAACATGTTTCAGGCCGCCTTTACGGGTTTTTGCCCCGCAGCTCTTATCCTGTCTAAACTGGGATTACCTTTTGGCGCGGCATTTTGTGAGAAAAACAAATCATAGCGTAATTTTTCGAGTATTGCCGAGCTTCTGCGTCAATAATTTGAACGAAGACACTCAGGTTCAGATTGTTGGTAAATCGGGATTTACCTCAACCTGAACAGGACCATCATCCCATTCAATTCGACTCTTTTTATAAAACTTTATGATTCCGCCGGGTTCACGAGGGGAAGTGAATATTAACGATGAATAATACTTCCAAACCAACAATAATCTTATCTTTATAGCATATTTATACTGTATTCACACTTTTCACCTAGAACGGTTAAATAATGTGCTGTTCTCGAAATCTCACCCTCTTCATAACTTTTACCATCCTGCCATTCCACATGGTTCAGGCTCAATCGCTTGAGAATATCGGCGATTTGGCAGGAGGGACTTTTGACAGCTATGCTTATGATATAAATGCCAATGGCAACGTGATCGTGGGACAAGGGGCAAGTGCCAGTGGTACAGAAGCGTTTCGTTGGGTTAATGGTGTTGGCATGACGGGTCTTGGAGACTTGTCCGGAGGGGCTTTCTTCAGTGAAGCCATATCCGTCAGCGCGGATGGAAATGTTGTTGTGGGATGATCTTCATCGACAAGCGGAATGACTGCTTTCAAATGGACACAGGCCACTGGTATGGAATCAATATCTGACATTCTGACTGCAGCAGGAGTTGATACTACAGGATGGGTTTTCACTTATGCCAATGATGTTGATGATAGCGGCGATCTTATTGTAGGAAGCGCGACATTCGGGGGCAATAACGTTGCCTACTTGGCAAACATAGCTACCGGTGGCGTTACAACACCGCAAGATTTAGTTACAGGATTGATTCCAACAACCGTTCCTCTTCAACAAATAGTAGGACGTCTTGAATCATCCATAGATCAATCTTTATTTGCCGCTATTCAAATGGCTTCTTCGTTTCGCCAGAAATCCGAAGTTTCTTTTCCTCACCTTCCAGTCCTCATGATATTGAGCCTGCGGCAGGGCCGTCTTCCCCCGCTCCACTCATAACAGGAAAATCTGTTTATCTGATTGGATCCGTAGGCGTTGGCCAAGATCAGGATTTTGACAACCATGATCTCAACGGCACTTTGGGAGTTTCATTTCAGTTTACAAATAATTTTTCAGTCGGTGTAGGGGTCATTGGAAGCTCCGGAACAACTACATTGTCCGATGACGGTAAAAGCACTCTAAATGCCAAAGGGGGATCCATTATATCTGCCTATGAAGGTAATAACGGCTTGCGTTTGTATGGGACTGCTTTTGCAACACGTATTACTATCGATAGCGACCGACATTACAGGAATGGCTCGGGGTTTGATTCCTCTAATGGGCAAACATCAGGACTTGGACTGGGAGCAGCAGCCCGTGTAGGTTGGGAACTCCCGATGCACGAAGATATCAGCATCACCCCTTATTCCGAAATACAGATCGTTAGAGCCAGCCTGGACAGCTATACAGAAAAAGGCGGCGCATTTGCTGCCACAGTGAATAATCAAAGTTTGAACAATATCACGACTCATCTGGGGACGCAGGTCAATTACCAGTTATCCCCTGACATCACATTTTCCGGTAGCGCCAGTTGGGGACGCCGCCTGAGCGGGAATGCAGATGGCCTGTCAGTCTCGACCAGCGGGTTTTCCGGGGTTATAGACTATGACAAGAGTGACAAAAACTGGGCAGAAGCCGCACCATCCACAGCATGGTCGATCTCACCACAAACATCTTTAAGCGCAGAGATTTTAGGCCGCTCCGGGCATGTTAAAGCCCCTTCTGCCAGCGCCACAATTGGCATAAGAACAAGTTTCTAAATTTACGCCCCTGCCCATAAAGGCTATCTATAACGGTAACAAGACAGAGGTCAAATGGCCTCATTTGTATAACGTGAATATACTTTTACATCTTTTTTAGCCAAAGAGCCCATCCTTAACTATAAAAAGATCATAATCACTAATTTTAAGGCATTTGTGAATATTCTTCACTTCAGCCTATAAACAACATTCCATCAACCTGGTTTTATATCAAAAACAGGAGGAGCTTCTCTTGCTATTTACAAACAAAGCATTGCACAGCCATTCAAATATCACTGGACTTTCGCGTCATTAATTTGAAAGAAGACGCCAAGATTCTGATTGTTGGTAAATCCGAATTTTCCTTCAACCTGCACAAGACCATCATCCCATTCAATCGGATCCTTTGTATAGACTTCAATAATTTCACTTGGCCCTCCCGGAGGGCAAAATGCACAGGTCGGCGTCCTTTTGGTGAGCAAAAAATGTGTAAATTTATCTGTACTTTCCAACGGGAGAATAAACCCACTGACGCGCAGAATCTGCCCTTCGAACTTTTTTACATCTTCCGGAAAATTTGCGGAATATTCTCCGCTCTCTTCATTAAATGAGACAATAGTTTTCAGTAGAGTGTCCCAGACAACTCCTTTTGCCATCGGCAATTTATCCTGCGCCTCTCGTTCGTCGGCAGGCTGAGCTGATATAAAAGATTCGGCGGTTCCCTCAAGAGTAAATCCGCATAGGAATGGAAGCGTCAAAATAGGCAAGAGTATGCGTATCATCAAATCACATTTTTGCAAGGGTTTGGACAATATCCACTTTACGGGCCAGCACAGCCGGTATTAAACCTGCCAGCAGGCTGACGAGCATAATAGCCGACACAGTATATATTTCTAATAGGCCTGGGACTGGCGGCGATAGAGCCAATCCTTTCTGAATATAGACCCAGTAAGACGCCAAACGTATAAATATCTGGGAAATAATAACACCAATAACTGATCCTGCCCCCCTATCAGCACTGTCTCGAAGAGGACAAGCCCGAAAATACGAGATTTCGTTATCCCCATAATGCGCATCAGGGCAATATCATATTGCCGTTCCTGAACAGCATTATAAAGCGCAATAAATAGACTGATCCCCGAAAAAGCCAAAAGAAGATAGCCAAAAACGGATAATATATCCCGCCCTGTGCCCATCAGTTTTGTAAGCCGTGCAACCTCAAATGCAGGGCTTGCCGCTTGCATGGAGCTGCTATTATTAACTATTCCTGGTAGTGTGGTGGCGGCTAACGGCGACTTATACGCAATCAGTATGGCTGACAGCTCATCTTCCGGATGTGCCTGCTTATAAGCGACTTCCTCCCTATCATCCTCATCAAGGTGTTCATGAACGTGCCATACACTCTCGACCGATGTTAGAACCAGCCTGTCAAGAATACTGCCATCCTGATCAAGAATTCCGACAATCGTATATGGGGAATCTGTATGCACATCATCACTATTAACCAGCCCATGTGCCCCTGCAATTTTTTGCCCTATAGCCAAATGGAATTTTTTTGCGATGGCTCCACCAATAATGACCTCCATCGGCGCAGAGAAATTGCGCCCCTGAGATATATGCCCGTTGAAATGCTCTATATAGTCAGAAGTTGTTCCGACAATTCTGTGCCCGTTATAATTATCCCCGTAAGCCAAGGAAATGAAGGATCTTACCAACGGATTTTTCTCAAGTTTTTTTGCTTCACTTACCGGAATATTTCCTGTCGGAACATCAAGATGAAAAACATTTGCCAGGATGATCTGCAGGGGAGACCCTTTACCACTAACAACCAGATCAATGCCGCGCAAATCACGAGATAACCTGCTATCTAGCAATCCATTCAAATGCAGAATTGTCAAAATGACAGCAACACCAACAGACATAAGCATGATATTGAAGAGAGCCGATAAAGGCCTGTGAGACATATTTGCGCCAACCAGACTGTATAAAGAGAGATAACGCCTCTTATTCATATGTTTTCTCCCGATTTCAATTCCACTACCTGATCAAATACATCGGCAATACGATCATCATGGCTGGCGACAACCAGTGTCGAACCATTGTCTTTTGCCAAGGATAATAATAATTCCATCACTTGCTTTGCCGCCGTTTTATCCAGAGATGAGGTAGGTTCATCAGCAAGAATAATTTCAGGCTTGTTCACTGCCGCTCTGGCGATTGCAACGCGCTGCGCTTGCCCTTGAGAAATCTCATGTGCCTTTTTATCGCCCAGACCTTGCAGACCTGTTTTTTCAAGAAGATGATCTACCCATTCCCTATCCTGTATTTTTCCCGCAGCATACGCACCTAATAATACGTTCTCCGCAACTGTCAAAGACTTCACAAGATGGAGGGTCTGAAAGATGAATCCCAGACAATTCCCCCGCCATGCATCGCGTTCATTATCACGTAGACTATATGGATCTACGGCTCCAATCCTGATAGATCCTTTGATCGGCTTTATCAGGCCAGCAACAACATTCAACAAGGTTGTCTTTCCTGAGCCACTATCCCCCCTGACAAGACAGACACCGCTTTTTTTAACCGAAAAACTCTCAATACTGACTTTAGGGACACTATCATATCCCGCTTCGATGTTTTTGACCTCAATCATTCCTTACTATCCTTCCACATGGCAGTCCTTACATTGTCCATGAAGTTCAAGAATTTGTTTTCTAGCAATGAAGCCTTTCTCTGCTGCCTGCTTCAGCAATTGGCGATTGATGCCATGATCCGATATTTCATCTACATGCCCGCAATAATTGCAAATCAGAAAGATATGTTGATGATTACACTCAGGATTCTGACAGGCAACAAAGGCATTTGCGCTTTCTATCCGTGCAACAATTCCAATCTCCATCAGCGCCTCCAAGGACCTGTAGACACTAGCCGGCTTGACATCGCGTGCGTATTTCTTCGCAACCATATCCATCAACTCATAAGCCGTCACAGGCTTATCAGCCATTAAAAGTGTATGATAGACTTGTGTCCGCGTTTCCGACCATCTATGTCCGGATTTCCGTGCAATATCCTGCGCGATACCCAGGGAATGTTCATGGGTACAATTTGTGCAGACATCATGATGCGTATGTTCGGTCATATATCCCTCTTGATCCTTTGAGACTCACTTTGAAACGTGCTCCGGCAGAAGGGGCAACCGCACCCTGCCAGATCAGAAACAGCCTTATGGTGATTTTGTTCCAAGGAGAATTTCCTACTCCAGTCGCTTTTCTTTGCTGCTACGGCCAGTGCTCCGATCACAGTCATTGACGGGATCGTAAATCCAAGAGCGGCAGCGGCCAAAATAATCTGTTTTGCCTTCACAACTCAATCTCCTTTTTATTTTTTATACTATGGCTGTTTTTTTGCTTGCGTCAACAGATGTTATAACATAACACATAAAGTGTTATAAAATAACGTTTGGAGATTCAATTGACGTACCAAAATCCTATGCCATCTTCCCGTCCAAAAAAGGCATTCCGGCTTAAAACACAGCCGGACCCCTTTATTTCTGCAGAAGACCTGAAGGCTCTTATGGCCTTTAAAGCTTCGGAGAAAAAAGATGATCCGGAGCGTCTGCAAGGCCTGCATGGTCCTTATGAAGAATTGAATCTGGTTAAAACAGGTCTGCTCCCCCCTGATTATTACGAGAGCGGAGATCCGGAGCCTTGGGGATTGCGCTTAGCCGAGAGCCGCAGCAATATTTTGTGGCAAGTGACTTCCGGCATGATGGATGCTGCCCCCGAATTCGCGGCCGCCTATCTGGGACTTGCGCTCGATCATGGTCTGGACACGAAAGACTATGCTTTAGAGTTGGGGAAGCTCCATAAAGACTGGCGCGGATATATCGAACATTCAGGCCTCTTTCGTGACCACAAACATGGTGTTCTCGGCAAACATTATCATTCTGTCGCCTGCCCTGCTTGCAGCGTCCTTACGGCGCTTGCCAGCCAGAATGACAAGATGATTGCTTTGTTCAAGGATATGGCGTCTCACAAACCGTCCGAGCGTATGAATTTTCTGAAAGAAAGAGGCCTTCTGCATTATCTAAACCTGATGATACCGTCTTCCGAGTGGTCAACCCCCATTATTGAGTCCAGGATTTAAGTGAATCTTTTGGTCCTGATGAGGGCATGAAGGAAGGGGCTGGAGCGTAAGCGAAGGCCCCTTCCTTCATGGGGGGCTTCGTTCTGGTGAGAG
>JAVEVE010000009.1:0-37113 GCA_034005165.1 Pseudobdellovibrionaceae bacterium | reverse complement strand
TCTCACCAGAACGAAGCCCCCCATGAAGGAAGGGGCCTTCGCTTACGCTCCAGCCCCTTCCTTCATGCCCTCATCAGGACCAAAAGATTCACTTAAATCCTGGACTCAATAATGGGGGTTGACCACATGAAGGAAGGGGCCTTCGCTTACGCTCCAGCCCCTTCCTTCATGCCCTCATCAGGACCAAAAGATTCACTTAAATCCTGGACTCAATAATGGGGGTTGACCAGGGCGCCAAGCATTTTACGCTACCGCAGGAATTACCTGCACCAGTCATATCAACCATGGCACAACAAGCCAATAAAATTGGAATAACTTTAGAAGTTCAGGTCTATGGACGGGTTGGTCTTGCATTATCTGCACGTTGTTATCACGCACGATCCCACAACCGTATGAAGGATAACTGCCAATTTGTTTGCGAAGAAGACCCCGATGGCATGCCATTGAGCACAATAAATGGGACACCCTTCCTAAGTATAAATGGAATCCAGACCCTGTCCTATCATTGTATGACTTTGCTGAATGAAATAAGTGAAATGCAAAAAATGGGAATTCATACATTTAGAATTTCCCCCCATAACCATGATATGATCAGAACATCAATTTTATATCGTGATGTTCTGGATAATAAAACAACTCCCCAAAAAGCGTTGAGTGAGCTTAAAAAAGTTGGCCTACAGGTCCCATTTTCTAATGGTTTCTATCATGGCACTGATGGGTACAGGTGGATAAAAGCTGCTTGATGAACCTGCATAACTTCTATTATTGATTACTCACTTCCACAAATCCGACCGCTTCTACCTGTATCCATAACTAAAATGTGGTGACGTTCATAATTTTTGTCCATTTTGTTCTGAAAAAATCACTTTTACTTGACCCACGTCAAATTCAACCATCATTATCTTGTGTAGCCTTCTATTTATAAACACAAGATATTGTGTTTTGTCCACATAGTTTTCCACAGGCTCCAGCCTTCCAGAAAATCTACATATAGAAAAATTTTGTTCACACTTTGGTATAAAAAGGAGAGACCTAATGTCACAAAATCTTGCAGAAAAAGTAGCTATCTTCCCTACAAAAACATCCACAGAATCCAAAATAGACCAGATTGTTACTTTGTTTGGAGGAACAAATGTGGATTGTTCAGAAGCTGTTAGCGAGTATGTTTCCGGATCCGATTGGAGAATCAGAGCAAATGCGAATACTGGCTATTCCAACGCAGGACTTATCAATAATGTGGCAGGCAAAGTGATCGCCAATTTTTGGCTGGATGAAATTTATAGCCCCGAAGAAGGGAATGCACACCGCCAAGGTGACGTGCATATTCACGATCTTGATTGCCTGACAGGATATTGTGCGGGCTGGTCTCTCAGAGCTCTGCTAAATGAAGGATTTAACGGCGTTGGAGGACGCGTATCCTCTCGCCCTCCCCGCCATTTCCGCGAAGCACTGGGGCAAATGTCAAATTTTCTTGGAATCTTGCAATCAGAGTGGGCCGGAGCACAAGCCTTTTCCAGCTTTGATACATATCTGGCTCCTTACGTTTTTCATGACAATCTCAATTTCCGTGAAGTTAAAAAAGCAATTCGCCAGTTCGTATATAATTTGAATGTACCCGCACGATGGGGACAATCTCCCTTTACAAATATCACACTTGATATTGTGGCTCCGGAAGATTTGAAAAACCAGTTCCCAACAGCAAACGACATCCATTTATTCAAAAACATTGACAACCCAGAACTGCTCTTCAAAGCGCAGCAGCGTGACATGGGAATTCTCAGTCTTGAAGATATGACTTTTGGTCATTTTGAACATGAAATGGAAATGATCAATATTGCTTACTATGAAGTTATGACCGAAGGAGATTCAAGGGGACAGCCATTTACATTCCCGATTCCAACCGTCAACATTACAGAAGACTTCAACTGGGACAGCAAAGTCGCGCAAGCTATTTTTGAAAATACAGCAAAAGTCGGAAGCTCTTACTTTCAAAACTTTGTTGGAAGTCAGTATATGATTGATGAAAAAACCGGTGAACGCAAACCAAATCCGGAAGCTTATTCCCCAGGAGCCGTACGGTCCATGTGTTGTCGTTTGCAACTGGATTTGCGAGAACTTCTCAAACGTGGAAACGGTTTGTTCGGATCTGCTGAAATGACAGGTTCCCTCGGGGTCGTCACTTTGAATATGGCTCGCCTTGGTTATCGTTTTAAGGGTGATATGAAAGGCCTGATGAATGAAATTGACAGACTTATGGATATTTCAAGATCAACACTTGAGAAGAAACGCATCTTTGTCAAACAAATGTATGATAGGGGCCTATACCCATATACAGCACGATATTTACCATTCCTGCTCAACCATTTCTCGACCATAGGCGTTAATGGAATGAATGAGATGGTTAGAAACTTTACTGATGACGCATATGACATTTCAGATGATCGTGGAATTAATATGTCCCTTGAAATTCTGGAGCATATGCGCACCAAGCTTCTAGGATATCAGGAAGAAACAGGAAACCTGTATAATCTGGAGGCAACCCCTGCTGAAGGTACGACTTATCGCTTCGCGAAAGAAGATAAAAAACGCTATGACGATATTATTCAGGCCGGCTTCGAAGAGAATATATACTATACAAACTCGTCACAAATTCCTGCTGACCATACTGATGATCCCTTCGAAGCTCTTGATCTTCAAAACAAGTTACAGTGTAAATATACAGGAGGGACAGTTCTGCACCTCTATATGAATGAAAAACTCAGCAGTGCAGAAGCCTGTAAAGGGTTCGTTAAAAAAGTCATCAGCAACTACCAACTGCCCTATATCACGATCACACCTGTCTTTTCTGTTTGCGATACGCACGGATACCTGAATGGAGAACAACCGGAATGTCCACATTGCCAAGAAAAGACAAAAGTATGGACTCGCGTCATGGGCTACTTCCGCCCGGTTGACAGTTTTAATAAAGGCAAACAGGGAGAACACCGTGAACGCAAGCATTTCAAAGAAGATTGGGTAGATACAGGAAGTCTTTTTACAAAAGCATAATGATAGAAAAACTAGCCAAAAATAAAACTAAAGAGCCCCCCACCTTGATGGAGGGGACTCTTCCTATTTATGCGATTACACCATTTACAATGTTGGACTTCCCGGGTCATACCGCCTGCATTATCTGGTTTACAGGATGCAACATGCGCTGCGGGTACTGTCATAATCCCCAGATTGTCAAAGGAAAAGGGCGAGGCACGGTCGAAGATGTCATGAAATTTTTGCACAAGCGTCGCGGGCTTTTGGATGGTGTTGTTCTCTCTGGTGGAGAAGCTTCTTCTTACCCTGCGTTGGAAGAATTCATTCAGAAAATAAAAGATCTTGGCTATGCTATCAAGCTGGATACAAATGGTCTTCGGCCAGATATGATCCGCGAGTTTCTGGAGAAAGGATTTCTGGATTATATCGCGCTGGATTATAAAGCGCCTTCTCACAAATTCAAAAAGGTCACAGGTGTCGAAAAATTTGAGAAATTCTCCGAAACTCTTGATATTTTGTGTTCTCAAACTCACATCCCTTTTGAAGTTCGCACAACAGTCCATACAGGGTTGATGAACGAAACTGATGTTATCGAGATTATAAATGATCTAGAGCTCAGAAAATATGGTGGAACTTATTCCATTCAGAATTTTCGTGCGGATAATGACCGCCCAACTCTCGGGTTTCTCGCTCCACAAACCAGGCCTTTGGATATGAAGGCTATCCCAAAAGCAAAAAATTTTGATATTCAATTCAGAAATTTCTAAACCTGAACTTATATATAAAGACTCTACCCATTTCTATTTGCTTAAATTCAAAGTATCTAAAATAATAAATTTCATGACATCCCTTCCATTCCCCGTCTTGCTATCGTTATAGACCGCCTTTATGGACAGGTGAGCCTCTTCTGCAATGGCGCTGCCCGCTCCACTTCCCGTGTTGACCATGCACAAGCTGCTTAATCCCCCGCCTGACTTTTTCGGCGTTCGATAACAAACCGAGAAAGGAAGAACATCATGCAAAAAGAAACTTGTTTATCTCCGGAATTCCAACTTCAAATCCAGACCCAAGAGCCTTTGCTCTTTGCTCAACCCTACGACATCTCTGCTCATGGCTTTTATTTCCACAGCTTGGAAGAGTATAACGAGAAATCAGCCAATCTTTTAAACCACTATGGCGATTTGGTTGAAGAATTTGAAATCCAGTTTATCGACGGTGATGATTTTGACTGTGAATTATTCAAAGCCCTTTCCATCCACCAAGACACGATAGGTGATTATTTCAACGCCTCAGAATACTTCTCTGATGACCAGAAAATCAGGATTATTCTTGCCACTCGCGAATGCGGTTATAACTTCGATTATAGCACGGATGACCCTGACGGATATGACATCGACATCTATGAGCTAGATAGCCTTCGAGACCTAGCTGAACAATTTATTGAAGAAGGTTTATTCGGAGATATTCCAGAAAACATTCGTTACTACCTCGATCTTGACGCTATCGCCCGTGATCTCGCCATGGATTATTCCGAAACCACCATTGCAGGTAAAAACTACATTTTCAGATGCGCGTGACTTGCGCATCTTTTTAATTTTTTATCCACATACAATCGAAAGGGATTGCCCATAGGTTTTTTCCGAACGGCAAAATTTCATCTCCGGCATAGAGAATTATACCGATGACAGTTTTTTTCTTGGCCAGATTGTCCCTGAAAAATTCAATATGCTTGAAATCCGAATTTTTAACTGTAATTCCGGATTTGACTTCTACCGCCAAGATTGATCTGTCACCACTTTCAATGATGAAATCAATTTCCCTCTTCACACGATCCCGATACTGGTAAAGATGATATACATCTTCTGCGGCATCTATCTGTGAGGCTAACTCATTATAGGCAAATGTTTCAAACGCCTTCCCCACTTTGTCCGGATCGCTTGCAAAATCCGAAGGCTTCCAGCCCAAAAGGGCCGTCATCATTCCCGTGTCTGCCATAAAGAGTTTATCTTGCTTACCAACACGGTCGTAATCCGTCTTGTGCCAAGCCGGAACAGATTCAACAACATAAAAGGATTTAAGTGCGCTAATATAGCTGGACAAGGTTCGACGATCCGATGAAAAGACAGAACCGATAGCAGACACATCCATAAATTTTGATGACCATGCAGCCAAAACCCTAACCAAATCTTTCATCACATCAACTTGCCGGATATTCGCAATATCATTCAAATCATGTTCAATAAGTGCATCAACGTAATCAATATGCCAGTTTCTCCGTGCTTTTCCTTCCAACCTTATGGCTTCGGGAAAGCCGCCCCTGAATATCATCTCAATAAGATCATTTCTGTTGTAACGATTTTTGGGCCGCTTGAAATCCTGAGCAAAAGCCCTTTCCAGAAAAGTTGGTGAGGCTCCTGCGATTTCCCCTTGTGATAATGGTCGCAAGCGAACTTTGCCAATTCTTCCTGCTAGAGACTCGGTGACCGTTGGTAAATTCAGGATATTCGCCGATCCTGTAATCAGGAATTGCCCCGCCTTATTGTTCTGATCCACGGCTTTTTTAATCGCTGGAATTAAATCAGGAACTTTTTGAATTTCATCAATGATGAGCGTCCCATCTTCAGGAGCGTAATCTACAAACAAATGAGGGTCTGCTTCAGCAGCTTGTCGTGCGGCCACATCATCCAATGTTCTATAGGCAACATTCTCCGACACAAATTTGCGAGCAAGGGTCGTCTTACCGCATTGACGAGGGCCAGTGAGCATAACAACACGACGAGTCGCCAGTGCCTGTTCTAAACCACCTTCTTGCCAGCGTGAATAATCGGACATACCAAATACCTCCCTGCTTGAAAATACAAGCTAACTTCAGCATACCAGCAGTTTGGCA
This sequence comes from Pseudobdellovibrionaceae bacterium, assembly GCA_034005165.1. GTDB lineage: Bacteria > Pseudomonadota > Alphaproteobacteria > Micavibrionales > Micavibrionaceae > UBA1573. Next base: position 31,196 of record JAVEVE010000009.1, on the reverse strand, counting down.
AAATGTACATTAGAATATGGGCGATTTGTACATTACAAATTCTGCTATTTATACAATAGCAATATAAAAGATCATATTTTTAGAAAATCGGGCGAAGCCATGCCCTACTCTATAACCTTAAAAGAGTTTGGCAAAGAACTTCTTGGCGCGAAGGCCGCCGAAATCCTGAACAGCCTTTTGCAGGGCTTGTGGACTTAAGCGTTTGGCTTTTTCCGCAACCTTTTCAAGCAGTACATTTGTATTCTCTGCCAAGAGATGTAGATTATTGAGCAGATCAACCAGCAGAAATTCTTCTGTGACTTCGTTCGGGAAGTGCGGGCGTTTTATAAAATAGAATGTACGACCGCCAAGTTCATACCGCCCGTCACGCTTGGAGTTATAAACAAGCTGCTCGTTATAAAGCTGTGTCGCCCCTATGCCTAAACCGTTATAAGCATTAAGAGAGGCTATAAAGAAACGATCATCTTTCAAAAAGGCACGCACTAAATCTTCATCTTTCGGAGGAACGGCACCAAAGGCTGTTTGTTTCGGATAATAATAAACCCCACCGGAGAGCTTTTTTAACTCCCCGTTCTTCACAAGCAATTGCACATGGCGATCCACCGCATTCGACCATTGGGCAAGGTCAGAACGGCGATAGACATTCCCTCGTGTCAGATTGCTTTTAAGTGCCAATACAGCCGTCATTTACAGCCTCCTACTCTTGATTATAGAGAAAGAGCGCAAAATATGCAAATATTTTAGTCTATATTTCATGCACTGCACCCCCACACACAACACTCGCCGACCTCCGCCACCCCATGCGAATTGATTTTTCCTGAAAAACCGCTACATCTTTGTGATAAAAGGAAAAAGTTATATGAGCAAACAATTCTGGAATGACCGTTACGCACAGGAAGACTATGTTTATGGTGTCGCACCAAACCAGTTTTTAGAGTCTTCACTTGACCTGTTTCCACCAAAAAGCAAAATCCTGTGCCTTGCCGAAGGCGAAGGGCGAAATTCTGCTTTTCTGGCAAGTCATGGGCATAACATCACTGCCATCGATTTTTCTGCATCCGGAAAAATTAAAGCCGAAAAATTGGCAAAAGAAAATCATGTCGCACTGGACTATATCGTGACCGACATCAATGATTTTGATTTCGGCACTAATAAATGGGATGCCATTATCTCTATCTTTGCGCATACCGACCCAGCGACACGTCAAAGGACATTCAAACAGTCATTGCAAAGTTTAAAACCGAACGGCATCTTTTTGTTAGAAGCATACCACCCCAACCAACTGGAGATGCAATACGGCACAGGCGGCCCGAAACAGATTGACTGGCTTATCCTGCTTAATGAACTGGACATGGCTTTTGCGGGACAAGACACTATCTTGCGGAAAGAATATGAAAGAGAAGTAAACGAAGGCACATTCCACAGCGGAAAAGCCTTTGTCACCCAATTTATCTGCCGCAAAAAGAACTCCTGACCTGTTCCTCTTAAATAGAACAGGCGCCGATAAGGGTGTATCGGCGCCCATCCGTCACGGTAAAACGGTAATATTACTTATGCAACATCGAACCGGTCGGCATTCATGACCTTGACCCATGTGGCGATAAAGTCATTCACAAACTTGCCCGCATTATCATCCTGCGCATAAACTTCCGCATAGGCGCGCAAGATAGAATTTGACCCAAAAACCAGATCAACGCGCGTGGCCGTCCATTTGGTTTCGCCCGTCTTGCGGTCGACAATGTTATAAAGGTTAGCCCCCACAGGGATCCATTTATAAGCCATATCTGTCAGGTTCACGAAAAAGTCATTCGTTAATGCACCGGCACGGTCGGTAAAGACTCCATGTTTTGTCCCGCCGAAATTGGTGTCCATTACACGCATACCGCCTATCAGAACTGCCATTTCTTTCGCGCTCAACCCCAAAAGCTGCGCACGGTCAAGCAACAATTCTTCCGCAGTAACGACATAGTCTTTCTTCATCCAGTTACGGAATCCGTCTGCCACAGGCTCCAGATATTTGAACGAGTCCGCATCAGTCTGTACCGCGCTTGCATCCCCTCTTCCTGCAACGAAAGGAACAGTCACGTCATATCCGGCTGCTTTTGCCGCTGCCTCGATACCGACAGCCCCCGCAAGGACAATGATATCGGCAACGCTTGCCCCGACCTCTGCCGCAATCGGCTCCAGCACGGACAAAACTTTTGCCAGACGGGTTGGCTCGTTCCCTTCCCAATCTTTCTGTGGCGCAAGACGGATACGCGCTCCGTTTGCTCCTCCACGATTATCCGACCCGCGGAACGTCCGCGCACTGTCCCATGCCGTTGATACCATCTCGGCAATTGACAAACCGCTCTTGGCAATTTTTTCTTTAGCGACATCAATGTTATACCCCGTTGAACCTCGCGGTACAGGATCTTGCCAGACCAGTTCTTCCTTAGGCACATAAGGCCCGATATAACGTGAGCTTGGCCCCATATCACGGTGGGTCAGTTTAAACCAAGCGCGCGCGAATGTTTCGGACAAATAATCATGGTCACCGTAAAACTTCTCGCAAATCGCACGATAGACAGGGTCAACTTTCATCGCCATATCGGCATCCGTCATAATCGGATTATAACGGATAGACGGGTCCTCCACATCGACGGGTTTGTCTTCTTCCTTGATATCGATGGGCTCATACTGGTTCGCACCGGCGGGACTTTTCTTTAATTCCCAATCATATGTCAGCAACAGATACAAATATTCATTATCCCATTGCGTCGGGTTAGTCGTCCATGCACCTTCAATCCCGCTGACCACCGTATCACGACCGATACCGCGTTTTTTGGTATTGAACCACCCCATCCCCTGATATTCCAGATCGGACGCTTCGGGATCCGGACTCAAATCTTCAGCGCGGCCATTCCCATGACACTTCCCGACAGTGTGACCACCGACAGTCAATGCCGCCGTTTCTTCGTCATCCATTCCCATACGGGCAAAGGTTTCGCGGATTTGCGCCGCGGTTGCTATAGGGTCAGGTTTGCCGTTTACGCCTTCAGGGTTCACATAGATTAACCCCATCTGCACAGCAGCCAGCGGATTATCCAAAGTATCGGGCTTTGTCACATCTGCATACCGTCCATCAGACGGTTCCAACCATTTCTTTTCATTCCCCCAATATGTATCTTTTTCGGGATGCCATATATCTTCGCGACCAAAAGCAAAGCCATAGGTTTTCAAACCCATATCTTCATAAGCAACCGTCCCAACAAACATCAGCAAATCAGCCCAGCTTAATTTGTTGCCGTATTTCTTTTTAATCGGCCACAACAAACGGCGCCCCTTATCCGTATTCACGTTATCCGGCCAGGAATTCAAAGGCGCAAAGCGCTGGTTTCCAGTGTTTCCGCCTCCACGCCCGTCGGTTGCACGATACGATCCAGCTGCATGCCATGACACGCGAACCATCATCGGCCCGTAATGTCCCCAGTCCGCAGGCCACCAGTCTTGGGAATTATGCAACAATTCCTTGATGTCTTTTTTCAGCGCCTCGAAATCCAGCGTTTTAACCGCTTCGCGGTAATTAAAATCCTTATCGTTCGGCTGGGTCTTCACATCATGCTGATGCAAAATATCAAGGTTAAGGGCGTTCGGCCACCAATCCATATTGGACTTGGCCATTGATGTTGTTGCGCCATGCATAACAGGGCATTTTCCGGTACTTGCCATTATTTTATCTCCTTTTGTTTATGGTATGATTTTTGGCATTGGGGACAGAGTCCCCAGAAAACAACTTCGGCCTCATCTAATTGAAAGCCATGAGAATCGGTTGGCACCAGACATGGCGCGCAGCCCTTACACTCCGTATCTCCAATTTTTCCGCAGGAACGACAAATAACATGATGATGATTATCATCTATTCTGGTTTCATAAAGAGAAGAACTTCCCTTCGGTTTAATCTCTCTGATAATCCCCGCATCGCTCAGCGCGTTCAGATTGTTATACACGGCCTGAATTGTTACGGACGGTATCTTCCGTTGTACATTTGCAAAAATAACATTCGCATCCGAATGGGGTTGTTCCTCAATAGCCTCCAGCAACGACAACCGTACCGCCGTCAGGCTGAGATTTTTTTGCTTCAGAATGTCGTAATATCGATGGTTCATCCCACGAACATAGAATATAAAAATATTTAATCAATAAATATTTTTATATTCTATAAATTTATTTACACCCATAAACATTCCTATATATCAGGCATATTAAGTCAAATAGGCCATGAAACATGGTCTTGACCCAAAGTTTGAACCAAATGGAGAGAGAAAATCCAGTCTCCTTGGCTATGCATCAGGGCATGCCCTGATGCATAAATCGGCGTATTCGGCAGTGGTTAGGTGTTTAGTCCCACGGTGTGCTGGAATGGGTTTATAACTTCGATTACAGTTCGGATGATCCGGACGGATACGACATCGACATTTATGAACTTGATAGCCTTCGTGACTTGGCAGAACAATTTATCGAAGAAGGCTTGTTCGGCAATATTTCAGAAAACATCCGGTATTACCTCGATCTTGACGCTATCGCCCGAGACCTCGGTATGGATTATTCCGAAGCCACCATCGCAGGTAAAAACTACATCTTCAGATGCGCGTGAAAACCCGCATCTTGCTTTTGACAATAAGCGCCAATACACTTGTTGTTTACAGCCCCTCACCCTAAAGGTCTTCAAATATAAAAATATTACCGATCGGTAATTATTTTTAAAAATATAAGGCTTTTAGCATAAAATATTCCCGAACAGGAATATTTACTTGTTATTTAAGCAAAATCGTGCATAATGTTCCTGTACGGGAATATTATGATATGAAATTTACACCTGAGCACATCGGCGAACTGGTTCGCAATACACGCAAAGCCATGGGAGTTACCCAGAAAGACTTGGCCCTGACATCAGGCACTGGCTTGCGCTTTATTATCGAACTGGAGAAGGGAAAGCCAACCTGCCAAATCGGCAAGGTGCTCACTGTTTTACAAACACTCGGGATTAAACTGTCCCTCACGCCTCCCCTTTCTGCAAGGAATGGAGATAAGGAATAGTAATGTCCAAAACACTTGATGTTTATTTGCACGAGGATCACGTCGGACAGCTTATTCAAAATAAGCATGGCGATATGGTTTTTGATTACACGCAAAACTGGCTGGACAATCCCCAAGCCATTCCTCTATCCCATTCCCTGCCGCTACGCGCCAAACAATTTGATCGTAATGAATGCCGTGGGTTCTTTGCAGGAATTTTACCTGAGGAAGCCAAACGCGAGATTATCGCCCGCAATCTAGGTATCAGTGCCCGCAATGATTTTGCCATGTTGGAACAACTCGGTGGTGAATGCGCAGGAGCCGTTACTTTTATTCCTGCGGGGGAAAAACTCTCTGAACAGAACCACAGTTACAAACTACTGACCGATGCTGATCTGGCGCGAGTTCTGCGAGAATTGCCGCGTCGCCCGTTAATGGCGGGGGCAGATGGCATACGGCTGTCCCTAGCGGGCGCCCAAGACAAGATTGCCGTTCATGTTGAGGACGATCAAATCTCCGTCCCCCTTGGTGGTGCACCCAGCACACATATCCTGAAGCCCGCCATTGCCCATTTTGAGGGTTTGGTTTTTAACGAAGCTCTTTGCATGACTTTGGCAACCTCTATCGGACTTCCGGCAGCTTCCGTTGAAACGCGCAGGGTTGAAGATATTGATTATCTTCTGATCAAACGCTATGACCGTAAAGTCTCGGGCGCTTCCATCGAGAGGCTTCACCAAGAAGATTTCTGCCAAGCTTTGGGGATTATCTCCGAACACAAATACCAAAGAGAAGGCGGCCCATCCCTCAAGAGCGGTTTTGGATTGATACGTGATATTTCAAGTACTCCCGTTATTGATTTGCAACGGTTCCTTGATGCAGTGATTTTCAATTTCCTTGTTGGCAATCACGATGCGCACGGCAAGAATTTTTCATTTATCTACGACCATTCCCCTGCCCTTGGATTGCGGGCTTCTATTGCGCCTCTATATGATATTGTATGCACATCTTACTACCCCGAACTGAGCCAAAAAATGGCCATGAAAATCGGTGGAGAATACGAATCCGAGATGGTGCACCCACGCAGCTTTGAGAAAATGGCTGACGAATGCGGGCTTGCCAAACCGCTTGTCAAGAAACGTATTCTTGAATTGTCCAAAAGCGTTATTGCAGCCCTAGATACAATAGAAATCAACCATCCGGTTGCTGAAGGCGTTAAATCTATTATCAAGAAACATTGTTTGGAAATTTTACAGACCTTTAAAGCCTAAACTAAAATTTATGCTCCCAATCCACGCCATAGTAAGTTATAGCCCATTTTCTATAGCTCATAAAACCACGTAAAAATGAGTTATAGAACAGAGTTCTATAACTCATTTTTTTAACCAAAGAGCACTTGAACGCATCATTAACTAATACTATAGTATCATTAAATAGCAAATACAGGTTCAAACTAACACTATGGTATCACTTATAACGGTTTCCAAAGCACAAAAACAGATCGCAGAACATCTGCGAATGCAGCGGCTTGCCGTAGGCCTAACCCAAGAAGGGTTAGCCAATCGCGCTGGTGTCAGCTTACCTACCCTTAGAAAATTTGAACAAAAAGGACTGATCTCACTTGAGTCATTTCTCAAACTTATGATGGCGCTCAATGGATTAGAAAAATTGGTTCAATCCATCAAACCAGATGATAATAATTTCTCTTCCCTCGATGACGTTCTGGCCAGCACAGAGAAAAAGACTCCCAAGAAAGGCTGGCGCACATGACAGGTTATACCCCCCTTACCCAGATTAAAGTTGGTTTAGATTTCACAGGAAATATAATCCCTGTTGGCAGATTAGCCATTCGTGAACGCAAGATATATTTTGAATATGATACCAGCTTCATAAAAAGTGGACTGGAACTCTCACCGCTAAGGCTTCCCTTAAAAACAGGCGTTCAAAGTTTTGACCCATTCCTGTTTGAAGGATTGCCGGGCTTATTTAATGACAGCCTACCAGATGGTTGGGGAAGATTGCTCTTTGATCGGTCTCTGCGCGCAAAAGGTATCACGCCTGAGGAAATTAGCCCGCTTGATCGCTTGGCTCATGTGGGCATGACAGGCATGGGAGCACTCGTTTACGAGCCAGAGATAGAAGAAGAGGCTGATAAATCCGCGATTGACCTCGATCAGCTTGCATCAAGCGCACAAGAGGTTCTGGATGGAGAAGCGCCCGAGGTTCTCCAAACACTCCTTTCCCTCAATGGATCATCTGGCGGTGCGCGTCCTAAAGCCATTATAGGAGTTGATAAAGAGCGAAAAAAAATCATTCATGGGAAAAATACAAGTCAGGCGGGATACGGGCCTTGGATTGTCAAGTTTCCAAACAGCTCAGACGGACTAGATTCAGGCGCAATTGAATACGTCTATGCGCTCATGGCAAAAGATGCCGGACTTATAATGAGTGATGTTCACTTGTTCCCTGCCAAAAGAGGATCAGGGTACTTTGCGACCAAGCGATTTGATCGCGATGATAACAACCGCGTTCATGTTCATAGCGTCTGCGGACTGCTCCACTCCGATTTCAGAACACCCTCTCTTGATTATGAAGACCTGATTGCGCTTACCAGCTCCATTACCAAAGATATGCGTGAAATTGAGAAAATGTTCAGGCAAGCTGTCTTCAATGTTCTTGGCCATAACCGCGATGACCACTCAAAGAATTTTAGTTTTACGATGGACATGGCCGGAGCATGGACACTCTCTCCGGCCTATGACCTAACCTTTTCATCAGGGCCACGCGGTGAACAAAGCACAATGGTTATGGGAGAAGGAAAGAATCCTACTGAAACTCACCTTATCAAACTAGGCCTCGACGCCAAAATTGATCCAAAGAAGATCACTCAAATTATTGAGCAAACAAAACACGCCCTCAGCCAATGGAAAACACTGGCTAAAAATTATGGCGTTGGTCGTGACAACATCGCGCTGATTGAGAGCCGAATTTCAGGAAAAGCCTAACTTCAAAATTTCGAACTCATCCTTTTATCGGCAGCCTAAAAATATGCACAAGAAATCGGCTCTAAATAGGAAAATTTCCTTGAAAACTTACACATTTTCTTACACACTTTTAATTTGTTAACTATTTTATTTAATTAAATCAATAAGTTATGCAGTTATCACCAGTCTCGAAAACCGATATAGGTGCAAGCCTATCGAGGGTTCGAATCCCTCCCTGCCCGCCATAATATTTTCCTCTTTTGGAAATCTATAAATAGGCGCTTTGCACACAACGACTAAACTGATCCTGCAAATTCAAACGTGGCTTTAGCTACCTCATATAACTATCCGAAGGTTACCAGTTCTATTCCAGAGAGCCTCTCAGGTTTGATCGACTGACGATCTTCTGATGACGGATCAAGAGCTGCTGCGCTGAATTCAGCCACGATATTATCTAACAAGCGACTAGCACCAAACCTGAAATTTTGCGGAGTAATCCGGTTTGCTCCGAAGAATAGCTTTCTCAGGGCCAAATACGGAATACAATCCTCCATAGTCGAGAGACCTCCGGTAATTTTAACACCTACACTTCTTCTTTCATTCTTAATAACTTCCATTATAACGGCTACGGCTTCCGGCGTTGCCCCACCTAGAGCATGCTTCCCAGTCGATGTTTTCAAGCAATCTACTCCGCACGCTATGGCAAGCTCGGCGGCCTCCTGCAAGGCTTCAACATTTATGTAGATTGAAGTTTCAAGTATGGTTTTCAACATGATCTCTTTAGAGCAAGCCTTTCTGGCTACAGATAATACACCCTTTACGAAAGCTGCCCCTTCACTAAAAGGGTAAACAATATCAATTTGCCTTGCGCCATCACTTATAGCTCGCTCGATATCATGCTTTGTTGTTTCATTACTTATGGACTCATCTGATCCGGTGCGCTTATTTCCGTACGGATAATTTATAACTGTGGCTACATTTATTCCCGTATTTTTTAAATACGATGCCGCAGTTTTGACATGTTCCGGCATAACGCAAACCGAAGCAACATTATACAAAGTTGCCTTTTGGCACAGCAATCTAATATCCTGCTCTGTCTCCATTCCTGTAAGACTTGTTAAGTCTATACAATCCAAAATTTTCCTTAATGTCTCGTTGCCTTTTATTTTATTTTGATCTCTTGCAAATTGAACCTTTCTCATCAAATGTGCCGGTAATATAAGTGTGGTTGTTTTCTGATCCATAATCACTTCCTTTTACTAAGAGTTATTCATTGAAAAAATTCGTGTATCAGGCTTAAAAAACATCATTCCTCTATCAGGATCATGCTGCGATATACCACCGAAATATACTGCCAACACCTTGTTCCTTGGATCTTTGGCAGCTTTCTTCTGATTGGCAAATAATGCACAAAAGCTATCAATTGCTTGATCTTGCGTTTTAAATCCAAAATCGGACAACTCATATTCGCTCATTGATTGCAGCTCCTGTAATGAGATCGAATTGACTCGTACAATTTCCGCCTCCAATTCCCAGCCACTGGCCGCATTACCAAAATACTCTTGCAATCGCGCAATACCTTTTCCTAATTTCAAATTATCATCGCGGATAAGGCATGCCTTTGCGGGTGAAATATTCCCAGATAATTTTGGAGAGATAAGTGATTCAAATATGTGATTCTGAAGATGAAGCGTCTGCGCTGTATCTTTAACAGGTCGAATTCCATGCACAGGATAAGGTCCGTTTCCAACCAGTGATATAAATCCCTCGCCTTTATCGATAAACAAAAATTCTTGCCCTGACTCAGAATAACGCTGAGCAATTTTCTTGTAGAAATCTTCATAAGCACCACCTTGCGGGGGAGCATCTATAAATTTTGCATTTGCTAAGTGAAACAATTTCCCCGTTTCTGAAGATTTCAGGATTATATTTTCCAAAGGAACATTTCGAATCCTTATTGAAGATTTTTTAAACTCATCTGCTACGGGAATAATCCAGATCTTTCTTGCCAAAAGAGGATCTTGCACTGGATTTTCTATATACCGATCAGGAACATCTATCACATGTGCAGTGTTTAGATTGATACTAAAATCTGCCCTTCTCAGCGGATATAGAGTTTCAGGGTTCAGCCCAACATACGGTAACAGGTCCTTTTCAACTTCCTGATACGGTAAGCTCTCAAGATATGATTTATACTCAGAAAGTGCTGTTCCTGTGTCGTGGTGGTGTTGCATCCATATTGTCCACATGCCAGGAAAAATATGCTCTATCGCCTCAAGCTCATCATCGTTAATCTCGTTACGCTCGAGCTTGGCTACATCTTTTCTTGCATCTTCGACTGTGTACCATCGTTGTGAGCGCCCATGGTAATGAGGAATACCTATATTACGAAGCATTTTAAAAGCGTCCAGCTGCCTTCTTGTATCAGAATTTAGAATATCTGCGTATCCTAGACTTTCTATGATCCGATCAATGACCAATCTCAATGCGCTTTTACTCTCATGCCTAATGGATATTTTTCTGGACCTTAAGAAATAATCCAAAGCATCTGATGAACAAGACTTTAATTCTGCATAGGAATATCTTACGCCCTCCTGATCTTCAAACCAGAAATGATGCCCAATGTCCTGCAATTGACCCGTTATCAGATATTCTCTGGCAAAATATAAAATTTTTATTTTATAACGAAGCGCATCTTCATAAGTTAGAATCGGCGTGTCACTTGCAGGAATCTGAACTCCACCCTTTTTCTTTAATTCTCTATTGATATGAGATATTTTTTCTCCAAATGCTTCAGGGTTCGTTCCTCTGTCTAGTAATACATCTTCATCTATCTGGATAGATCTTAGCCATAAAGATTTTATTTGCATGATACGTATTCGAGAGTCTCGTGCAATTTTTTCTAGCTGATTTTGTACACGGTTGTGCACTTGAACATCCTCGCCTGCCACCCTATCAAACATCACTAATGTTGAGAAATCGAATAGCTCTTCTTCCGGTTGGGCCATAACTAACCTATCTGCACCAAATATTCTTGGGTAGGCCTCTCTGACAGCATGCATAATTTTATTTTTTACTTTTGATCTATCCAATACACGTATGCGCTGAAATAACGCCAGTCGATCCACTCCCTGATGAAACCCTGCCCTGTAGCCACTTTCCGCAGGAAACAATCGCGGAGATTTATGAGCCCTTATAACTTTTAATGGCGCATTCGGGTTCGATTTTCCACTTTCGACAATCTTTACCCAATCTTCTATAGCCAAATCTTGAATTTCTTTCCCATTGTATCGATAGATCATTGGATCAATATTCAAGTTCCAGACAACAGCCACTTTAGGGGCATTTCTATATTGATCTGTACCAATCAACGTAACCATTTTCCCGTCAATTCCGGGGTATGTCTTATCAATGTAAGCCAATGGGGGGGATGCACCAAATCTAGGCTCCCCTTCTGTCAGACTGTCAATTACAAATTTCCAGTCAGAATTTCGTTCCATTTGGCTCAAATGATCAGAGTGATGTCTTCTTATAAAGACCATTAAAGCTCTGAGAGCAAATGCATCAGACAATGCCCCATGCAATTGCTCCAGATCAACATGAGAACCATCTTCCAAAACTATACCTTCTGTAATTTGCCTGAGATCATCAGAGAACCGTGTATTTTCCCCTAATACTCCTCCCATAGAAAAAGATGGGATTTCAGCCTGCATATCCCGTCTAGTCTTATGAGGCACCTTCAATCCATTCTCACCTCTACCTCCCAGACAGTAAAGAGCCTCAACGACCCGTAACGCATCAAGCCTATAACATCCGTTTTGGATCAAATGGGTCATAAAAACATTTTCATGCCCTGACATAAATGCCTGTGTCCATAACCATTGATCATCTGCGTTAACATTATTATATCCGATGCACATAGATTTTATGTCACGCTTTACCCATTTTTTATTGCCTACTTTAAAATAGAATTTTCTTAGATTTTCGTGAACGCGTATTGCCTCCCAATCAACAGTTCCATCTTCATTTGCAACAGGGTAAGCGTAGTACCCTTCTGACTTTCCATCATCCCCTTTGTATACTCCCCTACGGCAAATTTTTAGGAACTCTCCGGAAAACGGGGCATGATGCAATTGATTTGAATATTCGAAAAAACGTTTCACTTTCCCCATAAATACTGGCTTCGGATCACCTTTCTTTATATCTTCAAGCCTTAAACGTTGGACAAGCCATGCAAATGGGGAGATGACAGCATATGGGGAAACTTTTGCACGAAGATCCTCTCTATACAGGACGTTTCCTGCTAAATCTGTAATTACCCCACCAAATTGGGTGATCTCTGAAAATCTTTTTGATAGATCTGTTGTCTCTGTATCATAGTATGCATCAAACAAGATGCCCATTTCTACTTTGTGCCAGATATCCTTTTTTCGAGCGATAAGTCTATTTGGAATTTTTTCCATTACGCCCACCTCACATTATCAGGATTCCACGGACCTGCACTGAAGGAAGGATATCCAAATTCTCTTGGTTGCTTTGCTTCACATTGAGAAGATCGTGAGAATATAGAAATAACACTTCCTGATTTTGAACTCTGCACAGATGATTTTCGTATATCCTCAATATCTTCTACACCGAACTCTGTTTTAAAAACACCATTTGCTGATCCGCGAAGTCCTGAATCGAAAAACGGAGAACGATCATCCAAGACAACGACCCTCTCGGCTTCCAGACGTTTATTATAATGCTTCCCTTCTTCAGCTATCTCGCGCGTTAGGATGATAGATGTATGTGTCCTTCCTATGACCGTGACGAGCTCTAAACCTATTTCAACTTCTTCAGCATTGTGAAAGACTCTGCCGGGATGATTTTTTCCTTCCTTTTCAATTGTGTCATAGGCAACTTGTACAGCTTCCATGTCATCCGTATGATGAAGACCAAAATATTTTGCCTGTAATTTATTCAACCAAAGTCGGAAATCGCCATTTCGCCCATGTCCGGATGCATGGATCGGAAATTGTCTGATAACAAGAGTATTTCTCTCTGCTTCGACAAATTTTCCATGCTCGAAAAATACCTTCTTTATCCGTTCAGACAAATCTCCTGCGTTATGAATGCATACACCGTCATCTATAGGCTCAAGCACACACGCTCCTCTCCCAGCTAATCGCAGAACCATCTTATGTTGCGCATCTCTATTTCCAGGTATGGCACTTTGCGAAAGTAACACTACCCAATCTTTTAAATCGGCAGGCAATGCTGTAGAGGATGTCTCGGGATCAGCATCAAAATAGGATGTTCCTTCAGAAAGCTTATAAGTCACTGAGTCTTTTTCAATATCCGTACCTTGCGACCCTGATAAGAAAGCCATTATTGATCCTGGATTATCGTTTTTAAACCATCCCTTGACAGTATCAGACGTTCTACCAGCATAAACAGTCGGACTGATGTTGTGTTGCGCCGCATGCCAGGACAGGTAATCTTTAATTCCTTTATATGTGCCCTGTTCCGGTCGTGGGCATTTGTATGGGTTAACGCCGTGTTTATTCCCAATTGCAAATATCTTCTCAACTGCAGATCCCAGAGCCGTAACCTTACGATTTGTTAGATTTGCAACTTGCAATCCACTCTCTCTGCGCCCATCATTTGTTCCAATGATCGGAACAAGTGCATGCTTATCGGGAAAGCATTTATTTAAGATAAACACACAGTTTTCTACAATTTCTCTTTCTCTTGGCGACCTCCCCATACGCTTGACTGATGTTCCATCCTGCTCCGTGTAGGTCGGTATCAAACTTCTTGATTGTTTAATTAAAGATGGATCATGATCTGTCATTAACTTCGCAGGATCCCAGAAAGCACTGTCATGCACATCAAACCAGTCCTCGTCAAAGCGCATATCCCCCAGATACATATATGACCCGAGTATACGCTTTCCGTTTCGTCCATAAGCGATAAATGGCGTATCTCTTGCAGAATGAGGTACAGCATCTACGCCGTAGGCAATCGACATTCTAAGTCGTCCGCGGGCGTCCTTAATATCAATCACACCAGCTCCCTTTAATATATTTACCCGTGGCATGAAAGGAGAATCTTTTTTAACTCCCCATTTGGCTAGTTTATCTTTTGCCATTTCCCAAACTTCCGGAGTCATATGCAATGTATGTCCAGGAGAGATCAGGCCTCTTTTAATATAAGGAATTATAAAATCGAGGTGGTCCAGATGATGGTGTGATATAAAAATATCTTTGCTATACGAAAGTTTTTCAATGATATCCGGACCTCCTCCCGTCCATTCGGACTGGTTACGAATGATGTAAGCTCCCAAATCAAAAATAACACCGACTTTTTTAACAGTCCCAGATCGTCTGTCAGGCCATTGGGTTTCAACTACTTTACAGTTTCCTCCAATATCTTCCCCTACACCTGGAACAATTTCTCTGAGGTTATTCCCACCCATTGAAGTTAGAACAAGCCTACCCTCCCTTCCTGGTTGGACACTGGATGTTTGGATGATATCAAGCAAACCATATTCAGCAAGATGATCCAAAATTTTCGGATAGTCTCCAAGTTTTAACATATCCGCATGGGATTTATTGAGCACGCCAAGTGCGCCCATAAACCTTCGAAAAGTATCATGCAGCATATTGTGTTTGAATATTTTCAAGCCAACTATACGCGCATAAGAATGGTCTTTTCTTTTTGATACCTTATGGACCTCCCATCTTGAGAACATAATTTCTGTTTCTTTCGAATTTTCAGGAATATCCAATTCTTTTTGGTTAATGATTAAATCACGTAAGTCTTGGCCTTTTCCTTTTTTTCTTTTCTTTAATTTTGATCGTACTGAGAATTTTCTACCTACTTCAGGCAATGTCCCCCGAGCACTTACTTCATCCCCCCCTACATAAGAATGATCTGTGTCAATCGTATTTTTTCTTACCCCCATAAGTGGCCGAATAGCATCAAGAGGCAACATAACTTCCGGATGATCTTGATGTCTTGCTGCGATATTGAAATTTGTTGATATCGGAAAATATAATCGTACTTTTTCATGAAACCCAGGTAGCGGAATATGTTCACCAATAATGTCTTCTACCCGGCAATCTCTTAATATTTCAGGAATATTCGGTATTTCATATTCCCGATCCCTGAGATTGATATGGACTCTGCGCATAGCTTCAACAATATTATCAACGGCCCTACCATCCCCAATAGAGATCGGACGCCCCATTACAAATAAATTCTTTATCCTGACATTCTTTTTATCAACCGGTTCACACTCAATTTCAAAAAGATTTTGCAATTCGTAACGCCCGTCTGGATGAATTGCCCAATAACGGACGTTCAGGTCCATCAACAACCCCAATTCATCGAGAGTTCCAGTCGAAAGCATGGCAATACCGCCAAAGCTTTTAGGATCAATTTCACCTTTATCAATATGAATTCTTCTTTTCTCATAGGGCTTATTGCTTACAAGCCTTAACCCAAGATCCTCAAGAAAATCTCTGCTATTTTTGATCATTATAATTCAACTCAGTCGCAAGTTAGACAGTTTGTTTTTATCTTGGACCGTATCTGTTCACGACATATCGCGAATGATCCGGATCCCTCCCAATGTTCTTTGCTTGCACACCCTGTATTTCCATCCACTTGTCTTTATATTCTTGACGGAGTCCATCAAAGTCTGTTTCTTGCCATAGCCAGCACCATTCTTTCCTAACAGCACGCGCCGCAGATTCCCTTATCGGTGCAATTGAATGAATATTTTCAGAAAAGAAAATGAGATTGGCGCTATCAATCCGACGAAGCTCAAACCGATTATTGTTATGTGCCTGATCTATCAAACAATCGTATATCTCTAACATCCTTGCTAGTGTCAGGCTGATATGATGAATACCGTATCCTTCCAAAACTTCAGAATTCCGCTCGATAACGGCTCTTTTTACGACAGTATCTTCTTTTAATTTTTGTAGATAGGTATGCAGCCGTATAATCCTATCTGCAAAAGAGATATATTCCTGATCTTCGTTGACAACTCTTAGATCTGTGTCATTGCCTGCCGGACGTTTTACCAGACCAAATTCGATTTTTGTCGCCAAAAGCATCAAACGGCATGCATCTTCTGATGCTTCCCAGTTTTTTTCGAACTCAAAACTTGTAAAATTTCTGCGCAGCATCTCCATCATAATTGCCAGACGATACTCGGCAGGTGTCGCATTTGGTCCTGGTCCTATGAAGTTTTTTCTCTGTTCATTGATATGTGTATTCAAAGCTACAATATTTGATGTTCCAAAAGCCGCACATGATACTTGAAAACTTTTAACGTGAACCTTTCTTGCACGTTGCATCCGAGCATTCGTTTTATGGAGATTTTTATCTCGCACCAAAGACGAAAAACTTTTTCCCAATGCCCCGGCAAGATGAGACAAATCCGACATTCCGTTTACAGAGGCTATGTCTAATGCCAACTCGCCTCGTTTCATGTCTGAATATACCCCACGATACTCTGGGCTGTTTGAATTTCTGGCTATAATCTCAAGCACACCAATATGCGATTTGGCTAATTGCATAAACATCGGATCAAGAAGCTCAAAAGGTTCGTCTTTCCAGATTTCAGGGGTATCCCTATCAAATGGTTGTTTTTCAAAGTCATGTTGCCTGCGTTGAGGGCGATATGATCCGTGTATAAATTTCTGCGCTGGTTTGGGGCGTATTGCGTCATATCCTTTATTTTCTGTCAGGGCCCAGAGATCCAGACATAGGTTTTGGGGTATATTTTCCTTTTGCCATTTTATAGACACTTCACCAATATTTTTAGGTTTAATCGGATGCTTTTTTTGGGCCTCTGAGTAATCAGCATAGAGACCATTCGGATTAACAAGATACGGGAGATATTCCATCAGGAACGGTTCGAATTTTTCTAACAATACATTGAATTCTCTACATTCGGCTTGTGTTGGCTTTGCCAATTTTGGATTTATAGTATCTAGCTCTAAAGGAGCCTCCTGCATTCTGTTATAGGCAGGGTCAATACGCATTCTATGCAAATTCATCAACCGTGCTGCCGTTATTACAGCAGAATCCACCGCTATACCCTGTGGAGCCCAACGTAAAATATTTTGCAAAACCGGCTTGAGAGTATCAATCAGTCGTGCGTGGTAAAGCCGATGGGATTCCTGATCATAAACCCGCATATCCATTTTTGCATCGGGCCTGAGCGGGTGTAATCCAAACCGGATATAATTTCCTCGAGCCATTTCGTATATGGAATTTCTCGAGTTCGCCCAATCTGATGTTTGCAGGATCGGACGAGTATCGAGAAGGCCACTCCTCCCGGAGCGAACCATCTCAATTTCTTTCTGGACACGATCAATATCAGGCGTATCCAGACGAACATCGTCAAGAACAAACCCTTGTGTGAGATCAATGATCATATTCCAGAAAGCCATATATTCTTCTGCCTGAAAGGGAATATCCGTCAAGACACGTCCATAACCTTTCGAAAAGACTCTTGTGCTCCCTTCAAACATTGTTGGGGCAATAAAAAAGACCTCTAAAAAGAGATCCCTAATACGTTCAATACGTTCCAAGCTGCGCTGGCTATTGTCCTTGATGGTCCGTGTATGCCAGTCGGACCCTACGATTCTGGATAGCCTATCTGTTGTAAAGTGCCCGTTTTGCACAGCATCCAGATGCGCCCAAGTCCCGCTTGAAATAGCACAGTTTTTGTAGGCTAAAGGCAGATGTCCATGCACATCTCTGAACAGCTCAAAGGCCACAGAAATCAAGGCTTTATTAGCATTCAATTTATCTCCATATTTTGCAAAATACGGATGGTAAAAATCATCGTATTTATTACGAAACTGTCGCTTTAATGCCTTGAAGCGTTCTTCATCAATATGTCGGGAAATATCATCAGAGTACCGAAACTCGCCGGTAAAATAATGCGGAGACAAAAAGGCTTCTTCGTGCAGCATGGCCACTTCCGTAGTCTGTTGTACTAAATACTTTTAATCTCACACGTGAATACTCCTACATATTTTTTTGCTTAGCACAAATGTTTTTTGGTTAATTTTAAAAAAATTTTATCGCGCGTTCTTCGTTTATGAAACCACAAACTTTACTTATGAATTTATCGCATCCGCTTTATTTCAGAGTCCGCTTATTAACACTTGAATTTTAAGTACGATGAAATATTTGTGATTGAGGATTTGTAAATGTAACTTCACACTCAATATAACAGACGGGGAATTTATGACGACATTACTCGAACCATTAAAAATCGGGGATCTTGAGCTACAGAATCGGGTGATTATGGCCCCCCTTACCAGATCACGAGCGAACAACGAAGGACGTGTCCCAAACGATTTGATGGTAGAATATTACGCGCAGCGTGCCAGTGCGGGAATGATTATTACCGAGGCAACCTGTGTTACGCCTACGGGAGTCGGGTATGCTAACACACCAGGAATTTGGTCAGATGAGCAAGTTACAGGGTGGCGCAAGGTGACTGACGCTGTTCATGCCAAAGGCGGAAAGATTGTCCTTCAACTATGGCATGTCGGACGCATTTCGCATCCGCTCTTCCTGAATGGCGAATTGCCGGTTGCGCCAAGTGCCATTAAACCTGCGGGTCATGTCTCACTTGTGCGACCAATTACCGAATATGTGACGCCGCGCTCTTTGCAACTCTCGGAGATACCAGAGATCGTTGCCGCCTATCGTAAAGGTGCTGAAAATGCCAAAGCCGCAGGCTTTGACGGTGTCGAGATACACGGGGCCAACGGTTATCTGCTCGATCAATTCTTGCAAGACAGTACTAATAAACGGGATGATGTTTATGGCGGATCAATCGAGAACCGTGCCCGTCTGATGCTGGAAGTGACTGATGCGGTCATAGATGTCTGGGGAGTAGGACGTGTCGGAATGCATTTGGCACCGCGTGCAGATGCCCATGACATGGGAGACAGCACAAAGACCGAGACGTTTTCTTATGTTGCGAGGGAGTTAGGCAGACGCGGGATTGCCTTTATCTGCACACGTGAACATCAAGCGGATGACAGTATTTCCCCACTCCTGAAGAAAGAGTTTGGAGGCGTATTGATAGCGAATGAATCTATGTCCTTTCAAAGCGGTAATGATCTCTTGGCTGCAGGTAAAGCCGATGCTGTTGCCTTTGGAAAGCTCTATATTGCGAACCCTGACTTAGTCGAGCGTTTTAAGGCTGGTGCTGGGCTTAATCCGCCTGATCCATCCAGCTTTTACGAGGGTGGAGCGTCAGGATATACAGATTATCCACTACTTGCAGGATAAAGCTTCCCCCAAGGGCGCGTTCCATGTAAATTGCCGTTTATGAATATGAACGCCGCTCCTTCCCTATCCGATTTTATGTCTGCATTTCAAGCCAGCCTTGAGATGCAGAATTTTATTAAGCTGACTTTGGGGGCATATAAAGGCTCTGAAAAAGACTTGAAGCAAATCATAGCGCGGCGCGTGACCATTAAACGTGCGGACAAGATCAGTTTTACCTATCGGTACAAAACGCGCGATATTGTCAAAAATTATGATCATGCTCAGGCGATAGAGTTGCTTTTTGATTATCTTCATAACGGGTTTGGTCGTGCCGAACTGTTCACGGCTGCCAATGATTTTGTTCTGGAGAACGGCAAGTTGAAAGTGAAGCCGCCGAGCAGTACGGATATTCCCGACCCGTCCCATGACCGCGCGAAGAACAGATTGGTTGAGACGGAAAACCGTCCATATCTGCATGACCTTAAAATCACGGATGAAAAAGGACAGGTTTATAAAAACGCGCAAGACAAGTTCCGCCAGATTGACAAATATATCGAGATTTTGAGCGGGTTGATTAAATCCCTGCCCCAAAATGATGATTTGAAAATTGTCGATATGGGATCGGGCAAAGGATATCTGACTTTTGCGCTTTATGATTATCTTCGGGCGCAGAAAGTCAAAGCCCATGTAACTGGCGTTGAGTATCGTCAAGATATGGTTGATCTGTGCAACAGCATTGCCGTTAAAAACGGGTTTTCTCGTTTGTCTTTTTCTCAAGGCACGATTGACGGGTATGACACGACGGGCGCGAATATTCTCATCGCGCTTCATGCGTGTGATACGGCGACCGATGATGCCATAGCCAAGGGCATTGCGGCAGAGGCCGATTTGATTGTTGTCGCGCCCTGTTGTCACAAACAAATCCGCCGCGAGATGGAGAAAAACAAACATGCCAACGATCAGGATTTCTTGTTGAAATACGGGACGTTCCTTGAGCGGCAGGCAGAGATGGTTACGGACGGCTTACGCGCACTGATCCTTGAATATTGCGGTTATTCCACAAAAGTGTTCGAATTCGTGTCCGATGCTCACACGCCCAAGAATGTCTTGATTGTTGCGACCCTTACGGATAAGCACCCCGCCCGCTCCCCAGACCTTCTTGAGAAAATAAAAGCGGCCAAATCCGCTTACGGAATTGGCCAGCATTATTTGGAGAGGGTGATAGGTATTTAATTAAATTGATCCACTAATTCTTGAAATTCTTTATCTTTCTTTTCTATACCTAATCTTACAAGTTTTAAAGTATGTAAGAAATCTTCTTTGCCAATTATATCTTTAAGGCGAGTCTCCGCCCTAAAGAGATGAGAGTACTTATTTAGGATTTTTATAGAGTTTTCAATGAGTTCTTTTACTTCAGAATCATTCAAAGGGTTACTCTTTAAGACTGTATTATTGCCCTTTGCCACACTATAGCTGGCGTGCATAAATCTATGATGCCGCCATAGCATTAAACGTTTTACCAAAGGATTCTTTTTCTCACAGACAATATCTTTATCGTCATCTATATCTTGCGTAGAAACTGTTCGATTCATCTCGCACAAGGACTCTAAAAACTGATTGTCTTTTAATCTTTTTCTAAAATTCTCTTCATTGAAATAACATGAATATTCACATATATCATTTAAAAGCCTATAGAGAGTTAGGTTTTTCTTGTCGTCTTGGCCTATGTAGACTCTACACAACGATACACCCATCGCCTCCTTAATTGAACTTTGCACCAAATACCAGAAAGTTTCTGATTGTGCGAATTCTCTCCAGTATTCCTTTCTACTATTATTTATATCAGTCAATAGAACAAAGTAGTTATGAGCAAGAATTGCATCCTCAAATAGTTTTTGAAATAAATTACCCAACTCTTCTTCTGTTAAAACTTTTGGCATATATACTTTTTCTTCAAATTAAAAAACGAGCCGTGCGGCTCGTCTTAAATTCCTTTACTCCCCATCGCCCATCAGGTCGTCCCAGCGGTCGGCGGGGCACATACCGACGACGTTAAAGCCGCAATCCACATAGTGAATTTCGCCTGTGACTGCCGAGGACATATCGGAGAGCAGGTAAACGCCTGTGCTGCCCAATTCTTCCAGATCGACGTTGCGACGAAGCGGTGCGGACACGGAGTTGTATTTGAAGGTTTTGCGTGCGCCGCCGATGGCTGAGCCTGCGAGGGTACGCATCGGGCCAGCGGAGATGGCGTTGACACGGATATTGTCTTGGCCCAAATCCATTGCGAGGTAGCGAACGGAGCTTTCTAGGGCTGCTTTCGCGACGCCCATCACGTTATAGAACGGCATGACTTTTTCTGCGCCGTAGTATGACAGGGTAACGGCTGATCCGCCGTCTTTCATCAATGGGGCTGCACGCTTCATCACTGCTGTGAAGGAGTAGCAGGAAATATTCATCGAGTTCAGGAAGTTTTCAAGTGTTGTGTCAACGTAGCGACCTTTCAGCTCTTCCTTGTTTGAGAACGCAATCGAGTGTACGAGGAAGTCGATTTGTCCCATTTCTTTTTCAATTTGAGCAAAGGTGCGGTCGAGAGAGTCCATATTGGACACGTCGCAATCGATCAGGGTTTTGACACCGATTTCGGCAGCCAATGGCTCAACACGTTTTTTAAAGGCGTCGCCTTGATAGGTGAAGGCCATTTCTGCGCCTTGTTCTGCGCAAGATTTGGCGATGCCCCATGCGATGGAGTAGTTATTAGCCACCCCCATGATCACGCCTTTTTTGCCTTTCATTAGTCCAGTCATTTTACTACCTACTTTTCTTATTTTTCTTTTTCGTTTTTTTTGTCTTCGTGTCTTTTTAATTATTCAACTGCTGCGAAGGCCAATGTGCAGTTTGTTCCGCCAAATCCGAAGGAGTTGGAGAACACAGTTTGGTGTTTCACATTGTCAATGCGTTCACGCGCGATGTTCAGGCCTTCTGCCAACGGATCGAGATTGTCGATGTTGATACTCGGGCAAACAAAGTTATGTTCCATCATCAGAAGCGAATAGATTGCTTCCTGAACGCCTGTTGCCCCCAACGAGTGACCGGTCATGGACTTGGTCGAGCTGATGTACGGATTTTCACGATCACCAAAGACTTCCTTAATCGCGCTCAGTTCTTTGGAGTCACCAACAGGTGTCGATGTTCCGTGGGTATTGATATAGGTCACAGGCTTATCGCATGTTTCGAGAGCTTGCTTCATGCAGCGAACTGCGCCCTCTCCGCTTGGAGCAACCATATCGGCGCCGTCAGATGTTGCGCCGTAGCCAACGACTTCTGCATAGATTTTTGCGCCGCGTGCTTTGGCGTGTTCGTATTCTTCCAAGACCAACATTCCTCCACCGCCTGCGATAATAAATCCGTCACGGTCAGCATCATAAGCGCGGGACGCCTTTTCAGGGGTTTCGTTATATTTGGAAGACATTGCGCCCATGCCGTCAAACAGAGCCGAGAGTGTCCAATCGAGTTCTTCACCGCCGCCAGCAAACATAATGTCTTGCTTGCCCATAGCGATCAGTTCTGCTGCGTTTCCGATGCAGTGTGCTGATGTTGCGCACGCAGATGAAATTGTATAGTTCACGCCTTTGATTTCATGGTTGGTGCAAAGCGTTGCTGATGTTGTTGATGACATACAACGCGGAACCATGAATGGGCCAACCTTTTTAGGGCTTCCCGTTTCAAGTGTAATGCGCGCTGCTTCGACCTGATTGCGGGTCGATGGGCCGCCTGAACCTACTACTGCTCCTGTGCGGATGTTGCTAATTAGGTCTTTGGTCAGTTTTGCGTCGGCAATTGCCTGTTCCATTGCCAAGTGCACATAGGCGGCAGAATCTCCCATAAAGCGGAGTAAGCGGCGGTCAATAACCTCTGCCAGATTGATTTTCGGCAATCCGAATACTTGAGAGCGGAATCCTTTTGCTGCGTAGTCTTCGGAAAATGTAATTCCCGACTTTCCTTCTTTGAGAGATTCCAGAACTTCGGTGAGTGAATTTCCGATGCAGGAGATGATTCCCATACCTGTTACAACAACACGACGAGGAGTGAACTCTTTTAGCAATGTCATTATGTGACCCTTTCTTTAGAAGGTAATGTGTTCTCTATAAATATCATTCCGGCATACGCCGGAATAACAAAAGAGATTAGTTATGATCCGGCTATGCTACATAGCCCTTACATGGCTCTGGGGTTTTCGAACAATCCGACGCGTAGATCTTTGGCTTCGTAGATCACTTTGCCGTCAGCAAGAACCTGACCGTCTGCGATACCTAGAACCAATGAACGGTTAATCACGCGTTTGATATCCAAATGATATGTGACCAATTTCGTTTCAGGCAGGATTTGTCCGGTGAATTTCAATTCACCCAAACCTAGCGCACGTCCTGAACCGGGAGCCCCCGTCCAACCCAGATAAAATCCGAGCAATTGCCACAAAGCATCAAGCCCCAAGCACCCCGGCATAACCGGGTCACCGATAAAGTGGCAGTCAAAGAACCACAGATCAGGCTTAATGTCGAATTCAGATACCAGCTCACCTTTACCGTAGGAGCCGCCTTCGGTAGTGATTTTGGTGATGCGATCAAACATGAGCATTGGCGGCGCAGGCAATTTCGCATTACCCGGACCGAACAAGTCACCTCTACCGCACGCAAGCAAATCTTCGCGTGTGTATGCACCCTTGGGGGAAAAGTCCCACCCTGCTTTTTCTTTGGTCATAGTCATGGGCTCTTTATAAGGCTTTTGAGTTTTTGTTACAAATGGAAATATTTCGTTATAAGCTAGATTATACAGACCAAAAAGGCAACCGTATTTCCATATATTAAAAAACATATCTCCCGTCTTTTTGCTATATTCAATATACAACATTCCTCATATATTCTTGATACTTACACCCCTTATCCAAACATCCTTATTTATGTCCCTATCCGTTCAAATTTTGAAGAATCCTGATTTCCGCTACCTTGTCGGGGCGCGGATGTTTTGTCATATGGGTTTGCAGGCCTTGGCTGTGATTGTCGGGTGGCAGATTTATACCATTACCAAATCGGAATTCTTGTTGGGCTTGATCGGATTGACCGAGGCTATTCCTGCGATTATCTCAGCCCTATTCTCAGGATATGCGGTTGATATTTCTACGCCGCGTCGCGTGTATCGTTTATGCGTGGCGACGCTGTGTCTTAATCTGGCGGCTCTTTATGTTTTGGGTGCAGGCGTTATTCCGATGCCACATGATATGCTTGTTCCCCTGCTCTTTGTCGGCGTGTTTATTTCAGGAATTGCGCGCAGCTTTATGATGCCTGCTTATTTTTCGATCACTCCGCAAATTATCGAGCGTAAAGATTATTCGGCGGCGAGTGCATGGAGCAATACTGCCGTTCAGATTGCTGTGATGACAGGCCCCGTGCTTGCGGGGATGGTTTACGGGTTTGTGGGAGTTGGGGCAGCGTGGGTTTTGCCTGTCACGTTTATGACGCTCGGATTCTTATGTGTTCTCAATATTCATCCCAAACGCCATTACGAGAAAGTCGGGATTGATAAATCTGCCCTTGGGAATATTGTCGAAGGGTGGAAGTTTGTCATTACGCACCGCATGTTACTCACCGTTATGGCGGTTGATATGTTTGCTGTGTTGTTTGGCGGCGCGGTTGCCATGTTGCCTGCCTTTGCTAGCGAAATTCTTCATGTCGGTCCTGAAGGGCTTGGCATCCTCAGAACGGCTCCTGCGTTCGGGGCGATATTGGCGGCCCTCTATTTCGCGCTTCGTCCGATGCAGACCTTCCCCCTTACCCGTATGCTGTGGAGCGTTGCTGCGTTCGGTGTGTGTATGATCGGATTTGGCCTCTCCACTTCATTCTTATTATCCGTTGTGTTTTTGGCTTTTAGCGGATTGTTTGACACAATCAGTGTTGTGATCCGCACGACACTCAAACAAATTCTAACGCCCGATCATATGCGTGGGCGTGTGTCGGCCATCAGTTCAATGTTTGTTATCTCATCCAATGAAATCGGCGCGTTTGAATCAGGTACTGCTGCGCGTTTTATGGGGTTGGTTCCGTCTGTTGTGTTTGGAGGCGTGATGACGCTTCTTGTTGTCGGCACGACATATTTCGTGACACCAAACCTGCGCCATAAGCTCTATAGCGCAGATTCAGAAGAGGGAAAAATCTCTTAGAAATTAGTATCCCAACCAAAACGCGTGGTAGGTTTCGGTGATCGCCATCATTGCGAGAGGTTTTGCGATGACGTGGGCAATCTCGGGATCGTCGCCTGTGGCAACGACTGCAAGCATGCGGCCTGCGGCCTTGGCGCACGCGACGGCTTGATCTTTGACATCTGACATCGGAACGGCAGAGAAGAAAAGTTGTGCGTAAGGTTCAACACCTTCGAGCAATTCAATCGGCGGATTGACGGGCGCATCGTTTGCCGCCAAACCAAATTTCCAATCGCTTCCTGCGGGTACGCCCATGCGGATTGCTTCGGCGGTTAAGGATGTTACCAGATAATCCAGATCACTTTCGCCGATTGTGGCGACTTCATCCTTTGGCAATTTCTTTTTCAGCAAATTGAGTTTTGCCAAACGCCAGCCGGCAGCACCGGAGAGCCCCCCCAGGCAATCTCCGAGTGTCCAGCCGTCACGTCCCATTTTCTTTTCAATGAGAACGTCACATAATTCTTGAGCTGCCACTTCAAAGCACATGCAGCGTGTGGCGTATTCGATCAGAAGGCGGAAGGATTCCGTTCTTGGAATCCCCTCTTCTTCCCATGATGCCATGATGTGATGGCAGACCATCACGACCATATCGACAAATCCGAATTCGCAGTCGGCCCAGTCATGGATTGCCATGCGCGCCAATTCACGTCCGCGTTCGGTATAGGCATCAATCTGAATCGGGTCCATGTCGAGCCAGAGCGGTAATTCGCCTTCGTAGGCATCGCATCCGAGAACTGCAGAAATTTTTGTGAAGATTGAAGCCAGAGTTTCATCAGGCTCTTCGAAGAAAAATGCTGTTTCCGTTAATACACCGCCCATGACTTGCAACATCAGACGAATGTCTGTCCCTTTATCTGGGACAGTTGCCATTTTGGACAGACTCAGCTGTAAGAGGTGCGCGACCTCGGCTTTTTCTATACTTAGCATATGATCTGGTTCCGGAGCGGACAGAGGTGGGAAAAGACTGTGGATAAGCTTGTGGATAAGTTGTGAATCCCTATGGAACTAGGGCTCCACCCAGAAAGCGGTGCGAAGCACAACCCTCTGATTCGTAATGTTAATTAAAAATTTCGGAGGCGTAAACTCCCCAAAGAGATTTTTTCTCAATCCATCCTTCATAAGGTGGGAATGTTGCAAAACAGGCACGCTTATCGCATTTCTCTAATGTGACGATAAAATCAGGCTCGAGTTTGGCGATTGGGCGCACTAACTCATCGCTCGCATAGGCCAAAACTCGCTCTTTGCCTTTAATCATGGCTGTCTTTTTACCCGAAAGCAGGATTTTATGAACCCAGCCCGTTTCTCCTTCGGGGTCTTTGATCCGACGCCATGCGTCAAATTCCTGAATGATTTCAACAGGCAGACCATCACGCTTATAAATCCAACGGATCGGGTAATCCATACTTGGGCCGGTACGCATATACACGTTATCGGATTTCAGGGTTGCAAAGCGCGGCAGCGGGAGACCGGACACAGAATTCAATTTGGATACTTCATCTCCCCCGTCTTGTGCCAAGGCAACATGTTGGAAGATAGAAATAAGAAATAAGGTTGCCAAAATGGCTAAAAATCTGGTCATTTTCAGTTTCATTGTTAATAAATCTGGACGTATGTACGGTTTCTCGCGTAAAAGACGAGCCATTATGAGAAAAGTCGTTCAAAATTCAAGCCTTATCTCTCCTCTACTGTCCGTCGCGCCGATGATCGACTGGACTGACCGACATTGCCGCTATTTCCACCGCCAGCTCAGTCCGAATGCTCTGGTTTACACAGAAATGATAACAACAGGAGCCGTTCTTCACGGGGATCTGGACAAGTTATTGGGGCATTCCGACTGTGAACACCCGATTGCCCTTCAGCTCGGGGGATCAGAACCTGAGGATTTGGCCAGATCGGCAAAAACAGGGGAAGATTTCGGATATGACGAGATTAACCTCAATTGCGGTTGCCCAAGTGAACGTGTTCAAAAAGGCAGCTTCGGTGCTTGCCTAATGAGGGAACCTGATCTGGTTGCTGATTGCATTAAATCTATGCAGGACACTGTTTCAGTCCCTGTGACAGTCAAATGCCGCATTGGGATTGACGACTCAGAAGACTATCCTTTTCTTGAGACGTTCGTTGAGAAAATTGCTGCAACAGGCTGTACTAAATTTATAATTCATGCCCGAAAAGCTTGGCTCAAGGGCCTCTCCCCGAAAGAGAATCGGGAAATTCCGCCGCTGCGCTACGATATAGCCGCTCTTCTCAAAAAGAACCACCCTGATCTAGCCATTATCCTCAATGGCGGGGTGAATACTCTAGCGATGATCGACGGGTTGTTGCCTGACTTTGACGGATTTATGATCGGGCGGGAAGCCTATCAGAACCCTTGGTATTTGGCTGAGTTGGAGCACAAACTTTTCGGAACGCCTCTCCCTGATAGGTACGCAATAGTGGCCCACATGGCTGAATATATTGAAACTCGCAGAGCTTCAGCAGGCATGCCTATTCACTCCACAACACGCCATATGCTGGGGCTGTTTAATGGATTGCGCGGCGCAAAAAAATGGCGACAAACATTAGGCGGCGAAGCTCATGCAGCCTCTTCAGCCCAAAGCCTTTTTGACAACGCCCTTGCTCAACTTCTAGAATCTGAACCCGTTTAATTGCTGCATAAAATTTTTTCAAATAAAAACAATGGCTATCGCTCACATTTTTCCGTTTTCCTTTTGAAAAAGCTGTTATATTCTTCGTCATGATCTGGCACCGACTCGACCGTGAAAAAACTGTTTCGATGATTGCGCGCGTCAAACCGACGACGCAGTCAATTACCTTTTCTCCCGCAACAAGCGAAGCCAAGTGCCTCAAGCTCCCATTCTATGAAACGTTTTTGCTATACCGTTTGACGAATTTCTCGTCCCTTCCAACGTTTTCCATGGACTTCCTATCTGACGGCGACACCTACTTCTATATGGACGGTTCTGATGCACCTATTCAAAAAATCAACGCTCAGGCCGGCCTTAAAATCAGTAAAGAAACAGTAATTCCATATCTTAATTTCTACTATTGCTTCGTGAGACTCCCGGAAGGCGAAATTATTCTTCTGAAAAGCCCTGAAGAAGCTGCTATAATTGACTTATATGACGAAGATCGACGTGAAGAGTTTGGTGCCGTACCGACACCAATTGATATTGCGCAAGACACTCAAACAGGAACATTCAGCGTTACTGCCCCTGTTTTGTATGATGGCAGCCCTATGGAGGCCGTGATCACAGTTACCAAGGACGGGCGCGTGACAACAACGCCGAAGCGTATGTTGACCATGGGGCTGAACTAGCTGCTTGAGACTGTAGAACCGCTCACAGAGCACAGTAAAAATAAGGACACCTGATTATGAATGACATGTTGAAAGAATTTGGAGATTCCCACGCCCAAATGGCCGGATCTATGGATTACCAACATCCTCAGGCTCAAATTATCCTGGATGAATGCCAAGGCATGCTAGGAAAACTCCCTGAGGGCAAGCGCCTCCTCGCTTTTGCCCAAGAAAATGGCATTAAATATCAAGTCATTACAGGGAAAGTACCTGATTTTCACATTTCAGGTAGCGATCTACTTGTCCTCG
The DNA here is from genome assembly GCA_034005165.1 of Pseudobdellovibrionaceae bacterium. GTDB lineage: Bacteria > Pseudomonadota > Alphaproteobacteria > Micavibrionales > Micavibrionaceae > UBA1573. Next base: position 2,002 of record JAVEVE010000009.1, on the reverse strand, counting down.
TCTGCCCAGCCAATACAAAAGCTGTAGATCTCGATGAAATGGCTTGCAATATGGGCATGGGCATCAGAGCTCTTGAGCAACCCTATATCGGAATACCTCGCCCACACCCAGGAAATAATACTCCGGAAGGAATTCACGCAATTCGGCGTCATTTTCTTGACATAACAATAGAAATGTGTAAAATAGTGAGTGAAATTTACGATATGGATAACAAGTCGAAAATTGTTGACTTACTAGACAAGTTAGGGCATCGTGAATTATATGAAGCATATCGGTCCGGAAAGTCCAAAGAAGAGATGGCGGACATTTACTTCAAGAGTGTGAATGCGGTTTAATAGATAGGAGAAATAAACATGAGAAGTTACGCTTTATCTGCAGCAAAAAAAGCTAGTCGAGTTGTGCCTATGGGATTGTCTCCCGCACCTCAAGTTTAGTCTTTACGTCTATTATTCTATCTCAAAGGCCGCCAGTGCGGCCTTTTGTGTTTTTACACCCCAACTCTTAATAAAGCATTAACGACACCTCCATATTCAACAACGAATAAAAAAAATTGCTCCTTTTTATTTAAAGGAGCAATTCCTGACTTGTTATAAATACTAACCCACGGCTGATTATACTTTTTTCAGATGGGACCTGAAATTCTCGGTTTCTCTACTCAAAAGCTGAATGGATTGCTTTACTGTATTGGACTTGCTTGAAACATTCGCGCTGATATCCCGCATTTTGTCCATGCGCTCTCCAATTTCAGCAATCACATCAGAAACGTTTCTGGAAAGCTTAGTCACTTCATTCATAGCGTCCCCGATAGAAGATGTTCCGCTCTGCTGCTCATTCACGGCATTATCAATATGCTTGGAGTTTATTTCTATATCCCTGACACAATCGGCCAGCTCATTCATATAGGATAGAGCCTGCGAAGAGATATCAGAAATTCTGTTCACTTGCAGACGGATACTTTCCGTTGAATGTGTTGTTTCAACAGCCAATTTTTTAACTTCATCAGCTACAACAGAGAAACCTTTTCCTGCTTCACCTGCCCTAGCCGCTTCAATGGTCGCATTGAGAGCAAGAAGATTTGTTTGTTCGGCCAGAGAGTTAATCAAGACAACTACCTCTCCGATTTGCTCAGAGGCTTTTGCCAGCTCATTGATGACTTCTTCCATCTTTACGGTTCTCTCAACCGCTGACTGACTGCTCATAAGAGAGTTCGCCGTAATGTTCTGAATTTCCCGAATGGATCTATCCAACTCTTCTACAGCTGACGAGACTGTTGTTATGCTCCCACTCATTGTGGAGACGCTTGTCTCCATTACTTCACTACGCTGCGAAACTTCTTTTGCCGATTCGACAACGCTGGAGAGATTCTCGACCATTTCGCTTGTCGTGACATCGGTATCCTTGACCCCAACTTTTAATCTATCAAATCCTTCAAAAAGATTGTGAACTGTGCCGGATAAAGTTTTCATCAGATAGACAACCAATATCAAGACAGCACCGCCTCCAATAATCAAAACGATAGATACAAGCCATTTGAACCATGACACAGTATCAACACTTACCTTAAACGCCTGATCGCGTTTCCCCTCAAGGTCTCTTGAAAGATTTTCGACTAAAGTTGATATGACACCTTCGCTTTGCTGAATTGCATACAGTTTTTCGTGAACCATATTTATATTCTTTACGATATCAGACAGAACGACTTCATATTCTTTGTCGTTCATCAGGGTACGGACTTCCTCTTTTTGTTTCCTATCTTTTAAATACGCAATCAGCATATCTCCCGATTCCCTATAGGAAGATAGTGAAGTCGAAAATTCCCTGGTTTTATTTTTTATATCCCTTCCTAAAAGGATATACTGCGCTGAAATCCTTGCCTCCAGAAAATACGATTTCATTTGAGCTGCAGTTAGCGCTGCATCCGGATTCCCTGAATAGAAAGCATTATCACTGATTTTTGATACTTTTTTTGCTGTCTCACTCCCTACAGAATGCAGTTTCTTTT
>JAVEVE010000005.1:0-132303 GCA_034005165.1 Pseudobdellovibrionaceae bacterium | reverse complement strand
TCAATTTATCTCCAATATCAGTACATACCAAGTTTTTACGACTGTCTTGCCTACCCAATATAGCTTCCACAAACTGGTTAGACAATCTTTTGTCCACAGGCTCTAAAAAGATGCGCGTTTTCACGCGTATCTGAAGATGTAGTTTTTACCTGCGATGGTAGTTTCGGAATAATCCATAGCGAGGTCACGGGCAATTGCATCGAGGTCAAGGTAATAACGAATGTTCTCGGGAATTTCACCGAAAAAGCCTTCATCGATAAATTGCTCTGCCAACTCACGAAGGCTATCAAGCTCATAGATGTCGATGTCATATCCGTCCGGATCATCCGCGCTATAATCGAAGCTGTAGCCGCTCTCACCTGCAGCAAGAATAACCCTGATTTTCTGGTCATCAGAGAAACATTCGCACGCGTTAAGGTAATCAGCTATCGTGCCTTGGTGAACAGAAAGTGCCTTGAATAATTCACAGTCAAGATCATCACCGTCTATAAACTGGATTTCAAATTCTTCCAGCGGATCGCCATAACGGTTCAGAAGACTGGCCGATTTCTCATTATACTCTTCCAAACTGCGAAAATAAAAGCCATGTGCCGATATGTCATAGGGCTGAGCGTAGAGCAAAGGTTCTTGTGTCTGGATTTGAAGCTGGAATTCTGGAGATAAACAAGTTTCTTTTTGCATGATGTTCTTCCTTTCTCGGGTTTGTTAGCGAACGCCGAAAAAGTCAGGCAGGGGAACAAGCCGCTTATGCATGGTCAACACGGGAAGCCTTCAGGCTGAGTGGCGCGGGCCGCACCATTGCAGAAACGGCGCACCTGCCCATAAAGGCGGGATATAACGGTAACAAGACAGAGGAAGGAAGATTTAAGTCAGGAAAAGAAATACGAGGCACCAAGAATTCCTATCAATGCAAATCCCGTTTTTGCTCGGGATCAGGTGAGGAGCCCATATCCTGTGGCTTTTTAGCAGCTTGATTAAATGATGAGGACATAGACCTTCTGGGTTTGGCCTGTCTATTGATGATCAACAGAAGTGTTATGTATTAATAATAACACAATCTTCTTCGCTGGGATTTATTGGCTCAAAAAACGAAAGAAACTCTGTGATCGCATTATCATCAATGAAAACTTCTCCATCTACTTCTTCTTCCGTCCTTCGCCTTACACGTTCCCGCAGAGTGCGTTCAGGGCAAACCAGCGCATAAAGTTTTATATCTGCATTTATAGATTTAGCCCATACGCACGCCTTTTCTCGGGATTTTCTTGACCAAAATCCATAATCCCAAATAACACTAACCCCAGATTCCAAAAGATCAAATGATAGCGACTTGATTATATTTTTGATCCGCTCTTCGTACTCTTGAAAATATTCTTTTGGTGGATTTTTTCCATACAGCTCGCACATCCACTCATCTGGCGTGAATCGAATAGATCGGGTTTCTTTCTCCAGATTTTTAGAAAAAGTTGTTTTTCCCGTCCCTACAAAACCATGAATTAGGTAAAGCGTTGCCATTAATAGTGCCTTTCTTATTCTTTATTGAAAAATAAATACTGTTTGTTTTTTTTGCAATTATTTACATCGAAAAATGCAAAGAATTCCACTAATGCAAATCCCGATTTTGCTCGGGGTCAGGTGAAGAATCCACATCCTTTGGCTTTTTAGCCGCTTGATTGAATGATGAGGACATTGGTTTTCTCGGTTTAGGTGTATCGGTGGGGTTGGATTGCTTCGGTGGCGGTGGAGCAGATTCTTGCTTCCACATCTTCTTGAATTTATCCAAGACACTTTCATCCTGCGGTGGGGTAGCAGCTTTTGCTTCCGGTTTCTGTTTCGGGTTCAGTTCTTCTTTTGTGTAAGGCGGAGCGCGATATTCAGGGGGAATATCCTGACGTTTCTTTTGGGCTTCGGCCTTTGTTTTTTTGATAAAGTCTTCTTGCTTGATAGGTGGCTGTTCCGGTTTGCGGAATTGCCCTTTGAGACCTGCTTCTTTCTCAGTGGCTTTGGACATTTCCGGTTTCTGGGCTGCTTCTTGAGCCTTTCGCGCCTTTAATTCTGTCTGGATTTTATCCAGCATTTGTTTGGTCTGGGCGTTGGCCTCAATCTTATAATTCTTGGAATTATGCGTTTGCATGCCTGTAGTGGTTTTCGTCTCTACAGGTTTTGCAGGGTCTGTTTTAGTGTCAGAAGAAGGTGTGGCCTTAGCCTGTACTGGCTTTTCTGCTTTTGTCTGGGCAGGTGGTTGCTTCTCTATCTGCGCCTTGCCGAATGTTTCTTGAAGCCTTTCGGCTTTAGGGGATGGCTTATGCTCATCCGGTACTTTTGCTTGTGTTCCTGTTGGCTTTTCTGAAGGCTTGGCAGTGGGTTTAACCTGTTCGGGTGTCTTGGTGGGTATTACGGGAGCAAGGCCGCCCAAATCCGGTTTTTGCGGGGTATTAAGCGTATGAGCATGGGACGCTCTTAGTTTCATCACCTCGGTTTCGATCATGGTCACGAAAGAACGGTATTTTTTGTATTCTGTTTCTCTGGACTGAAGCGTTTCAATCTTGTCTTTCATCTCCCTGATTAGGGAATGAATGCTTTCTCTGTAAGTTCTGCCGTAGCGGGCAATTTGGCGCTCGTGCCTTTCCGTTCTCTCTGATTCCGATAAAGCTCGTTTAATCTGGTCTTCTGTCCTTAAAGCAAGAAACTCCTTGGCCTTGGTCGCCATGTTGCCAATCAGCTTTTGGAGTTTCTGGGGAAGTGTTGTTTTGTCTAAAAGAGTTTCCAGACGTTCCACCCGCCTGTCGAGATGGTCAATTTCTTGCTCAATCTCGGCAATTTGGTTACTGAGCGGTTTATCGGGAAACTCGGCCCTCTGTTCGTTGAGGGCTTTGATCTCGGCATTAAATTCCGAACGGGATTTGTCCCTAGTTTCGAGTTTGTCTTCAGAGAGGGGTTTTTCTGCTATGTCTTCTTTAGGGGACATATCCGGTGAACGGCTGCCCGCGTCACCTGAACCGGATTTCTTACCTTCTGTCTTGCCGTCGTCACCATCCTCTGTGTCGGTGCCGTCGTCTTCTTCCCTCTCGTCATGGCGTCTGTCATGCAGGTCGTCGTCGTAGGTTGACGCCTTTCCCTCATGAATTTGAGGGATACGCTCGATCCCTTGGGCCTCGAGTGTCCTCCTGTCTATGTTCACATCTGAATGTCCTGCGCGGCTTAGAGCATCATTGGCTAAAGTCTCCCAGACTTCCCGAATGATCTCGATCTGCTGGGGGCCTGTTATTTTGTCATCCAAAATACGGGTTTTGGCTCCAAACCCCTCCGGGGTCAGCTCCCGTGTGGTAAAGAGAAGATGTGCATGGTGGTTTCTGGGATCGTGGCCGTCTTTGTCCACCGGAGCATGGATGGCAACATCAACCGCGACGCGGTATTTCTCGACCAGATAAGCTGCCATGTCCCGTGTGAGGCTCTCCCGTTCTAATGTCGTCAGCTCATAGGGGAGAGCTATAATGACCTCTCTGGCCACACGGGAGTTCTTGCGTGTCTCGGATGCTTCGGCTGCGTTCCAGAGCGCAAAGCGATTTTGGAACCGCTCAGGCGCACAGAGGGGCATCAGGATAAAGGCATTCACCACGCCCAAGCGTTTCTCATATCGGTGAATGGTGCCTGTGCGCTCATCGACAAGTTTCTGGCCAGAGCGATAGGCAGCCGCAGCCACGGCAGAATGATTTTCTGCTCGAGAGAATACACGCAAGGAACAATGATAAATCGCCAACGATCACACACCCTGTAGTTTTTATGATCTGGTGGCCCGATTTATGGCGCTGATTCGGCTATTTTTAGTCGCGATCAGCACTTCTATTGAGCCTTAAAAAGCACTGCAAACGGAGTTTGCGTAAGTGCGCTGTTAAGCTCTTCCTTTCAGTTTATCACAGGAGATACGGTTTTTGCCAACTTCAGGTGCCGCCTCACCTACATATCAGAAGGGAATAAAAAGAAAAGGGGATCAATTTGCCAATCCTTTGGCACAGACCCTTGAATGCTGTTGTGTTCACAAAATCAGCAGATTTTTGCCAAATTATGTGGAAATCTTCAAAATAAATATGAATAAACAAGAGGATAGCCGCAATCGTTAGTTGCTCACTAATGATAATTACAGTAATTTCTTAACCTATACTCAAAATTGAGCAAAATGGACAAAAGCGTGATTACTGCGTTTCAGGCAAAATACTATGCGCATGAACTTACAAGGCGCTTTCCATCTGACAGCAACGAAAAGCTGGCAGGCGCTCTTGTTGATGCCCAAGTTGACCTTAACCCACATCAAGTTGAGGCGGCTCTTTTTGCCTTTCGCTCCCCTTTATCCAAGGGAGCTTTGCTGGCCGATGAAGTTGGTCTCGGAAAAACGATTGAGGCAGGATTGGTTCTGTCACAAAAATGGGCAGAAAGAAAACGCCGTATCCTTATTATCACACCATCAAACCTCCGGAAACAATGGCATCAGGAATTACAGGAAAAATTCTTTCTGCCGTGTTCAATCCTTGAGGCAAAAGCCTATAACAATGCTGTTAAGCTCGGCAATTTTCAGCCTTTCGAGAGCAAAGATAGTATTATCATTTGCTCATACCAGTTTGCCAAAAGCAAAGCCCCTGATTTACACCGTGTCCCGTGGGATTTGGTTGTCATTGACGAAGCTCACCGTTTACGAAACGTCTATAAAACGTCAAACGTCATCGCAAACACCTTAAAAAATGCCCTGAAACACGCGCCCAAAATACTTTTGACAGCCACGCCTTTACAAAACTCCCTTCTTGAGCTGTTCGGCCTTGTCAGCATTGTTGATGAACAAACTTTTGGGGATTTGAAAAGTTTTCGGGAGCAATTCATCAATCTGAACGAAGACCAAGTTTTTCATACCTTGAAATCAAGGCTAAAGCCTGTCTGCCACCGGACACTTCGTCGTCAGGTTAAATCTGTTTCTTATACCAAACGTTTACCGATGGTAGAGCAGTTTACACCGGAAGAAAGCGAAGACAGGCTTTATAGCCTTGTTTCAGAGTATCTGCGCCGCGATAATTTACAGGCGTTGCCCAATAGTCAGCGTTCGCTGATGACATTAGTTTTGAGGAAACTTCTGGCTTCATCGACATTCGCTATTGCGGGTGCATTAGATACGCTTATCACTCGCCTTGAAAAGAAAATGACAAAACAGGCCCCCCATGTTTCGCTTGAGGAAGAACTGGATCAAGACTACGAAGCCTTGGATGAAACCGCAGAAGAATGGGAGGATGACGAAGATGAAGAAATCTTGTCTGAATCTGACCAGAAAGCCTTGGCCAAAGAGATTGAAGACCTAAAGTCTTTCCGTGATCTTGCGGTATCCATCACCTACAATGCCAAAGGGAAAGCCCTTATAACCGCTCTGAATAAGGCTTTTGCCACACCACATCTGCCGCGTAAGGCTATTGTGTTCACAGAGTCTCGTAAAACTCAGGACTATCTCATGCGTCTTTTGGCCGATAGCCCCTACAAAGATGGTGTTGTGCTATTCAACGGCTCGAATAATGATCCAAAATCAAAGGCTATTTATGCCGAATGGCTGGAACGCCATGAGGGCACAGACAAAGTCACGGGATCGAAAACCGCTGATATGCGTTCTGCCCTTGTCGATTATTTCCGCGACAAGGGGCAAATTATGATCGCCACCGAAGCGGGATCAGAGGGTATTAACCTGCAATTCTGCGCTCTGGTTGTAAACTATGACCTACCGTGGAATCCGCAGCGTATTGAACAACGTATTGGACGTTGTCACCGTTACGGCCAGAAACATGATGTTGTGGTTGTCAATTTTGTGAATCTTAAAAACGAAGCGGATCAGCGCGTTTTCCAACTTCTATCCGAAAAATTCCATTTGTTTGAGGGCGTATTCGGCGCAAGTGATGAGGTTCTAGGTGCAATTGAATCTGGTGTTGATTTTGAACGCCGCATTGCAGACATATACCAAAAATGCCGTACCCCTGAAGAAATCAAAGGGCATTTTGACCAGTTGCAGGCTGAATTAAACGCCCAAATCACCGATACCATGACGCAAACACGCAGACAGTTGCTGGAAAACTTTGATGCCGAAGTGATTGAAAAACTCAAAATCAATCAGGCGGAAAGCCAAGCCAACCTCGGCCGTTATGAACGGATGCTGATGGATGTCACGCATTACGGATTGCAAGACCATGCCGTTTTTATTGATGGGAAGAAGGACAGCTTTCGCCTCAATACGCCCCCATTTGTGGGCGCGAATGATGATATTCCTCTAGGCCTTTATGAATTGCCGCGCCGAACGGGTGACGCGCATTTATACCGCCTCGGCCACCCCTTGGCACAAAAACTATTGGAGCAAATAAAATCAGACTCGTTAGAGGGCGCGGAAGTTACCTTCAATGCCTCCAGCGCACAGCCAAAAGTTTCTGCCCTAGAACCCTTTATTGGCAAAGCGGGCAAGCTCTCGCTCTCCCTGTTGACCATAGAAGCGTTGGATCAGGTGGAGGATTATCTGATTTTCACAGCACATACGGATGATGGCGATGTTCTGGAGCCTGACCTTGCCAAACGTCTCTCCACCCTGCCTGTAAAAACCATGCAAACAGGTATGAGTTTTGACACGGCAATCCTTGAAAATTTGGCGGCGCAAGAGCAAGCCAGAATCCAACGTGATATTTCCGCCCGTAACGCGCATTTCTTTGAAGCAGAAGCAGACAAGCTGGACAGTTGGGCAGAGGATTTGAAAGTCACGCTGGAGCGCGACATCAAGGAAATGGATCGTTCGATTAAGGAAGCCAAACGCGCCGCTACCCTTGCCCTGACGCTGGAAGAAAAACTGGCGGGGCAAAAGCAGGTTAAGAACCTTGAAAGTCAGCGCAATGAAAAACGCCGTAAGCTCTTTGATGCTCAAGACGAAATCGACAGCAAGCGTGGTGAACTGATTGCCGAGATTGAAGGAAAACTGAAGCAGATCGTTTCGCTTGAAACAGTCTTTTCATTACAGTGGAAAGCTGTATAGGAATCGTATAGAACAAATTGAGAACAAAGATAGGGGTGCACATGAATAGCATTATAGAAAACAAAGACATTTCCTTTGAAGGCCTAAAAAATATAAACGAACACGGCGCAGAATATTGGAGCGCGCGGGCCTTGCAAACGCATCTGGGTTATTCGCAATGGAGACGGTTTGAGGATGCCATTACAAGAGCGATGGAATCCTGCCAAGCCTCTGGAAATGCCATAGAAAACCATTTTGCCGGCGCCGGCAAAATGGTCGAAATTGGTTCAAAAGCAAAGCGGGAACAAAATGATTATCACCTCTCCCGTTTTGCTTGCTACCTGATTGCCCAAAACGGTGATCCCAGAAAGCCTGAAATTGCTGCGGCGCAAAAATACTTTGCAGTTCAAACCCGCCGTCAAGAGTTATCCGACCAACTGGCGGCAGACCAAGAACGTCTGGAAATGCGTCGCCAAACGGCAGAGGAGTTCAAGGCTCTTTCAGGAGCCGCTCGTGAGGCAGGCGTACAAAATAAAATGTTCGGAGTATTTCACGATGCAGGATACAAGGGGCTTTATGACGGATTGAGTAGCAAGAACATTAAGTCACGAAAAGGGATTCCCGAAGACGAAAATCTGATGGATCGAATGAACGCAACGGAGCTTGCAGCAAACCAGTTTCGTATGACGCAAACACGGGATAAACTGAAACGTGAAGGTATTTTTGGGCAGCAACAGGCAATTAAAGCGCATGAAGACGTGGGCAAAGAAGTCCGCGCAGCCATTGTCAAAATTGGTGGAGATTTGCCAGAGAATATCCCTGCCGCTGAACATATCAAGCAAGTTGAAAAACGCGTAAAGTCCTCAACACCCAAGCTGTCCCTGAAGCAAGAAGATGCAAAAGGACTCAGGGGAAATAAAGAAGAGTCATAAGTAATAACAATGGAAAAGGTGAAGGAACTATTATGACTGACAACACATCTGCACAGCCGCAACAAGACCCCATTCAAAATTTTGAACAGCGCATGGCTCAAATTACGCCACAAATCGAGCAGTTCCGCAAAGATTTAGAAAGCGTACAGGGAGTAAAGGGTACAATAGAAAGCCTGAAAAACGAAATTAACCAATCCTATGAGGAATCAAAAAGCGGTTTGTCTTCAATAGTAGAAGCCAAAACAACATTTGAGACACTGAAGAAGCAGGCACAAACACAGCACAATGGCCTGAATACAAAACTTGAGTCTTTAACAGCACAAATTCAAGAAACAGAAAATACAAAAGGCAAGTTAGATAATGTTCTAACAGAAATAATAACGATTAAAGAACAGGCGGAGCAGAATAAAGATAGCGTCAACAGTGATGTTCAGGCTGTTAATCAGATCAAGTCAGACTTTGAAAGCCTTCGCAATCAAGCTCAAGCTCTTCATACAGATTTACAGGGCAGGCAAACAGACGCTCAAACAAAAATTGCCGAAATATATGACCTTAATACCAAAATTTCTGAACTGCATGACGATCTACTAGTGGATGACCGCGATGAAAGCAACAATGTCACAAATCGTTGTGTAAGTACTCAGGTCTATGATCTTTTTGAAGAGATGAAAAATCTAATTGAGGAAATGAAAAAAGATCGTGAAACTTTGAAGGCGGAAAATACGAAACTCAAAGCAGATTTGGAAAAAGAAATTAGATCGCTTTTACCCGAAGCTGGTGCAGCAGGCCTTTCAAGTGCATACGTTCAATCAAAGTCAAAATATGGATATATCCCTTATGACGGCGATTTTATAAGCTGGGGAAATGTTCGTCATTTTATTAAAAGCCATGTCCCTACGATTAGCTACTACGCGATGTTCATAGCCCCATTGGGCGTTATGATCTGGCTATTTGTTGACCTTTTCAAAGATTTACAGAGTAACGATATAAACGAAAAGGTAATGATCTTTAGAGTTTTGATTGCCCTACCCTTGGCCGTTATCAGTTTGTTTGGATGGTCTTCAATTCGCCTCTCCCGTAGGCTTTATGAAGAATACAATCACAAACAGCGAGTAATGCAGCTTTATCACAGCTTTAAGTCCGAGATTGATAACGAAGGAACAGAGGATCACAAAAAGGCCTTGCTTTCGATTATGCTCAAAGCCGTTGATGACAAGCCATCACTTGTTATGAAGGGCATAGACGATCTGTGGCCTTCGATAAATTTAAGCGGTCTTCTGCCGTTCTTTGCTAAGAAAGACTAATGTGTAATGACTAAAAAACAAAAATTAGAATTGACGTGGATTGGGAAAGAGCAAAGGCCGAAGTTGGAGCCGAGGATTTTGCTGGAAGACCCCACGAAGTCGTATCACGCCAAGGCGCGGGTAACGGATAATGACATTTTCGACAATCGCCTAATTTTTGGCGACAACCTGCTTGCGCTCAAAGCGTTGGAGCAAGAATTTGCGGGTAAGGTGAAATGTGTCTTTATCGACCCGCCCTATAACACGGGAAGCGCGTTTGAGCATTATGATGATGGGCTGGAACACTCCATCTGGCTTGGCCTGATGCGGGATCGCTTGGAAATCATCCGTAACCTGATGTCCGATGATGGTTCCCTCTGGATTACGATTGATGATAATGAAGCGCATTATCTCAAGGTGATGTGTGATGAAATTTTTGGAAGAAATAATTTTTGGGGAAATATCGTATGGCAGCATAGCGTACAGGGTAAGAATGACGCTAAAACAGTTTCATTACATCACAACCATATTTTAGTTTACTCAAAAACATCAGAATTTCAGAGAAAGTTGTTGCCGAGAAAATCGGAGCATAACGTAAATTATTCTAGGGTCGAGACTCACAGGTCAAATCCAGTAGCATAAGAGGGAAGCGAGGCAGAGAATATGAGCTTGGTAGGATTAGCTAAAATAGGAGCATAAAATGTGGATGGTACGTTGTGACGGCGGACAGTTGGCGGAGACATTTCTTGAACAAGGAATGGTTGCTATTGGCTGGCATGAGGTGGGATCACTTCAGGGCATGAAGTCCCGCGAACAGGTTATTGAGAAGGTCAAAATCACATGGCCTGAATTCAAGCGTATGAAGGCTGTTGTCGCTGGTAGCCAGCTTCATAAAGTCGCCTCACAGATAAAAACAGGTGATCGGGTGATAACCTATGACCCGTCAAAGCGCATTTATCACATTGGGCGAATCGCGGGTGATTATACCTTTGATGCCAGTGCAAAAGATTCGACCGCGCACCGCCGCAAAGTGACATGGGAGGCACAAATTGACCGTGACAGACTTTCCGTCCCTGCCAAGAACTCTCTGGGATCGACATTAAGTGTTTTTGAAGTGTCTGAGGGTGCAGAGCAAGAAATCAATGCCCTGATGAGTGGACAACCTGTAAAAATGGAACAGGCTGAATCCTACGCCTCTGCAGAAGTAGCCGTGGATACAAAAGATTTGCTGGAAGACCTAAAATCTAAAGCGAGAGAGTTTATCAAGGATAGACTTATCGCACTTGATTGGGAAGAAATGCAGGAGCTTGTCGCGGGTGCGCTTCGCGCTATGGGTTATAAAACCCGTATTTCGCCGCAAGGCTCTGATCGTGGCAAGGATATTGTCGCCTCACCGGATGGTTTAGGTCTGGAGCAACCGCGTATCGTGGTCGAGGTTAAACACCGTCCCAACCAGTCAATGGGATCGGCAGAAGTTCGTAGTTTCCTTGGTGGAAGGCATAAAGACGACAAAGGTTTGTATGTCAGTACAGGTGGTTTCTCTAAAGATGCCAAGTATGAGGCGGATCGGGCTTCGATACCCTGCACCCTCATGGATATTGATGATTTGGTTGACCTCATCATTGAGAATTACGAAGCGATGGATATGGAGGCACGAAGCCTTTTGCCACTGACCAAGATTTACTGGCCTTCCTAATAACGGGATGCTGGGTGGGTGGGTACGCAACTGGCGTGGTTTGCCCCAAGAAGTGGTCAAAACCAAAGCCGCCTGTGCAGGCGGCTTTGGTTTTGAGGGCTGCGTGGTTAATCGCAGCGGTAAATGTAGTTTGTGCCGTCAATTCTGATTTCGCTGTAATCCATGCCTAAATCACAGGCGATTGCGTCATAGTCCAGATAATTTCTGAGGCGTTCTGGTATATCACCAAATAAACCCTCTTCCACAAATTGTTCGGCTAATTCTTTGAGCGAGTTAATCTGATAGAGTTCGATGTCAAACTGGTTGGGCGTGTCTTTGTTCAAGTCAAAGTTATATCCAACTTCTCCAACGGCTATAATGATTTTGATTTTGTCGTCTTCGGTCCATTCCTCCACGATGTCCAGAAATTTTTCACAGGTGCACTGGCTGATTGATATGGCTTTGAATAGGTCGCAGTCTATCCCCTCCCCGTCGATAAATTGAATCTCAAATTCTTCGACAGGTTCGCCATAGCGATTCAGGAGTTTTGATGTTTTCTCTTGATAGTCTTCAGCGTTTTCGAAATAGAAACCATTGGCAGAAATGTCATAGGGCTGTGCAAAAAGTGTTGTCATCTTAAATATCCTTGTTAGTGGGTTGCATATGAACCCTTGCCTTCCGGCGAGGATGGGGTGAGCAAGTGCCATAGGGCGGATCAATCCGAGGGGGATCACTCGTTTTGCACAGAGTTTGCGAAGGAAAAACGGGGATACGGTTTGATCTGTTTATCGAAGACCCTTGCACGCGCTAGGGGCAAAGCCCATATAGGAGTTATCTTTTTTAAGCCTATCACCACCAAGAAGCCCATCGGGCGGTGGTGAACGGATGCGTGGCTGCCCTTGCATCCTTTTGGAAATATTATCCGTCTAGGTCCGAAGGTGCCCCACGGACCAGACCTATCGGCGCTTCAAACTGCCTTTTGCGCCTGACGGATTAATGGGGGTATTTACAAACAGGTATCAGTTTGTTGTCAGGAGTCATTTTTACTATAGACCTTCTAGGAAGAGCATCTTCACTGACTTCAAATGCTTCAATATAGTTGGTTCCTTTATAGCCAAACGGAACATTATATATGTACCTTGCTGTATTTCCTGATGCGCTGTAGCTTATGAAATAGGCACTCCAGTCGGAAATTTTTTCTATACTCTTTATGCCCAGATCAAGATTAAAAAGATAATCATCGTCTCTTCCTTTTTGGATATTGTTCATATCCTCTATAAACTGCGGAACTTTTTCTTCTCCGTCAGTAAATACCATTAAGAAACTTCCATCAAAATAATGTGTTCCGCAGCCCACACCGCAATCTGCCGAACTTCCTCCAATACGAAAGACCTTATCAATTTTTCCATCGTTATTCAGATCAAAATTAAATGACGAGAGGAAGCCTAGGGGTATTTTCTCAGGCTTTGAATATTCCGGTTTCGTTTTAGAACCTAGTAGCTCCTTACAAAATTCCGACACATTCTCTTTGAGACGCACCCTTACTCTATCTCTATAGAATTCTTTTTTCTCGTCATCTGAAAGAACTGATTCTGGGTACCTTTTGTCTTTGATCTCCAATCGGCCAGATACATCCTCATACAAAACACCATCATCATAAAGGACACTGTTTAGAACAAATTTTTCTTGCCCATAACCTAGGTAGAATTTCTTTTTATAAAAGACCGGATGGTCATTTACCTCCAAGATAAAGCCACTATCTGGGTCAGCCCCTCCCATTCCATAAGCAAAGGCTTGGGATACAGAAGAGCGCACTCTTACTTTCTTACCATCTGGCAATATACATTGACCATCCGGCACAACCGTAAACTTTTTGTACAAATCACCTATGTCCGGTGATGTTTTAACAAGCTCGGCTTTATCAATTTTATCGTCATTCCAGAGAGTTCCGAATCTGATAACAAACTGGTTTGTGTCCTTGCTACAGGCAAGAATAGCCTTTCTCCAGAACACGTCTGCATGCGCTGTAGGCATCTCCCAGAGCGTCCCAAAACATGTAATAAGAACCAAGAGTCTATAAATATTCTTCCTATTCATCTTCTTCTCTTCCTATTTGGACTTGTGGGGTTTGTTTGCTGCGGTGATATTTCATATTTTGCGCCTGACGGATTTATTCATTTTCTCGCTCTTCTTTCTTAGTCAAGTCTAAGAAGGAAATAAAATCGTTTACTTTATCGTAAACAACCCTCGCGTCTTTATCAGGGTTCTCCCATGACAATCGAATATAGTAGTCAATATAAATATCTCCCATAACCTGATAGACTGTATGACATAGGACATTTCTTTTGCTGTAGTCATCAGCAAAGCCACAAATGGCAGATAGCGGTTCTTGATTATTTCCAACCCTGATAGATTTACTCACCCAATATATTGATTTTCCTTTTCTTAAAAAATCTGGATATTTCGGATCAACCGAATATTCTGATTTATGCTCCAAATACCATCGATAGGAACTTAAGTTTTCAGGCATTTTATCGTAAGGATTGTTATCATATTTTTTGCTATCAAATATATGCAGACTTGGAGGCAAAGAGTCTTTTTTATTTTCATCACAGTACTGATCTCTTGGCCATCGCCCAATACTGTTCTGACAAGCCAGCTTATACGACGCTGTTTTATTGCTATTATATGCCCCATCAAAACCGAAAAATATCATGTTTGCAGTAAGTGGGCTTTTCCCTTGTTTGGTTGCATCGCAATATTTGCGCATGACATGCGGCACTGAGAAGCTGGAATAAAAATTATCCAGCCTATCATCCGCCCTACCAGTGCCATCCGATGTATCTGCAAATATAATATCTGTAGGAACTACCTTAATTTCGTATCCGGCCAGAACAAAGTCAAGGTTATTTACAACGCATTCTTTGCTCGGCGGCCTGCGTTTCCACTCCCCATAGAAATGGGATACTCCATACCAAACGGGCAACGACAAGAATCCAATCAGGGTTATAACAAGCCTGAGATGTTTCCATGTTACGTATTTTTTCAGAAGAAATATCAACCACCTGCATGCAATCCCTGAATAGGCTCCCCAAGCCAAAAGAATAGAAAAAATTAGGCCAAATACCCCACCCGGCCCATCAAATCTTTTAGCCTCGGGAATTTGATACAGATCGTACAATATGTAAGCTGTTAAAAGAAATGCGATAGCCGTGTATATTCCTAACCATCGCCTATTTGGCAATAGGGCTCCTATTAAAAACGGTATAATGTACCAAAGAGAGAGGAATGCGAGAATTACAAATGTCATTTTCTACCTCTATTCATCTTCTTCTCTTCCGATTTGAACTTGGGGGGATTGTTTGCTGCGGCGGACATTGATGAGAGATGTATCGAGCATATCTTTGAGATGTGCTGCGTAGTGTTTTTCGATCATCTCGACCGACGTTCTGCAATTCTTTGCTACTTGGTAAATGTCCGCACCTTCGAGCAAGCGAAAACAGATATAGCTGTGACGCAGGGAATAAGCCGTCCGCGCTTTTCCATCGCGGTCAAACTTCAAATTATTCTCGGTCAAAATGCCGTTGAACATTTTTTTGAATTCATTTGGAAAGAGTTTGTCAGTCGGCTTGGGTGGAAGCTCCACCTGCTCTACATCACCTTCATCTATATTGTCTTCAGAGAGATTTCCGGCTGGTCTAGGCCGACTACGCAACCTCTCGAACGGAAGAACGGCCCCAGACATGGATTTGCAGTAACCTACTCCACGCTTGCCGCGCACCTCAATTTCCAAAATTTTTTCTCCACTCCATTCATCGGTGACGATTTCTACATCACGGAATTCGAGCTGCTTGACTTCATCCGGTCTAAGGCCTGTGTTGGCCATGAACAACACAAAATCATGAAGCTGTTCAGCGTACCACTTAAAACGCGGATGTTTCGGGTTATGTGCGTTTTTACGTGTAGCGGTATAAAGCTGTTTATACTCTTTTGGGGTGAACCAAGGTCGGTGGCTTACTTTTGTATGGCGCCTGTATGGGTCAGACAAATCAGGCACTTGAAGAATGTAGCCATGACGCTGTGCTGTTTTAAGCGTCAGGCTTAACGTAACAATTTCGTTATGAATGGTTTTTCGTGCTGGTGCTTTCCAAGGTTTACCGATCTCTTCTTCGTCATAACCTTCCGGCTCGGTCAAACGGTGCGCACGGTATTGCTGGGCCGTTCCTGCGGTAATTTCGTTTATGGACATTTTTCCAAAGAAAGGCAGCAGATGCAGCCGTAGCCTATCTTTGTGCCCCTGCACCCATTTAGGGCTACGGTGGCCACGCGTTGTGGCCTCATATTCCTCAGAAAACATCTTGGCGACATGGGCAAAGCTCTTGCCCGTAGGAAGTTCCCCAAGATGATCTCTCGCCTGTAGCTCGTTAAACCAATCTGTTGCCACATCCTTTGCACGGGCAAGGCTCTTTTCCTTGGTACTTTTCCGCCATTCTCTGCCTTTCAGGAAAGTATAGCAATGCCATGGGCCATCTTCATAACGGCGATACAAAGCGACTTGATCGCCAAGAATTCTATGCCTTTCCATGAGCATCCTCCCTTTGTGCGAAACTGCGCGAATTGTGCGAGTTTTGTGCGACTGTTTTTATTGTATCACAGGGGGATTAAGGAAGAAATAACGTGTCGTTATCTTATTGATTTTATTAGGTTTTATTGGTTGCGGGGGCCAGATTTGAACTGACGACCTTCAGGTTATGAGCCTGACGAGCTACCGGGCTGCTCCACCCCGCGATCTCAATAAACAGTTTTAAAAACAGGTGTTTTTGGACTTTGGTAGCTTCTGGTTTCTGGAGCGTGTGAGGGGTATATCGCAAAGCCCCCGCGTCCGTCAACCCTAAAGTAGATCAAACTGCTTAAGTGCGGCTTTTTGGCGAGATTCGAGGTCATTTATGTTGAAATCCTTGATCATATCCTCGAACAGGCGGTGCCAATTGACTTCGGCCTGAAGGTGGATGAAGACCGAGCCTAACCCCAGCGCAGCGCGGTCCATAAAGACGAATTCGCGCGGTGGCTTAACCCCGCCGACTTCCTTCAGGCGTTTATGAACCTTTTGGGCGGTTTCGCGCCCGTACACTCCGCTGTCGGCTTTGCCGATGACGCGGGCATTATCTTCCAGAAGCGGTTCATACAAGAACCCGGCCCAAATGAGCAACGTTTCGATTTGGTCCTTGTTGAGATTTTCAAATCCCCATGTCTCGAACGCATGGACCGCCAGAGATGTGTCTTTGGTTTGAAGTGCGCGATAGAGATCAATGACACCACCGATAAATGGCGCAGGAAACACACGGATACAACCAAAATCAAGCAGGTTGATAGAGAGGTCTTTGCGCACCGAATAATTCCCCAGATGCGGATCACCATGGATGATGCCGTAATAGTAGAGGGGGACATACCATGCGCGGAACATATTGAGGGCGATTTGATTGCGCGTTTCCACAGATGCGTTTTTGTAATCGAGAATCTTTCCGCCTTCGAGCCATGTTGCCGTGAGTAATCTTTTGGTCGAGAGTTCGGACACGACTTCGGGAACATGGACAGATTTTTCATCGCGCAACATATAGCGATAGAGATTGCATTGGCGCGCTTCACGTTCGTAATCAAGTTCTTCGTAAAGACGATCCTTCAATTCATGGTGAATATTATTTGTTTGGATAGACTTGTCATAGCTTTCGTAAAGCGAGAATAGCAACTTTAATTGCGACAGGTCTGCAGCAATTGCAGAGTCCATATCAGGGTATTGCAGCTTACAAGCCACTTCGCGACCGTCATGGAGGATTGCCTTATGCACTTGCCCTAAACTTGCTGCTGCGGCGGCTTGCTGTCCGAAGGTTTTGAATTTTGTTTCCCAGTCTGCGCCCAATTCTGTTTTCATGCGGCGTTTGACAAAGGACCAACCCATCGGCGGCGCATTCGATTGAAGGTTTTGAAGTGCAGACGCATATTCCGGTGGCAGGGCTTCGGGGATGGTTGCCAGAATTTGACCGACCTTCATTAGCGGGCCTTTGAGATTACCCAAGGATGCCAGTAGTTGAGCCGCGTGTTTTTCGCGTTCGATTTTGAGGCCTAGAATTTTCTCGCCCGCCACTTTTGCAGCAACACCCGCAACAGTCGCTGACACTTGCGAGTAGCGTTTGACGCGTTGCCCCATTTTTCCGTTTTGGGGTGTATCAGTCGTTTTGTCTGACGTTTTATCCGGTTTCTTGGCCATATCCTGTTTCCGTTGATCTGTTGTACAAAATAGTGCATTTGTCATGCAACGCAATATATTCTAAGCTTGGCTTTTCACCCAATCATTTGGTATCTTCAGTTACCAAACATATTAAAATCCACTTGTCCGGAGACATGAATGACCGCAAAAGTCCAGAATTTGAGAGACCACGTGATTGAGGCAATGCTTGATGACGTCCGCACCCAAGGATGGAAATGGTCACTGGTCGAAGAGGCTGTCCGCTCGGCAAAACTTCAGGATACTGCTGAAAAGACATTGTTTCCTAACGGCCTGATCGATGTTGTTTCCCATTTTTCCGATTTTGCAGACCGTAAGATGATCGCGGCCTTGAATGATATTCCATACGATGCGTTGCGCAGCAAAGATCGTGTGCGGGCAGCCCTTATGGCCCGTTACGAAGTTATGGCACCACATCGCGAGTCTGTTCGCCATGCTCTGGCATTCTGGGCCTTACCCACACATGTCGTTCAAAGCCAACGTGTCTTGTGGCGTACCGCGGACCGTATCTGGGATTGGGCGGGAGACAAATCGTCCGATTATTCGCGCCACACCAAACGCGCCATGCTCTCCTCTATTCTGGTTGGAACCTCTATGGTATGGATTACGGATGAATCCAAGGGTATTATGGTTACTCAGGCTTTTCTTGACCGCCGTCTCGAAAATGCAATGGAAATCGGGAAAACAATTGGTACAATGAAAGCAGTTATACCAAATCTGTTTCGTCAATCCCAAGCCCGTAAAAACAAATAACGTATATGCCCGCTTTTCGTATTGCCTCTTTATCCCTGTGCGCCGCCAGTGCGTTGACCCTTGCTGTTGCAATGCCGCAGCCTGCATTTGCACGGTCTATTCTTGAAGTTCTGTTCGGAGACCATACTTTGGAATCTGTGAACCCGAATCAAAAAACACCTTATGACCAAAGCAAGCCTCCCCTAGATGCCCAAACCAGCGAGCTACTTGATATGTATGGAAAAGCACCGAAGGTCGCCGGGGAGGGAAGTACACTTGATATTACCCAACCCCATCTTAGCCCCGAAGAAATTCAAAGTTGGGGGTCAGGGTTTATATCCCAAGCCCTCAGCCTGAACATCTCGAACTGGGCTGTCGTGCATAAGGATATCCAGAAAGACTTTTCTGCTTACGGATACAAAGAATATCAGGATTATCTGACACGCATGAATGTACAGAATTTGCTGAAGAATAATAACATGCGCATGCAAGCGATTGCAGATGGCCCTGCACAGGTCTTACGGGAAGGACTTGTTTCAGGGACTTATCATTGGTTGGTGCAGGTTCCTGTTATGACCACGTTCTACAGCAATGACGTTGTTAAGCTTAAAAGCAAGACTGATCGCCCGGGGCAAAACCAGAAGCTGCTGGTCCAAATCCAGATCGGACGCACAGCGAAAGCAGGAGCCAATCAGCATGGAATCGAGATTGAACGCTGGATTGTTCTGTCAGGAAAATAATTCTTGATAGGCCCTTTTATTTGCTTGTCTTGAGAGCGCGTGATGCGCTAGGACATAGTCTTCATTTCCTTTGATAATTGTTTCGAGAATTTTAAAGCAAGGAGTATCTCCATGGGGCAAGTTGCATTGCAAGACCACGATGAACAAGAAACAGAAACCATTGATATCGGTGGCGTTGCCGGAAAGCGTTTGAAAAGTTTTCTGGACCGTATTGAGCGTCTTGAAGAAGAGAAAAAAGCTTTGGCGGATGATATCAAGGATATCTATGCGGAAGCAAAAGGTGTTGGTTTCGATCCGAAAATCATGCGTAAAGTTTTGCGTCTTCAAAAAATGGAAACCGAGAAACGTCGTGAAGAAGAAGAGCTACTAGACCTTTACAAAGCCGCCATCGGAATTGACTAGCCAATTGATATTTAATGATTATTTTGCCAAAGCCGGTTTAAATAACCGGCTTTTTTTCATTTTACCCGCGCTCCTTAACCAGTTTTTCATATATTTTCTATAAAAGAGAGATAACACATAAAAAATTATAAATGGGGAACACGGGAAGATTAGTATGTCAAAGACATCCCTGACTGATCTGATGAATATGATGGTTGCACGCGTTGATGCCGTGAAACCTAACCAAGCGCAGAATATTCCCGAAGAGCGTTACTGGCACATGATTTCCCTGTATATGCAGGTGGACCCAATACTCGCACAACTGTACAAACAATATTGTGATACCAAAGACCGTCTGGGTCAATTGTTGGCCAGCGGGGGCGCACATGATCCGATGACCGAAATTGCATGGGATATGCATGATAGCTTACGATCTGCCATTGATACGCGTCTTGTTGAATTGAAAGACAGCACGGAAACAAACGGCAAATTGGCAGCCCTCAAAAACGAAGAAGCCTTGATGTCCGAGCGTGCAGACCGCGAGGCGCGTAAACAGCAATCGGCCAAATCTTTAGATGAGCTGATTGCCTTTATGATGTATGTCAGCTTTGTCATGAAAAATGGTTTGGCGTTTAATAACCTTCGCCATGATTTTGCGCAGGCCAGATAATCCGTTTTTCATTCCAGACTTTGAAAGAACTTCCAAATCTCATCATTTGCGTTGATCGCTGTTGACGGCGGTTCTGATCCGTGCGGTTTTGTACCACCCGGCCAAGAGTGACCGCCCTCTTTGGTGACGCAGAGTTTGACTTGTGTTCCTGCTTTACATTTCGAGAAGAGATCACAATAAGCACCGTCATTCTGAAGTACTCGTTCTGGCTGGCCTTCGCATCCGTTGCGTTTAACCCATAGATTGATTGTATCAGGTACGGATGTGAAATCCGTCACTTTCGTGAGATCCTTGAATGCATTTTCACCAGCGCCGCCGCTAAACAGCACATGATCATCATTAAGTGCATGAATATGAAGAACCGAGATCGGGCGAGACGGGTTGCATTTCGGCATATTGTCTGTTCCGGCTACGGGGGCAATGGCTTTGAACAAATCCGTGGCTTCACAGGCCAACCGATAGGACATGATCCCGCCGTTTGACATGCCGGTTGCGTAGATGCGGGATGCATCAACATTCAATTGCGTTTTGATATTGCCGATGATTTTGCGGATAAAACCAACATCATCTATATTTTTGTCCCGTGCAGTTCCGCAACACTCTCCGCCATTCCATGTCGCCAATTTCCCTGACGGGAATCTTGAATAGCCGTTGGGAAAGACGACGATATAACCGTTTTTCTCGGAAGAGGTGATGAGGCCGTAAAATTTGTCTTTGGCCATATGATCCATATCTCCCCCGCCACCGTGGAACGCAAAGATGACTGGCGTCTTGTTTAGTCCTGTATAGGATTTCGGGACATGGATCAGGTATTCTCTGCTCTCTCCGTCATATTTGACTTTGAATGTATAATTACCCGGCGCCGCGATATGGATTTTGGTATTATTCCATCCGCCTTCAGGATTGCGATCTTCAAGAACTTTTTCGACTATCCTTTGCTTCAAATAGCCTTTCAGGATACCCCCGTCCTCAGCCAGAGCCGCATTTCCGCTAGCTCCTATCAAAGTCACTAGCGCCAATATAACGGTCAACTTATTGAAATTATTCAAATTTACCCCTGCAATCCAGCTCATTCTATGCTATTTCACATCAATTCTCTATGCATAACGGCTGAAATTAAAGATTTCCCCTTTTAGAATCTTTGCATATTCTGTAAAATATTATATGTATTTTGGGAGCACTTTTTACTCTGTCCATATATTTGGCGGAATACCAGAGTTTTTTGTTGCATTTTGATGTGGATACTGGTTAAAACAAGCCACTTCAACCTTGCTGGCCTGTGGCGCAGGTCAGCTTCCCCTCTGAATAGTTTAGAGGTGCGAAACCGAAAGGAGACAAACATGCCGCTATATGAAACCGTGTTTATTACACGGCAAGACCTTAGTGCAGCTCAAGTCGAGCAAATCACTAAGGATTATTCCAAAATCATCACCGACATGGGTGGTAAGATCTTGAAGACCGAGCAATGGGGTCTGCGTACTTTCGCATACCGTATTAACAAGGCTCGTAAAGGTCACTACACCTTGCTTGAAACAGACTGCCCTGCTCCTGCTGTGCACGAGATCGAGCGTCTGATGCGCAACAGCGAAGATGTCGTCCGTTACATGACCATCAAATTGGAAGAACCATCAAAAGGTCCTTCTGCAATTTTGAACAAGCATGTCGAACAAACCGAAGAGGAGGCTGCATAATGGCTGACGCACCACAAAAGAAAACTTTCTTCAAACGTCGTAAAACATGCCCATTCTCCGGTGAGAACGGTCAAGCTATCGACTGGAAAGACATCCGTACATTGGGTCGTTATGTATCCGAACGCGGTAAAATTGCTCCTAGCCGCATCACTGCTGTTTCCCAGAAGAAACAACGTGAATTGGCGCAAGCTATCAAACGTGCTCGTTATATGGCTTTGATGCCTTATGTTCGTACTGAAATGGAACAATCTCCGTTCAGAGGAGGCCGCGATCGCGATCGTTCCTCTTCATATTCCAATTCCAATAACGAATAGAGCATTGGTTCAGGAAAGGATAAGTTTATAATGTTGACTGAAATCATTCTTCTCGAAAAAGTCGAGAATCTGGGAAAAATGGGCGATACCGTTAAGGTTAAGCCAGGTTACGCACGTAACTTCTTGCTGCCGCAAAAGAAAGCTTTGCGCGCAACAAAAGAAAACGTTGCTTACTTTGAAGCTCAACGTCAGGCTCTCGAAGGCCTGAACGCAGAGCGTCGCGCAGAAGCAGAAAAAGAAGCCAAGAAAAT
This sequence comes from Pseudobdellovibrionaceae bacterium, assembly GCA_034005165.1. Lineage (GTDB taxonomy): Bacteria > Pseudomonadota > Alphaproteobacteria > Micavibrionales > Micavibrionaceae > UBA1573. The sequence goes on along the minus strand of JAVEVE010000005.1, from coordinate 110,336 downwards.
TGACGGAGCAAAAGTTATTGTTATCCGTCAGGCTTCCGAAGCCGGACATTTGTACGGTTCTGTTGCTAGCCGTGATATCGCTGAAGCAATCGCAGCGACATGCGGTGTCACCATCAACCGTTCCCAAGTGGAAATGAACGCAGCTTTTAAAGCTATCGGTCTGTTCCCTGTAAAAATCTCTCTGCACCCTGAAGTCAAAGTCCAGATCACTCTGAACATTGCACGTTCTGCAGAGGAAGCCAAAACACAGGAAAAAACCGGTAAGGCTGTTATTGTTGATTACAACGCTGATGACCGCAAAGTTGCTGAGCCAGCTCCTCAAGTTGAAGCAGCTCCTGTTGAAGCTGAAGAAGCTGCCGCTTAATCGGTTCTTTCTAGTAGAGTTTACAAAACCGCCACGGAGTTCTCGTGGCGGTTTTTTTATCCCCGCAATTCACATCTCCCTCTCAAAAGCTTTGTAGTATGCAAGAAAAAGTTCTGTTAGTGTTTCCCCATGGCACACTCATCAGCAGAACTCAAGAAATCCGGTTTCCAAGGCCCGAATGCGGCGACATCCCTTCAGACTCATGAAGAAGATACGCATTACCGCGTGCTTCCACATAATCTTGAAGCCGAACAAGGAATTCTCGGAGCCTTGCTGATTGATAACCGCACGTGGGAACGTGTGGGTGATATGCTCAAGCCCGAATATTTTTATGCACCAGCGCACCAGCGCATTTTCAAAGCCATTCAAACCCTTGTTGATCGCGGTCAAACTGCAACGCCTGTAACCCTCAAGGGTTATTTTGAAAAGGATGCGGATCTCGATCAAGTGGGTGGCGCGGCTTATCTGGTTGACCTTGCTGCGGGTGTGATTTCTGTCATTAACGTTGAAGATTACGCCAACACGATTTATGACCTGTTCCTGCGCCGTGAGTTGATTACGTTTGGGAATGATGTCGTCAACGAGTCTTACGACCAAAATCTGGAGGCCGATGCGCAGGACACAATTGAGAGTGCAGAAGCGCGGTTGTTTAGCTTGGCCGAGTCAGGCTCAGGGCAAAATGAATTTGTGACCTTGCGAGATTCCATCAAAGTTGCGATTGAATTGGCCGAGAGTGCCTACAACAACAAAGGCGGGGTGACAGGTGTTACGACTGGCCTCAAGGATGTTGATGAAAAGCTTGGCGGTCTTCATAATTCCGACTTGTTGATTCTGGCGGGTCGTCCGTCGATGGGTAAAACAGCCCTTGCGACCAACATGGCGTTTAACGCCGCGAAAGCCTACGCCCAGACAGGCGGCAAAGAAGGTGCGGTTGTTGCGTTCTTCTCTCTCGAGATGTCGCACGATCAGCTCACGATGCGTATTCTGGCGGAACAAGCCAATATTTCAGGCGATGCGCTGCGTAAAGGGAACATGACCGAAGTGCAGTTCCGTGATTTTGCGCAAGCTGCGCATCGTCTGTCTCAAGTGCCTCTTTATATTGATGATACGCCGGCTCTCTCCATCGGGGCAGTGCGGACACGTTGCCGCCGTTTGAAGCGTAAGCACGGGCTTGGCATGATCGTCGTTGACTATTTGCAGCTCTTGCGCGGAAACGGGTCACGTCAGTCTGAATCAAACCGTGTTCTCGAGATTTCCGAGATTACGCGAGGCCTTAAAGCTTTGGCAAAAGAGCTTCAAGTTCCTGTGTTGGCGCTGTCACAGTTGTCGCGTGCGGTGGAGCAACGTGAAGACAAGCGTCCGATGCTCTCTGACCTTCGTGAATCGGGTTCTATTGAGCAGGATGCGGACGTTGTGATGTTCGTGTATCGTGAAGAATATTATCTGGCGCGTGAAGTCCCCGGACAGCGCGATAGTGAAACCATCGACAAGTTTAACGAGCGTTATGCGCATTGGGCGCAGCGGTTGCAAGATAGTGCCAACGTGGCGGAAGCAATTGTCGCGAAGCAACGTCACGGCCCGATTGGTATTGTTAAGCTGTACTTTGATCCGAACGTCACGCGCTTTGCTGATCTTGATTTGCGTCATTCGTAATCTTTTCCCCTTTCCAAAGGCGTTGCCATGTCCTCAGGTGCTTTTTCTCGTCTCACGATTGATACAAATGCGCTGAAATCCAATTATCGTTTTCTTCAGGATAAAGTCGGGGCAAATTGTTCTGTTGCGGGCGTCGTGAAAGCCGACGGCTACGGATTGGGTGTTGATGTGGTTGTGCCTGCGTTAGAAGAGGCAGGATGCACGTTCTTTTATGTGGCACAGTGGGAAGAGGCTTTGGTTGTGCGTTCTCTCACCCAGCATCCTATTGCCGTTCTGGGCGGCCTTGTTGAGGGGTTAGAGAAACGCTATGCCCATTTGGGGATTGTGCCAGTCCTGAATACGCCTTCCGAGGTTGCGCGCTGCCCTGCTGATCTTCCTGCTATCTGGCATATTGATACGGGCATGAACCGTTTGGGGTTAGACCCCGAAGATGTGGCAGGCCTTTTAGGCAAGCATACTGCGCCTATGATGGTGATGACGCATTTCACTTCGTCCGAAGATGTGGATGCGTCCCCGTCCCAGCAACAGGTGAGTGATTTCGATGCGGTGGCGCCTGTCGGTATTCTGCAGAGTATTTGTAATTCATCAGGGATTTTCAAAAGTGATTTATGGCATCGGAACCAAGTGCGTGCAGGTGTTTCGCTTTATGGGGCAAACCCGACGCCAGAGACAGCAAACCCGATGTCCGATGTTGTGAAGCTTGAGACACGTATTCTTCAAATACGGTCTGTCAAGGCAGGCGAAACAGCGGGGTATAACCGCACCTATACATTCCCCAAGGATACGCGGCTTGCGACTGTGGGCTTAGGCTATGCGGACGGGTTTTTACGCTCGGGCAGCAATTCTTCCGCGCTCTATTGGAACGGGCAGGCTTGCCCTGTGGTCGGGCGTGTGTCGATGGATTTGATTATTGTTGATATCGGCGGGGTGACAGGTATTCAGCCGCAAGAAGGACACTGGATGGAAGTGATCGGCCCTAATCAGTCCGTCGATCAATTGGCTACGTCTTGGAAGACCATCGGCTATGAAGTCCTGACGTCTCTCGGTGGACGTTCGGAACGGGTTATTCAGGCTTCCTAATCAAAATTGCGGCGAAGAAGCCGTCGGTGCCGTGGCGGTGGGGCGTGAGGCGCATGAAGTTTCCTTCACATGGCGGCGGACAGCCTTCGGGCCAGACATCTTTTAATTCTTTCAATTCGAATTCGGGGTGGAGGGAGAGGAAATGTTCGATCTGTTGTTCGTTTTCCTCAGGCAGCATCGAGCAGGTCGCATAGACGAGGCGTCCGTTCGGTTTGACTGTGCCTGCCACTTTTTCCATGATATCGCGTTGAATTTCGACCAGTTCTGCTACAGACGGGCCATAGGTGCGCCAGCGCATATCAGGGTTTCTGCGCCATGTGCCTGTGCCTGAACACGGCACATCAATCAGGACGCAATCGAAATATTGTTTTTGGCGGCGTAACCATTTGCGGTTTTTTTCATCAGAGAGCGGACGCGGCTCGATAATGTCGCTGACTTTTGCGCGGCGGAAACGGTCGCGCGCTTTTGCCAAGCGGTTGGCTTCCAAATCCATGGCGATGATACGGCCTTTGACATTCATGGCGGCAGCAAGAGCCAAGGTTTTTCCCCCGGCGCCTGCGCAGTAATCCAGAACCTGTTGACCAGGTTTCACGTCACATGCGAGGGCAATCATCTGAGAGCCTTCGTCCTGGATTTCAACCAGTCCCTTTTTAAAGGCGCGGGTCATGGAGAGGAATGTTTTTCCTTCGACTGCCAAGCCCCATGGAGAGAATTTATTCTCGGTTGTTTTGACGCGGTCTTCGCTTAACAATGTTTTGGCTTTCTCACGGTCGCCCATCACGAGATTGACGCGGAGGTTCAGGTAAGCTGGTGCGATGAGTGATGCCATTTCGGTTTCGAAATCCTGCCCGAAATAAGCCTTGAGCGAGGCTTCGTAGTCGGGTGGGCATTCTGCGCGGACGGCTTCGGGAGCTGCTTCAAATTCTTTGGGGAAGTTTTCTACCAGTTTCAGTTCATCGGCATTTAATTCTTCTGCGCCGTGTTTTGTGCCGTCGAATAAATCTTTGACCGTTTCGGCATCCTGAATAGCCAAGTATGCAATCAGGCGCGCGCGCGGGGATTGTTCCGCGCCGATTTGTTCCAGTCCCCACATAATACGTGCGTGGTGGCGCACGACTGCGTATGTTGTTTCTGCGATATAGGCACGGTCTTTCGAGCCAATATAGCGGCGGTTACGCATGTAGTCTCCAATGGTCAGGTCCATTGGAATGGGGGCTTTTTCAATGCGCTCCAGAAGATCCAGAACGGCTTTAATACGGGCGGATGGGGTCATGCGGCGGTTTTATCAGCTTCGCGCCCAAGAGTCAAAAATTCGCTTGTTCCTCAATAAGAAAACCCGCCCAAGCGCAAGGCCGGACGGGTCTTCAAAGATTACTGTCGAAAATTATTCGGCGTGTGTTTCTTCAGCAGGAACTTCAGCAGGAGCAGCTTCTTCGGTTGTTGCTTCTTCAGCTGCAGCAGCTTCGTCAGCAGGAACTTCAGCAGGAGCTACTTCTTCAGTTGCAGGAGCTGCAACTTCTTCTGTAGCAGGAGCCGCTGCATGGTCGTCAGCGTGTGCTGCTACCGGAGCAAATGCGAAAAGTGCCAAAACGGCCAAGAGAGAGAGTTTATTCATATCATGTCCTCCATAGACATATTGTTTTTTTCAAGAGAGTTAAATGGCGAGCAGCCATTCTCGTATAGAGAAATCCTTTTCTGTCCAGAATGCAAGGGGGTGGAAAAAATATTTTTTAGCTAAGCCTTGCTTTTTCCAGAACAGCGCCTTCCATATCTGCTTCTGTTAAATCTGCGCCGATCAGGTTTGCTTTCGAGAGATTTGCCCCTTTAAGGTTTGCCCCCTTCAAAAGAGCGTCCTGTAAGTTTGCCCCACTCAGGTCAGCAAAACTTAAATCCGCGTTACTCAGATCGGTTACTCTTTTTCTGTCTTCAGAGAAGAACAGAGGGGAGAGATTCGCATTTGACAGATCTGCGCGCGTTAGTTTCGCCATCGGGAAGGCTGACCCTCTTAAATCAGCTTCCTTAAGTTTGGCATCCCGAAAATCCGAGTCCTGAAAACTGCAACATTGCATCTGGGCGCGCATCAAAACCATTCCCTGAAAAATAGCCCGATCTGCAACTATATTTGTAAGTGCATAGCCCGCAAGGTCACGTACGGTTCGCATATCATATTCGCTTAGGTCAATCCGCTTCCCTTTTTGTCCGGCGTATTGCAACCACGTATTATGTGATTTCAAGAGTTTTACCAGCGGATCTTCTTCCTCGGAATAATCAAAGACTTTTCCGGATGGCGCATCTGTCAGAACCTGTTCGTAGATTGCCCCTTCCAGATTAGCGCCTTCGGTGTTTGTTCCCACCATAATCGCGCCGTTCAATTTTGATGCTTCCAGATTAGCGCCTTCCATAAAAGCATTTGTCAGGTTTGTATTCTGAAGGTCCGCCTGAGAAAGGTCAATATGCGCCATACGCGCAGATTTTAAATCCGAGTCACTCAGGTCAACCATAGAAGCGCGGGCGTTTGACAAGTTGGCATTTTCAAGTCCGACCCCTTTGAATGTGGTTTTGCCGTTTGAGGCGGAAATCGAATCCCCTGCTGCGTTTTGGGTTATGACGCGCGCGCCTTGGCGGAGATCAGCACCTTCGAGGTCAGATTCTTTCATATTGGCACCGGTTACATCGGCGCCTCTAAAATCTGCCCGTGTAAAATCACTGCTCGACATGTCGCTGCCCTGAAGATTGCAGCCGTAAAAGATTGTTCCATGGAATTTCCCGTTCGAGAGATTGCAATTCCTGAGGTCAGATCCCGTAAAATCTGCTCCTGATAAGTTCGCTCCCCGAAAAGATAGCCCGACAAGTGATCTGAATTTAATATGTGCGCGTGCGCCACCAGGTTTGCACTTGTCAAACATGATGTGCTTTCTGATAGCCTCATCCAATTCTTCTTGCGAGATGGGAGGGAGTGTCTCCTGCGCAGGATTTGCTTCCATTCCCTGATTTTCCCTTCTTTAAGTTAAAAATCAGATAATACACAGTGGCCGAAGAGGGAATGTTTTCTCCCTATGATTTTCTGGCGACGGGCATAACCCCTGAATCGCAGCCTATTCTATGTCGGGAAGCGTTTCAATGCGACGAATATTACTTGCCTCTATATGTTTCCCTAACAAAAGTACAGTTTTTGCCGCCGGACTAAGGATTTTCCCAGCACTCCTTTTGACATCGTCAAGTGTGACTTTTTTAATCTCCCGTTCACGAATATCGAGATAATTGGAAGGCAAATGCTCTGCCTGAAATCCGAGCATGACAGATGCTATTCTGTCTGTCGAAGTTAAACTCAGAGGAACAGATCCCAACAGATAGGATTTTGCCTCACGAAGCTCTTTTTCGGTTACACCATCTTTGACGATTCTTAAAATTTCTTCATCAATCAAGCTCAAGACGTCCTGCGTTTTTTCTGCCCGCGTTGAGGTTTCAATAGAAAAAACAGAAGCATAATCCATTTCTGATGTTCCGCTGAAGATTCCGTAGGTCAGGCCATTTTGCTCCCTTACAACTTCTGTCAAGCGTGATCCGAAACCAGCTCCTCCAAATATGTAGTTCATGACTTCGCCAGCGAAGTAATCCGGATCGGTCCGCCCGATACCTGGGTACGCGATCTCGATCTGTGTCTGAGGGATTTCTTTATCATACTGTATGGTACGCGGCTCTTGCGGCCAGATAAGTTTCTCGATCGATACTAATGTAGGATCTTCTGGCAGATTCCCGAATACCTTATCCAAATATACGATTAAATCCTGAGGCGTAATATTTCCTGCAACCGCAATAACCAGATTCTTTTTCGAGAATTGGGTTCCGAGTTTTTTGTGCAAATCATCTGCGGTCACTAGAGGCAAGGACGATAAAGTTCCTCCCGAGTTTCCTGCATAAAGGTGCCCTTCAAATATTACCGCATTTGATAACCGCGCAGCTAACCATTCCGGATCACTCATATTCGAGCGGATACGTGCCATATTGGCCTCCCGCATCCGGATAATTGCCTCTTCGTCAAATCTCGGTTCGGAAAGAGAGAGTCTGAGCAACTCAAATGCCGTGTCCTGATACTTGGTCAAAGTTTTCAGAGACCCTGAAAAATTATCCCGTGATGATGCAAAAGACAAAGAGATAGAGTTGTCATTCAATGCCGCCTGAAAGGCTTTAGCATCAAGATCCCCTGCTCCCTCATCGAGCGTATTAGACAATATCTGGCTTACACCCTGCTTTCCTTCAGGATCATTGACAGAGCCCGCTCCGAGAAAAGCAAACTGTACCGAAAGCACAGGAACGGTCTGATCTTCGACAAGCCATGCCGTAATCCCTTTACCACTGATGACCGTTTGGATATTCAGGATAGATGCTTGCGCCGCTGACTGTGCAAGCAGGATGGTTATCACAAAGATCGTTGCTGATAATTTTTTCATTTTTCTTCACTTTCTTTGGGCAGAAGAAGTCCAGTCACAGGCAGCCTTTTCGGAGCAATCGGATTAAGGTAGATATCAAAGAGCGATTGCACATCCTCCCGTGTTACCTCACTGACTTCCTTAGGCCAATATTCGATGTCATCAAGCGTCGCGCCCATGGCCAATGCCTGACCAATCACCATTGCTGGCCCTGCTACACTATCGCGCGCGTATAGAGCACGATCAATCAGACGGGTTTTTGCTTTTTCAACATCCTCTTTGGATATTCCGTTTCCAACAATTTCTTGAAAAACCAAATCAATTTCTGTTTCCAGATGTTCAAGATCCACTCCCGGTGACGGGATAGCATAAAGCCACAAACTCCCTTGTCCGCGATTATCTCCATCGTAGGAGAGGCTGACCGATACTGCCTTTTTGCGGTCTACGACCAAAGATTGGTAGAGATGTGTTGCTGCTCCACCAGCAATAGCTTCAGTCATAACCTCCAACCCCAGATTGGCGCGCCTATCCTCCATAAAAGAGGGCACGATCCAAGCTTTCATAAGTACTGGCTGCCGCACATCTTCGTGGTGCATCGTCAAACGTATTTCAGCCATACGTTCCGGAGTTGTCGGCCGAACATGTGCAGGAACAGCGTGGGACGGAATTTTTCCATAGGTTTGTTGTGCCCAATAGACAACATCCTGAAAAGTGACGTCTCCTGATACAACTAGAATGGCATTAGACGGGCTGTACCATTTATTATAATAGTCCAGAACATCCTTACGCGAAAGCTTCGGCATTTCATCTTTCCAACCTATAATCGGTTCTGCGTAAGCCGAGTTTTCAAAGAGTGACGCGCGCATTTGTTCTGAAAACAGTGCCTTAGGGTCGTTATCTGTACGCATGCGGCGCTCTTCGATAATGACGTCACGTTCTGACTCGATATCTTTATCAAGCAGAGAAAGGTTGATCATGCGATCCGCCTCAAGTGCCATGACATGCCGCAAATATTGCGAGGGAATTGATTGGAAGAAGGCTGTGTAATCCCAACTGGTAAATGCGTTATCATCCCCACCAATGCCACGGATCAATTTCGAAAAATCTCCCGGAGCGATGGCTTTCGATCCCTTGAACATAAGATGTTCGAGAAAATGCGCTGCACCTGAGACCCCATCTCCGCGGGGTTCGTCAGCCGACCCGACCTGATACCAAACCATGTGCGTTAAAACCGGTGCTCTGTGATTTTCAATGACAACTACCTGCATTCCGTTATCAAGCGTTGTCGTTTTTGCACCGAAAACTTTTTCAGGCCCCACCGGGATTTCAGCTTGTGATACACTCGGTATCGAGGATGGCGCAACATCCCAGGAGGAGGCTGCCTGCGCCTGCTCCATTATCAGCAATGAGGCTGTAACCATCAGACCGGTTCGCAATCCTGATGTAAACATACTTTCTTCCCCCGAAAATTTAGTCGTTGATTGTCGGTGTTTCGCCTGCGGTAATCGGCGTGCCCGATTGACGGTTATTCTGGATGCGCTCAGCTTCCTTGACAGGATCAACAATTGTTGCAGCAGGCTGATCTTTGCCGATGTTCAACAGCTTTTTCATAACCGGTGTTTTTGTATCGGTCTGCTCTGCTGCCTCTTTATTTACAAGAGCACGAATGTTTTCTGAAGAATTCTGTGCGCCTGCCTTCATCAACAAATGCTGCTCAGCCCCCGAGGCTTGATCTGCGATGGTCACGCTTTCTTGACCTATGACAGCCTGCTTAGCTTGCGCAAGCGCTGGCATTTCTTGTGGACGCTGTACCCCAGGCTGCGGTTGCGGCAAATGCGACAAGTCTTGAGGAACTTCCAGGGGCGCACGCTTCATCACCATGAATTCATCAGGTGTATGGCGCGATAGACCCAGCTCATCCTTTACGGTTTCACATGCCGTAAGAGATATAAGAGATCCTACAAAAAAACTACTGAGCACGATATGGCGGAACATCCTTAATTGCTTCCTTCTTTATTCCCATCAATATGGTCGGGAGCAGCCTCTTTGGCAAGCTCTTCTTCTTTTTTTGCCATGCGGCGGGCCTCCAGAACTATTCCGTCAAACGCCAACCACAAGACGCCCACAACAATGCAGGAGTCAGCAAGATTGAATGCCGGATAGTGCCAGTCTTTGACATGGAAATCTATAAAATCGGCGACAGCTCCAAAGCGGATGCGGTCCCAGATATTTGCCAATGCCCCGGCGATGACCATGGCCAAGGGCAAAGATGTTGTTATATGCGGCGTACGCCACAACCAGACAAACAATCCTGCGGCCAACAAAAAGGCAGAGACGGATAAAACCATCGGCATAAAGGCGTGATCACTCGAGAGCATCCCGAAACTGATTCCTTCATTCCACACCATGACAATATTCAGATTTTCTGCCCATTCATATCTTGCAGGTGGAAATTTATCCTGCGGGACTGTTGTAAACCAATCCATAAACCTTTGGCTTGCTCCATCGGCCTCAAAAACACGCGGGCGAAAGAAGACCTCGATAATCCACCATTTACTGACCTGATCCATTAGCGCCAGTGCGACTATCAACAATACGGCATAGAGTTTTTGCACTTGAGAAAAGTCCTTGTTTTCTGCTTTGAGAGTTGCATTTTTGCGCGCCGCGCGCCCAAAGTCATGTCTTTTTTTCAGTTTTTTACCCCCCCTCCACATTGTTTTTTATTCATAGTTTTTATTCATACAGATACCTTTTTATATCAGGTCATAAAAAAACCCTGCAGCAAAGCAGGGTTTCAAAGACTTTTTCAAACCGCTATTATCTGGTCCAGATAATTTGTGGCATAATGCGTCTTGGCTGTTGCCTGTAGTCGTATCCGCCGCGTGGGCTTGTAACAATGTTGTAAGGAGCAACATCACGGTCTTTTGGCGCAATTTTTGACAATTCACCATCGATATATTGTTCACATGCTTTCTTTTCCATCAGGTTGCCGACACGTGCTTCGCCCGATACTGCGCCGCCTGCTACGCCACCTGCGATCGCGCCACCAACTGTGACACCTGTCCGGCTTCCGCCATGAAGACCAAATGCTTTCCCAGCAACATTACCGAGCACAGCACCACCAACAGCACCAAGTGCTGTTTGCCAACCGGACGTAGCGTCTTTCGGCATGAACAAATAAACAGAACGGTGGTAATCAACAGCTTCACCGTTATTCAGTCTGGAGACAACCTGTTGCGGACTAACATCATATATATGCTTCGGTTCGATTCCGGCACGACGGCATGGGTCCATTTCAACAGTTGCGTCCATTGATGCCCCTTCTACAACCTGAACACGCTTCATTCCTGCTGTCTGGGTATAGGTTGGTGGGGTAACCGCACATGCAGATAAACCGAATACGGTTGCCAGGGCTGCGGCTGTACGTGTTACTGCTGGATTATTAAAGATAGCAGAGAAGGCCATTTCACACCTCTTGTTGTTTTTTTTGCCTTTGAATTATGGCGGGAATTATATACCCATCCATAGAATAATGCAAGAAATTATTAACTATGTAAAAAGGCCCCGCTTTATTTGCGAGGCCTTTGAATTTACTACCTAAAAACTAACTATTCAGCAGATTCTTCAGCTTTTTTCTTCTTAGGAGCTGCCTTTTTCTTTGGCTTTTCCTCAGAAGCTGGAGTTTCTTCAGCTTTGTCTTCAGCTTTTTTCTTGTTTGCTTTTTTCACAGCTTCTTTTGGCACAGAAGTCTCGTCAGCTTGACCAGCTGCTTCAATTACCTCTTCAGTGAAAACAGGACCGGAATCCTGACCTTTTGCGGCAGGGTCACGGTCTACAAATTCGATCACAGCGATTGGTGCTGCGTCTCCATAACGGAAGCCTGCTTTAAGAACACGAGTGTATCCACCCGGACGATCCTGGTAACGAGGAGCCAATACGTCAAACAATTTACGAACCATATCCTCATCGCGCAAAGCAGCAATCGCAGCACGGCGATTAGACAGCCCACCTTTTTTACCCAAGGTGATTAGCTTTTCCACGACAGGACGCAATTCTTTTGCTTTAGGAACAGTGGTGATGATTTGTTCGTGTTTGATCAATGCTGCAGCCATGTTGGCAAACAATGCCTTACGGTGTGCAGATGTACGGTTCAATTTACGTTGTTTCAGTCCATGTTTCATGGTCTTTTCCTTTCTACTTTGTTGCGATGTCCAGCATTCAATATTTGGACAATCATCTTACAATCCCAAGGACACTTGCCTTAACAAGGCCGTTCTTCTTCGGGGGCGGGCGAAATGCCCTATTCGGATCAGAGCCGGATATACCCGGCTCTAGTCCAAAATTTCTAATGTGCAAACGGATCTTCCATTTTGCGGGCCAGCTCTTCAATATTTTCAGGAGGCCAGCCTTCTACTTGCATACCGAGGTGCAAACCCATCATGCCGAGAACTTCCTTGATCTCGTTAAGTGATTTACGACCGAAGTTCGGTGTGCGCAGCATTTCGGATTCTGACTTCTGTACCAAATCACCAATGTAAACGATGTTGTCGTTTTTGAGGCAGTTGGCAGAACGTACAGATAATTCCAGCTCTTCGACTTTCTTGAGCAAATTGCGGTTGAATGGGAGGCTTTCCTCTTCTTCCGTCACTTGTGCTTCTTTTGGTTCTTCGAAGTTGATGAAGACTTGCAACTGGTCCTGCAAAATACGTGCTGCGTATGCGACTGCATCATCAGCTGTGATAACACCGTTTGTCTCAACGGTCAGGGTCAGTTTATCGTAGTCGGTGATTTGTCCGACACGGGTGTCTTCTACATCGTAGGATACTTTACGAACGGGAGAGAAAATGCTGTCGACAGGGATCAGGCCAACAGGTGCGTCCTCAGGACGGTTCATGGAAGCAGGGCGGTAGCCTTTGCCGGTATTTACAGTCATTTCCATGTCCAGCGTTGCACCTTTATCCAGCGTGCAGATCACGAGATCAGGATTCATAATTTCGATATCTGCACCAGCTTCGATCATGCCGGAAGTCACTTCGCAAGGACCTTCAGCAAAAAGGCGCATACGTTTCGGGCCCTCAACATGCATACGCACGGCAATTGCTTTCACGTTCAGAATAATATCAGTTACATCTTCACGAACACCTTCGATGGTCGAGAATTCGTGTTGAACACCAGCAATTTTAACCGCTGTTACAGCAGCACCTTGCAAAGAGGACAGAAGAACACGACGCAATGAGTTACCGAGTGTCAGACCAAATCCACGCTCTAGCGGTTCAACAACGACCTTGCCAAAATTACGGCTATCGCTCTTGTGTTCAACTTCAACTTTGTTTGGTTTGATCAATTCGAGCCAGTTTTTTTGAATCAGCATGCTTTTTCCCTTTCACCATGCATTAGTGTCTTAACGACAAAACAAATTCTTTCCGGGGGATATCCCCCGGAAGAAATAGCTATTAGATACGACGACGTTTTGGCGGACGGCATCCGTTGTGTGGAATTGGTGTCGTATCTTTAATGGAACGAATAACGTATCCGAGAGATTGAAGAGCGCGCAGTGCGGATTCACGTCCTGCACCCGGGCCCTTAATCAGTACATCTACTTCACGCAGACCATGTTCTTGTGCCTTACGGCCCGCATCTTCAGCTGTCATCTGTGCAGCAAAAGGCGTCGATTTACGAGACCCTTTGAAGCCAACGATACCAGCAGAAGACCATGCAATGGTGTTACCCATTGGATCGGTCAGGTTGATAAAGATGTTGTTGAAAGATGCGTTAATGTGCGCCACGCCGATCGCAATGTTCTTGCGAACGATCTTTTTGCGAGCGCCACCTTTTTTAGTATCTTTTGCTGCCATGATAATATCCTCTTACTTGCTAGCCTAATTACTTCTTGACGATTTTCTTACCAGCAACAGGTTTCGCAGGTCCCTTACGGGTACGAGCGTTACCGCGAGTACGCTGGCCACGAACCGGCAGACCGCGACGGTGGCGAATACCACGGTAGCACTGCATATCCATCAGGCGCTTAATGTTGAGAGAAATTTCACGACGCAGATCACCTTCGATGACGTATTTGCCGCTTTCGATCACTTTACGGATCTGGTTCAGCTCGTCTTCAGTCAGGTCTTTCATACGACGGGCGAAATCAATACCGACTTCGCGGCAGATTTCTTCAGCAGAGAAGCGACCAATCCCATGAATATATGTCAGGGAGATGATCACGCGTTTATTGTCAGGAACATTGACACCGGAAATACGGGCCATTCACGACTCCTTTTTTGTTACTATTTGATTTCAAACCGATCCGTAAAATTTCGTTTTATATCAATACGAAACGCCAGATCGTATACCAACATCCAATGCGAAAACCTGTTTTTTAAAAAGCGCCTAAAACATAGGCAAAACTTTGCCAAAACATGTGTTTTGTGCTCTGGAATGAGCGCATACTAAGCATTTAAGCCCACGAGTCAATATATTTCTTGAGTTTTCTGTGGATAACTATAAAAAGTTATTTTTATTATGAAAATGCATTATTCCGCCTTCGCCTCTTCTGCGAAATGCATGAAGGAGGCCAATGGCCTCCCCCCTTATATTTCTAGGCTGCCCGATCCAGTATCGAGGCAATTTGCGAGGTTACTATGCCTATGTCGGCCATACCGTCTACAGTCTGGAGCATTCCCTTTCCCTCATAGTATGGAAGAATCGGGGCTGTTTGAGCCCTATAGGCATCAAGGCGCTTTTTGAGAGTTTCTGCATTGTCATCCGCTCTAGCTCCACCATTTTCTGCTGCACGCTTTTCGATACGCGCCAAAAGAGCATCCTCATCAACTGAGAGCTGAATAACGGCATTCAGATCTTTGCCCTTCTCATGCAACATTTTATCCAGAGCCTCAGCTTGGGCTACAGTGCGTGGAAAACCATCCAGAATAAATCCTTTAGCGCAATCCGGCTGTTCGATACGATTTGAAATCATCTCGATCACGATCTCATCCGAGACCAAAGAGCCCGCATCCATAATTTCTTTTACTTTCAGACCGAGCGGACTTTGCGCTGTGATCTCAGCACGCAACATGTCTCCAGTAGAGAGTTGTTTTAGGCCTCTGGTTTCTTCAAGAAGCTTAGCCTGTGTTCCTTTACCTGCACCCGGCGGGCCCATCAGAATGATATTCACGGTTATTTTCTCCCTTTGGTCAAACGCGTTTTCTTGATCAGACTTTCATACTGGTGTGCCAGCATATGCGAGTTGATTTGCGCAACAGTGTCCATTGTTACAGAGACCACAATCAACAAGGAGGTTCCACCAAAATAAAACGGCAACGCATATTCCGCGATCAGAAATTCCGGCATCAAACAAATGAAACACAAATATCCCGCACCAAGAACTGTGATGCGCGTCAAAACGTGATCGAGGAAGTCAGCTGTATTTTTTCCAGGACGAACCCCCGGAATAAATCCACCATGTTTACGCAACATCTCCGCGTTTTCTTCAGGATTAAAGACAACTGCCGTGTAGAAGAATGCGAAAAATGCGATCAAAGATGCATAGGCAATCATGTGCACTGGGTGGCCTGTGGTCATGTAACGCGCGATATCGGAAAGAATGCTGTCGCTTGCATCAACACCCGCGAAACCAACAATGGTCATCGGAAGGAACAACAAAGATGATGCGAAGATCGGTGGAATAACGCCAGACATATTCAGCTTTAAGGGCAAATGGTTTTGTGAGGCTTGAGTCATTTGTTGCGCACCAACCTGACGCTTCGGATATTGCACCAGAATGCGACGTTGAGCACGCTCCATGAACACAATGAAAACGATTGTCGCCAGAACCATTGCGCAGATCATTACTATACCGATGAACGAAATCTGTCCCTTCTCGCCAAGAGTCAACGTCTGTATCAAGGCTTGAGGCAGACCGGCCACGATACCTGCAAAAATAATCAGGGACGTTCCATTGCCAATACCGCGAGATGTAATCTGTTCACCGAGCCACATAAGGAACATGGTCCCTCCGATAACTGTAATCACAGTTGAAATACGGAAGAACATACCCGGGTCAATAACAGCGGACCCTTGTGCTCCTTGCAAATTTTCAAGACCAACAGCCAAACCATAAGCCTGAATACCGGCCAACAGCACTGTCAGATAGCGCGTGTACTGGTTGATCTTTTGGCGGCCTGACTCGCCTTCTTTCTTGATGGCTTCAAGTTTCGGAGAGAGAGCTGTTGCCAACTGCAAAATAATCGATGCAGAAATGTACGGCATAATTGACAATGCGAAGATTGTCATACGGGACAAGGAACCACCCGAGAACATGTTGAACATATCCAAGAGGCCGCCGCTCTTTTGTTGGAAGATTCCTTCCCATACATGCGGGTCAATACCGGGAATAGGTATGTATGTCCCCAAACGGAACACCAGTAGGGCGCCGATAACGAAGAATATTCTTTTCTTGAGTTCTGTTGCCTTGGCAAAAGATCCCCAATTTGCGTTTCTTGAGAGTTGCTCAACCGCTGATACCATTTTTGTATTTATCCTTGTAATTTGAATCTCAAATTATGTAGCGGATTGGGGTGCGTCTGTCTAGCGGAGATAGAGAACAATAGGCACAAAAAAACCGCGTAAAGTGACGCGGTTTTGATATCGGATTAAATGGCTCGGCGAATTAAATACCAAGCCCATGCGTTATCGTACTTCCTGTGCCTTCGACAGCAACAAGAGGATCCTTTGTGATGCCATCACCATTCGGGATTAGTCTTGCATGATTGAATTCGTTTTTCATCGGAACCTCCGTTTTTATAATATAAGAACTATAACAGCGTCATTCTCGGAATGTAAGTTTAAAGCGTATAAAAAAGGAAGCCTTAGTTTATAATCTATATTCTGTAAATATGACTTTGATAATTACAGAATGTCCATAAGAAAAGAGGCCTTGCGGCCTCTAGAAAATCTTTGGTTTCCTTAGGACTATTTTTGTCCCGGAATTGCTTTCTTGCGAACAACCGGCTTGACTTCAGGCACGATGATTTCAAGAGAACCACCTGCCTTCTCAACTGCTGCTTTAGCAGAAGCGGTTGCACCAGCAATTTTCAAGGTCACTTTGGATTTCAGCTCACCATTGCCCAAGAGACGAACACCGTCTTTTGCCTTGGAGACAATACCTGCCTGCATCAGCATTTTGCAGTGAATAGCTTCTTTAGCGTCAATTGTACCTGCATCAATCGCAGCCTGCAGCTGTGCAAGGCTCAGTGTTGCATAGTCTTTTGCAAAGTGGTTGAAGAAACCGAATTTCGGCAAACGACGGTACAATGGCATTTGTCCACCCTCGAAACCGTTGATAGCTACACCGGTACGGGATTTCTGACCTTTTTGACCGCGACCACAGGTCTTGCCCTTACCGGACCCGATCCCACGACCAACGCGCATTCTTTTCTTTACAGCGCCTTCTTGAGGCTGAAGTTCATTGAGTTTCATTTTTCTTTATCCTTCTTTGGCCTTTGTCTTGCCGATTACTCTTCAGTAACCGAAACAAGGTGTCTGACTTTATAGATCATACCACGCACAGCAGGTGTATCTTCCAGCTGCTTGGAGCGGTGCATTTTATTCAGACCCAAACCAACAAGTGTTTGTTCCTGATCTTGACGTCGACCTATCGGGCTTCCGATTTGGGTCACTGTGATCGTCTTCTTAGAAGCGTCTGCTTTTTTTGCTTTAGCTTGTGCCATTTCAGATCATCCTCTTCCTTATTATTCTGCTGCAGTTTCTGCATCTTCAGATGCATCGTCTGCTTTCGCTTCCTTCATGCGGACGTCACGGTTAGCAACGACATCGCTGACTTTTTTGCTGCGGCGTGCAGCAACTGAGCGTGGGCTTTCCATGCTTTTCAAGCCTTCGAATGCTGCATTCACCATGTTGTACGGGTTGTTAGTCCCGATTGTTTTTGCAACAACGTCTTGAATTCCTATAGCTTCAAATACTGCACGAAGTGGACCTCCAGCAATAATACCGGTACCAGCTGGTGCTGTACGCATCTGGATGCGGCCAGCGCCATAGCGACCAATAACATCATGGTGCAATGTACGACCTTCACGAAGCGCAACACGAATCATGTTACGTTTTGCTTGCTCGGTTGCCTTCTTGATTGCATCAGGCACCTCACGGGCTTTTGCGTGACCATGACCTACACGACCGCGGCCATCACCAACAACTACCAAAGCTGCGAAGCCGAAACGACGACCACCTTTTACAACTTTAGCAACGCGGTTGACGGCAACCAGGCGTTCGTTCAATTCTACTTCTTCGCGTTCTTCGCGTTGTTTACGATCAGGACGAGCCATCTTTAATTCACCATTCCTTCCTAGAATTCCAATCCACCTTCACGGGCGGCCTCAGCCAAAGCCTTGATGCGGCCATGATAACGGAAGCTTCCGCGGTCAAACATCACTTTGGTAATTTTTGCAGATTTTGCCCGTTCAGCAAGCAATGCTCCAACTTTAGAAGCGGCACCTACATTTCCACCTGTTTTGCGCATATCACCTTCCAGTGTGGACGCTGCGGCCAATGTTACACCCTGCACATCATCAATTATTTGTGCATAGATCTGGTTGTTTGTACGGTGCACGGACAAACGTGGCAGTTCTGCTTTATTGATACGGCTCAGTTTTGCGCGCACGCGGCGAGCCCGTCTTTGTGCATTTGTTTCTGGTTGACGCATGATTTTCGTCCTTCTTGCCTACATTATTTCCTAATTATTATTTCTTCTTGCCTTCTTTACGCAGGATATATTCACCTGCATAACGAACACCTTTTCCTTTGTATGGCTCAGGTGGCCTGTATCCACGGATCTCGGCTGCGACTTGACCTACCTGTTCCTTATCGATACCGGTGATTTTAATTGCAGTCTGTTTATCAACTGCGATCGAAATACCTTCCGGTACTGGATAGTGAACGTCATGGCTGAATCCTAATTGCAGAACAAGGGTTTTGCCTTGCAAGTTGCAACGGTAACCAACACCTTCGATCTCGAGGTCTTTAGAGAAGCCTTCTGTTACACCGATCACCATATTTGTGATCCGACGCTGTACAGTTGCCCATAAAGCACGGCTCTCACGATCATCCTTGCTGTTCGGTGCAACGGTCACAGAACCATTTTCTACCTGAACAGTGACTTTCGGGTGAATAGCCAAAGTCAATTCGCCTTTCGGGCCTTTGACTTTCATTTGCTGGTCTTTCAGGTCAACTGTTACGCCGCTAGGCACTGTGACCGGGTTTTTTCCAACGCGAGACATTTTATTTTCCTCGTTCTAATTACAATTCAAATCGTGACTTATCTTCAATTAGAAGACTTGGCACAAAACTTCACCGCCAACATTCTCTTCACGAGCCTGCTGATCAGCCATAACACCACGTGGTGTGGACACAATCGTAACACCCAATCCGTTATAATAACGCGGGATATCGGTTGCAGACGCATAAACACGACGTCCAGGCTTGGACACACGGTGCAATTCACGAATAACAGGTTCGCCTTCGCTATATTTCAAGTCGATAACAAACTGTTTGTGACCACGGTCATCAGCAGTTTCCTGATAGCCACGGATATAACCGGCAGCTTTCAAAACAGCCAAAACAGCTCCGCGTAAATTAGATGCAGGGCACCCAACTTGTTTCAGAGCAGCGCTCTGTCCGTTACGGATGCGGGTCAACATATCTCCTAATGGATCACTCATAGACATGATCTAATATCTCCTAATTCTTACCAGCTAGACTTCGTTACACCAGGCAATTGACCTTCGGAGGCCAGTTTGCGCAGTGAGATACGGCTCAAGCTAAATTTACGATAGTATGCACGCGGACGACCGGTTAAAGCACAACGGTTGCGGATGCGGGTTTCTGCGCCGTTTCTTGGCAATTGGGCCAATTTAACGGAGAGTGCAAAGCGCTCTTCGATTGGCAATTCACGATCCATGATCATTGCCTTAAGTTTTGCACGCTTGGCCGCATCACGTTTGGCCATTTTTTTGCGCTTTTCATTACGGTTTACAGCACTGACTTTTGCCATTCTCGTCCTCTTTTCAAATTTTAGTTTCTGAACGGCATATCAAAGCCGCGCAGCAATTCTTTTGCTTCATCATCGGTTTTAGCCGATGTACAGATAATAATATCCATCCCGCGAGCTGCTTCAACTTTATCAAAGTTGATTTCAGGGAAGATCGTATGATCTTTGATACCCAGAGCATAGTTTCCACGGCCGTCAAAAGCTTTTCCGTTAATGCCGCGGAAGTCACGAACACGTGGTAGCGCAATTGTGACCAGTCGGTCAAGAAATTCATACATGCGTTTGCCACGCAAAGTCACTTTTGCCCCAATTGCCATACCTTCACGGATTTTGAAGGATGCGTTGGATTTACGCGCCTTGGTTGCAACAGCCTTCTGACCAGCTATAATTGTCAGGTCTTTCAGGGCTGTTTCCATGTGCTTTTTGTCAATAGCTGCCTGGCCAACACCCATGTTGATCACGATTTTTTCTAGTTTCGGGATCTCATGAACATTTTGGTAGCCGCGGCTTTCTTTCATAGCCGGCGCGAGCTCTTTTTTATATCTTTCTTCCAGTTTTGGAACGTATTTTTCCTGAGCGGTCATTTTCCTACCATCCATTAAGCGATCGTTTCACCGGATTTTTTGGCAAAACGTACTTTTTTGCCATCATCCAGCTTTTTCATTCCGACTTTGGTTGGTTTTCCGGATTTCGGATCAGCCAAAGCCACATTAGACACATGAATCGGTGCTTCAATCTTTTGCAAACCACCAGCCGAGAATTGGGTTGGCTTAGCATGTTTGGTCATAATATTGATACCGCTCACGATAACACGGTTTTCCGCTGGCATAACCTGTGTTACTTCACCGGTTTTACCTTTGTCTTTACCTGTAATAACGACAACCTGGTCGCCTTTTTTAATTTTTAATTTTGCCTGAGCCATTTAGAGCACCTCGGAAGCCAGAGAAATAATTTTCATGTAGCCTTTACCACGCAATTCACGTGTTACTGGGCCAAATATACGGGTTCCGATAGGCTCGCCCTGTTTGTTGATCAGAACAACAGCATTGCCATCGAAACGAATGGTTTCGCCGTTTTCTCTGTGCAAACCGGAAGAGGTCCGTACGATCACCGCACGGTGAACATCACCTTTTTTCACACGACCACGTGGAATCGCATCCTTGATAGACACTACGATCACATCGCCGATATTTGCAAAGCGGCGTTTAGAGCCACCCAATACTTTGATACAGGAGACACGGCGTGCGCCGGAGTTGTCTGCTACATCAAGATTTGATTCCATCTGGATCATTTTCGTTCACCCGAATTTCTTTAGTTAAACCTTGTTTCCTACTTCTTAGCTGCTTTTTTAGGAGCGGCTTTTTTCGCTTTTGCCGGTGCAGCTTCTGCAGAGGCGTTAGCTTTTACCTTAGCGGTCAGTTCACGACCCAAGGATTTTGGATCCGTAACTACGGTCCATGTCTTGCGTTTGGACAATGGGCGGCATTCTTCGATTTCCACCTTGTCACCTACACGGAAGAGATTGCTCTCATCATGTGCAGCATATTTAGCACTTTGTTTCACGTATTTTTTATAAATAGGGTGCATGGTACGACGCTCAACCAAGACTGTTACTGTCTTGTCCATTGCATCACTTACTACGCGGCCTTCCAATACACGACGTGGCATACTTAACTCCTTCTAGCCTTATTTGGCAGCTTGAGCAGCTTGTTGCTGGCTCATAAATGTTTTAACACGAGCAATGGTACGACGAACCTTGCGGATTTCGGCGGTGTTTTGCATTTGACCACCAGCCACTTGGAAACGCATGTCCATTTGCTGCTTGCGCAGGTCGAGAAGCATTGCGTTCAATTCGTCGGCGCTTTTGCCTTTCAAATCTTCTGCTTTGTTTGTTGCTTTTGCCTTAGCCATTTTTATCTCCAATACCTTATCTACTATTCAGCAATACGCTTGACGAATTTGGTCTGAATAGGAAGTTTTGCGGCTGCCAAAGTCATGGCTTCACGAGCCAGTTCTTCTGCTACACCTTCAATTTCAAACATGATGCGACCTGGCTTAACACGGCATACCCAGAATTCTGGGGAGCCTTTACCAGAACCCATACGAACCTCAAGAGGTTTTTTGGATACTGGCACGTCAGGAAACACACGGATCCATACTTTACCTTGACGCTTGATGTGACGGGTCAAAGCACGACGTGCAGCCTCGATCTGACGCGCTGTAATACGCTCAGGTTCCATCGCTTTCAAACCGAAAGAACCGAAGGACACTTCGTTTCCGCCTTTGGCGTTTCCGTGAATACGGCCTTTATGGGCTTTTCTGTATTTTGTTTTCTTTGGTGAGAGCATTTCCTACTCCATACTTCCTTTTATCTAATTCCAGTCACGTTCCAGACTTAAGCCTAGTCGCGTTTTGTCGCGCCAACGGTTTCTGCCATACGCTTGTCACGAGCCATTGGATCGTGTTCCATGACATCACCTTTATAGATCCATACTTTAACTCCGATGATACCGTAGGTGGTCAGACCTTCAGCAACACCATAGTCCAGATCAGCGCGCAGTGTATGCAAAGGCACTTGACCTTCGCGGTACCATTCCATACGTGCGATGTCAGCACCAGCCAGACGACCAGATACATTTACACGAATTCCTTTTGCACCCAAACGCATAGCAGATTGAACTGCACGCTTCATCGCGCGGCGGAAAGATACACGACGCTCGAGTTGTTGCGCGATACCTTCAGCAACCAATTGCGCATCAATTTCAGGCTTGCGGATCTCAACAATATTCAGAGATACTTCACCACCTGACTTCGCTGAAAGATCCTTACGGAGTTTCTCAATATCAGCACCTTTTTTACCGATGATGACACCTGGGCGTGCTGTATGAACAGTAACTCGGGTATTTTTTGCCGCACGTTCAACAATAACCTTGCTGATACCTGCTGCTTTTAATTTATCTTGCACGAATTCTCGCAGCTTCAGATCTTCAACCAGTTTAACGGCATAATCTTTACCGGAGAACCAGCGGGAATCCCAAGTGCGGTTAATGCCGACACGAATACCAATTGGATTAACTTTCTGACCCATGTTTATCCCCTACTCCTATTCAGCTTTTTCTCTGACAACAACTGTCAAGTTGCTGAAAAATTTCTCGATACGACCTGCACGACCGCGAGCACGTGCCATGAAACGTTTCATGACAATTGACTTACCAACGGTTGCTTCAGCAACATAGAGACGATCGACATCCAAAGAGTGATTGTTCTCGGCGTTTGCGACAGCAGACTGCAAAACTTTTTTCACATCGCGAGCAACACGTTTGTTGCAGAAGTCGAGATCAACAAGAGCTTTCTCGGCTTTTTTCCCGCGGATCATCTCTGCCACCAAGTTCAACTTGTATGGGCTGGAGTCGATATACTTAGCAAATGCTCTTGCTTCGTTATCCGCTACGCGTCTTTCGTTCTTAGGCTTTCCCATGATTTATTCCTTATTTCTTCTTATCACCACCGTGACCTTTAAAGGTACGCGTGTGTGCAAATTCACCCAATTTGTGACCAATCATGTTGTCTGTGACCAGAACAGGAATAAATTTGTTCCCATTGTGAACAGCCATTGTCAGACCTACCATTTGGGGCAGGATCGTCGAACGACGCGACCAGGTCTTGATCGGTGTATTTTTTCCAGATTGACGTACTTCTTCTACTTTCTTGAGAAGATGTCCATCAACAAAGGGGCCTTTCCAAGTTGAACGAGCCATGTTTTTATACCTCAGCCTTCCTCAAATTCTACTTCTTGCTCTTACGACGACGAATAATAAACTTGTCAGTCGCTTTATTCTTACGTGTTTTGTAACCTTTAGCAGGTACACCAGTCGGAGAACACCAGTGAACACCACCGTTTGTACGACCGCCATGTGGGTGATCAACAGGGTTCATGGTGATACCACGTTGGTGAGGCTTGCGACCCAACCAACGGTTACGTCCAGCCTTACCGATATTGATGTTTTTCTGATCCGGATTAGATACAGCACCGATGGTTGCCAAGCATTCACCACGCACCATACGCATTTCACCAGAAGACAGTTTAATCTGTGCATATCCTTGGTCACGACCAACGAGCTGGGCGAAAGTACCGCCTGCACGAGCCAACTGACCACCCTTACCCGGTTTCATTTCCACGTTATGGATAATGGTCCCAACAGGCATGTTTTTCAAAGGCAATGTGTTGCCGATTTTGATGTCCGCACGTTCGCTGGAAACGATCTTGTCGCCTTCTGCCAAACGTTGTGGAGCCAAAATGTATGACTTCTCACCGTCTTCGTACTGAACCAACGCAATGAAAGCTGTACGGTTCGGGTCATATTCCAAGCGCAATACGGTAGCTTCCATATCAACTTTAGTACGCTTAAAGTCGATAATACGGTAACGCTGTTTGTGTCCGCCACCCAAGAAACGTTGGGTAATACGTCCGGTATTGTTCCGTCCGCCTTTTCTGTGTTTTCCTTCAGTCAAAGACTTTTCAGGAGCACCTTTCCAGAGCTGGCTGCGGTCAACCAATACCAACTGACGTTGGCCCGGGGTTGTCGGATTATATTTTTTCAAAGCCATTTTGCTTATCCTCTTCCCAAATTCTCAACTATACACCGGTTCCGACATCGATTGATTCACCCTCAACAAGGGTAACAATCGCTTTTTTAACGTCAGAACGCTTTCCAAGAATACCTTTGAAGCGCTTGGTCTTACCTTTTGTCGTGATGGTATTCACGGCAGCAACCTTCACATCGAACAATGCTTCAACAGCTTGTTTGATTTGTGGCTTGGTTGCGGTTGGAGCAACCTGGAACGTTACTTGACCGTGTTGAGAGCCCATCATGGATTTCTCGGTTACAATCGGCTTAACGATTGTCACGTAGTCTTGTTCGGTTGCGACCTTTTTTGCTTCTTTTGCTTTTGCCATTTTTATCTCCTTGCCTTTCCAATCGCCTATGCGGACAGACGCTTGGTCAGGTTTTCAACAGCTTCCTTAGTCAGAACCAATGTATCGTGACGCAGGATATCGTATACGTTTGCACCGTCGCATGGCAGAACATTGATATGTGGAATGTTCCGTGTTGCCAAAGCGAAGTTGTGATCCATTTCCTCACCGCAAACAAACAATGCAGACTGGATGCCCATTGCAGACAATTTGGCAGCCATTGCTTTGGTTTTTGGCTCAGCTGTTTTTGCAGCTTCAAGAATGATCAATTGACCGTTTGCTGCTTTTGCAGACAAAGCTGTCTTCAGAGCCAATGCACGTTGCTTTTTCGGCAATTCCGTTGCGTGGGAACGAACGACTGGTCCGAAAATGGTCGCACCGCCAACGAACTGGGCTGCACGCAAGTTGGATGCACGTGCACGACCGGTTCCTTTTTGGTTCCATGGCTTTTTACCTGTACCGGAAACCTCAGAAACACCCTTGGTTTTGTGTGTACCGGCACGGCGCTTGTTCAATTGGTAATGAACCATGCGGTGCAGGATGTCAGCACGCAGCTCAACAGCGAATACTGCATCGTCAAGCTCAATACTTCCGGCTTCTTTGTTTTCTAATGTTTTAACAGCGATCTTCATTGTTCAGACCCTTACCTATTCTTTTGCTTCTTCTGCAGGAGCAGCTTCAGCAGATGTTTCTTGTTCAGCAGGAGCTTCTACCGCAGCTGCATTAGCTGCCTTCTTCAAACCTGCAGGTAGTGGAACATCAGCGTGAGCAGCTTTTTTTACTGCATCCGTGATGATAACCCATTCTTTTGCGTTACCAGGCACGTTACCTTGAACCAGAACCAAACCGTCTTCAGGATAAACCGCAACGATTTTTAGGTTTTGAGTGGTTGTTGTATCGACGCCATAGTGACCTGGCATTTTTTTACCCTTCCAGGTACGGCCCGGATCTTGCGCACAACCGGTAGACCCGATAGAGCGGTGAGAAACGGACACACCGTGGGATGCACGAAGACCACCAAAGTTCCAGCGTTTCATACCACCGGCAAAACCACGACCTTTTGAAGTTCCCTGAACATCAACGAATTGACCAGGAACAAAGTGGCTTGCGCAGAGCTCAGCACCAACGTCCAAAACATTTTCTGGGCTAACACGGAATTCAGCCAATTTTCTTTTTGGCTCGACTTTTGCTTTTGCGTAGTGACCACGCATCGCCTTGGATACGTTTTTCACCTTTGCAGTACCTGCACCCAATTGGACAGCCACATAGCCATCACGCTCTTGAGTACGCACATCAACAACTTGAAGATTGTCGATTTTGAGTACTGTCACGGGAATGTGCCTTCCGTCTTCACCGAAGACGCGTGTCATTCCTTCGTTTTTTGCAATCAATCCGGTTCTCATTTTTATCTCCAGATTCCTTTTCCTAACTTACTTAATTACGTCGCCAGACTACGCTGCCTGACCGACTTTAATTTCTACGTCCACACCTGCGGCCAGATCCAATTTCATCAAAGCATCAACGGTTTGTGGCGTTGGGTCCACGATGTCGATCAGACGTTTGTGTGTCCGCATTTCAAACTGGTCCATCGATTTTTTATCGATGTGCGGAGAACGCAAAACTGTAAAACGCTCAGTGCGTGTCGGCAGTGGAACTGGCCCACGAACAGAGGCGCCGGTTCTCTTTGCTGTGTTTACGATCTCGTTCGTGGAAGCGTCCAGAACACGATGATCGTAAGCACGAAGACGGATGCGGATGGTTTGTGTGTCCATTTCTATTTCCTTACTCTCAAACCTTAAGCAATAATTTTAGCGACGACGCCAGCACCGACGGTACGGCCGCCCTCACGGATTGCGAAGCGCAGACCTTCGTTCATCGCGATTGGCGCGATCAACTTGACGGTCAGGTTGATGTTGTCACCAGGCATAACCATTTCTGTTCCTTCCGGAAGCGTAACTTCACCGGTCACGTCAGTTGTACGGAAGTAGAACTGTGGACGGTAGTTCGCAAAGAATGGAGTATGACGTCCGCCTTCTTCTTTCGAAAGAATATAGGTCTCTGCTGTGAATGTGGTGTGTGGCGTAATAGAACCAGGAGCAGCCAAAACTTGTCCGCGCTCTACTTCCTCACGTTTTGTACCGCGCAACAACGCTCCAATATTGTCCCCAGCCTGACCTTGGTCAAGAAGTTTACGGAACATTTCAACACCGGTACAGGTGGTTTTCTGGGTTGGCTTGATACCTACGATTTCGATCTCTTCACCAACTTTGATAACGCCTTGCTCAACACGACCGGTCACAACTGTACCACGACCGGAAATCGAAAACACGTCTTCAACTGGCATCAGGAATGGTTTGTCAATCGGACGCTCTGGCTGTGGAATGTAGCTGTCAACAGCTTCCATCAGTGCCAATACCTGACTTTTACCGATATTGTCATCACGGCCTTCAAGAGCTGCCAACGCAGATCCTTTAACGATAGGAATATCATCGCCAGGGAAATCATAAGAAGACAACAATTCACGTACTTCCATTTCAACCAGTTCCAACAACTCTTCGTCATCAACCTGATCTACTTTGTTCAAGAACACAACCAACGCAGGAACGCCAACCTGACGAGCCAAAAGAATGTGTTCACGTGTCTGTGGCATCGGACCATCCGCTGCGTTCACAACCAGAATCGCTCCGTCCATCTGCGCAGCTCCGGTGATCATGTTCTTCACATAGTCAGCGTGACCAGGGCAATCAACGTGTGCATAGTGACGGTTCGCTGTCTCGTATTCAACGTGTGACGTAGAAATCGTGATACCACGTGCTTTCTCTTCAGGCGATTTGTCAATCTGGTCATACGCCATAGCTGTAGCTCCACCCACTTCAGCCAATACTTTCGTAATCGCTGCTGTCAGCGTCGTCTTACCATGGTCAACGTGACCAATCGTTCCGATGTTACAATGCGGCTTTTTCCGCTCAAACTTCTCTTTGGACATTTTAGTACCTCTTTCTAATTCTATTTGCTAATTAAGCAGCAACTTTCTTTTTAACTTCTTCAACAACGTTTGCTGGAACAGCATCATAATGGTCAAACACCATAGAGTACTGCGCACGCCCTTGTGACATACCACGCAAGTTGTTGATGTATCCAAACATGGAAGACAGTGGAACCATTGCAGAAATTACTTTTGCGTTACCACGGTCAGACATGCTGCTGATTTGCCCACGACGGGAGTTCAAATCACCGATCACATCACCCATATATTCTTCAGGAGTTACAACCTCAACCTTCATAATCGGCTCAAGAAGTTGTGGTCCAGCTTTTTGCATACCCTCTTTGAAAGCCGCACGTGCAGCAATCTCAAATGCCAAAGCAGAAGAGTCAACATCGTGGTACGCTCCGTCCGTCAAGCGAACTTTGAAATCCACGACAGGGAATCCTGCAATAACACCTGTGGTTTGAGAAGCCATAAGACCTTTCTCAACACCCGGAATATATTCTTTAGGAACAGCTCCACCAACGATTTCAGACTTGAATTCGTACCCTTTTCCAGCTTCGTTTGGTTCGAATATGAGCGTAATGCGCGCATATTGACCAGAACCACCAGATTGTTTTTTGTGGGTGTAATCAATTTCAGCAGCTTTAGTGATTGTCTCACGGTAGGCAACCTGAGGAGCACCAACGTTTGCTTCCACCTTAAATTCACGCTTCATACGATCCACGAGAATTTCCAAGTGCAACTCGCCCATCCCCTTCATGATTGTTTGACCCGATTCATGGTCAACAGAGACACGGAAGGAAGGATCTTCAGCAGCCAAACGTTGCAAAGCAAGCCCCATCTTTTCTTGGTCAGCCTTTGTTTTTGGCTCAACTGCAATCTCGATAACAGGCTCAGGGAACTCCATACGCTCAAGAACGATCGGCTTGGAACCATCACACAATGTGTCACCGGTTGTGGTATCTTTCAAACCAACCAAAGCGACGATATCACCAGCATATGCTTCTTTGATTTCTTCACGGTTGTTGGAGTGCATCAGAAGCATACGACCAATACGTTCCTTTTTGTCCTTAACAGAGTTCTGAACATAAGAACCAGATTCCAATTTACCGGAATAGATACGCGCAAATGTCAAAGAACCAACGAATGGGTCATTCATGATTTTGAACGCCAACGCAGAGAACGGCGCATCATCAGAACATGCACGGCTATCAGCATCATCAGAGTCTACCTTCTTACCTTTAACAGCACCAACATCGATTGGGCTTGGCAGATAATCAACAACAGCATCCAACAATGTTTGAACGCCTTTGTTTTTGAAAGAGGAACCACAGAGCATTGGAACAAACTTGGAAGCCAATGTTCCCTTACGAATACAACGCTTCAGAGTTGCCATATCGATTTCTTTACCTTCGAGGTAAGCTTCCATGGCTTCATCTTCCATCTCGACAGCCATTTCAACCATCTTAGCGCGCCACTCTTCAGCTTTTTCTTTCAGGTCCGCAGGGATCTCCTCTTCGGTGAAAGTTGCACCCAAGTTATCAGAGCTCCAGACGATTGCCTTCATTTTCAGCAAGTCAACGACACCAGCGAAATCAGATTCAGCACCGATCGGCAAGTTGATAACGAGCGGATTTGCACCGAGGCGCTTATCCACATCATCAACGCACTGATAGAAGTTCGCACCTATTTTGTCCATTTTGTTGGAAAATACGATACGTGGCACTTTATACTTATCACCTTGACGCCAGACTGTTTCAGTCTGAGGCTCAACACCTTGGTTGGAGTCAAGAAGACAGACCGCACCATCAAGAACACGCAAGGAACGCTCAACCTCAATTGTGAAGTCCACGTGGCCCGGGGTGTCGATAATGTTGAAACGGATTTTCTCGTTAGGAGCAGCCCCATCTTTTGGACCAGTCCAGAAACATGTGGTCGCAGCAGAGGTAATGGTAATCCCGCGCTCTTGCTCTTGCTCCATCCAGTCCATAGTTGCGGCGCCATCATGCACTTCACCGATTTTGTGGGATTTTCCTGTGTAGTACAAAATCCGCTCGGTGGTCGTCGTTTTACCGGCATCAATGTGCGCCATGATACCGAAGTTCCGATAATGTTGAAGTGCAAATTCGCGGGCCATGTTATGTTTCCTTAAACCTTAAATCCAATTCCTAGTAACGGTAGTGGGCAAACGCACGGTTCGCCTCGGCCATCTTGTGCGTATCATCACGCTTTTTGATTGCAGAGCCGCGATCGTTAGCAGCCTCATAGGCCTCAGCAGCCAGACGCTCAGCCATTGTATTCTCACCACGTTTACGAGCGAAATCACGCAACCAGCGCATAGCCAAAGCCATCGCACGCGGAGCAGGAACCTCGATAGGCACTTGGTAGTTTGCACCACCAACGCGACGGGATTTGACCTCAACTTGAGGACCGATTTTTTTCAGAGCCAAAAGCATTATTGCCAGACCAGAACTTTTCTTAGCCGCATCCGCATTCAGATCCATATCATTCGCAGCTTTTTTGTCGAGCATCTCGATTGCATCATAAACGATTTGTTCCGCGATGGATTTTTTCCCACGGGTCATGATGATGTTGATGAATTTTGACAGAGTCACATCCCCGAATCTTGGATCGGGAAGGATCTCACGTTTTTTTGCACTATGACGACGGGACATTTGTCTTCAAATCCTCTTCAATAAATTATCACTTAGGCTTCTTCACGCCATAGCATGAGCGTGATTGCTTACGATCTTTAACACCTTGAGTATCCAACGCACCACGAACGATACGGTAACGAACACCAGGCAAGTCCTTAACACGACCACCATGAACGAGAACAACAGAGTGCTCCTGAAGGTTGTGCCCCTCACCACGGATGTAGCAAATCACTTCAATGCCCGTTGTCAAACGGACCTTAGCCACTTTACGGAGAGCGGAGTTTGGTTTTTTAGGAGTTGTTGTATACACACGGGTGCAAACGCCACGAACTTGTGGGTTTTGTTTCAGAGCGCGGTTTTTCTTGCGCTTGACCTGTTTTTCCCGCGGGTTACGGATAAGCTGTTGAATTGTTGGCATGTCTTTTGCCCTTCAGTCCTTTTATCTCAAGTATAAAATTGTTGTGGATGGTTTGCGTCGTACCGCGACAAAGACCCTGAGTCAAGGAGAATCTTTACCTTGACGCCGATATTTTGTCTTCCACGGATACCCCCGAGAGGGTTTTTAGTGTCGCGTATAATCTTAAAAACCTTTGAATTTCAACGATTTTGCGTAGATTACTGCCGACGCATCCAAAACAAGTTCGCGGACTATACTCTGCGATTCAGCTTTGAGTCAAATATTATTTTCACCTTTTTTTAATTTTTTTTGAATCATTTGAATCACTTAGAAGAGATCACATTTTTGCTCTTTTTTTATGTGAGCAGGCACGGTTTTACATTAGGACAGTTTCTGCTCTAACATAATGATATATTTATGAAAAAATTAATGAGGCGCACTGCCCGTTAAATTACTTAAAAAGGCCGAGAGCTGGGCTTTTGCTGCACGCTGGTTTGATCGAGCCTGAAACAGGTATGGCAAGCAAGCCACAGCATGCCCGCCAATAAGGGTATAATCGGCCCCTGCACTTTCCAAATCCTTAATATGCGCATCTTTATATGCATCTTCTTCCGCCATACCTATATAGCCAACGACTGCCTGAGGCCTAACAGCACATGCATCCTCAACTCCTTCCGGATGGTCGGCGACTATAAGCGCCTCGTAAAGTGGAAGGCGACCAACATGGCCCGCCTGGCGATATAGACCTGCACTTGTGAGGTCTTCGCTCCATCTCCGCCTGGCCGTCAGACGATCGTAGCCAATGACATGATCTTCAAACACATCGCGGCACCTAGCCTCCTCCAAGCCTTTTTCAAGGTCATGAGTTGCGCCTGTAAATACAGCTACCAAAACATGCCCTGATTTGCGCATTGAGGAGAGCATTTCACGCGTTTCAAAGTTCAAGCGATAATCCTGATCCTGTTTTAAAGCCTCGCGCACGTGGTGATGCTGCCAACGTAAATAATTCAAAGCATCTGACGATACATCTTCCGCACGCTCACCATCAGCAAAAGGTAGCACATATTCGCCTGTTCCCATTGATGCGCAATTGAAAATAACCCTATCACCAACCCCCACATCTCTGGTTAGTCTTGACATAAAATTACCAGCTTCGGCGACTTGTTTTGAAATAGAAAAGCGCTTCCAATCGAGATTGAAAATAGCAAGCATGAGATATTCCCTGTTATGTTATGTTTTATTTTTTTCTGAAAACTAAGCTAATAGATCGCCCTGATCTCGGTCAATAAAAAAATCACCCCCGACTTTTTGTCAGGGGTGATTCTAGATTCTTTTTGTCTATGACTAGCTGTTTGCAGCTTCTGCCATCGGAACTTCTACTGCTGCTTCGTCTGCCTGTTCAAGAGACCCCGCTTGCTGTTGTGCAGCGATAGCCAGCTTGTCACGCCCGGCAGCCAATTTCTTGAGCTGGTTGACGTATGCACCGGTACCGGCAGGGATCAAACGACCCACGATCACGTTTTCTTTCAAACCATGCAGTTTGTCAGACTTACCTTGGCAAGCAGCCTCGGTCAGGACACGAGTTGTTTCCTGGAACGATGCAGCCGAGATGAAGGAACGAGTCTGCAGGGATGCCTTTGTAATACCTTGCAGGATAGGACGGCCTTCCGGAGGACGTTTTCCTTCATCAAGATATTTCTGACGCTCGATTGCAAACTCGTCACGCTCAACATGTTCCCCAACCAGATAGGTTGTGTCCCCAACCTCGGTGATCTCAACTTTTTGCAACATCTGGCGAACAATCACCTCGATGTGCTTATCGTTGATCTTCACACCTTGGAGGCGGTAAACATCCTGGATTTCGTTGATCAGATAGTCAGCCAAGGCCTCGACACCCATCACATCAAGAATGTCGTGCGGAACCATTGCCCCGTCAAGCAGTGCATCCCCTTTACGAACATAGTCGCCTTCGGCCACAGCCAAGTGACGTCCTTTCGGAATGAGGTATTCACGGGCTTCCTGAGAGGCATCGGCAGGACGCACCACGATACGGCGCTTGGCCTTATAGTCCTTACCGAATTCAACCTGACCTTCGATTTCCGAGATAACAGCAGCGTCTTTCGGACGGCGTGCTTCGAAGAGTTCAGCCACACGTGGCAGACCCCCGGTAATATCACGGGTTTTCGATGTTTCGCGAGGAATACGTGCCAGAATATCACCAGCCTTGACTTCCTGACCGTTTTCAACGGAGAGAACCGCATCAACAGAGAGGTAGTAGTTTGCAGGCAGACCATTTGGCAGAGTGATGACTTCACCTTTTTTGTCCAACAAAGACATACGAGGTTTTAGATCGCTGCCGCGTGGCTGGGAACGCCAATCGATAACCACCTTCGAGGAAATACCAGTTGCTTCGTCGGTTTTCTCGGAAACGGATACACCTTCGACCATATCAAAGTAATGAGCCACACCGTCTTTTTCGGTGATGATTGGCATGGTGAATGGATCCCATTCAGCCATTTTATCACCAGGCTTAACAGTTGCTCCGTCTGCGACCAACAAACGCGCGCCATATGGCAAGCGGTGGATTGCCTTTTCAGCACCCTTGGCGTCTTTCAGAACGAGTTCCGTGTTACGGCCCATGACAATGTTAACGCCTTCGGAGTTCTTGACCACGTTGTGATGACGAATTTCAACCGTTGCAGCCATGGTGGCTTCAAAGGATGATTTTTCTGCACCTTTCTGTGCAGCACCACCAATGTGGAATGTCCGCATGGTCAATTGAGTACCAGGCTCACCGATTGACTGAGCAGCCATAACGCCGACAGCCTCACCGATATTCACTTCGGTACCGCGTGCGAGGTCACGACCGTAACATCTTGCACAAACACCGATTTGAGTCTCACACGTCAGAACAGAGCGAACCAGAACGGAGTCAACCCCTGCTGTTTCAACTGCTTCGGCTTTGACTTCATCGATCAAATCGTTACGTGGCACAATCACTGCCCCGGAGAGAGGATCAACGATGTCAGCTGCTGCACAACGGCCCAGAATACGTTCGGACAAGGAAACCACAACGTCCGCACCGTTCATAATGGCGCGCATTGTGATCCCGCGTTCGGTTCCGCAATCAGGTTCGTAGATTACGGCATCTTGAGCAACGTCAACCAAACGACGTGTCAGGTAACCCGAGTTCGCTGTTTTCAACGCCGTATCCGCCAGACCTTTACGAGCTCCGTGGGTCGAGTTGAAGTACTCGAGAACCGACAGGCCCTCTTTAAAGTTGGAGATAATCGGCGTTTCAATGATTTCACCTGACGGTTTCGCCATCAGACCACGCATACCGGCCAGCTGGCGGATCTGGGCTGCAGAACCACGAGCACCAGAGTGCGCCATCATGTAAACAGAGTTCGGCATGCCGGTCGAGGTATTGGAAATACCCTTCATCATCGCATCGGCAACTTCGTCTGTACAACGAGACCAGATATCAACGACTTTGTTGTATTTCTCACCTTTGGTGATGAGACCATCCATGTATTGCTGTTCGTATTCCTTAACTTTGGATTCCGCATCCGCAACCAGTCTTTCTTTTGCTTCAGGAATGATCATGTCATCCTTACCAAAAGAAATACCAGCGATACATGCGTATCTGAATCCAAGTTTCATCATACGGTCACAGAAAATAACTGTCTCTTTTTGACCGCAGTGACGATAAACCACATCGATCAGGTTGGAGATTTCTTTCTTGGTGAGTGTCGTATTCAGAACACTGACAGGAATGTTTTTGTTACGTGGCAGCAAGTCAGCCAGCATCATCCGACCAGGAGTCGATTCAATGAGGCGTGTAACAGGTGTACCCTCTTCATCAACCGTGTCATAACGACACTTGATTTTGGAGTGCAATGTCACGACTTTGGCTTGCAGCGCATGGGCAATTTCACCCATATCACGGAAGACCATACCTTCACCGGTCAGACCATCGCCCACAACAGAGAGATAGTATAGACCCAAAACGATATCCTGAGACGGCACGATAATCGGTTTACCCGATGCCGGGGACAGAATGTTGTTAGTGGACATCATCAGAACACGGCTCTCGAGCTGCGCTTCCACAGACAGAGGTACGTGAACAGCCATTTGGTCACCGTCAAAGTCCGCGTTGAAAGCGGTACAAACGAGTGGGTGCAATTGGATCGCTTTCCCTTCGATCAGGGTTGGTTCAAACGCCTGAATCCCCAAACGGTGGAGTGTCGGTGCTCGGTTAAGCAACACTGGGTGTTCGCGGATAACTTCTTCCAGAATATCCCATACTTCAGGACGTTCGCGTTCAACCATTTTCTTTGCGGCCTTAACGGTTGTTGCCAATCCGTAGAGTTCCAGCTTGTGGTAGATGAATGGTTTAAAGAGTTCCAAGGCCATTTTCTTAGGAAGACCGCACTGGTGAAGTTTCAGCTCAGGCCCAACCACGATCACAGAACGACCGGAATAGTCAACACGCTTACCCAGCAAGTTCTGACGGAAACGCCCTTGTTTCCCTTTCAGCATGTCGGAAAGTGATTTCAACGGACGCTTGTTCGCGCCTGTAATCACACGACCACGACGACCATTATCGAACAATGCGTCAACAGCTTCTTGCAGCATACGCTTTTCGTTACGTACGATGATGTCCGGTGCACGGAGCTCCATCAGGCGTTTCAAACGGTTGTTACGGTTGATGACACGACGATACAAATCGTTCAAGTCAGACGTTGCAAAACGACCTCCGTCCAGAGGAACCAAAGGACGCAATTCAGGAGGAAGAACAGGCACAACGTCCAGAATCATCCATTCAGGACGTGTTCCGGAAGAGATAAATGCCTCGATCAATTTCAAACGTTTGACGAGTTTTTTACGTTTTGTTTCAGAAGAACAATCACGCAGCTCTTCTTCAGCTTTTACTTTTTCGGTTTCAAGGTTGATCGCAGACAGGATTTCCTTGATCGCTTCTGCACCGATAGCGGCACGGAAGTTTTCATCACCGAATTCGTCTTGAGCGTCCATGAACTCCTCTTCGGAGAGAAGTTGGAGCGGCTTCAGAGAAGTTAAACCTGGATCAATAACGATGTAGTTTTCAAAATACAGAACGCGCTCAAGATCTTTCAAAGTGATATCGATCATCAACCCGATACGGGATGGCAATGACTTCAGGAACCAGATATGGGCAACCGGAGATGCCAGCTGGATATGACCCATGCGCTCACGACGGACTTTGGTCAATGTGACTTCAACGCCGCATTTCTCACAGATAATACCTTTGTACTTCATGCGTTTGTATTTACCGCACAAGCATTCGTAGTCCTTAACAGGCCCAAAAATGCGCGCACAGAACAGACCATCACGCTCAGGCTTGAAGGTTCTGTAGTTGATGGTTTCCGGTTTTTTAACTTCACCAAAAGACCAAGACAGAATTTGCTCTGGTGATGCCACAGAAATGCGGATCGAGTCGAAATTCTGGAGGCCGGTTGGCTGTCCAAAGAGGTTCATCAGTTCGTTCATTACATTGCTCCGTATAACGGGTTTGAATTCTGGTTCAAATTTCCGACGGGTCTATGCGACCCATCGGCTTATTCTCTCTTACTCTTCGTCAGACTGGTTCATCTCGACGTTCAAGCCCAAAGCTTTCAATTCTTTGGTCAGAACGTTGAAGGACTCAGGGACACCGATTTCGAAATTGTCTTCGCCGCGAACAATCGCTTCATAGACTTTCGAACGACCGGCCACGTCATCAGACTTGATGGTGAGCAACTCTTGCAGAGTATAGGCAGCGCCGTATGCTTGCAGAGCCCAAACCTCCATCTCCCCGAAACGCTGACCACCGAACTGGGCTTTACCGCCAAGTGGTTGCTGCGTAACAAGCGAGTATGGTCCGATAGAACGGGCGTGGATCTTGTCGTCCACCAAGTGGTGCAGTTTAAGGATATATTTATATCCGACTGTCACTGGACGGTGGAATGGTTCACCGGTACGACCATCAATCAGGGTTACCTGACCGGATGAGTTGAGACCTGCTTTTTCCAACAACGCGGTGATGTCTGCTTCTTCAGCACCATCGAAGACCGGCGTTGCCATCGGTACACCGCCGCGAAGGTTGTTTGCCATTTCAACGACTTGAGCGTCATCCAACAATGTGACTTTGGCGTTATATTCGCCTTCGCCATATACGTCTTTCAGCTTGGCTTTGAGTTGTGTGATCTCGGCTGCGGCAGGATGTTTCGGATCATTGAAGCTGTCGATCATTTCACCGATCTGACGGCCCAAAGAGGCAGAAGCCCAACCCAAGTGAGTTTCCAAAATCTGACCGACGTTCATACGGGATGGCACACCGAGCGGGTTCAAAACCACGTCAACAGGCGTTCCGTCTTCCAAAAACGGCATATCTTCACGTTTCATGATACGCGAGACAACCCCTTTGTTTCCGTGACGTCCGGCCATTTTATCACCCGGCTGGATTTTACGTTTAATCGCCACGAAGACTTTAACGGTTTTCATCACGCCCGGTGGCAATTCGTCACCACGTTGGAGTTTTTCTACACGGTTTTCGAAACGTTGTTTGACGTTATCAACTGCATCATCAAATGTTTTACCGACAGCTTCGATTTCAGCCATAACAGCTTCATCTTCTACGCCGATTTGACGCCACAAACCACGCTTCTCGATTGCATCCAGATCAGCACCATTTACGATTGCGCCTTTCTTGATACCGTCAACGCCTTTAGGCGCAGAAGCTACTGTTTGACCAACCAACAATTCTTTCAAACGGGAATAGAAACCGTCTTCCAGAATTTTGCGTTCGTCGTCACGGTCTTTGGAGAGTTGATCGATCTCTTCGCGTTCGATAGACAGAGCACGAGAGTCTTTATCAATACCACGACGGTTGAAGACACGAACCTCAACGATTGTTCCTTGTGTTCCAGGTGGAAGACGCAGGGAAGAGTCTTTTACGTCAGCCGCTTTTTCACCGAAAATTGCGCGCAGCAATTTTTCTTCCGGTGTCATCGGGCTTTCGCCTTTTGGCGTGACCTTACCAACCAGAATATCGCCGGGGCCAACTTCCGCGCCGATGTGAACGATACCGCTCTCATCAAGGTGTTTCAGAGCCTCTTCACCAACGTTTGGAATATCACGGGTGATTTCCTCAGGTCCCAATTTCGTATCACGCGCCATCACTTCGAATTCTTCGATGTGGATAGATGTGAAGACGTCTTCTGCCACGATACGTTCAGAGAGAAGGATCGAGTCTTCGAAGTTGTAACCGTTCCAAGGCATGAACGCGACAAGCACGTTTTTACCCAGAGCCAATTCACCGAGTTGTGTGGATGGACCATCCGCGATGATATCACTTGCTTTGACCACGTCACCGACTTTCACCAACGGACGTTGGTTAATGCAGGTTGACTGGTTGGAGCGTTGGAATTTCATCATTTTATAGATGTCAACCACAGGCTCGTCAGAGCGGAGTTCTTCGGTCGCACGGATAACGATACGGTTTGCATCAACTTCCACGACAACACCACCACGGCGTGCCGCAACAGCAGCTCCGGAGTCGCGTGCCACAGGAAGTTCCATACCGGTACCGACCAACGGCGCATCAGAGCGTAGCAGAGGCACAGCCTGACGCTGCATGTTCGATCCCATCAACGCACGGTTCGCATCGTCATTTTCAAGGAACGGAATAAGAGCCGCAGCAACAGAGACGATCTGCTTCGGAGACACGTCGATATATTCGATATGTTCCGGAGTGGACATCAAGTTCTCACCAGCCTTACGACAAGAGATCAGGTCGTTTACGAATTGGCCTTCAGGAGTCAATACAGCGTTTGCCTGTGCAATCGTGTATTTGGCTTCTTCCATTGCAGACATATAGATCACTTCGTCAGTTACTTTACCGCCAACAACTTTACGGTATGGGCTTTCGATGAAGCCATACTGGTTAACGCGAGCAAAAGTAGAGAGGGAGTTGATCAGACCGATGTTCGGACCTTCAGGGGTTTCAATCGGGCAGATACGTCCATAGTGGGTCGGGTGCACGTCACGAACTTCGAAACCTGCGCGCTCACGTGTCAAACCACCTGGGCCCAATGCGGACAAACGACGTTTGTGCGTAATTTCGGATAGCGGGTTGGTTTGATCCATGAACTGGGACAATTGGGATGATCCGAAGAATTCACGGACAGCAGCTTGCGCCGGTTTGGAGTTGATCAAATCATGCGGCATGTAATTGTCAATATCGACAGACGACATACGTTCACGAATTGCACGTTCCATACGCATCAGTCCGAGACGAACCTGATTTTCCATCAGCTCACCAACAGAACGAACACGACGGTTACCCAAGTTGTCGATATCATCCACTTCGCCACGGCCATCTTTCAGCTCATGGAGGTATTTCAGGATCGACAAGATGTCAGCTTTGGTCAGAACGCGCAAATCATCACTTGCAGACAAGTCAAGACGTGCGTTCATCTTTACGCGACCAACAGCCGAGAGGTCATAGCGCTCAGGATCAAAGAACAAGGAGTGGAAGAGACCTTCGGCAGATTCAACTGTCGGCGGCTCACCAGGGCGCATCACACGATAGATATCGATCAATGCTTCTTCGCGGGTGTCGCATTTGTCAGCCATCATAGTTGTACGGATGTATGGACCAACGTTCAGGTGGTCAATCCCCAGAAGCGGCAGGTCGGTAGCGCCCATATCAACAAGCTTGTTGATGTCATCTTCGGACAATTCATGTCCGGCTTCAAACATCACGAGACCGGTTGTCATGTCCATCACATCACTTGCGAGGTACATTCCAATCAGCTCTTCCTCTTGGATGATGATGTCTTGCAGACCTTCTTCAACCAGCTTGCGGCAAGCGCGCGGGGTCAGTTTTGCACCTGTTTCAGCAACAGTTTTACCCGTCTTAGCATCAACCAGATCATGGGAGAGCTTTACACCACGGAAGCGCTCTGCATCGAAAGCTGTTTTCCAGCCTTTTTTGTCGTGGGAGTAAATTACGCTCTTATAGAAGGTACCAAGAATTTCTTCATTGCTCATGCCTTGGATCAACAAAGGATCAATCTCGCGACCATTTTGTTGGCAATCAAGAATATATTGCTCAGATTCCGAACCGTATAGCGCGCGCAAGAAGGTTGTTACAGGCAGCTTGCGGCGACGGTCAATACGGACATTGAGAATGTCTTTCGCATCAAATTCGAAGTCGAGCCAAGAGCCACGGTAAGGAATAATACGCGCAGCAAACAGGTATTTACCAGATGCATGGGTTTTTCCACCATCATGGTCGAAGAACACGCCCGGGCTGCGGTGCATTTGAGATACGATTACACGCTCGGTTCCGTTGACGATAAATGTCCCGTTACGGGTCATCAATGGCATATCGACCATGTAGACGTCTTGCTCTTTAATATCACGGATAGAACGCAAGCCGGTTTCCTCATCCACATCAAAGACGGACAGGCGCAAGGTGACACGCAGAGGTGCTGCGAAGGTCATGCTGCGAGTGTAGCATTCCTCCACGTCATATTTCGGCTCTTCGAGCTCATATTTTACAAAGTCAATCTCCGCTTTGTCCGCGAAGTCCTTGATTGGAAAGACTGTCGAGAGAACTTCCTGAAGGCCTTGCATCTTCCGGTCATCAGCAGGCACGTTCATTTGCAGGAATTGCTCGTAGGAATCTTTTTGAACCTCAATCAGGTTCGGCATAGCAGCAACTTCACGGATTTTTCCGAAGGAACGACGAATACGTTTGCGTCCGGTAAAGTTATCAACGATGGCTGCTGGGGAGAGAACAGGAGAAGCTTTTTTAGCGGTAGCTGTTTTTTTCATGTTTTGGCCCTTAAACGT
Organism: Pseudobdellovibrionaceae bacterium; assembly: GCA_034005165.1. Classification (GTDB taxonomy): domain Bacteria; phylum Pseudomonadota; class Alphaproteobacteria; order Micavibrionales; family Micavibrionaceae; genus UBA1573. The sequence continues at coordinate 69,851 of JAVEVE010000005.1, read as the reverse complement.
CTGAAACAAAAGTGTTCAGTAATTTCAAAATAATCGGAAAAATCGCCTATCATTCGACCCGTTCTCTTGTATCACGCATGGCCTTGCGGTTTGCCAGATGAGTACATGAGACAATACTTGAATGAATTCGACTTAATTTTCCCTTGGGTCCGCAAAATAAACACAACAGAAAACTCGCGTACTTCTGTTGGGTAAGCGGTTTTAACGAATTGATTCGGGGTTGTCCAGAGAAAAAATTGACATTTGTAAAGAATTTCTTTATTTACAGAATGTGGTTTTTCGGGAGGATATAGATGAATCCAGTTTCACAGTTTAAAAATGCTTGCAGTCACCCACTTAGCAAACTCTCTGCAGCCGTTGCTTTGGCAGGACTGCCAGTGATCCTCGCTAGTAGTTTTTGGGTAAAAGCCTCCATTCCTGAAGGCTCTACCAATTCCCATTTGATCGTGACAGGGCCCGGTCCGCATTTTGCGTATCGGTATGACACACCATCCGGTGAGACTTGCACACGTAATACTCCCTTCTTTCAAGTCTGCGCCCCCAGATAGCCCCGCTTAATTTTAGGAATAAAATCCTTTACTTTTTATAAGGTTTGGGTTAGGATTTTGAAGCGTACAGAATGCGCTCTGCTCCCTGTCCTATTTTGGGCAGGGATTTTTGCTGCGAACGTTTTGCCCTTTCAAGGGCTTTTTCGGGATAAAAAATGGAAAATCACGCAAACGAACTATACAGAATGGCTTAAAACGTACGGGAAGATGCGCGTACATGATTTAGAGTTTCAGGAACTTATCCCACAGGTCGTGGCATTGGGCGATGACGGCGTAGGCCCAGTCTTCTTGGGTGGGGGTGAAGGCTGTGCGCATTTTTCGGATGATGTCTTCCTTGTTGGGGTGGGTGTCCCCGTATTTTTCCGCCAGCAATGTGCGGTTAAGGATAGCGCCCAAGACATCGATGCCGGGGATACGGGCTTGGGTTGTTCCGAATTCTAGGGTTACAGGGAAGATTGTTTTGCCTTTGACCTCAGGAAATTCCGCCCAGTGGTCACCGATATCCCCGATGACTTCGGCGAAATAATCGTCGGTGGTTTTTATTTTGTCGGGTGTTGTGAGCCTTAAACACAGCTCTTTGGTGTGCGGGCCTGCCTTATTGCACAAATAATGTTGCAGGCCGCCGAACGGGCCGTCGCCTGTGTGGACATCAAAATGTGTGATGGTCTCGACGTGGGGTTTGAAGATGTCTTCTTCTATAATTTTTTCCCAAGTGAGGCGTGTACAGCTTGGCCTTCCCCCGCCGTAATAGGGCAAGATCGGGTTCGAATATTGTCCGCGCACAAATTGGCGTTTGAATTCGTTTTGACCTTGTTCGACAAAGGCCGTGTAAAGCAGCCGCGCCCACATCGTGGTTAAAGAGCCACTTGATAGCTCGGCCCTGTCGAAGGCAGATGCAATCCGTAGATCAGCCTGAAATAATGTCCGATCAAATGTTTCAAAATTTATAAAATTCCTTGCAGGATCTATGTTTCGCCCACCCTGATCATCCATATCCGTGCGCAGGGCATGAGCTGCGCCATAGGGGTTGAGGGCATGAACGAGCACATATCTTGTGTCTTTTAAATGCTCTGGTCTTAGTTTGGACATCAGGATTTGTTGTGCGAGTGATCCTGCTGGCAGTTCGACACCGTGAAGGCCTGAGGTTATGACCACGACATGTTTTGCTGTCTCATCGCCAAGCAGTGCGATGTCTGTATAGAGGTCATTGCCCGAGATATGCGGGATTGATTTTAGGCGCGCGCCAGACCTGTCGGCGGCGTCACGAAAATTATTCCTGTTGGCTGCGTAGGATTGGTCAATCTGCATAACGGATCATTCTAGCAAGCCAGTTGATACTAAAAGGTTAACCCAAAAGAAAAACACCCCCCGAAAGGGAGGGTGTTTTGAATTTTATCGGAAATCCGAAAACTACTTGCCGAATTACTTGAGGGCAACCTTTGCACCAGCGTCTTCGAGTTTCTTTTTGATTTCTTCAGCTTCACCTTTTGCTGCGCCTTCTTTAACTGGTTTTGGAGCACCTTCAACGAGGTCTTTTGCTTCTTTAAGACCCAGACCGGTGATTTCACGAACAACTTTAATCACGCCGATTTTGTTGTCGCCCGCAGCTTCAAGAACGATGTCGAAGCTATCTTTTTCTTCTGCAGGTGCAGCGCCGCCAGCAGCAGCAACAGCAACAGGAGCAGCAGCAGATACGCCCCATTTTTCTTCAAGAAGTTTTGCCAATTCAGCAGCTTCGATCACTGTCAATGCTGAGAGGTCTTCTACGATTTTTTCCAAGTTAGCAGCCATAATTCAATCTCCTTTAATATAATAAAAATAAGCTACAAATTTCAAAATTAAGCATCGGCCGGTTTATCGGCATATGCTTGAGCCAGACGAGCCAGCTGAGCGGCTGGAGCCTGAATAAGACCAACCAATGTGCCGCGGATTTCGTTGAGTGTTGGCAGTTTTGCCAATTTTTCAACAGCAGCAGAGTCTAATTTCATGTCTCCGAAGTATCCGCCAAGAATAACGAGTTTGCCGTCATATTTTTTGGCAAATTCGTAAACTGTTTTGGCAACTGCCAAAGGCTCTTCAGTTGTTGTCGAAAGACCGGTTGGACCTGAGAGCAAGTCCTCGATACCTTCGTATTTAGTTCCTTTAATTGCAATCTTAGCCAAAGTGTTTTTGTTCACTTTGTAACGTGCACCTGCAGCACGAAGACCTTTGCGGAGCTCGGTCACTTGTGCCACGGTCATGCCCGTGTTGTGGCTGACGATCACGATTTCGGATGCTTCGAGAGTTGATTTGATTGTATCAATCTCTGTCTGTTTTTGTGCGCGATCCATCGCGTACCTCCTTCGTGTTTCACCAATAAAAAAGCGGCCCTAAAGCCGCCTACCCAAAAACCCGATAAAACCAAACAGAATTGTTACAGCCCGCTATGGGCAGCTCTAATCTTGATCGGCCTATCTATACAGGTGGTTTCCCTTTATTTTCATTACGCCTGAGCGCTCAGAAAGCCTGTAGTCCTGGACAGGAATGTGGGGTTTATAGGGGAAAGAAGGATGCTCGTCAATAAAAAACATAAAAAAACCCGCCGAACCTAGGGCGGCGGGCTTATAATCTTTCTAGTTGATCATCAGAACCGATGGGCCGGTCGGTAGGTTTGGATACAGACGACCACGAGGACGCGGAGTTTCTCTGGAATACTGGGAAAGAAGGTTACGGACAGCCTCTTCGAATGTGCCTTCATAATTAAATGACGAATTGATCGGATAGTCGTAGGGGCTTTGCCATTCCAGCTCGACATTCGCCAATTTTGACCAATCCCCTACAACTTCTTTCAAAGTGTAGCCCGGACGGCCTTGCCACGTTCTCGTGATACCGATTTTCATAACTGGAACAGAAGGTTTTTCTGCCGCTGCTACAAACTCTCCGGATATAGCAGTCTTGGCGGCAGCGTCCATTTGACGGGCCTTCACAGCATCAATTGATTCAATCACAACTGCATTTCCGGCCATAATCGATGTCAGCCCCTGATTGGCCAAAGCATCATTAAGAACATATTGCCATGGCTTTCCGCCACGCCAGGACACAATGCGCCCCGCATAAGAATTATCTGCAAACGAATAGGCATATTCGGACGGAACAATATCACGCAAAGCTAATGCCAGAGGAATTTCTTTACCAAACCCTTCAAGAATGGCTGCGTCATCAACAGGAGCCGGAAGTGGCGATGTCCGTGTATCAACCAATTCTACAGGAGGCTGTTCTTCAAAGACAGGCCCTTGCACAGGAGCCAGAGCCACATCCTCTGAGGGAGTGGCCATTATTCCAGGAGGTGGAAGCTCTTGGGAATCCACATTTGTTACGGGTACAGGCGGGGCCTCCATAACTGCATCGGGCTCAGGAGTAAGCGGACCTTCAGCGACTGGAGCCTGCTGCTGTCCTGATTGTTGTACAGGAGATGTTTTTATAGGAGACGGTGTCCAATCAAATCCGGCATGAGCCATCATCGGCAGCCCGATCAGACCGGCAACAAAAAAGGTCGAGAACGCTAATTTCTTGGATGGCATCATTTACTCCAGCTTACCACGTATAAAATCCTAAACTTCCGTAACTCATACCATAAGGTTGGTCACGGGAAAACTCAAGAAACAATGTAGTGAAATCCTCCTCTCCCACAGGCTTTTCGATCTCGCGGGGTAGGCATCATCTGTTTGTGCTTTAACGGCCGTAGTCTTTGAGCTTTCTGTGTCGAAATTTTGTCAAACCAGGGCGATAATTTCCGAAAAAAAACAGGCGCGAAGAGCGTAATGCCGCAGGGAATGTCAGACCCTTCTTTTCCAACAACCAGAAAAAAACCGTTACAATCAGGCATATGATGAGGGTTGAAAGGCGCGCATAAAACAGCAGTACGCAAAACGGGATAATAGCGCGCACATCAAATCCAAAGAAACGGACAGGGCGCATGGAATTTCTCCAGTGCCAATTTACCTGTTCCTGAAAATCTGCAACCTGATTAGCCATGTAAGAAGTTTATCCCGAAATCCTGTTTGAAAGGTTAATATTGTGGCTTTTCTATACCCGAAAAGCCTAGCCAGATCCGCCACCTGCCGTCAGAAGCAGGTAGAAGCGTTTCTCAATAATGCCTTTTTCGAAGATGATTGTTGCGGATTTATTCATTGTTTGCCCATAGAACGGGATCATCCTTTGAATTTCCACACTCCACTGCTCTGGGTCCATATCCAGAAGCTTTTCCCGCACTTCATCCGGGAAAACCATCCATTCGCGAACGCCAACACGTCCGCCATTTACTTTCGGAACGAGCGCTTGTGTTACAATCATGCGCATAGTTTCCATGAGCGCATAAGCACGCTCTGTCCGCTCCTGCTTCTCGAACGCGGAAATCATACGACGAACTGTCGAAGCAACACCTGTCGTGTGGGTCGTGGTATACACGGCGTGACCAGTTTGTGCGGCTTCGATTGCTGCAGAAATTGTTTCACGGTCACGCGCTTCACCCACCAGAATAATCTGGGGTTTCCGACGCAGAGCGTTTCTGACCCCTGCTGCAAAATCTGGCAGGTGACGCGGGATTTCCGTCTGCGATACAAGCGAACGTGGCGAATGAATTGTGTCGTACGCAAATTCGATCGGCGATTCATAGGTCAGCATTTTTCCGCAACCGTGAGGACGTTCCAGTAACATCCGGTTTCCAGCAGCGAGCAAAGTTGTTTTCCCCGAACCTGTCGGGCCTGTGATAACAACCATACCTTGACGCGGAGCCCAATTATCAATGATTTGCTTCTCGATATTCAAATCTTCCATGCGCGGAGGCTCTGCAGGCATCACACGCATCGTAATCTGCGCTGCATCACGACCGCGTGCCAAAATAGCAGTGATGTTTACGCGGAAACGGGAACGGGAATAACGGTCAGGACGAATTTCGTAGGAGACATCCAAATCTTTCCCCGATGCCAAACGGGCCAGTGCATCCGGTCCATAAATCTTGACCAGAAATGCATTCATATCTGCAGCATCGAGCGGACGATATGTGGACGGATACAGAACACCATGCACCTCTGTATACACAGGGCGGTCTGTCTGGATTGAAATATCAGATGAGCCTTTCTTCACACAATAAAGGAGGAAAGCATCAACGTGATCTTCAGTAAAACGATGAGGTTCATCCGGCCATGTTTCGACGAGGGACTGATCCCCCTTGACCAGACTTACCGGCTTGCGGGTTGCCATTCTTGAGATCCTGAGATGAGCTGCGGCGTACCGGTGATAACAACTGCACGATCTCCCACGCGCATTGTTTCAGACTCACCCGTTACACCACGATCAATTTGCTGAGCAAACGGCGGAGAAACCATTCCTACAGCCAAAAGTTTTCTATAACGAACCATGCCGTCAAAATCGGAAGCCAATCTGTTCAAATCTTCTTCAAAAACTTCACTGGCCTGAGAATATCCTTCTGCCCACCCTTTTTTGATGTTCTTGCGCCATTCCATACGTTCTTCTTCATTCTTTGGGCGCAAGATTTCCGGAGGCTCTTCAACTTCACCCCATCCTCTTTCCAGATAGGTTCTCCAGTTTCTCGGAGCAGAGACGATTTTTACGTTTTCATGAATCCGGTAGATTGCATCTGTCACAGCAGCGGATTGCCCGTCCCCTTCAATCAGTAATGCATTCAAAGACTCGGAGATGATCGGCGGTTCGATCATAAAACCTGAAGGCGCCGCGATCAGCAATTGACGGAAATTATAAACTTTATCGAGGTAGTTTGCGCGCACATCCAGCTCTTTACGAATTTCGTAGCTACGTGCAGCGAGACCACCACGTGCTCCATAAGAAAGGGCCGCTTCTTCCAAAGCTTCCTTTCTGATATCCATCGGCAATCCTTCCTGGCCTGCGCGCTCGATATAGCCAGGAATTTCCTGCAATTGCTGCACAGTCTTCGGAGTAGTTGCCTCAGCTTCGTAATCGCGTTCCTGAGCCTGTTCTGTCGCGGCAGCATGTACCTGAACACTGCTACAAGCTACACCGATGCATGAGATGGCAACCAGCATCCATTTTTTGGACTTTTCGCTCTGATATTTTTTCAGGTTATTCGAAGCCATGTGTTTGATCCCAACTCTATCCCAGTCTCAAATTTCTAGTAGCCTTGAGCCACATCACCTAATCCCGTTACCGGAGAATAGCTCAATTCGACAATTTTATCCGCGGAGTTTACATGAATATTCGCACGTGGCCCCAATTGCAAACCTATGGATCTCAAAATCTCGATAACCGGCTTGTTGGTTACAGCAACGTCGACAACAACCGGCGTTGCAGGTTTTGCGCCAAGTTCAACAAATCTATATCCGGCACGATCTGCCAACATTTTTGTAATAGGATCCACAGGCCCTACCCAGTTGATCGTCACGGCGCGGCGAAGTTCTGCAGGAACATTTCCGATTGCGGCTACACTTGCTTCAGGGGTTCTTTTTTGTTCTACAGCCGCCAATGTTTCCAGAGCATTCGATGCACGATCAGCAGCTTGAGCCAACATCATCGACACCTTATCAGGCTGAGCCACAAGCTGCGGGTCTTTTACCTTGATCGGGGAGGCTGTTTCGCATGCTGCCAAAGACAAGGAAACAACGCAAATTGAAAAAGCAAAGAAAACGGAACGGAACATTGTGTCTATACACCCTTTTTCAAAAAAATCCTGCATGACCGCCAAAGGCGACCTAAAGTCATAACACATTAGCGGTTTAGCCGACTCGAGACAAGCGTCTTCGTGTCAGATTCGACATGATAAATGAATTTTTCATCAAAGCCAGAAGGATTAGAGGAATTTGCCCATTTTTCTAACGAGACGCGCTTTTAATAAGGCCATTCTTGCGCATAGCCTCGATTACCTTGGCTCGGTAAGCATAGCCTTTGCTTGGTGTGCGGGAATGATAGTGGGCAATTGCCTGAGAGAGAGATCCGGTCTCATCCAGATGGGAGCGCAAAATCCAAGCGGCAACTCCCATATTCGTGCACGCATCGTCCCGAACCCAGCGCGCCGCTGTGATTTGATCGACACCCCAATAATCAGCCAATTGAGGTACCCAAACGGTATTGATTTGCATAGGACCCAAATCGTATGAGCCGTTGGTATTGCGAACCTGTTGCCCGATGTTACCACCCTCAACCTGTAGAATGCCAACCATCACTGCCGGAGGTACGGAATATGTCTGAGCGGCCAACATGAGGCACGCTGCCAGAACTTTACTCATTTTGACTACCCTTTCCCCGTACCCGCTGCGAGTCCGGAGATTTCTTTATGCCGTATTTTTCTTAACAAAAAATGACATTGGATTAGACTTTTGTCCAGAACCATCATCTTCTTCTGTTTCTGTTTCCGTATTGCTCGTAGATTTTTCTACAATTTGGGAAATCGGAGATGGTTTTGCCTGCGTCTTTGGCTTGACCGAACCGCTCCCTTTTGAGGATGATATATTGGTTTTTCTAGCTTCGCCACGCTCACCTGGAATCAGGACATCTCCTAACACTTCGATCATCTGAACGCGCAAAATAAAAGCTTGCCAGAGACTTGTCATAGCCGGAGCCATGCCTTGCCGCACCTGCTCTTCTGTCGCCATCAATTTTGCCATCTCGGCAAAATGACATTGGCTATAAATAGAGGACACAATCCGCAGCAACGCCAGATCAGCCTTGGCACACATCATTTCATCCGTCATTGACGGGAACATGCGGGTTCGCAAGACCTTTGCCTCACGGACCAGACGCTCCCCCACATCTTGAATCAGGCGTTTTTCAGGGACGCCAAAAGAATAGGACATAACCGAATTGATAGCCGGCAATAAGGCGCTAATATACAGAATACTGACTTGAGACGGATCGCTCGGCGTAAAGTCATTTTCCAGATTCGACATACGACCTGTCGCATCCGCTGCTGGTGCGAACCCATCCGCATAGCTGATAACCGCATTCAAGGCCGAGGTCACACGATCTATTTCGGCATCGGTTGGCGCACGACCAGCCAGACGATAAATATTTGCAATCATTGGAGAGGCGAGAGATGTCAGGGCCAAACGTAGCGAATCCGCTTCATTTTCGGGAAGTTTCATATCCACGAAATCAGTCAGAGCAATACTCATTTGGGTAGATTTTGTCAAAAGACCTGCTACTTGCTCGGCTTCAGGCTTCAAGCTGCCATGTTGGGCCGGATCGGGAGACATTTGCTGCCTAACCGATACCTCACTAATCGCAGCCACCAGCGGGGCTGCGAGTTTTTCCAATACTTGTAACAAGAATGCCGAACGTTGCTCCATGGACACGCCTTCTATCCCAATTTTTATTTTATCGCAACTCTGCTATTAGTTTCTTAAGGTCTTCAGGTCTTCCCTGCAAAACTTTCACTTTGCCGCCCACATCCTTATATACGGAAAATGGCGTAACGTCCAGCTTCCAATCTTGCATAATCTGCATATTTCGCTGAACTGACTGCGTATTGGTGTTTTTATCGACCAAAAGTGCATTTTCTTTACCGTCCAGATGATTAAACAGGTCTTTTTGTGGATTTGGAGAGGCTATCAGGTATGCTGCTTCCGCAAGACTTTTCTCGCTCAATACCCCTACCGGAATCAGGCGCAATTGGACAAATCCGCGGTCGAGATAGCTTGATTTTCTGAAATCATCAATCAAATCGTGGCAATGCGGGCATTCCGGATCAATGAAAGTGTAAATGGCAGGCGCCGATTTATCCCCCAGCTGAATCCAATTTGCCGACTGGACTGAATCGTAAAGCTGTTCCGCCTTGGACTTTGCGGCAGAACGTAAAACTTCCTGAGGATTGGCCAAATCCGGAGCCGATGCCCCCCCTGTTGCTGGAGCTGTTGATGCACCAGAGATTGACGGCACGATATCTTCGGTCGGAGAATAGCCCGCCAAACGGTCTATAGCAGGACCTTCTTTATCCCTTAAGGCGTTGATCTGGTGTAAGGTCACAGCATCGCCTTTACTATTAAATAAAATCCCCATCAAGAGGCCCTGCCCATCAGGCGTCGAATAAAAATATTGTTCGTCCCCAGCCTGAATAGTTACCCAGCCATCCAGACCAAGTTCGCGACCCAGATACCGGATCTGCGCTCCTTTTTCTACCATCGTTTGAAGCGGTGCAGGAATTTCTGGTTGATTTGCGGCATCCGCAGTCTCAATTCCTCCTACCACAACCATCGTTGCGCAGGACAGAAGGAGAAGGGATTTGCGGATGGTTTTGAATATCATATCATCTGTCCTTGAAAGTAATTGGTCTGCCGATGCATCCCGCCTGCGAGACACGGGCGTATCATAGCCTATGTTTTCTGTCTCGGAAACATATGTTTTGATGAAATTTAACGGAAGAATGTGACGGTCTGCCTAAGCGGCAGAAGCGTCAAAATAGTCTAGAGAACCCGTATAGCGATTGATGAAATCCTGAATCTGGTAATCAGGTATAGGACGGGAATAGCGGAACCCTTGGACTTCATCACATCCCTCTGCAATCAAGAATGTTTCATGTTCTTTGGTTTCCACACCTTCCGCGATAATCTTCAGATTCAGAGAACGACCCAAACCGATAATGGTTTTGGCGATCGCCGCATCATCCGCATTATTCAATGCATTCCGAATGAAGGACTGGTCAATTTTCAGACGATCAATCGGGAATTGCCGCAAATATGACAGCGAAGAATAGCCAGTACCAAAGTCATCAATTGCCAGCTCGACACCGAGCGAGTGAAGTTCTTTGAGCGTTTTCACAGTTTGCTGAATATCTTCCATAAACGCACTTTCCGTGACTTCAAGCTCAAGATAATGCGGATTGATCCCTGTAGCCTCAATGACTTTTTTGGTATGAGCCACAATATCGCTTTGCTGGAATTGCTCACCGGACACGTTGACAGCTATACGGATCATATTACCCTTGTCATGCCATCTCTTAGCCTCCTGACAGGCGTGCATCATTACCCATTCACCAATTGGAACGATCAGGCCGGATTGCTCTGCAATAGGAATGAATTCGCCCGGGGAAATAAATTTTCCACCTTCTTTGCTATTGTCCTTTTTGAACCAACGGATCAGGGCCTCAGCACCAATCACACGACCAGACTTCAGATCAAGCTGCGGTTGGTAATACAACATCAGTTCCTGATTTTCGAGAGCACTTCTCAAATCTCGCAACATCTGGAAACGTGCTTGGACCGCCTTATCAAAGTCCTCAAGATATTCACGAACACAATCCCTACCGTCTTCTTTTGCGCGGTTAAGAGCAATATCCGCGTTTTTCAAGACCTGATCCGGATCAATTGCATCATCAGGAAACGTTGCCACCCCAATCGAAGCACGAACCTGGAAAGATTCGTTAAAGACACGGAAAGGGTCATGAGAAATAATCGATCTGATTTTTTCACCAACATCCTTTGCACTAATACCTGATGTCAGCGGGAAGGTTACCGCATATTCATCCTCTCCGGACTTCGCAACAATCGCGCTTTCAGGCAAGGCATTCCTCAGTCGTTTTCCAACTGCATTCAGAATAGCATCACCGACATTATGGCCCATTGAGTCATTGATATCCTTGAAGTGATCAAGGTCAAACGCCACGATAGCCAGACGAGTCACTTCTTTCTGACTTTCTGCGGCATGCTTAACATGCTCGGCAAGTTTCTGGATAAAAAGTGTTCTATTCGGCAATCCTGTCAACGTATCATAGAATGCGAGCTTATGAATCTGGCTTTGCGCCGCACTCTTGACCTGACGAATGTTTTTCGCATTCTGTTTGATCAACTCCTGCGCTGCTGCAATTGTTCCACCAACCTCATCCTTTTCATCGTACGGAGACCGTTCAATATTCGGAGACTCAGGATTAGAGATTGCCATCAATACGTTATCCCGCATAAACAGGATCGGCTCCAACAACCATTTACCTAATGCAATCATCAGAACTGTTGTCACAAGTGCGGACATCAAGAACATAATCAGAATATTCTGCCTGACATAGAAGGCGACATTTGCAGCAGCCTTGGATGCATCGAGACGTGCCACTATAAAGTAAGGCAGCCCATCCAAATCTTTCGGGCGCAACACAACTTCGTAATTCTTTCTGTCTGTACTGAGATATGTCTTCACCAGATCGGACTCGGAATAAAGTGTCGTAATGACATTTTCACCGCCAATACCCAATAGTTGATAGTCAATATTATAAACTGCCAAACCGGATACTGATGTAAAAGAAACCAAACGGTTAATCTGCGTTTCGGTATATGGTGGCATTAGCCGATCTGTCATCTTGTCGTTCGCAACCGTGACAAGGGTACGTCTCGCCTCTTCTTTCAAATCCATCAATTGTTCCTGCTGATAGGATTTTAAGGTAAGTGCCATAAGTGTTGCTTGGACAGTCATAATAGTCAAGAACACCGCCATTACAATCTTCCAGCTCAGGCGACTGCGCCACATGCTGGTAGTTGCTGATGCTTTATTTTTCTGAGCCCAGGAAAACAAACCTGATTTTCTCCCCAATTGCTCCGTGTTTGGCACGGATGAATATTGTGTTTCTACACGGCTAGCCATTTTCTTTTTTCTCGCCCACAGTCAATGTGTTTCAGAGGAGTTTACACACCTCTAAACTACAGAATACCCGCGCATGATTAAGACTTCGTATATATCTCGGACATGACAATTTATGATTATTGCTAATTCTTCAGGATGTGGCTTTCAAAATTTCATATTTTAGTGGCGGCTTTCCTCGAACCTGACAGGCTTCCCAACCGCAGGTTGTTTTAACTCTCCGAAGGCTGCGACGATTTTGCCATCAATAATTGTCATGACAGGCCAGCCTGTAATTTCCATTCCGTCAAAGGGAGACCAACCCGCACGAGAGAGTTGTTGAGCATTTGTAATTGTGTCCTTTTTCTTTAAATCTACGATTGTAAAGTCGGCATCATAGCCGCGCGCGATGCGTCCTTTACAAATAATTCTATGAATTCTTTGCGGACCATAACACATCAAATCAACAAGGCGTTCAAGCGTCAGGCGACCATTATTGACATGATTGAGCATGACAGGGACTAGTGTCTGAACACCAGGTGTACCACTCGGACTTGCCGGATATTCTTTCGCTTTTTCTTCCAAGGTATGCGGCGCGTGGTCGGAGGCCAGAATATCAACTGTTCCGTTGGCAATCGCTTTCCACAGTGCATCCTGATGATGCTTCTCACGGATCGGTGGATTTTGTTGCGCCTTTGATCCCAGTTGCTCGTAACAATCGGGGGCATAGAGTGTCAGGTGGTTGGCCAAAACTTCAACACTTGCGATGTCTTTATTTTTTGCGAGGAATTCCATTTCCTCTGCAGTGGTAATATGCAGCACGTGCACGCGACGATTATGTTGTCGAGCCAGACGCACCAGACGTGTTGTTGCTGAGAGGCAGGATTCTGCGGATCTCCAAACCGGGTGAAGTGTAACGTCATGACTCTCCCCGAGAATTGTTTTCTTATTCTCGTTCATCATCATTTCATCTTCGGCGTGAACAGCTACAACGCGCTTGCCGTTGGCGAGGACCGCTCCTACTTCTTCATCAGTTGCAGAGAGAAGATCACCTGTGCTTGCGCCCATGAAAATTTTAATCCCGCAGACACCGTCCAGATTTTCCCATTCCCCCAAGTTGGCCGCATTTTGGGCTGTCCCGCCGAGATAAAAAGCATAGTTTACCCATGGATTCTTAGAAGCACGTGAGAGCTTATCCGCCATTGCTTCGGGTGTTGTGGTCAACGGGTTTGTGTTGGGCATTTCAAAGATTGTTGTAATCCCGCCCATGGCGGCTGCCTTCATGCCTGTTTCGAGGACTTCCTTATGATCTGCGCCGGGTTCACGAAAATGCACTTGCGTATCAATCAAGCCAGGCAAAACATGCAGATCTTTACAGTCGATTATTTCAGCGGCTGAAGACAAGGACAGATCACCGATTGCCTCGATTTTACCATTTATAACACCGACATCAGCCTGTGTGGTTTTACCCGGAAGAACAACAGTTCCACTCTTTAAAATCATATCAAAACCGGATTGTGTCATTTCAAGCCTCTCGCATGTTGATTTTCTGCTTCCAAAGACTAGTCTTTTAAACAGCGTTGTCAAAGCGCTTTTAACCAAATTTTCAGGGAATTCCTGTTATTCTGGTATATATAGCCCTTTCGGGCTGCGGGCCGTTTGCGGCCTTCGAACAAAAAAGGACGTTTCGTGATGGTTATGACTGTAGTGGTCAGCGGTATTGTTGCAAGCCTCGCCTTTGGCGCGGCTCTTGTGCACGCAAGCAAGTCCAGACAAGCTGTGAGAGTGCTTGCGAGAAATCGTCGGAGACGCTAGGGTAGTTCCGCACATAAAAGCGGAGACCTTTAGCACATGACGACTAAGTACGTTTTCAAACTCTATAATTCTTTGGCGCGAGAAAAGCAGGATTTCGTGCCCTTGGAGGCTGACCATGTCAGAATCTACGCGTGCGGACCGACCGTTTACAGTTATGCTCATATTGGCAATGCCCGAATGGCAGTGGTATTTGACGTCCTCCAAAGACTCTTGCGCCTTCTTTACCCGAAAGTTACCTACGCCTCGAACATCACGGATATCGAGGACAAAATTATTGCCGCGTCACAAGAAACCGGTGAGGCAATCGAGTTTATTACGCGTAAATATGAGCGGATCTACAACGAGGATATGGCTGCCCTCGGCGTAAGGCTTCCCGATATCCAACCGCGCGCCACTGAAACCATCCCTGAAATGATTTCCCTGATTGAGCACATGATTGCACGTGGGCATGCCTATGCCAACGAAGGTCACGTCCTGTTCAACGTACCATCTTTTCCTGAATATGGCGGATTGTCAGGTCGTTCCCGTGACGACCAGATTGCGGGAGCACGTGTCGAGGTTGCACCTTACAAACGCGATCCCGCGGATTTTGTTTTGTGGAAACCATCGAGTTCCGATCAACCGGGTTGGGATAGCCCTTGGGGATTTGGTCGTCCGGGATGGCATATTGAATGCTCCGCTATGTCCGAAAAGCATCTTGGCCTGCCGATTGATATTCACGGTGGCGGGGCTGATCTTAAATTTCCGCACCATGAAAATGAAATTGCACAAAGTTGCTGCGCGCACGGATCGCATGATCTGACGTCGTTTTCAAAATACTGGATGCATAACGGATTCCTGACCGTTGAAGGCGAGAAAATGTCCAAGTCTCTGGGCAATTTCACTTTGGCGCACGATTTGATTGAACAAGGTATTCCGGGCGAAGTTATTCGCTATGTTTTGCTGTCCGCTCATTACCGTCAACCTCTCGATTGGTCTGATAGCGGAGTGGAATTGGGGCAGAAGATGCTCGATAAATTCTACCGCATTCTGGATGAACTTTCTGATGTTGCGGACGTTCCTGCTGATGTTCCATCATCTGTGATGGAGGCTTTATGTGATGATCTTAATACGCCTAAAGCCTATGCGGAGCTCAATGCTTTGGCGAAAGCTGCACAAGATCAAAAAACCCCTGAAACAAAAGCTGCGTTTGTTGCTGCGGCCCATCTTCTCGGTTTCTTAGGCGAAGATCCTTCTGCCTGGTTTAGTGCGGCACAGGGCTCAGGTGATATAGACGCCGCGTGGGTTGAAGGATTGTTGGTCGAGAGAGCCGAAGCACGCAAGGCCAAAAACTTCGCACGTTCTGATGAAATTCGCGATACGCTTGCCGCCAAAGGGATTGTTATTGAGGATACCCCCCAAGGCCCTAAGTGGAAAGTATAGTCTTTCCACTTAACTCTGTCGCATCGTCACTGCACTCCTATCCTAGCTCTACTAGGCGTCGTCATTTGTTCCTTGCGACAAAATTAATTGGCTTGACTGTGGCTTAAATATTTTATCTTAAGCCGATTTCAGAAGTTCGGATTGTGGGTCGGTGATCGGACCCGTGGCTCGGCCGTTGATGAATTGATCAACGTAAGGGCTGCCTGATTGATCGAGATCGGCAACAGGGCCTGTCCAGATAATTTTCCCCTGATGGATCATTGCAACATGATCGGCAATTTTACGCGCCGAGGCCATATCATGGGTAATGGTTAGAGCTGTTGCGCCCAAATCCTTCACACACTGGACGATCAAGTCATTAATAACATCGGCCATAATCGGGTCGAGACCCGTGGTCGGTTCATCAAAGAAAATAATTTCAGGGTTGGTGGCAATGGCGCGCGCAAGTGACACACGTTTTTGCATCCCGCCAGACAGTTCCGCAGGATAAAGATCTGCGATGGCTTCGCCCATACCGACCTGTTCCAGTTTTTCAATTGCCAGATGACGCGCTTCCTTTTTGCTGACATCTTTGCCGTGAATTAGACCAAACGCTACGTTGTACCAAATAGGGAGCGAGTCAAAAAGTGCACCGCCTTGGAACAGCATGCCGAATTTTTTCATCATTTCTTCGCGGGTACGGGTTGATGCGCCAACCACTTCAACCCCGTCTACTTTGATTGATCCGCTGTCAGCCTGAAGCAATCCAAGAACGCATTTCAGCGTTACGGATTTCCCCGTGCCTGACCCACCGATGATAACCATTGAACTTCCAACAGGAATATCAAGATCAACGCCTTGCAAAACATGTTTTGTTCCGAAGGATTTTGCAACCCCCCGCATTTCTATTTTAGGACGCATGGTCATGAGAAGAAAACCTGTGTCAGCAGATAGTTGAAAATCAAAATCAGGATTGAGGCCGTTACGACGGCATTGGTGGTTGCCGTTCCCACACCTTGGGCACCGCGGCCTGAATTATATCCGTGGTAGCACCCCATCAAAGTTACAAGGAAGCCAAAAACGCCAGCTTTGACAAGGCCAGAGACCACATCAATCTGTTCAATCACTTGCCATGTCTGGTAAAGATAGCTGCCTGAGCTAAATCCCAGAACATGAGTGGAGACGATATATCCGCCATAAACACCTATAATGTCACCAATTAACACCAGAATAGGGAGCATGATTGCGCCAGCCACAACGCGCGGGACAACCAAATATTTCATTGGATTCACTGAGAGCGTTTTGAGTGCATCAATTTGTTCAGTCACCCGCATTGTGCCGATTTCAGCAGCAATTGATGCCCCAACGCGACCTGCAACCATAAGACCTGCCAAAACGGGCGAGAGTTCGCGTGTAATCGAAAGGACCACTACGGACGCAATTGCGCTTTCTGCGTTAAACCTTGAAAACCCTGTGTAGCTTTGAAGGGCAAGAACCATCCCAGTGAAAAGAGCAGTCATCCCGACAACCGGCAGCGAGTAATAGCCTATATCAATAAATTGTCGCAAAATATGGCGCAAGAAGATCGGTGGGGTCAAGCAGTGTCTGACCGTGTCCAACGCAAACAGGGTTATGCCTCCGAGCGCCTGAACGACATTCAGAATAGAGTGGCCAATAGCCTGACACATGTTTTTTAGGAGTGGAACTTTTTGTTCCAAAATCTTAATTGCCGTACTCATGGTCATAGTTTTTACATGGAAAAGTGATTTTCTCCAAGATTTAAGGTGATTTTCTCATTGAAAAATATAAATTTATGTGTTTACCATAAAATTTATTCTACATTAAGAACACCAAACGGCAGGCATTATTATGGCAAAAATTATTCAACATCCTAGCTCAGGACTGGCAATTTTTAACGAGATGGCCCGCGCGGAGTCTCTCTCTCAGTTGAGGAATTCTATCGGGCGCATCACAACGATCAAATTTCATCGAGACCATCTAGAGCTAGGATTTCGGGCTCTTGACACAGGTTTGGACGCAGTTTGCCCTACGCCCAAAGAAACTTTTGAGACTGCTTATATGTTAGCAGAAAAATTTGCCCAGTCCGCTCCACAGAAATTTGCTGTTAGCATTTGGCAACATGCCTTTAACTTCATGGCATCGAGGTCAACCCACCACGAGGCTGTCGAAAAATTCATGATGATTGCCGAAAAAATAGGAGCCGTGCACCAGCCACGATAAACCGGCTAGGCTATTGTGTCCAACTTGTGTGGGAAGAACTTCTTCTCCAATTCACTGTCCGAAAAGACGAGTGGGCTCGAACGATTCAGTTCACATTCTTCCAATATCTGGCGCAGGTAAGCTTCATTTACAGGGTCAAGAACGTCCCGGAATGACGGCGCAAATAATATTGTCCGTGCCAATGGTGCAAGGTATGCCCCCTCGCCCGGGATTGTCGAAAGATTTAGAATATCGCGCGCTGTCAACTGTACAGGGCCGCATACATCGTTGATAGAGCGTTGCAGCCTGACATCCAGGGCATCGAGTGTCTGCGCATCGACCCCATTAACCAGAGTCGCATCCTTCAACCATTCCAGTATCAAATGTGAGAATCCATAGAGCATAAGATCTGCCGCTTCGCGCGCGTCCTCCTGCTCTTCGCCCCCCCAGATTTCTCCAGCTACAACCGCCATATCCCCCAAGGGAGACGCAATAATCTGACGCCATAACCCTGCCATTCCTGCCTGACGAATCTCCCAGGCCATGCGCAAAGCGCACATATCCAGATCCGCCTGACGCAATCGCGCCCATAAAATCTGATCATCAATAGTAATATCTGCCGTAATTCTGGCATCGGTCATGTCATGCCAAATACCTCGCAATCCGCGAGCAAATTCCAAAAGAAATGTACAGCGATCCGATTGGGAGCGAGAGAGCGTTTGAGGGGAAGGTGCACATCTTGGCAAAATCAAAATACGCAGCTGTGTATTGATAATATGCGCTCCGTCTTCAATATCATCAACCTCAATTGACCAATCTTCAAAACGCGCATCAAACGCCAAATCACGACCCAGACGGGTTTCGCACAAAACTGATAACCCCCATACCAAGGCATCTTCATCACATTCGAAATGGGCCTTGCGTATGTCCAGAGATCCGTCTTCGGATGCTTCCTGAACCAGGTGCAACAAATCTTCGAGAGAGACGGCTTCTCCTTCCTCAAACAGGTCGGTTGAAAAATCGTCGCCTTTCTCCAATAAAAATTCGTCAGGGTATATGTCGTTCAGGAAGGGCATATTCTTTATTCTATTCCAGCTATGTCTATAAATTCAATGTATGTCGCGGCAGATCTGCCGGTTGAATAGTTATGCCCGAAAAAGGTTAACGCAGCGTTACCGCTATTTACTTACTTGCATTTTTTTTAAGTTTAACTTTGAAAATATATTACTTATCGCTCCGTATCGAAATTTTTAGGTCTTTTTTATTCCCCGGATTCCGCACGTGGGGCAGAGAGGATGGCCTGCCGTGGCAGAGTGATTCGTACCGTTGTCCCAACCCCAACTGTCGACTTAATGACAAGAACCCCACCATGAAGCTCCGCAAGTTCCTTGGTAATAGCGAGCCCCAAGCCCGACCCTTCATGATTTCTGGTAAACTGGTTTGCAGCTTGCTCGAAAGGTCTCGTAACATAGCGCAGCTTATTTGCAGGAATACCGATTCCTGTATCCTCTACACAAATTTCAATCCGATCATCTTCTGTCTGACAAGTTACCCTGACTTCTCCGCCCTCATCTGTGAATTTAACGGCATTCGAGAGTATATTCAGAATCATCTGCATAATTGCGCGACGATCCCCTGTAATATGCAGATCACCCTCTTCGGGGATAGAAGATACGACTTTGACACCACCGTCCAAGGCTCGCCCTTCAATCATATGTATCGCCAGACGCATAACTTTGAAGAGGTTAAATTCTTCTACATCCAGAGTATATTTCCCTGCTTCTATTTTCGACATATCCAGAATATCGCTGATCAAATCAAGCAAGTGCTCTCCGCTTTGACGGATACCCCCAATATAATCCAGATATTTCTCAGTGCCGATCGGCCCCAACATCTGACGTTCAATCATTTCAGAGAATCCGATAATTGCGTTCAAAGGGGTTCTCAATTCATGGCTCATGTTAGCAAGAAACTGTGACTTTGCAGCGTAGGCACGTTCAGCAGACTCTTTAGCCTCACAAAGCTCACGCTCATGTTGGGTACGCTCTGTAATATCTTGCATGATACCAAACAAGGCGATAACGTCCCCTTCCTCATCTAGTTCACAGCGCCCCTGCAAGAGAATAAAGCGCACTTCACCGGTCGGACGAATGATGCGGAATTCCATCTCGTAATTTCTTTGCTCGATCATAGCACGCTGAAAAGCCTGTGCCATACGTCCACGGTCGCGTCTGTGTAACAAATCGTTGACTGTATCTATAGTCGGGATAAAAGAATTGGCAGTTTGTCCAAAGATACGGAATATTTCCGGAGAAAACTCCAGTCGCTCATCCCCTATTCTCCATGTCCAATGACCCATGCGCCCGATTTCCTGAGCTTCCGAAAGCTGCTGCTCTCTGCGCAATAATTCTGCTTCGTGCGTTTTTGTTTCTGTCAGATCTCGCGCGACCATATACAGATGTCCGTTATCGACCTTCAAACGACAATCCAACCAGCGCACTGATCCTTTTGCAGTAATTACTCTGCATTCAGTTGCGACAAGAGGGGCTGATCCGTCTTCGTTATTACTCGAAATCATCGTCTTAAAAATAGGCTGCACGTAGGGACGGTCTTCCGTATGAATAAAATCAAGAAACGGTTTGCCGTTCAGCTCTCCCAATTCATAGCCCATCGCCAATTGGAATATTTCATTGCTTTCAATGATCTTGCCGCGCGGAGACATCAGAATCAGGAAATCATGCCCAATAGATTGGAAAACATGGATATTCTGTTCCCAAGTTGTTTGTTGTAATGATTGGCTGCCAGCTTGAGACTGGGCTTTACTTTTTTCTACGATTTCACTTTTCTGTTGTTCAAGAGTGGCCAGTATGTCTTCAACTTGGGGCTCTTTCTCTTCCTCACCAGAAATTACTAAATAGGATTTCTTACCCGGCATTTCAATCCGGTCAAATCGTAAATTGGCGGTCAATTTTTTTCCGTTACAGGACAAAACAACCTGATGTTCTCCAGGCACAATTGAAGCAGTCCAGGCATCCCCGATCTCTTCTTCTGCATCCATAGCAAACATGCCGATGCATGGGCGGTCATGCAGGGCATCTTCGGGACTTTCGAATTCGAGAATATCTCTGAGGGACAGAATTGCGTGCTGATCCTCTGCTACGCCGATTTTTTTCTGCATTTCAGGTGTCGAGAAGATGATTTTTCCTTCGTCAGAGACAACCAACCTTAAAGAGGTATCTTTTGATTTTGATCTGGACGAAGCTTGCGTAACCTTGCTGTTTGCAGCTTTCTTCCGGGCTACGGTCGATTTACGTGCCCCCGTCGACTGCTTTTTGGCCGGTTTTCCAGCAGCAGCCTTCTTTTTAACTTTCTTGGCCGATTCTTTTACGGCCTCGGTTTTCTTGTCTTTTTTCAGGGTCGATTTGGCGGGCATCTTTGGACTATCCGATACGTTACGAATCAAGATCACCCCAGTATGGCATAGTTTTTACCCTGTTCGATAGTATTTATTAAAAAAAGCCCGGCAATGACTCCGGGCTTTCTCCTGAATGAATTCAAGTCTTTAGTTAGTATTTTACACCGCAGCCGTAGGGTGCAGTTTCTGAAACTTCAATCGGAGTTCCCGCTTTCAAGGATTTCAGAGCTTCACGGACATAATTGGTGGAAGATTCAATTGCCTCAGGCTTAAAGCTTTTATCAGAATCAATTGCACCTGCATAAACCAAGGTTCCTTCACCATTTATCACAAACATATGCGGTGTAGTTTTTGCACCGTAGAGTTTACCAATTGCTCCATTCGTATCCAGAAGTACATAGGATGGATGCGCACCTTCTTTTTCAAGAAGAGCTTTTTCTTCTTCCGGCGTTACAAATCCTTCTTTACCCTCTGCACCGGAGTTAATAGAAATCCAGACAACACCGTTATCTGTGGCTTCTTTTTGAAGAGTCTGCATATTCTTTGAATCATAATGCTTCCGAACATAAGGACATTCACTATTTGTCCATTCCAAGACAACTGTCTTACCTTTCAAAGCAGAGAGCATGACATGATCGCCATTGATATCGTTCAACATAAATTCCGGTGCTGCCTGACCAACAACAGCAAGGGATTCCCCCGATGTCATAGCAGGCATTTCGTGTTTCATTTCCTGATGGTCGTCTGCAAAAGCAGGCCCCCCCATGAAGACGACAGCTAAAGCTGCCATTAGCAAAGTTTTCATTATGATCCTTTCTTTCTATTTGTTTTAGTGAGTTTATTCTTACGATTTAGCCTCTACATATTCCGCTACCAGTCCTGGGGTCAGAATTTGCGGAAGAACGCGTCCTTCAGGTCGCTCGCCTGTATTCGGGTCTCGTGCTCCGATAAAAACATAGAGCGGCACACCGCTACGTCCATGACCGGAGAGAAATTTTGTAATTTCAGCATTCTGGTTTGTCCAGTCCCCTTCCAGAACAATAACATTGTTTCTTTCAAACAAGTTATGCGTTGCTTCGGTTGCCAAGGCAACACGTTCATTCCATTTGCAGGTAATACACCACGCAGCCGTCATGTTTATGAAGATCGGGTGGTCTCCTGCCAAAGCTTCCTCATAACGTTGTGTCGTGTAGGCTTCAGAGTAATTTTTTACTTCCTCCGCCTGTTCATTCCCTTTCATGAATTCCGGTTTCATGGCGCTCAATGCAACAATCAGGAGCGAGAGGGCTATTGCAGAATACGTTAATCCATGCACTGCCGATCTCAACGGTTGACGATGTGGCGTATGACGTGCCACCCAGACCGAGAATGCAATCATAATCAACCCAAATAGAGCCAGCATGACGCCATAGCTGCCCGAGACTTGCTGCCCGTAGACCCAGACCAACCATGCTACCGAGGCATATAACGGAAAGGCCATAAACTGACGGAATGTTTCCATCCACGCTCCCGGCTTGGGCAAGGCTTTTCTAAGAGGAGGGAAGATACATAATGCCAGATACGGCAATGCTAAACCAAAGCCCAAAGCCAAAAAAACAATCATTGCGATGGCTGCGCTTTGTGTCAGAGCAAAGCCCATAGCAGGCCCCATGAATGGCGCCGTGCACGGTGTTGCAACAATGGTTGCAAGCATTCCTGTGAAAAATGTTCCTGTATATCCATGCTTTGCTGCAAGTTTATGCCCGATATTGCTGAACAGATGTCCTTTGAATTCAAAAAATCCGGAGAGGTTCAAGGCCATAACAAACAGCAAATAAGCCAGCAATAGAACAACAACGGGGTTCTGGAGCTGAAATCCCCAGCCTATCTCTTCCCCAGCAGATTTTAACCCGATCAGGGATGCAGCAATCACAGCGAAACAAAACAGAACGCCAGTGGTATAAACCAAACCATGTGTCACGGAATGCTTTTGCTCTTTCTCAGACATTTTGACAAGAGATAGCGCCTTCATTGATAAAACAGGAAATACACACGGCATCAAATTGAGAATAATTCCCCCAAGCAATGCCAGAAAAATTGCCTGTGCAATTGTTACAGGCTCTTCTGCTACTGCACCTTCAACTTTTCCTCCGTTTACTCCTCTTGCTGCAATTGGAGATGATGCCTCACTCTGCTTCCCGGATACAGCAACATCGAGCGCAATAGCTTTGTCTTCTCCGTTTTTGGCTTTGTACGTCAAAACCCCAGCCAGATTGTTTATTTTCGAAAGAGGCCTTGTGTCACGCTGAACAGAGATAACCAAACGTCCCGAGTTGATCGAAAAATCCTGAGGCGCAGAGTTCACAAGAATTCCCCATTCTTCGGGGAAGAAAAAGAAGTCTCGGCTCTCTTGTAATTCCTCTGCACTCTGTGCATCCGGATCAAATGAAATTTTCAGGGTTTGATCCTGTTCCTCGATCATACCTTGCCAGATCTTCTGTTTCGGAATTTTTGCACGGGCTTGGTCAAAGAATTCAGGATTTTCTGGTTTTGCAGGATTTTCTGCGGTTGCAACAGGCAATACCAGCGTGACAGATGTATATTCAGGAACGCAGATATCTTTACAAACCAACCAGGAAATATTCGCAGAAAGTGTTATCTCATCCTCAGTAATTTTTTCCGGTACGTGAAGTGAGGTCAGAAGTACAACTTCTCCCCCGAATCCATAATTCATTAGCGGACCGTAGGCCAAACGATGTGGTGCAGGGAAAGAGATATCTCCAGGCTTGAACCCCTCGGGTAACGTCCAGTCTATGCTGGTCGATTCACCTGAATCCCCTGGATTTTTCCAGTAAGTATGCCATTCAGGAGCATGGATCTGCTGAATAGCTATCCCAAGATCCTCGCCCGGTGTAACTGCATCCTGTTCGGGGATAATATTGACTTTCACATAGCGCGGAACGCCGTCTTTCTCTGTTTCTGCTATTTTCTTCGCTTGCGCACTGACCGAAAATACGGATACAGCCGCCATTATAATCATCAGATTAAGAATTCTTGGAATTCTGGATAAAAATGGCATTCGGTGTTCCCTTTTACAATTTAGCTACTTTGCGATTTGATCTTGTCTTGTTACAGCATACGCGAACAACCGGATTTGTAAATTCCGAGTCGCATCAGTGCTTTAGCGATCTTCGGTCATAATGCATTATTTGTTACAAAAAATATTCTAACTGATATATTTCGCCCCGTTTTTAGGAGATTTCAGCCTCTCCTCACGATAAACTCTTGGATATTGCAAGTTAACCTGATCTTACCTACACTCTATTGCGCTGAATTCCAGTTCTTATAACCCTGCAAGGCTCTGTTATGACCACTTCATCCCCGCTTTGGACCCCATCCGCATCTCTTATCGAAAACTCCCATCTGATGGCCTTTGCACGGCAGAACGGCTTTACCTCAGAGGTTGATTACGCAACCCTTCACCAATGGTCCTTGTCGGATGTCGGGAATTTCTGGTCTTCTTTCTGGGATTTTGCAGGGGTTCTGGGAGAAAAAGGAGCCATCGCGCTTCAGGACGAAGATCAGATCGAGAAAGCCCATTTTTTCCCTGATGCAAAGGTAAACTGGGCTGAAAATCTTCTGAAACGACAAGATAATGCTCCGGCAATTATTTTCCATGATGAATTAGCCCGCGAACGAGAAATCAGTTTTGCAGAATTGCGTGGCCTTGTTTCCAAATGGCAACAAGCCCTGATTGCTGCTGGCGTTCAAAAAGGTGACCGCGTTGCTGGATACATGCCTAATATTCCTGAGACACTGATTGCTGCGCTTGCCACAGCGTCCCTAGGGGCAATTTGGTCTTCAGCCTCTCCAGATTTCGGTGTCCAAGGAGTTATAGACCGCTTTGGCCAAATCGAACCAAAGATTCTGATCTCCGTTGACGGGTATTTTTATAACGGCAAGACTATTGATGTCCTTGCCAAAATCAGGGATGCGCTCCCGAGCATTCCATCCATCGAAAAAATTATTATTGTTCCTTTCATATCCCAAGAGACAACCCAGTCGGCGGATCTTTCTTCCCTGCCACTTGCTATTTCTCTTGGTAATTTTATCGGGGCATTTTCAGATACTCCTCCGATATTCGAGCGGCTTCCCTTTAACCATCCCCTGTTCATTATGTTCTCAAGCGGAACAACAGGCGTTCCAAAATGTATCGTGCACGGGCATGGAGGAACATTGTTGCAGCATATGAAAGAACATTTATTGCAATGTGATATCAAGCGCGATGATAAAGTCTTCTATTTTACGACCTGTGGATGGATGATGTGGAACTGGCAGATTACAGCTCTTGCGAGTGGGGCATGTCTGATGCTCTATGATGGATCTCCGTTTTACCCAAATCCTTATGCGTTGTGGGACTATACTACAGCCCACCAGTGTACCCTGTTCGGAACGGGCGCAAAATACATTGACGCCCTAAAAGCTGAGGGTTGTGTTGTGAAGGACAAGTTTGATCTCTCGTCCTTAAAAACCATTACATCGACGGGGTCACCTCTGGTCCATGAGAGCTTTGATTATGTGTATGACACCATTAAAGCCGATGTCCATTTAGCATCCATTTCCGGCGGCACAGATATTATTTCGTGTTTTGTAATCGGGAATGT
Source organism: Pseudobdellovibrionaceae bacterium (assembly GCA_034005165.1). GTDB lineage: Bacteria > Pseudomonadota > Alphaproteobacteria > Micavibrionales > Micavibrionaceae > UBA1573. The sequence goes on along the minus strand of JAVEVE010000005.1, from coordinate 44,238 downwards.
TCTCTCTCCAGTTTGGCGTGGGGAAATTCAGGGCGCAGGCCTTGGTTATGCTATTGAAGTTTTTGACGGCGAGGGCAAGGCTATGCCTGCAGGTGCGGGCAGCGGTGAGCTGGTATGCACAAAACCGTTTCCATCCATGCCTGTATTTTTCTGGAATGACGAAGACGGTAAACGTTATCACAACGCTTATTTTGATCGGTTCGAGAATGTCTGGTGCCACGGTGACTGGATCGAGCGCACAGAACATGGCGGATTTATTATTCTCGGACGTTCTGATGCAACCCTTAATCCGGGCGGCGTCCGAATTGGAACTGCAGAAATTTATCGTCAAGTCGAACAGATTCCCGAGGTCATGGAGAGTATTGCTGTCGGGCAATTATGGGACAATGATGAGCGCGTCATTCTTTTCGTTCGCCTTAAAGAAGGCGTGTCATTAAATGATGACCTGACGGCAAGGATCAAGACGCGCATCAGAACAGGGGCATCCCCACGACATGTGCCCGCGAAGATTATCCAGATAACTGATATTCCACGCACAAAGAGCAACAAGATTGTCGAGTTAGCTGTTAAAGAAGTTATTCACGGGCGTCCTGTGAAAAACGTCGAGGCTCTTGCGAACCCCGACGCTCTTGATCTTTATAAAAACCTTACTGAGCTGGCAAGCTAGGTCGATAAGCCCATCCCCATCCCTTGCATTGCCGCATCGGGGTTTTGCATCAACTTCTTGGTCAGATTCGGATCGGTGTAGCCAGGACCTTGCTGTTGCGGCCTGATAGTCGGGTCAGGAACTTCCATACCACTTTTCGGATCAAGATACGCTGTTTGCATCGGCTCACGTTTCGGGGGCTCTCTTACAGGTTCATTGGCACCGCGCATCGCTACTTGAGCTTTATATTGCTCATATCCCTCTTTCGACAGAGAGACATCACGCGTATAGCGCACTCTTCCTTCATCATCATAGGATGCAGCAACTCGAAGTCTTACCTCCCCATTTGCTTTTTCGGAGAGCTTGACAGCCCCGTCAGTCGGAATAATCCTTACAGCCGTGCCATTAGCCCCTTGCACTTCTATCGTGTTTTGTTCTTTATATGTGGAGTTTCCGTTCTTCACTTCGTGGAAGAGCTGCCCTCTCTCGTCAGGCAAAACACGCATGGACTGTTTTTCATACATGGAATGGTGCAAATTTTGAGTCATTCCGAGGGCCATATTGCTTCCGCTGACCATATTCGGATTTCCCGTCAAGTTTCCGATAAAGTCCATGATTTTTTGGATGAACCCCTGAAAGAACTCACCAACATTACTCATCATGCCTTTCATATCGACGCCGAACATGTTCTCAAACATGGAAGCAAATTTATTTAGTCCGCCTGCCATTTGCAACTTTCCATTCAGGCCGTTGACGTAGTCATCACTGGCTAACAGTTCTGGTTTTTCCATGATCCGTTCCAGTTCTTTTTTTGCTGTCTGACGCACAGAGTCAGGCACTTGGCTATCATCGTTTGCCATTTTCGCCAGATTACGCACAAAATCAGGGTGCTCTTTCAAATTATTAGCAATGGCTTCTTGCAGTTTGGGATCTCCACCCACACGCTCAGCAAAACCGTGCGCCTTGGCTTCATCGACGCCGAATTTATCAACGGCCATGGTCGCCATTCCCGCAGCCATACCTTTTACAAAGGACGGATCAATCATCTTCGAGACATCTGCATCAGATTTTGTGAGAATATCATTATAAATCTGTTTACCCATTGTCTGAACCGTGAAAGCGTCCTCTGGAGGCTTCGGAATATCTACTGCAGGTTTGGTTGGTGTAACAGCAGGATCTGCCGGAGCTGCCACAGGCGCTGCGGTTGTCGGCGCCGCAGCTGGCTTAGTTGGTTGAGTGGGCTTTGTTCCCTGTGGTGCGGCATTAGGTTGCTTAGCAGGCGCTGTGGTTGTCGGCGTCGGTGCCGGAGTTGGTTGCCCCGGGCTTACTATTGCCTGTAAATTGCTTCCGTTATAGCGCATCAAATCTTGAGAAGCAGCAGCCTGATTCTTTACAATCTTATCTGCGAGCTGTTTCCCAAGTTCCGGATTTTTTACCAACTCTTTTTCTAACTTTTCAATCAGTTGCGGGTCTTGTTTGAGCTTTTTTACCAACGCTGCGGAAAATGCTTCAACATCCGTCGATTGCTCTGTGATTGAACTAATAACTTTCGAGACATTCGGTGCAGCGTCGATTTTCCTACTGAGCGCAGCAACTTGCTCTTGCGAATACGCAACAGAGTCCTTCATTGCGACAGCTTTATCCAACATGCCCGAAGGATTTATCTGCTCGTATCTATCGTAATAGAAAGCCTCTCCGAGCTGCTTCAGCGCTAGTGCTTTGTTCATTTTCTACTCCTCTTAATCCTTACCAATTACCGTTTTGTTCTTATGAACTTATATTCCTGTATACCGAACCACCAGCTTCACAGGGACGAATGACATCGGAATTTTTGAGTCCTGCATATAGATCAACATGATCTCGTCTGCTTTGGACAAATATTTCCGGAAGGGTTTATGGACCTTCATTCCCAATCCCTGAATCTTTCCTTTGTTCGTGACAAAGGTCAACATGGACAAATCTATATCATATTCCGCCCAATCAATATCTTCGGGCAGCGGCTTGTTATACAGAATCGCTGCCTGAGAGTCGACATTTACAACCAGCTCGGCATCACGGTCTCCGCTGATTATACTCGGGAGAACAGGCGCGCTTTCAGGAAGGATGTATTGTGTCTCTTCCCGTGCATTCTTCTTAGCTTTGGCGGCGAGGATATCGTCATCGTCATCCAGATCAAGTGCCATGCTCATCTTCCCTTTCAGCAATTCTTATATAGAGTTCTATAATTTTACTTGCTTTCTCGATTATTATACTGAAAAATCTCGAAAAGCACAAATGAATCGCAGAGAAAGCTTTCCATTTCGGAAAAAATATCATGACAGACGTTAAGATTTGCGGAATTTCTAATCCCTCACATCTGGATTGCGCCGCCAAAGGGGGCGCCAGATTTATCGGTCTGGTCTTTTACCCACCGTCATCCCGCTATATTGACCCCGAGCAAGCCCGTATTCTAGCACGCACAGCCCCGACAGGCGTACGTACAGTCGGGTTATTTGTCAATCCGGACAACGCTACGCTAGATCGCACTGTTTCTGCGGTTCCAATTGATATGATCCAGCTTCATGGCCATGAAGACCCTGTACGTGTTGCGGAGATTAAATCCATGTTCCACATCCCTGTTATCAAAGCCCTTCCCGTTGCACAGCAGTCTGATCTGGATGGGATAGCAGACTATGAGCAGGTAAGCGATTGGTTGCTCTTCGACGCAAAAACTCCCCAATTTGGCGGTAGTGGGCAAAGCTTTGATTGGAGAATCCTTCAGAATCGCAAATTCTCGAGGCCCTGGATGCTTTCCGGCGGGTTGCATGCAGGAAACATCAAGGAAGCCCTGTCTACCCTGTCTCCTGACGCTGTTGACGTCTCTAGCGGCGTTGAATCTGCCCCCGGAATTAAGGATTGCTCAAAAATTTCCGAATTTCTTCAAGCTGTTCGTCAGGCTTAGGGTTATTTTGTCCTTTTGCGCCTGAGGAATATCCGACGGTGCTGTTATCATTTTCTGCCACGGTTCGAGATCGGCATCCCGAATAGGGGAAAACATGTTGCTGTAAGCGGCAGGCATTCTGAAATCCCACCATTCCGTTGAGAGAAAGACCAATTCCATTTTGAGGGTCTTTGCCGCGCGTTCCATAGCCCTGTCCAGCTTACCCCTGTTCTCTCTGACAGATGCCGCTAAATGCGGATGTTGCCTGTGAGCAGGGTTATGCGCAGCATCAGAGCTATGAGAAAAATGGTCAAAGGCTGTACCGAAATCGATGTTCCTCCCATCCTTATCACATGCGGAAAGGTCTACAGCCAAACCCCTTGGGTGCCCCCCTTGTCCCGGAGAGGATAAAAATCTTGGCTCTTCAAGCCATTGCGGATTTTTACGAACAATGTCCGTGTCGATCATTTTTTGCTGCGCTTCTACAGGCCGCAAACAATCTTTTACAATCAACGTCCATTCGTGGCTTTGGTGTAAATCCATCGCCGCCAGAAGTACCAACAAAACCATGTCTTTATGGCCCAGAATGCGCGCTTCGGGAGCGTATATTTGTCCGAAGACATTTTCTTTATGGTCTTTTTGTGCGTAGACACATTCGCAAATCAGGGCATTCCCGACTGTCGGCAATGAGGCGGCCAGATCAAACGGGATCAGGTCCGCGTTCGGAATATATTTTAAATTCTCCATCAGCTCTTATAACCCTTTTCTGCGTGTGCGTCTTGTGCGATAAACAAGGCCATGAAATGGATCGGCCGCTTTTTTTTATTTCTGATCTCGCTGGGCTTTATCGGAGCCGTAGCCGGGGTTATTCTGGTTTTTGCTATCTTCTATAAATACGGACAGTCTTTGCCCGAATTTGCCCAGCTGCAGGATTACAAACCTCCTGTTGTGACACGTGTTCACGCAGGCGACGGACGGTTTCTGGCGGAGTTTGCCGAAGAAAAACGTATTTTTGTTCCTATTCAGGAAATCCCTGACATTGTGAAGGAAGCATTTCTTTCTGCCGAGGATCAGAATTTTTACAAACACAAGGGCGTAGACCTGAGTGCGATTGCCCGTGCTGTTGTAACCAACATTAAAAATGCAGGGAGCGGTCGACGACCTGTCGGGGCATCAACCATCACTCAGCAAGTTGCCAAGAACTTCCTTCTCAGCAACGAAGTCTCTTATGGACGGAAGATCAAGGAAGCCATACTGGCCTATAAGATGGAACAGGTCTTGTCCAAAGACCGTATTCTGGAACTATATCTCAACCAGATTTTTCTTGGCTCCCGTGCTTATGGTGTTGCGGCTGCATCCCTCCATTATTTTAATAAGCCTCTTGATGAATTGAATGTTGCCGAAGCTGCATTTCTGGCCGCACTGCCAAAGGCTCCTAATAATTACCATCCTGTGCATAAACATGATGCCGCTGTTGCTCGAAGAAACTGGGTTATAGATCGCATGGTTGTTGAGCATTACATCACGGATACGCAAGCGGAATTAGCAAAAGAAACGCCTCTTGTCGTTGTCGCCATCAAAGAAGAGGATGTTGTCAATGCCCCGTACTTCGCCGAAGAGGTTCGTCGCGAGTTAATTAAAGACTATGGATCAGAAGCTCTTTATGGCGGAGGCTTGTCGGTTAGAACCAGCCTTGATCCACGTCTGCAAGCTATTGCTGAAAAAACACTCCAGGATGGATTGTTGGATTATGATCGCCGCCACGGCTGGCGCGGACCAATTGAACGGATTGGCACAACCGACAACTGGCAAGAGGTTGTTAAATCCAAGCCCGGCCCCGTAGGTATGCTTGCGAACTGGCGCTTGGCTATGGTTCTAGATGTCGCAGGAGGCAGTGCACAAATCGGTTTTAGTGACGGCACAAAATCCCGTATCCGTGCCGAAGACATGACATGGAGCAAAAACAAATCCCTTAAGGCAGGAGATTTGGTTCTTGCAGAAGCAGAAACTGCAAAAGACAAGGCAGATTATGTTTTGAGACAAGTTCCAGAAATTCAAGGTGCCTTGGTGGCACTTGATCCGAACACAGGGCGCATTCTTGCTATTCAAGGAGGGTGGAAATTTGACGGGAGCGAATTTAACCGCGCAACGCAAGCTGAAAGACAACCCGGATCGGCATTCAAACCATTTGTTTATCTGGCGGCCCTTGATAAAGGCTATACTCCATCCACCATCATTATGGATGCACCGATTGTCTTTACCGATAGTGCAGGGAATGTCTGGCGTCCGGAGAACTACTCCGGCGAGTTTTACGGACCTACGCCGCTACGTGTCGGTGTCGAGAAATCCCGTAACCTGATGACCATTCGCTTGGCCCAACAAATCGGAATTGATACGGTTGTTGATTATGCCAAAAAATTTGGTATCTCCGATGATATGCAGCCCTATCTGTCAGCGACGCTCGGTGCGAGTGAAACTACTCTAATGAAGCTGACGACAGCTTACGGTATGATCGTTAACGGAGGTAAGAAAATCACCCCGAGCTTTATCGACCGTGTTCAGGATCGCTTCGGTAAGACTATTGAAAAATCGGATTTGCGCCCGTGCACCGGATGCGGTCCGTTAATCAAGTGGGAAAACCAGAACACACCGGATTTGCCTGACACACGTGAACAAATTGCAGACCCTAGAACCACTTATCAAATGGTGTCGATTATGGAAGGCGTTGTTCAACGAGGAACAGCCCGTAAGCTTGTTTCTCTGGATCGCCCTTTGGCAGGAAAGACAGGAACAACAAATGACTCCAAGGATGCGTGGTTTATAGGGTTTACGCCGGATATGGTGATCGGTGTTTACACAGGATTTGATGATCCGAAATCGCTCGGGAAAAAGGAGACAGGATCTTCTGTCGCACTTCCTGTATTCCAGGAATTTATTGAGAAGGCATTCGAAAATGTTCCGCCTACCCCGTTCCGTGTTCCTGCAGGCGTGCGTATGGTCCAAGTGAATGCAAAGTCCGGTCAACGCACTTATGCCGGAGATCCCGATGCAATCTGGGAACCGTTCCTTGCCGGAACAGAGCCGAATACCTTACCTCCTGGATACCGTTCGTACAGCGATCAAGCCGCACAACGCGATGCGCAGTTCGAAGTTATTGATGAGCCTCTTCCTGCCGGAGAATTATTAGAGCCGCGTCCTGATACAGACTCGACTTTACAAGGAACAGGTGGTCTCTATTAGCAGTCCTGACAGGAGAGTGAATTCACCCTGTCGAGAAGATTATAAAAAAATGTTTGTACAAATATTTTTTTGTGATAAGTTGCGCTGCAAGAACATCTTATAAGTTCTACCTCATCGGGACTTCCGTCCCTTATTAAAAAGAGATGCCCTTGGTTACAAGCGGCATCTTTTTTTATTCCTTTTTTCTATACGATCTCGTGCTATATTTGTCCGTATTACAGGAGATATTCATTATGCGCTATGTTTCCACACGCTCCACGGACAACTCTTCATCAAGCTTTATAGACGTTTTATTGTCCGGTCTGGCAAAAGACGGTGGGCTATTTGTACCTGTATCATGGCCATTCTTGTTTGATCTAAATGATTGCCATTCCTATCAGGATGTGGCCATGAAGGTCATGTTTCCCTTTATAGGTAAAGACATCCCCGAAGCAGACTTCAGAAGAATCATTGACGACACCTACACACCCTATACATTTAACGATCCTGATATTACACCACTGCGTCAGATCGGAAATAATGTTTATCTTCTGGAGCTTTTCCACGGACCTACACTTGCTTTTAAAGATGTCGCTTTGCAGTTTCTTGGACGAATGTTTGACTATGTTCTGGAGAAGAGCGGTCAGAAAATTACAATTATCGGCGCGACATCAGGTGATACTGGGTCTGCTGCCATAGAGGCTTGCAAGGGTCGCAAAAATATTTCTATTACGATACTGCACCCGCATGGACGAACATCAGATATCCAACGCCGTCAGATGACAAGTGTTATCGCTGATAATGTGCATAATATCGCAGTTGAGGGTACATTTGATGATTGTCAAAATCTGGTAAAACAGGCATTTGCCGATACCCAACTTCGCGAACAGAAGAATCTGTCTGCAATTAACTCTATTAACTGGGCGCGCATCATTGCCCAGATTGTCTATTACGTTGAAACTTCGCGACAACTGAAAGCCTCCCCCGCATTTGCAGTTCCCACAGGAAATTTTGGCAATATATATGCCGGTTGGGTAGCGCGGCAGATGGGTGCAGATATCGGGCCATTGATTGTTGGATCAAACCGCAATGATGTTTTGACCCGCTATTTTGAAAGTGGCGCGATGAAACTTTCGACTGTCGAACCCAGCTACAGCCCGAGTATGGATATCCAGATATCCAGTAACTTTGAACGCTTCCTTTATGACTGCTTAGGACGAGACACACCGCGCCTTCTCAAGAAAATGGCAGACATGAAAAATTCCGGCGCTTATGAGGTTGGCCCTGATGCGCTGGAAGGCTCTCGCCGTCATTTTATTGCTCGTCGATGCAGTGACGACCAGACTCTTGAAACCATTCGCAGAATTTATTCTGAAAGCGGTGTGATTATTGATCCTCATACTGCTGTTGGCGTTCATGCCCTGCACACTTCCAATATCGAACATGAAGGTCCTTGCGTTGCACTGGCTTGTGCGCATCCCGCAAAATTCCCAGATGTAGTTGAAAAGGCTATCGGCCTTCGCCCTCAATTACCAACCCAAATAGCGGATTTAATGGATCGCCCCGAGGAATACACAATCATGAAAAATGATTTCGGGAAGTTGAGAGAACACCTTCTAAGTGCGTAGACCCCAGGCATTAAAGATATCTTGCTTCAACCAAATCAATTTCACGCAGTAATTTGCGCATCATATCGTCCTCCACCTGCCTTGACTTGGCAAGTTTCAGGATTTCAGATCTTTCTGCTTTGATTGCGGCCAGATGCAAGTAACGTTCTATATTATCAATTTGGCGGATTACATCGCGCTCTTCCCCCGTTTTGACGGCTTTATCCTCTATATGTGGACGATACAACTCCATCACTCTGATGGCCGCCCGCGCATAAAGATCAGCATCTGTTCGCCCTTCCGCCATTTCATGCTGTGTTTTTTCTATGGCCTGCATTGCGGCTTTAGCAGCAGACATACGTGCAAAATCTTCCTCTTCCTGATGGCTTTCTTGCGGGATATCCAATCCGTGAAGCAGTCTGGGTAGTGCTACCGTTGCCAGAATGAGAGAAGATATAATGATTGCTGCAGCAAGAAATATAACCATATCCCTTGCCGGAAATGGTGTCCCATCGGGTAAAGCTAAAGGAATTGTCAGGGCGGCGGCTAAAGTAATTGCACCACGAACACCAGACAGTGACATCACGGAAATCATACGCCAATGCATAGGTTGAAGAGCCTCTCCACGCAAATGCGCACGCATCATTGTAAAACGCACAGAAAGCCAAACCCATATAAATCGCAGGGCTGCAAGTGATCCCAGAATAGCAATCACATAGACAACCAGCCACCAGGCTTCTCTATGTCCTGCTTCAGTTATAACAGTGGTTGCTCCCCTTGCCAGATCAGGAAGTTGTTGGCCAAGCAGAACAAAAATTACACCGTTTGCCGAAAATTGCACCGCATCCCATACTACATTCCTGCGAATACGCGTTGAAGCCATGGCTTGGCCCGAGGCCTCAACATAACTCATGGTAATCCCAGCTGCCACTGCCGCCAGAATTCCTGAACATGCCATATGCTCGGCTATGATATACGCGCCGAAAGGAATGAGCAGGCTAATCAATATCTGCGTACCACTTTCTTCTCCCCATCTGGATGACAACCAGTTCTTGATGTATCCGACACCTATCGTCAAGGCTACCCCCACGCCAATTCCGCCAAGGGCAAGCCATATAAAGGTTGCCATAGCGTTCGTAATCGAAAAAGCTCCAGTCATCACAGCGGCTGTTGCAAAACGTAAACAGACAAGCCCGGAAGCATCATTGAGCAGAGATTCTCCTTCCAGAATATGCATGACCCGCTTAGGGATCGGAACGCGCGCCGAGATGGCCGATACGGCAATAGGATCTGTGGGAGAGAGTACTGCTGCAAGAATAAAGGCAACACCCAATGGCATGCTGGGTATCAGCCAATGGATCAAGAAGCCAAGTCCTATCACCGTGAAAATAACAAGTCCCAAGGCCAGCTCAAGAATTGTTCCCTTGTCACGAAACAGCCCAGTTTTAGGAATTCTCCAACCATCCAGAAACAAGAGAGGGGGAATAAACAGCAGAAAGAAAATATGGGGATCGAGATCCACATGGAAGTCGGAAACAGTCGTAATCAAAGCTCCCAATCCGATTTGCACAAGTGGGAGAGGAAGCGGACGGGGAATGACACGAACCAGAAACCCGCTGACAACGACCAGAAGCAACATCGTCAGCACAAGCATTACCGTATCCATAAAGAAACCTCTCTTCCAATCCGCATACTCTAACAGCATAAGCTTAATAGAATAAGATGTAATCCCATAAAAAAAGGGCGGAAAATCCGCCCTTTTAAATTCTTATCCAATGAACTTCTGATTAGAAGTTGATTTGTGTACCAACTGTAACGGTTGTTGCATCTTCGTCGAACAATTCGCTTTCGTCGTAGTAAGCAACAGAACCACGGAAGGTCATGCCTGGGCCATAGGTGTAAACAACACCGCCGGTGTAACGATTAAGATCGTATACGTCAGTAGAACCGACTTCTACGTCGTTGTTCAGGTAAGACAAACCGAGTTTGTATGGTCCAACAGTGTAATCACCACCGACTACCCATGTGTCAGATTCCATATCGATTGCATCAGATTCAGCTTCTGTGTAAACAACACCAAGACCGAAAGCGCCGATATCCAAATCAACACCAACGTTCCATTCTTGAGCATCGTCACCAGCGTCAGCATAACCAGCGCCGAGGATAACACCTACGTTGCTAACCATACCTTCATAACGAGCAGCCAATTCCCATACATCGTCAGTATCTTGGATACCTTCAAGGGAGTTGCCGATCAGAGCACGGGATGCGTCACCAGCTTCAGGAGTGAAAGAGACACCAGCTTGGAAACCAGAGAATACTGGAGACAAGTAGGTTACTTTGTCAGACTTGGTGCTGATATCGTTATCGTAATCAACGCCAGCGCCGATCAAAGATGGGCTGATGTATTGACGGATACCGTCAACGTTTTCGTCAGCAGAAGGAGCAGCAACTTGCAGCAAGTAAGCAGCACCGTCTTCAGCACCGAAGTTTACACGACCCCATGTACCAGAGAAGTACACATAGGATTCGTCGATCTCGAAGCTTTCTTCAGCATCAGTTGTTGCTTCGATGTGAGCACCAACGGTCAAACCGTTGTCCAAAGTTGTTTCGCCACCAAAGTGAACTTCAGTGTCACGAAGGATGTCGAGGTCACGAACATTATCTTCGTTAGAGTAGTTTACGTAGCCTTTGAAGTGACCACCGAGGGACAGTTTAACGCCAGAGTCGTCTTGTGCCATTGCTGGGGTAGCAGCAACGAACAGAGCAACAGCAGCGGCGCCGAGCATAAGTTTATTCATGGAATATTCCTCCAATAAGTGTTGAATTCCGTAGTCTAAGTTCCAGAGAACCAGCCCACACGTTGTGTCGCTGATTTTCAGGAATCCAGACAGACACGAGTGCTATATTCCTCTTCTCGACTTCTTTTTCAAGACATTGGAAGGTAGAGGGGGAGATATCTGCAAAAAGTGTTGTAAAAAAAGCACTCTTAGTTAACATAATTGTTAATTTTGCAACTTAAGCGGATTTATTCCCCAGTTGTCCTGCATATTCAGGACCGACACCAGCGCCCCACGGGGCTTGCTTTTCGCCACTCAGATATTTCTTTTCCTGCTCAAGACAGGCCTCAAGACCTTTGCGATAGTTCGGATACTTTAAGGAAACACCCAATTCTTTTTTGATTTTGTCATTCCTGACAGATTTGTTTTCCGAATAAAAGCTGATGGTGATCGGCGCCAGATTTGCATCTTCGAACCGCACTAGCGGCGGCGGGTCCATTCCCATCAGTCTAGCGGCGTAGGCAATGACCTCGTGGCTTGGTGCCGGCTCGTCATCTGCTACATTATATATGTTGCCAGGATTGGGCTTGAGCATCGAATTGATAACTGTCTGGACTATATCATCGACATGGACCCTACAAAAAGCATGGCCCGGCTTCATAATGCGCCTTGCTATTCCTCCACGCATTGAATCAAGCGCACACCTGCCCGGTCCGTAAATTCCAGCCAAACGAAAGATGTGAACCGGAAGCCCTTCAGATTCAAAGAGAGATAACCACTGACCTTCTGCACGAGCGCGACGTGTCCCACGTATGGTTGACGGACGGGCAGGCGTTTTTTCATCAACCCAGCCACCATCCCTGTCCCCATAAACACCTGTTGTTGAGAAATATCCGACCCACTCCAGATCAGGCATCATATGCAGGATGTCCTCGGCATGATGTTCGAAAACGATATCTCCGTCATGATCGGGCGGTGTAGAGATCAACAAATGCGTGGTCCCCGCCAACATAGAGTAAGGGTCGCCCAGCGGCTTATCACTATCAAACGTGTAGGCCTCAATATCCATAGCACGTAAAGCAGTGCGCTTTTCCTTGGTCCGTGTCGTCCCACCCAAGGCCCATTCCTGCGTGGTCTCTTTCGTGAGGCTCTTCAGGACCTCACCAATATGATGGGCCGTGTATCCGTAGCCAAAACAAAAAAATTTCTTTTTAGATCCCATTCTGCTTATTTTCTTTTCCTGTCCTGTCGCGAGCACCGTCAGGGGATCGGCATTTTAATGCTGCGCTTGCGAAAAAAACAAGTGATATTTCGGATATATATATGAAAAAATTAAAAATCCACGTTGCCGTAATGTTTGGCAGGGGCGTGACCGGGCATTCTATCACTCAGAATGCCTTGGAAGCTTGGACGTGATTTGACGCGCGCATACCATTCCCTAGCACCTGCATGCTGATCCCACGGAACATCCCCGATATAATCGACTGTTGATAGATGTGCAGCGGCAGCAATATCGGCCTGAGAGAAATGCTCTCCTGCTAACCAGTTCCGCTTTTCGCATAAAAAGCTGATGTAATCGAGATGGTAGTGAATATTTGCATGGCCAGCGCGAATTGCCGGACCATTTGGTTCTCCCATATGCAACATTCGCTTCATCATTTTCTCGCCAACAAGGTTATCCGTTACTTCACGGGAGAATTTGATATCAAACCACGAAACCAGACGGCGGGTCTCAGCGCGTTGCATAGCATCAGCGCCAAGCAGATTATTCTGAGGGTATACTTCCTCGAGATATTCGCAAATCACCCAGCTTCCGGAAAGTGTTGTCCCGTCATCCTCAATCAAGACCGGTACATCTCCGGCAGGATTCAGGGCCAGAAAATCCGTACGGCGCTCCCAAACTTTTTCCAATTTCAAATCGTAATCCAGTCCTTTCTCCGAGAGAAGGATTCGTACTTTTCTTGAAAATGGTTGTAACCAAAGGTGAAAAAGAGTGCGCATCTTGATTTTAGAGTACCCTAAATATATGTTAAGAGCTAGAGTTGTTTTACCATCCCTATCCCCGAGACCATTCATGACCGATCATTATACATGCGTTGCAATTCTTCTTCATTGGCTTATAGGGCTTTCGATTATTGCTCTTTTGGTGTTGGGTTTGACCATGGAAGATTTCCCGAAAAGCATGATGTTTACGGCTTTTATGATTCATAAGTCCCTGGGGTTAACTGTTCTGGTTCTCACGGTTGCCCGTATCTTCTGGAGACTTACCCATAGAGCCCCCGCTATGCCGGATACGATGAAGTCTTGGGAAAAATTTGCTGCCCATGCCGTTCATTTCGGATTATATTTCCTGATGCTGGCGCTGCCCCTTTCAGGGTGGGCTATGGTTTCAAGTTCTGCACGCGGATACCCAACTGTATTCTTCGGACTTTTCGAATGGCCACATATTCCATTCCTTTCCAATATGACCGACCTTGAAAGCAAGAAAGAAATTTCTCATTCCGTCAAGGAAGCCCACGAAACTCTGGCATGGATCGCGATAGTTTTAATTGCCATGCATATCGGCGCGGCCCTGAAACATCATATTATCAATCGCGATTCTGTTTTAACCCGCATGTTGCCTTTCTTGAAACCTTTGCCTGCCAAAGGGACTTCTCCATCATGATCCGTTCCGCTTTTGCATTTGGTACAATTCTTTTTTTCTCGTCTTTTCCTGTGCATGCAGCGGACTGGGAGATTAACAAAGATAAAAGCTCGATTACATTTCATGCCTCTTACGAAAAAGATACTGTCACAGGGCAAGTTGGAGCATTCGACTCAGAAATCACCTTTGACCCTAACAATCTCTCCACTTCGAACGCCCTTGTGACTTTTGATATGTCTAGCGTTCTGACAGGGGACATGCTTTACGATAGCCCTCTCCCCAGCGCAGAATGGCTCAACATTAAAGACTTCCCCCTGTCAGCCTTTCAATCAACGTCTTTCGAGAAAACACAAGACGGCTATCTGGTTTCTGGAGATTTTACCCTATTGGGTGTAACCAAACCTGTTAAAATCCCGTTTACGTTCCTTTCTGACGGCGAAACTGCCCAAGTTTCCGGACTATTCAGTTTTAACCGTTCGGCATTCGGTCTGGGGGAAAAATCTCCTGATAGCACTAGCCTAAGTGATGAAATCCGGGTTGAAATATCTTTAGCAGCCAAGGTAAAATAATAGACTCTTCCTGAAGAATATTTTCATACTGCCCCCTTGAATTCGCTCCCGGTTTGGTGCAGTTTCTCGCCATGACTCTCTTCCACATTATTATTCTGGCTGTTGTACAGGGCATTACCGAGTTTTTGCCTATTTCCTCATCTGCACATCTCGTGTTGTTGCATAATCTTTTCGAGGATGGATCTTTGCAGAGCGCAGAACAAGACCGCCTCATGGACATTGCCGTTCATATCGGAACGTTACTCGCGGTTCTGATTTTCTTCTATCATGAAGTTTTTGCCATGTTGCGCGGTTTAGTTGATGCCGTCAAAACCAAATCACTGATGGCCACCGCTGATTCCCGCCTGATGACACTTGTTATTCTTGGCTCCATTCCTGCTATTGCGGTCGGATTTGTGGTCTATGAATTCGTTGATCCGGAATTGATGTATGACCCACATATTATTATGTGGACGACCCTTATTTTTGGCGTGCTGCTTGGCGTGGCTGATTACATAGGGAAAACAAGCCGTGTCGTCAGCGAATTGACGGTAAAAGATACTCTCATTATCGGCCTTGCCCAATGCTTATCGCTTATCCCTGGCACTTCACGCTCGGGAATCACGATGACCGCTGGTCGCTTTCTGGGAATGAACCGCGTTGAAGCCGCACGCTTTTCCCTATTACTAGCCATGGTAATTACTAGTGCTGTAGGATTTGCCGGTATTCTTGATTTATTCAAAATGGAGAACGTTTCCCTTACAACCGATGCCGCTATTGCAGCGTTCCTGTCTTTCCTGACAGCCATTGCCATGATCTGGCTGATGATGAAAGGGCTTACAAAATTCTCGTTTATGCCATATGTGATCTATCGCCTTGTTCTGGGGGGTATTTTGCTTTGGGTTCTTTATTTCTGAACAAAAATAATTCTGGTATCCCCATAGGCTTTATCAAAGTCAGGCTGACCCATATCAGAAAGGTCAGCCTCTTTTTCTGCCTCTATAACGATCCATGCAGACGGGGTTAACCAATTCCCCTGATCAAGCGCATGAAATGTTGTTGCGACAAGCCCCTTCCGGTATGGAGGATCGAGAAACACTAGATCGAAAGGGCGGTCTTTATCTTGTCTCATTCGCAATTTAGAGCTATCCCCCGACAAAAACGAAGCCCTATCGTCTACGCCTAAATCACGTGCATTTTCTTTTGCAAGACCAAGAGAAGTACGGGAAATATCTGCAAAAGTTACTCTTGCGGCGCCATGGGACAGGGCTTCTAATCCCAATGCCCCAGTTCCACAAAAGGCGTCAAGAACATTCATATCAACCACAGAACCGCGAGAATATAGTGCATTAAAAATGGCCTGACGGACTTTATCAGTCGTCGGACGAATATCTTGATTTTTCGGGGTTTTCAATGGGCGGCCCCGGCATGATCCACCAATAATTCTCATAGCTGCTTGCGTTCCGCTTTGCTTTTTTCCGAAATTATCATTACAAAGCCTGTATGCACAAGAGCGAGCTTCACAAATCCCTGATGACTATTGCTTTGGAAGAGGCACAGGCTGCTTCTGCACGCGATGAAGTGCCGATCGGTGCTGTTCTGGTTCACCGAGAAAGTGGCGAGATTGTTGCACGAGGCGGGAACCGGACAATCGGGAAATGTGACCCAAGCGCGCATGCTGAAATTGAAATCATTCGCGAGATTTGCTTGCGCGATGGGGCTCAACGTATACCGGATTACGACATCTATGTTACACTAGAACCTTGCCCAATGTGTGCGGCAGCCATTAGCTTTGCACGTATCGGCACCCTGTATTTCGGGGCAAGCGATCCCAAAAGTGGCGGCCTTACCTCAGAGGTCGATCTCTATTCAAGACCCCAAATCCACCATAAGCCGAAAGTTGTCGGGGGCATTCTGGAAGAAGAATGCGCAGGCCTGCTGAAGGAATTTTTCCAGCGCAAGCGCAAGCGCACCTAACCTGTTATGGTGAACCGGGTGATACGGGCTGCTCAGGTCCAAAGTTCACTTTAGGGCAGACAGCGCCATATCGCTCGATTTTTTCGCCTTGAGCACATTTCTTTTGAACTTCTTTCAAGTCCTGCATCTGGGCGTAGCCAATTGCGGCCGTGTTAAAGACAAAGGCCGCCACGGAGGCAGCAAAGGTCTTTATCATTGCCCCTCTTGAGGTGGCAGCCAAATTTCCCGCCATTGCCATTGTTCCAATTTCGGACATAGCAGGATCAAGCGTTACAAAATTTGTGGCCTGTATCCAGCCGACACAAGACGGGATCGTCGAAATATCTCTTTGCTTGTATAAAGTTACGGCTTTTCCGAACATTATTGCCAATGCAACATATTTTGCCATGTCCGCTCCCAGCGCCACAACGCTCGCTGCCGTCACCATGCCGGGCTCTGAATTTTTGGCGAATACATCCATAAACCCGCCCAAATCTTTACTCTTACTCATTTCATACCTCTTTCGGGAAGATCTGTTACCATAATTTTTTATATAGCTTATGGCAAGAAAAAACCCGCCTATAATGGGCGGGATTTCATTTGTTTAAAGCCTAAAAACATTTTTAGGCGTTAGCTTTCCTGCGAATGACGTCTGCGTCAATTTTAGAAAGCTCTTCAATACGCAATTTGGATTTTGTATTGACCTGATACGCAACACGGCAGTGATGATCGCAATAGGTCATGCCTTCAGATGCTTTTCCACCACAGAACTTAAATCCTTCTTCCTTAGGATCCCCAACCGGCCAACGACACATACCCTCTTTCAATTCAACCAACTGTACGCCTTCGCCAAAACAAAAATCTTCTTCGATCTTAGGCATAACAATTGGTGCGATAATGTCGCGACTGGAAACTTTAGGAGTACGCACTGTGCGTTGCTCTGTCGTTTTTCTAGGAGCTCGCGCTACAGCCCCACCCTCAGAATTTTCCTGTATCGGTGATACACGGCCGGAGAGTTTCAGGCGGTGGGCTTTTCCGATTACAGCGTTACGTGTCACGCCGCCGATCAGTTTCGCGATTTCCGCTGCTGTCTTCCCTTCTCCCCATAGTCTTTTGAGAAGTGCAACGCGTTCGTCTGTCCAGCTCATCCCTTTTCTCCTCCAGATGGCTCCCTTGAAAATTTCCTATTCGGCTTTATTCAAGAAAGGTTTTTGTCTCTATATTTCGTGGAACTGGAAGTACCTTATCAAAGGGATGATTCCTTGCTCAAGAATCCCTGATTCGTTTTCTGTGTTTTATCCACAGCGAAACGAATCAGATTCTTTCTAGAATGTTTTTTTGGAGTTATGCACCGGAATCCAGACCCCACTCCGAATAATAGAGCGGATCGTCTTTCCATTTTTCTGTTACACGCACAAACAGCTTTAAATGCACTGTTGTACCTAACATTTCCTCAAGTTCTTTACGGGCACGCACACCAATCTCACGAAGGCGCTGACCGCCCTTCCCGAGAATGATGGCTTTGAGATTGTCACGCGTTACATGAATCGTTTGTTGGAGCTTGATACTGCCGTTATCAAATTGTTCCCAGACCTCATTTTCTACCGTGATTTCATAAGGAACTTCTTGATGCAATTGCAGAAAAACTTGTTCACGCGTGAGTTCGGCAGCCAACAATCTCATCGGCATATCAGAGATCTGATCTTCCTCAAAAATCCACGGGCCTTGCGGAATATGTTTTATGCATTCCTTGAGGACATCTTTAACGCCATCTCCTTTTTGTGCAGAGATCATAAAGGTCGCAGCAAATGGACATAGATCATTCATCATAGCTGCAAGTTTCAGGAGCTTCGGCTTTGCAATCGCATCAATCTTGTTGAGTAACAGGAAAACGGTTCTGGATTTTGCAACGTCGGCCAGACGTTCGATGGTTTGCAAATCACCTTTATTCGGCTTGTCTTTTTGAGCGTCAAAAATATAAGCAATCATGTCGCCGTCTTCTGCACCGGTCCATGCTGCTGAGACCATAGCACGTTCCAAGCGATTGGACGCACTAAACAGACCAGGGGTATCAATCAAAATGACTTGCGCGTCACCCTCAATCACAATCCCCATAATACGATTACGTGTCGTTTGGACTTTAGGAGAGACAATCGAGACTTTTTGCCCGACAAGTTGATTTACAAGCGTAGATTTCCCCGCATTCGGCGCGCCGATAACAGCAACATATCCGCATTTTTGTGTATTTTGTTCTGTCATAATCTAGCCTGAATGCTTTTTCAATTTGTCATAGAGAGCTTGTGCCGCTACTTTTTCTGCGTTGCGTTTTGAGTTACCTATCGCTGTTTCTGAATCATATCCATCTACAGTAACGCGCACTGTAAAGACCGGCGCATGATCCGGCCCTTCACGGGATATAACCTCATAATTCGGAATCGCGAGCTTTCTCGCTTGCGCCCATTCCTGCAATGCAGTTTTGGAGTCGATAGGAGGCTGCATCAACGTGTAAATTTTATCTCCCCAGAGTGAGGTAATCACTTCCTGGCACGGAACATATCCGAAATCGAGGAAAATAGCACCGATAATTGCTTCCATGCAATCAGCCAGAATGTTTTCCTGCTTGTTATTTCCGGAGGATTTATCCGAAACAGTTGCCCGTAAAATTTCATGGACTTCAAGATCCAGTGCAATCTTGGCCAGAGTTTGTGTGCATGCCAAAGCCGAATGACGACGCGCCAAGGCGCCTTCGTTTTCATACGGGAAGCAGCGATAGAGAATTTCTGCAATTACAAGTCCCAGAACACGATCACCCAGAAATTCCATCCGTTCGTAGTTCTTGTCTTCGCCTGTACTCGCATGGGTCAGGGCATTGATCAATAAATCACGGTCTCTGAAATGATAACCGAGACGGTCCTGAAACACTTTCAGTTTCAGCCCCGCTTCTTCATCTTTATCTATTTCTACCGTCATTTTTGTTTAGTCTTTCTTCGTCTAGAGCGTATTCATCAACCGATTATAGCGAATTGTGCCGGGCCACTTCCAAAACTCGAAAAGACCTGCGCTGCCATTAGTCGAGAAGAAAATCAATTCGGCACGCCCTTCGAGATTATCAAACGGAACAAAACCCACCATATCCTGAACACGGCTATCCTGTGAGTTATCACGATTATCGCCCATCATGAAATAATGTCCTTTCGGAACAGTGTATTTAATTGTGTTGTCTAGAGGGCCTGAATCAGATTCTTCATAGATAGAATGGGTCACTCCACCAGGAAGTGTTTCGATATACTCCATAACCTTGGCCGTGCCTGCAATTTCCTTTTTATACTCTTTCATTCCAACCAGCTTGCGCGGGACGATTTCATCATTGATATAAAGACGTCCGTTAATCACCTGGATAGTATCACCGGGCATTCCAATGACACGCTTGATATAGTCAACACGTGTATCACTCGGCAGTTTAAAGACAATAATATCTCCGCGCTCCGGCTCTTTACCCATGATGCGACCTTCAAATCCACCAATCCCCATGGGCATAGAATAGCGTGAGTAGCCGTAGGAATATTTCGAGATGAACAAATAATCACCCACCAAAAGATTAGGGACCATGGACGTTGACGGAATATTAAACGGCTCATAGAGAAATGTTCTAACAAGGAGCGCCAAAAGAACTGCAATCACAACTGTCTTGGCTGTTTCACCCAAAGTTTCATGATGCTCATCTTTTTTTTGACCTTGCGTAACGTCCGCAACATCTTTTGCATCAATATCTGTCATTTTTTCAATTTCGTCTGCCATAGTCCGTTCTTAACCGTTTCCTTCGTTTAAATCCAGTGTTTCCAGGTCTTAAATTTGTATAAATTTTCTCTTTTCGTGTCTTTTTCTGATATACGCCCCAAGCAAACACAATATCGGATATATCAGGAAGTGTAATGAGCCTCCTAACATCATGGCTGCATTTATTATCAGAACCATTGAAAAGACAGCCAAGTACCCTATTCCCCATAGCAGATATAACGCTTTTCTGAGGACGCGCTTTTGTAATGTTTTAAGCCTCCCGTTGAGTCCCATGTAGAACCGCGAACAATAGCCCGATACTATAAACCCCAGTATTATTAGGATATTTTGCGCCAATACTGTGTAAGCAAGACCCAAATATGAAGAGATTGAAATTTCTTCATTAAAGCCCAAAATTTCTAGTTCTGAGAGCTCGGGGTATTCGTTATACAAATACCCATGGTATGATTTTTGCTTCTCGTCTTCGAGATACCTTCTGAAATCTCTCGCTTGATGTTCCCAGTATTTTTTATAAGCCTCCGATCGTTCTCTTTCCTCTGATTGAGGAAAGTGCGACACGGGGTCTAAAATTGATATGTCTAAAGAATATTTCCTAGCCTTTAAGGTTAGTATCGAGCCAGAATAAATTCTGCATTTTTCTAATGATGGACAATCTACGTAGCTGGCTCCATTTGCCGGACCATGGGCAAGAATAGCTCCATTCAAATTTCTGATCTGGAATCTATACGGGTCGGCCAGAACAACTCCATCCCCGTATAACTTCTCAAGAATATATCTATTTCCTTGATCATCCTCCAAGATTGCTAATTTTTCCAGATAAGGCGCATGCGCCAGCGCCGATGGAGATATGAATGAAATTAAAAAAACTATCCATAACCCTATTATATAACTGAATGGCTTTACACTCATTCGATTGCCTCGATGATAACCATCGCCTGTGCCATGGGAGGTTCGTCTGTGATGGTCAGATGGATGTTGGCTTTTGTGCCTTCGGGCATCAGGGCATCAAGCCTGTCCTTTGCACCGTTTGTCAGGCGCAGGGTCGGTTTGCCGTTGGCATCATTGATGACCGCTATATCTTTCATATAGACACCATGATTAAATCCTGTTCCCAAGGCTTTGGAACACGCCTCTTTGGCAGCGAAGCGTTTGGCATAAGTTGCTATATGTGTTCCGGCCGCGCGACGACGCTCTGCTTTTGCAATTTCTTCAGGAGAGAAGCAGCGATTGATAAAGCGATCCCCGAACCGGTCGAGACTTTTCTCAATACGCCTGATATCAATCAGATCACTACCTGTTCCGATAATCATGCTTTCGGCGGCTCCGTCAATTTACGACCCACTTTATGCAAGCGGTGCATTTTCCATTGTTTCTGGCGCAATCTGGCTTGACGAACAATACGATAGAAAATCAGATAGAAAATCGGCCATGACAGGAAGGCCAGGATAAATCCACCTGATACCCACGGGACAAACAGCCCCAGCGGGTCTGTTTTGATTTCATGCATCAATTCCCCGAATTCGAATTTTTCAGGCATTTCGCGAACCGGCAACCCAAGCGCATAAAATACCCAATCCCCCAATTTATAGGCACTCCACCACATGATCGGAAAGGTCCAAGGGTTTCCGACTAACGTGCCTACAACACTTGCTAATATAGAACTGCGCGTGGCCCATGAGAGAATTGCTGCAGTAAAAATATGCGTTCCCGGTACCGGCGCAAAAGAGACCGCTGCACCAAAGGCCATCCCCCGCGCGATGGCACTGGTTGTGTCCTTGATGCGCACCAGCCTATGTTGTACATAACGGAAAGTCCGCTTCCATCCCATAGATGGCCATAGAGCTTCACGGATATTCTGGATTATTGTTCTTTTTATTTTGCGACCAAACATACTGGCAACTTTTCTTTATCTGCTACTTATCTCTCGTTCCCTGTCTTTTTTATCGGCCTCTGGCCCGTTCGACACTGACGACCTGCGGTGTTGCCCTGAGAGCGGCAACAATATTGTTCAGGTGTTTGGTGTCGAGTACGGAAACGTCGAGATACATATCCCAGAAATCTACGGAACGCGAAGTAATTTTGAGGTTTGTGATATTCCCGCCACTTTTACCGATAACGGTTGATAACGTCCCCAGCGCGCCCGGGGTATTTGAGATTGTAACCATCAGACGGCCGATGCGATTTTCTGGACTGTCTTGCCCTTCACCCCATGACACATCAATCCACCGTTCCGGCGTATCTGCGAATTGTTCCAATGTCTCACAGTCAATAGTGTGGACCGTTACGCCTTTTCCTGTGGTCACAATCCCGACAATTCTGTCTCCCGGCAACGGGTGGCAACATCTTGCGAAGTGCACGGCCATACCGGGGATAAGCCCCTTGATCGGCATCGGCTGTTGCTTGCCGGAACGCGGCAGGTTCTGATTGGCACGTACTGTAGGAATATCGTCAGGAGAGTTGATTCTGGACATCTCCTGATCCGACTTATGCGCAGGGAAAATAGCACGAAACACATCTCGAGCCACAATATTTCCAGAACCAATACCCGCATACACATCATCGGCATTTTCGCATTCACGGAATTGATCTACAATTCCCGAGACGGCCTTATCGGTGAATTCATAGCCTTCAGTCTTAAAAACTTTTTGCAGCATGGCCTTGCCAAGCGTCATATACTCCGAACGTTGCTGCTGCCGAATGAAGCGGCGAATGTGTGATCGCGCTTTCCCTGTTACAACGAAACGCTCCCAGGTCGGAGACGGGTTCTGGGTTTTTGCAGTTACGATTTCAACCTGATCGCCGTTTTGTAGCTTAGTATTGAGTGGGGCAATGCGCCCATTGATCTTTGCGCCAATACATCTGTTTCCGACATCGGAATGGATAGCATATGCAAAATCAATCGGTGTTGATCCTTGCGGCAACTCGAACAAATCTCCTTTAGGCGTAAATGCAAAAACCTGCTCCTGAAACAACTCGAGCTTGGTGTTTTCCCAAAAGTCTTCGGGGCGCTGATCTTGCTCGAGAATATCAAGCAATTCACGCATCCAGCGGTATTTCTTGGCTTCGTTAATTGCGGACTTCACATCTGTTTGCTTATATGCCCAATGCGCAGCAACCCCCAGATCCGCTTCGGCGTGCATTTCATGTGTTCTGATCTGGATTTCAATACGCTGATTTTCAGGCCCGATGATGGTCGTATGAATCGAGCGATATCCGTTTGGTTTTGGTGTTGAGATGTAGTCCTTGAAGCGCCCGGGAACAACAGAGTATTGCGAGTGAACAACACCCAGCGCGTGATAACATTCGGCAACCGTTTCCACCACGATGCGGAATGCCATGATGTCGGAAAGCTGCTCAAAGGATACATTTTTCCGCTGCATCTTCTTCCAGATGGAATAGCGGGTTTTCTCGCGGCCCGTGACCTGTCCCTTAATGCCTGCGTCTTGAATGATGCGTGTTAATTCCGTGATAATGACATTGACGAGGTCAGACCCTTCCTGACGCAGGAATGACAGGCGGTTTGTAATACTATCGCGTGCCTCACCATTGAGATACGAGAAGGCAAGGTCTTCAAGATCTTCCTTGATTTTATGAAGTCCCACACGTTCGGCGAGAGGTGCATAAATATCAATTGTCTCGCGCGCGATACGATATCTTTTTTCCGGTTTTGAATGGTGG
Source organism: Pseudobdellovibrionaceae bacterium (assembly GCA_034005165.1). GTDB lineage: Bacteria > Pseudomonadota > Alphaproteobacteria > Micavibrionales > Micavibrionaceae > UBA1573. The sequence continues at coordinate 20,442 of JAVEVE010000005.1, read as the reverse complement.
TGCAATGTCTGCATATTATGTAGGCGGTCGGCAAGTTTGACCAGCAGAACCCGAATATCTTCGGACATAGCCAGCAACAGTTTTCGGAAATTTTCAGCTTGCTTGCCTTCAACAGTTTGGCTTTCGATTTTTGTGAGTTTACTGACACCGTTAACAAGGGACGCGACTTCGGGAGAAAACTTCTTTTCAATTTCCTCATAAGTCGCATCTGTATCTTCCAGAGTATCATGCAGGATGGCCGTGATAATTGTTGCGGGATCCATTTTCATGTCAGCCAGAATGCCTGCGACTTCCAACGGGTGTGTGTAATACGGCTCTCCTGACTTTCTTGTCTGGCCTTCATGTTTGACTTTAGCGAATTCTACCGCATCCTCGATCGGCTTAGGGTCCGCATCAGGGTAGTAGGAATGGATTTGGGAGACCAGATCAGCGGCCGAAGACGTCATAAAGAAAACCTGCTATTAGCTATAATGATATGCATATCAATGGATAGCACAGTAACACGAAAAACAGGTAAAAACACCTGTTTCTAAACTGTTTTTTTGCAACTGGGACCGAGCAGCTCGTGCGGCCTATTTCACATATAGATCAGGAAAGGTATCTTCCAAGGCCATCAGTTTAGGGGCGTCATGAACCATGACGTAAAGGCTATCGGGATGAAACGCGACATAGTTCTGGTGGTATGTTTCCGCTGGATAAAATGTATCAAGCGGTTCAAGGGTCGTGACAATCTTGCTGTTGAATATTTTTTCGGCGTCCAGTTGGCGTATGTAAGCTTCGGTGATGTCTTTTTGAGACTCATCATTATAGAACACTGCGGAGCGATATTGTGTGCCATGATCAGGGCCTTGGTAGTTAAGTTGGGTCGGATCATGCGCAACTCCGAAATAGACGCGCAGCAATTGGCCGATTGTCACCTGCGAAGTGTCATACACGATCCTTACGGCTTCGGCATGCCCTGTTTTCCCGGAGCCAACCTGTTCATAAGTAGCCGTATCCGCTGTTCCACCAGCATATCCGCTGACGGCATTCTTAACACCTTTAACATGCAAAAATACGGCCTCCATCCCCCAGAAGCAGCCCCCCGCAACAATCAAATCCTTCTCAGTTGATACAGCGGATAAACTGTCATCTTTTACAGGCATAGGCACAGCAATAGACGCAGCATTTCCCAGAGAGCATCCCCACATCAAATTCACCATCATCCCTGTCAGCAGCAGGCCTTTCCCCATTTCTTTGCCCTATTCCTTTTGCTCCCGGAATCGCAAGGCTACTCCGTTATTGCAATATCGTTGCCCGGTTGGCTCGGGACCATCCTCAAAGACATGGCCCTGATGCCCGCCGCATCTTGCGCAATGATATTCTGTCCTTGGCAAAACCAGCTTGTAATCTGTCTTGGTTTCAACATGCCCCTCTATCGCCTGATAGAAGCTTGGCCAACCTGTGCCTGAATTATATTTCGTACTGGATTTAAACAACGGCAGTCCGCAGGCCGCACAAACATAGACTCCGTCCCGATGCTCATCCAACAAAGATGATGTGAAAGGGCGTTCTGTACCCTCCTCGCGCAGGACGTTATATTCTTTGTCGTCAAGTTCTTTCTTCCATTCCTGATCTGATTTGGTCATTTTAATGACTTTTCCTTCCTGATCTTTCCATTCCTGATATACCCCGGAAGCTCCAGCATAGGCCGATCCTATGACTTGGGTATTAAATATACCTAATTTGTTGGATACCCAAAGCAGCGTCCCGCCACCCAAAAAGAGTAAGAACTTGCGCCTTTCCAGATAGAATCCATAACCCTTTGATTCAAAATAAATATTTTTTGTTTTCATATGTCATATTCGCTACAATCAGCTAGCTTGTTACAAAATAATATGATTTTCAGGAAAAAAATATCAATAGACATCTCAAACATGCGGGGGAAATGTTATTCTCTGTTCGTTGCTACTCCGTAGCCCCGACAGAAACATCAATTCGCGGATTAGTGTGTGAGGAGAAGATAAAAATGCGTAGACAAGATCAAGCATATACTGTTGTGACGTTGACCAACTGCTCATCGAGCAAAAGCAAACTTACTCTTTGGATGGCTATAGCTTTCTTGGCTTTGGCTATTGGCATTGCAGGATATGCCCCGGACGCATACGCTCGTGAATTCGGCAAAGAAGACGGCACAAAGCCTTCCGGACATAGCTGGAGTAAGGAAGCAACCACATCAAAAGGAAGTTTTTCCAAATCAGGTGATGGCACTTTCAATAAGGACAGCAAAAGTTATGACCGTGACGTGACAGGATATAATGGTAACGAACGATCCTCCTCGACCAGTTTTGACAAGGACAACAAAACTGTTACGACGCAGAGCACAACAGGCGCATCAAAAAGCACGACCTACTCTAACGGACAAAAATCTTCAACCTATTCTGGCCTGAATGGACAAACGGGCGGGAAAACATCCAACTATGATAAAGATAGCCAAACCGTTACCAAAGCCTATCAAAATGGCTCAACCGTAACAGGATCTTATTCTGACGGACAGAAGACCACCACCTATAATGGTGTGAATGGTTATGAAGGGTCCGCGACAACTTCCTATGATAAAGAAAATAAAACAGCCACAACGCAAACTGTACGTGGCGGTAGTGTCACCACACAAATTCTGCCGAGTGGTGAAGCCGTTAAAGTCTATACAACTCCAAACGGAAAAAGCTATCAGGTTAAAACGAAATATAATCCTTAAATAAAAATAAAGTCCCTATTTGGAAAAGGGCTGCCATATGCAGTCCTTTTTCTTTACTTGGATAGCCTTAACAAGGCTGCATTCAGGTTCTTTTGTTTAAGAGAGAAGCCTTGCTCGACTTCACCTCCCAGAGATTCCACAGAAACCAGACCACCGCCTGTTTCCATTCCCCCATAGAGTTTATTGACAAAATCATATTCGGCAATCTTTTGGCCCGTGTCTTTATCACGATGTTCGACAACCCAGACACCTGTATTGGTACACGCACCAATGTAATATTCTGGTTCTGTCGGGACATATTGACGAAGTGACTTCATGCATGCCTTAGCAGCGCGTACCGAAGCACTTTGTGGCTGTTCTTTTTCCGTTGTGGCGCAGGCAGAGAGCGTCAATGCAGACAGCATGACCATGAGCCATGCTCCAGCGTTTCGATGAAACGCTGCATAGCGGTTGCGGCCGGAGGGGATATCTATTCTTGGCGTATAACGAGCTGGTGCTCTACAATCTTTTTGCCTTCCGGAAGGCTCAAGAGCGTTACGCCAATTTCGACATCCATATAGGGTGTGGATGGCAAATCGGTGCATTTTGATAAAGATTCCGCGAAACGGTTTGCTGCCTCGATCGGTTCGGATTCGTTCAAAGGACGCAGCAGGAGAAGCGCATATTCATTCACGCGAACTTGTGCGATGATGTCTGATTGACGGCGGATACGTACAAGATGCTGCGCCAGTTTAGCGCTAATCATTTCAGCTTCATACGCCCCATCTTTTGCCGAGATATCGTTATAGTTTTTGAAAGTTATAAAAATCGTGTGAGCTGTCTCGCCATAGCGACCCGCGCGGTCGATACAGGACAAGAACAACTGGTTATAGGCAGACTTTGCAATCACACCGCCTGCACTCGGAAAATCAATCTGGTCGTTTGCCAAATGCCTAGTCAATCCGTTCATGTATTCCGAGTGATCTAGAATTTCTTCTATTTTTGTAGGGTTAATCGGTTTTGACATGAGCTCATTGAAACCGCCGATCGTGGCTTCTTCTTCTGTCATGTGATCGGACAACAAAACCAGATGGACATTCTGACGAACATTCCGGCGAATTTGCATGGTCATAGGCTTAATGCTGGTCAAAGGAGATGGGTCGATAAAAATTATGTCCCAACCTTCACGAACGACCTTATCAAGGCTCTCGCCTTTTTCAGGATGGATGAGGACCATGTGCCCCAAAGGCTCGACCCGAGATTTAATCAGGTTAGCTGTCATTTCGTCCCGATCGACAATGAGTATTTTCATAATTTTTCCTATGGTTTAGCACGAAAAGGCATAGAATCCCGAACAGAATTTCGGTCTCTCTATGATCTCAAAATTCTAGTAAAAAAAAAGCTAAAAAAACGTCAATTTCTGCCTCGCCTGCAAAATTATATTTGAATTGACATTTCTGACACGCTCGGATAGATGTATCGCCCTACCGTAAAGGCTTACACACCAGTGCCCTGGTGGCGGAATTGGTAGACGCGCAAGTTTCAGGTACTTGTGTCCTCCGGGACGTGGAAGTTCGAGTCTTCTTCAGGGCACCATTATTCCATATTCAGACTGATTTTATCTTTTTATAGATTTTCTAGACAAGCCATTCTATGAAATCAGCTGCCGAAGTCGTTCTATGTCTTAATTTTTTAATCCCTCCAGCAATCCAACCATTACGGTATTATTAAGATCATCCTTAAAATCATTATCGGTGGCGAGGTGGCGTACTTGTTCCACAAACTTCTTTATGGAGACATCAAAGTCCATACTAAAAGTAGTTCCTATAGTCGGGCGGAAGGTCTTATCGGGACCCGTTTTTGTTTTGCCTGAAAGTGAGTGAAAAGGGTGTACTCGTACGGGGGTTTTTCTCGGACGAACGCCTTTGCCCATGGAGAAATTTATTATGTTAATTATTGCCCTTCTATCCAGATGCTCGGCGTCAAGGGCAAGACGGAAAACGGGAAAAAGGTTACGCCCTAGATTCCTTACCATATTTCCGGCCTTCATAGTTTTGCTGTTAGAGATCTATTTCTGCCATTTTCCACTGACTCAAAAGACTATTTTGAAACGGTGTTAATCGAAGTTATTGCTGTCGATAAGGCCTTGCTTTCCCATGATAAGCGAGGCGGCTGAGTTTAGAGATTTCCGGGTAAACGCAGCAAAATACTTGAAAAATCACTCAAAAATCTGTACTCCGAGTGAATGACAATTTACTTACATCAAAATGATTTGCCGGATGATCTGGCGTTTGGGACTTCGGTTGCTGTGGATACGGAAACCATGGGGTTGAATTTGATTCGTGACCGTTTGTGTCTGGTTCAGCTGTCCTTCGGTGACGGAGATGCGCATCTGGTCCAGTTTCCTGTCGGGTCTGATTACGCCGCCCCAAATCTGCGCCGCCTTTTATCCGATCCAAAGATTCTTAAAATCTTTCACTTCGGACGTTTTGATATTGCCTCGATCAAGGCCTACATGGGCGTCTATTGCACACCCGTTTATTGCACCAAAATTGCATCCCGCTTGGTCCGAACATTTACCGACCGTCATTCTTTAAAAGAATTATGCCGTGAACTTTTAGGTGTCGAGCTTAGCAAGCAACAACAATCTTCTGATTGGGGCAATGCGACTTTAAGCGAAGACCAAAAAGTTTATGCTGCAAATGATGTTTTGTATTTGCACAAAATCAAGGATGCCATTGATCCAATGCTGGTGCGTGAGGGTCGCAAAGAATTGGCGCAGGCCTGCTTCAACTTTCTTCCAGCACGTGCAGAACTTGATTTGGCCGGCTGGCCCGAGATTGATATTTTCGCTCACAATTCATAATTTTTTCAGGATAACAGAATGGCCCAAACAATGACGCAACAAATTCCTGATACAAATTTTGATGACGTTGCTTCGGCAAAAAGAACACTTGCAACGGAAGTTTCCGGCCTTCAGGCTCTTTCAGAGTCTCTGAACGGCGATTTTGTTCGTGCGATTGAAACTATTCAAGCTATGAAAGATACGGGGCGCGGTCGTTTGATTGTGGCGGGTATCGGCAAAAGCGGACATGTAGCACGTAAAATCTCTGCAACACTCGCATCAACAGCAACACCATCTTATTATATTCACCCAGGCGAAGCATCCCATGGAGACTTGGGGATGATAACCGAAGATGATGTTATTATTCTTTTATCCTATTCAGGAACCAATGCCGAATTGACCGATATGATCGGATATGCCCAGCGGTTTAATATTCCGTTGATTGCTATGACTGGGAACCCTGACAGTCCATTGGCACTGCATTCCGATATCGCACTTATCTTGCCGAAAATTCCGGAAGCTTGCCCGAACGGTCTTGCCCCCACAACATCAACTACACAGATGATGGCCTTAGGAGATGCTATTGCGGTTGCATTACTCGAGCGCATGGGCCTTACAGCCGAGCAGTTCCGCGTCTGGCATCCAGGAGGTAAGCTCGGCCAGAAGTTGCGCAAGGTTTCCGACCTTATGGTCAAGGGAGATGAGTTGCCCTTTGTTAGCGCTGATACTTTGATGTCCGATGCGTTGATTACTTTATCAGCCAAAAATCTTGGATCTGTTGTCGTGGTTGATGAGGAGAAAAGCCTGATCGGTATCGTGACAGACGGAGATTTGAAACGGCATATGGCACCTGATCTTCTGGCCAGAAAAGTGTCAGAGATCATGACCAAAAATCCCCGAAGCATTCGCGCAGACATTCTGGCGGTTAAAGCTTTGGAGATTATGGTTGGTCATGAAGGGGCTTCGCCAATTACATCTTTGATTGTTGCCGATGATGCAGGCCGCGTTGTCGGCCTGATCCGCATTCAGGAGCTGCTTAAGGCAGGTCTTGTATAGGATTTTGATCGAAGATATCATGACAGAATCCCAAGATACGCCACACTCTCTCTCTTCTGCGGACCGCCTGGTCCGCAGTGAGGAGGAAATCGCTTCGCGTGCATCCCGCACCCGACTTTACTCGCGTTATGTTCGTAGCCTGCGGCTAGCACTGCCTGTTGCTGCTTTGGCTATTGTTGTCGTCCTCATGGTGTGGTCCGATCAGGATACTGCACCAATCAAGGCCGTTCCGCGTGACGAGATCTCTCCACAAACGGCAAGCCGTAACGAACTGGTTAACCCTAAATTCCAATCCGAGGACGGAGATAGCCAGCCCTACACCATCACGGCAGATAAGGCGACACAGAATGCCGAGAATATGGACATGATCCATCTGGACAAGCCGGTTGCCGACATCAATCTTAAAAGCGGGAATTGGGTCGCATTAAAAGCTGTGCAGGGTGATTACGACCAGAAATCAGGTGTCCTACAACTGAACGGTGACGTGCTGATCAATCATGACACAGGCTATGAACTTCAATCCCAGACTATGAATATCAATATTGATGGCCAAACCATGTCGTCAGACAATCTTATCAGCGGACATGGACCAGCAGGAGAAATTTCCGCGCAAGGCTTGGAAGCTGATGGAAAAACAGATAAAGTAATCTTTAAAGGGCCAGCCAAATTGATTTTGCGCCACTCGCCCGCGTCCGATCCACACTCTGCGCCACCTTCTGATAAGGAGCCTCACCCATAATGTTTCAAATCCGGACCTATAGCCTCTTGCTGACCACAGCCCTATTTTTGGGCGGGTTAAGTGTGCCTGTGCCTGCTGTTGCACAAGATGTTCCTTTGGAGATTACGGCAGATCAGGCTCTTGAATGGAACCAGACTGCAAAAACTTACACAGCGCGCGGCAATGCAAAAGCTCAACAAGGGGATTTCTCCGTTTCAGGAGATACGTTGACCGCTTTCTACGAAGGCAAGAACAACAGTACCAGTGATTTGAACAAAGTGACATCCGAGGGGCATGTTGTTATCCTCTCAGGGCAAGCCGATAATGCCGACCGCGCCGAAGGAACAAAAGCTATATACGACATCACGGGCAGTGTCATTACCTTGACAGGTGACCCTTCTAACCGCCCGAAAGTTACACATGGCAAAGATGTTCTGGTTGCTGACGAGATCAAGGTCTTTATGAATGGTCAGGAAATGGAACGTGCTGAAGCTGTAGGCTCCGTACAAATCAGTACCAGTGGAGAGCAAAAAGCAAGCGGTGATAAAGCTATTTATACCAAAGCAACGAATATTGCGGAGCTGGTAGGCACCGTGAAGATTATGCAGGGATTTAACTGGATTGAAGGCGATTATGCCAAAATGAACCTGACAACCAAAGTCAGTACGATTACCGGACAAAAGAACCGTCCACGTGTTAAAGGTATTTTCTATCCGTCTTCGGGCAAAAAGAAATAAAAGGTCGGAAAATTCAGCATGAGTGTCACACCTCTTCATTTCCATCAAGGCAAAAACCCAGCACGAGCTCCAGAGAAGGGGCTTGCAGCCCAACATCTATCCAAATCTTATAAGAAGCGCCCTGTCCTGCGCGATGTATCCTTAAGTGTTCAGCGCGGAGAGGCAGTTGCAATTCTCGGACCAAACGGGGCAGGTAAGACAACGTGTTTTTATATCATTACAGGTTTGTTACCACCTGATGGAGGAGATATCTTACTTGATGGTCAGGAGATCACAACACTTCCTATGTATCGCCGCGCGCGTCTGGGGATCGGATACCTTCCGCAGGAAGCTTCCATCTTCCGTGGACTGTCAGTTGAAGATAATCTGAAATCTATTATCCAGACACAAAATGATCTCAACAGTGATGACAAGGAAGCATTGCTTGAAGATCTGCTGGTTGAATTTTCAGTATCACACCTGCGCAGAACGCCTGCGATTGCGCTGTCCGGTGGGGAGCGGCGTCGCGTTGAAATTGCGCGTGCACTTGCCTCTCGCCCACATTTCGTATTGCTTGATGAGCCGCTAGCGGGAATTGATCCGATTGCGGTCGGGGATATTCGTGCCCTAATCGGACAACTCAAGACACGCAATATCGGCGTTCTGATTACCGATCATAATGTTCGCGATACATTAGGAATTGTTGATCGTGCCTATGTTCTTCATGATGGTATGGTTATGACAGAAGGACTGCCGGATGAAATCGTTGTGAATGAGGATGTCCGCCGCGTCTATCTCGGCGAAGGATTCTCCCTTTAACTCTCTAGTCAAATTTTTTGTTTAGGTATTCCTGTTTCATAAACGGGCGGAATCTTCCAACCCGCTCGTCCCTCTACTGTGCACAAGGTCAAGCGCGACACAAAAGAAATACTCGGAGCTAAGGCTCCTTTACGCTGCTTCAATATATCGCTCATCTTTTGACCTGTTACATAAGCATAGGCGGCCATCAGCACACCGCCATGTGTAAATACAACAGCATCCTTCTTTTCTTTCAGGGTTCTTTCCTTGAGGCTTTCCAATGCACGTGCAACACGCATTTGAAAAACAGACATCGATTCTCCACCCTCCATACTGTTGTTCCATGTATCTTGCAAATATGCCGCAACCGATGGAAGGCTCATAGCTCGTTGATGCGGTAATCCTTCCATAACGCCGTATTGTTGCTCCACAAATACTTCATCTATCTCGATGGCCGGTTTTTTTTGTGACAGTATTCTATCAGCCACAGACCATGCTGTGTGCAAGGCTCTCGGGTAAGGCGAAGATGTCCAGATCACTTTTTCAGGTCCTTGGGGCAAAGTTTGCGCCAAATAATTAAACAGCGTTTCCAGCTCCGGCGTCGATGGGGCCAGCTTAACATCACGGCCATACCAAATCCTGTCCGGGTTTGATACGGGGACATGACGTACCAGAATGATGTGTCTTTGATCTGCCATGGAATGCATCTTGGCAGATTATTTTCACTTTGGGAAATTTGGCAATTTTCGGATATTTATAGACTGGAGCGGGTGAAGGGATTCCTATAAATAAAATATCACATTGATATTTATCATATAATTATAATTCAAACTTAAAACATACCCCCATTTATACCCCCAAACGAAAATTTGGGCCTTAATTTTTACCGTAAATTAAAAAGACCAGCGGGTCTAAACTCCGGCTCTGATAGGGGCAAACAATTCTGGGATACACATATCGACTTTACTTATAAGATCACCTGAAATTTCAAACAGAACCAAAGCATCTGGAGCATCTGTTTTACTCTGAAAAAGAAGGACACAGTCCCGATCAGGAAATGAGCGTGTTGTTTTGCCCATAATAGCTCTAACGGGCATATTGGCTCTTTTCACAGTTTCCAATTTCCCAGTGAAATAATCAACAAACTTTTCTTTTCCCTTCATTTCCTCAAATACCCATTGGGAGTTATAAGTCACGTCCTCCGAAAGAAGGTTCAAAAAAGCCATCGGGTCGTAGTTTTTCCACGCACTTACATAGGCCAAGGCCGCTTCATTTTCAGTCATATCAAATACCTACCTTAAAAATTATTCGCATAACATAACGGAAACTCAGGGCTATTTTTCGCCTAGGTCAAAAAAGATTTTTACCGCGCCGGGCGGTAGGTTGGCAGCAGACGCAATTTTATGACGGGCAATATCTATTTCATTTTGCAAGTCACGAGCGTCTTTGGCTTTCAGTGGCTCGAAAACAGGCTCCGTCTCCGGGTATTTTAATCGTACTAACCCCTTCTTTTCCACGTAGCGCGTTCTGCCCATTTTCGGCTGATCCCAGACCAACATATCCGCCTCTATCATCTTTTCGAGCTTTTGGTGGCTTATTCCCAAATATTGGGCGGCTTTGGTCATTGTAGTATATTGATCTGGAATATGCATAAGGCCGTCTTTTATGATTGCTGTATATTCTACTTTTGTCATGATCCTTCCTATCCAAATAATTCCGCCGCTTTCTCCGGCCATGTGTCTTCCATCAGCATATGCAACGAAACAGACGCATCGGCATCGCCGGATAATTCAATCGTCCCTGCCTTTATAGCTTCCTGATAGTGCGTGGTCAGCAGGTCAAAAAGGCGCGTTTTATATTCGGTGTCATCATTTCCTTTAAGCTGCAAGCCCTTGGTTTCCAGCACCATCAGGCGCTTTTTATTCAGACAGGCGATAAAGTCGGGGTAAACCTTGTTTCTCTGCCACCCCTGCAAGCCGTATTCCTGACGGGAAACCATCCTGTGCCACCAGTAAACGGCCTCTTGGCCGGACAGGTACAGGGCAAAATCCTTTTCAAGATTGTTCAGGTCTTTTTCAAAAACGATTTCAAACAAGCTGTTCGTGACCGGATCATTATTGGCCTGCCGTAATTTACGCTCATTCTTGCGTGCCATAACACGAAGTTCTTGTGCGATTTCAAAGTTCAGATTTTCGTTGCCGCTGGTGATCAGACGGAATGTAATCTCGCCACCTTTCAGTTTGTCCATAAACACTTTTTCGGACAATTCATGCACCTGCTTTTTCAGGCTGCGTTTTATGCTGTCCAGCAGGTAAAGGCGATTATTGAATATTACCTCTTCCGAATGTCCTTTTTTATTCAGTGCCTCAATCGCTTCCATCAAGATACGGGCGGCCTGCCAAGGATTAGGCACAACGTCCAGAAGCGGGCGGGTCAAAAAGCCAAGGTCAAGCCGTTTTTCCATCCCGGCCTCCAGCTTTTTGGGGGCGGATGATACCAATTCCAGTGTACCCTGCTCTCCCGTCAGGTCTGTTTTTTTCTGAACGTCAACGCTGGTTTCCGTGGTGATCGGCGCATCCTTGGAATCCAGAAAATTGGACACGTCATAGGTCAATGTTTCCCACGGTATCTGGCTTAAAATATCCCGTTCATAGCTGATTTCCCGCCAGCCTTTGCCGTCCTTATGCAAGACTTTGGGAAGGAATATTTTCAAGCCCTCGAATTTCGTGTTGCGTTTGACGGTTAAAAGATCGGCGGCATCATCATTACCTGCATTTCCTGTGCCTTCCGTACGGACAAATTCACCCAGACCCGTCATCCCTTCTTCTTCAAGACCTTTTCGGACATTCTCAACGGCTTCGGTCACGTCCTGATCATAGCAATACACATAGCATTGGTTCAGGGGTTCGATACTGGTGGAACGGGCATCCGGCTGGCGCAGGACACGACCAATCATCTGGGTCATTGCCGTTTGTGCCGTGGTTTTATCCAGCAAAGCCAGAACATAGGCAAAGGAACAATCCCATCCCTCCTGTAAGGCTTCTTTGGTGATGATGTATTTGACGGGGCAAAGCGGAGCAAAAAGATCAGTATCGCCCAGTTCATCGGTTTCCGATGACTTGATACGAATTTCATCTTCATGCACTGAAAGTCGTTCGATCAAATAATCCCGTGCATCAAGGGCATGGATTTTCTGCCCATCACGTTGGTCTTTACCCGTGCGCTCAACCCTGATGACCATAATGGGGCGGATATAGCGCCCGTCTTGTGATTGAAGTTCTGTGGCTTTTTGCCCTAGTTCGGCCAGCCTGCCATGCGCCAGCGTCAGGGTGTTTTTCCAGTCACCGTTTTTGGTGTTGGCGATGTTGATGGGCAATTTGATCATCTGCTCATCCTTCAAATCAACACCGGACACATCGACCAGAACATTGCTGATATGGTTTTTGACGTTCGGCGTGGCGGTCAGTTCCAGAACGAAAGACGGGTTAAACCCGTTCAGGCTGTCCCGCGTATTGTCTGAATAGGCTTTGTGGCCTTCGTCAATCACGACCACGGGTCGGATAATTTTCAGGGTGTTCACAAGACTTTGCTTGATGGATACGCCAACGATAGCCCCCGCATCCGCCATATCATTCACCTCAAGATCGGGATAGGCGTTCAGCAGGGCATTGTTGGCGGCATAATCATCGGCTTCGGGAAAGAAACTGGTGTACCGTCCGGCGTCACGGAAAATTTTTAGAAACTCCGTATTGTTTTTTCGGTTGGTGGCGGCTAAACGAACCAACATGATACAGAGGAAATTTTCAGTATCGCCCTTGGTAAACGGATCATCCTTTTCCAGCACCTTGACCCGCCCGCCGGAGGCACGTTCAAGACTTTGACGATAGGGGTGAAGGCGGTTGAACAATGCCTTTTTGGTCTGGGTATAAATCTGGACGGTCGGCACAACCCAGAGGACAAGCCCCGTCTGCTTTTTGAAAAAATCCGTCTGTACCCGCCCGACACATTCGGCGGCCAGCAGGGTTTTACCGCCGCCCGTAGGGACTTTCAGACAGATATGGGGGATAGACCGCTTGCGGGCATCGTACCGCGCCACATAATCCGGTACACGTAGCCCCATCGGAGTACGGACACGCGGCAGGGCAGTTTCAATTTTTTTCCATGCGCTCTTTGCAAAGTCTTGTAATACCGCGTCTTTGCCTTTTGATTTTTGAAATTCATAGTAATCAAGCGCATCGGCGCGTTCACTGTATAAAGCCGCTATATATTGATCAAATTTCTCGATGACGCGGCGCTGGTATTCCTTTAATTCCATGCCGTTAATCCCCCATCACGCGGTGGATAGCATAGGGTAACTGGCAATAGGTCACGCCCATTTCGGTCAATTCTTTTTGTCCCATAAATTTATGAGTTGCAAAGACCAAAGCGGTTTTCTTGCCCCGCGCCTTGGAAATGCTTGCGGCGAGGTCGGCATTCAGGGCAGAGTCGCCGGACCGCAGAAAGGCGGAGTCGGGTTTATAAATGACATGAACGCGGTACTGATCTGTTTCCCCGACAAAATAATCCGCGCCCTGTTTGACTTGATCCAGCGTCTGCCCTGTGGAGGTAAAAAAGGCGTACCGCGCCAGCTCATCATAATCGGGCAATTCCCCGCCTTTCAGCAGGTTATCAATGTTGATTTCCTTGCCCAGTTCGCAGAACGTGAACGACCCGCCAAGGCCATTTTTCAGGGTTTCGTCTTTCGCCCCCGGTACGCCCTTCATCACCCGCCGCACCCGTTCTGCGGTGATGGTATCGGCGTAATCTTCGCACTCCACCAGAATAAATTTGCGATTGCCGCCATCTTCCTTGTTCAAGGCCAACACCGCATGTGCGGTTGTGCCGGAGCCTGCGAAGGAGTCGAGGATAATGTCATCACTACCTGTCACCTGCTTTATCAATGTTTTGATTAGGGTATGGGGCTTAGGAAATGGAAATACGTTTTCACCAAAAATTTCGCGCAATTCCCTTGTTCCGTGTAAAGTGTACCCAACGTCGTCAGAGTTAAGGACGGATGAAAATCCGGTTGTATTTTTAGACAATTCTTGAAGAAACTTTTTTTCACGTGGTCGCCCGTTTTCTTTTTTAGGGAACACAATCCTCCCTTCTATTATTTTGGCTTCCATGGTGTCCTTTGAATATCTCCAACCCGTACTTTCAGGACATGGGTATTTTACACCCGTAACTGGGTTAACAATAGCGTAGTGTAGGTTTGGGCGCTGCTCCTTTGTCGCAAGCCCAAGTATGCTGTTACTCATCCAAGGCCCACGAGGATCATTATCTGGGTTGGAATATTTATCTGGATCAGATTCTTTCCCTAAAAATAATGCCGATTTAGACTTTCCGTAGGTGACAATATACTCATGGTCATTAGAGACTCCATTCAATGGCCTACTATCAACGATTTGTCTGCTTTTCCAGATGATACTTGTTATATAATGCTCCTCACCAAACACTTCATCCATAATATTTTTTAGGTGAATATGCTCATCATCACCAATACTGACAAAAATAACGCCATCATCCGCCAGCAATTCCCGCAATAACTGCAAACGCGGCCACATCATGCACAACCATTTGTCGTGGCGTTCGAGGTCTTCTTTATCGACCGGATTACCCTCTTTCTTGATCCATTCCTTCATCAGGGGGGCGTTGACGGCATCGTTATAACACCAGCCCTCATTCCCCGTGTTGTACGGCGGGTCAATGTAAATGCATTTCACCTTTCCGGCGTATTTGGGCAGCAGGGCTTTGAGGGCATGAAGGTTATCGCCGTGGATAATCAGGTTTCCGTCAAGGTCTGGCTTGCCGCCTTTGCCCGTCACGGACTTTTTGGCGTCAATATCAAGCTGGCGGAACGGCACGCTCAAATGGTGCGCGTAAACGAATTGTTTGCCCTTAAAATCCAGTGTCGGCATATCTGACTTTCCTTAATTTATGTTACAGTTAGTCTACATATAAGCCCCAGCCTTTCCAAGACGAATGTTACGGGTCGTCTATAGACGATTAGTCTACAATAACGCTTGCTTGGAGGATGGATGTATATGCGCGTTTGGCGACAAAAATCAGAAAATTAAGGAATGACAGGCAATGGTCACAAGAAGAGCTTGCCGACCGGACTGATTTGCACCGCACATATATCAGCCATATTGAGGGTGGAAAACGTCAAATATCAGTTGAAACTCTGTGCAGAATTGCGAAGGGCTTTGGCATTACCCCATCCGAACTGATGGAAGAAATCGGCTTTTAGGGCTTCTTCTCACCCTCTCCCGCATTTATCCGTCAGTTCCATATTGCCTGTGTTTTCCAGTTAGGCGGGAACCCCATCCTGTCTTTTGGGATATTGGGGTATTCATCCATCAAATCTTTGAGGCGTTTGGCCCATTGGGAGTCGGGTGATATTTTCCTCAAGAAAACCTGCATCATCACGGCTTGGGCATAGAATTTTGTATTGGGTGTCATCTCTGCTTTCAGCTTGTTCATAATCATCGGTGTCTTTGTATAGACCCTATTCCACAGTCGTGCGTGGTGGGCGCACAGGTTTCTGGTGTAAGACGCCGTATGAAGCCATGACCTTAGGACCGGAACCCCCAAACCAAACTGGTCGGCGATGCGTTTCTGATCGGCGAAGGGTATCCAACTATATATCACCGAGACCGTTCCGAAAGTTAGGGCCTCCAATACCATCCAAAGCGGGGGCATGGTCGGGCTGTCATAAGTTTCGTAGTAGTGCCGGATGCTGATATTCCGAACATTTTCTGTGTCTTTGCCATGGTCAATATCTTTGTGGACGGATTTAATGAATTCGCCGTAACTAAAATCCGCCACGAAGTGGGTCCGGTCCATGTACCAGTGCGGGCCGTAAGGGATACACATTTCGTTGATGATGACGCTCTTGATAGCAATCTCTATCCGTTCAATAGCGTCCATAACCAGAAGCCTTAACTTTCTATCAAATGTGTAAAGGTCTATGATTTGATCAAAATGCGTACCGGGCAAGAACTGATGATGTTCATCCGTATGATCGCCTCTCTGGAACGGAAGTTCATAGGCTGACAGGCGATAATAGCCAATATGGGTCAGGCATGACCGGGTTTTTGCCTCATCACCAATGATCAAGCCCCGATCCCGCAACAGGGCAAGCTGGTCGTCTATAGAGATTGCTTGTTTCGTGAATATCCGTGATTCAGGCATAGAAAACCCGCCGGGGTGCGCTTCCGTGAGAGGCGTGGCGGGTGTTGTTACCCTTAATATTGCCTCTTTTAGGTTAAGTTTCAACTAATTTTTGACAACCGAGTTTCAATAATACTAACAACGGTTTGAAATTGCAGCCCTTTTGCGCTTCCCATTTTTTCAAAAAACCACGTGCATAGACTCGTTTTTAGCCAATTTTGGGCTGAAAAGCGAGTCATTCCGGCTGGGCAACCACAACTTGAACACCTGATATAATTTTTCTCTGCTCAGCCACGGACAACTGGCCATAGCTGCTCAGTGTTGTGTCAATCGACTCGTGGCCCAGATTTTGACGTACAGCGTTCAAAAAGGCTGGGCTTTGGGTTTCAGCATAACGAGCCAGCGTTTTGCGGAAAGAATGGGGTTTGATGTATTCAAATCCGGCAGCCTCGAACGCCTTTCTAAAAATGTCCCTGATCGTCGTATCGGACTTTATCCCCTCTTTCCTGATTGTTTGTTCAAGCAGGTTTGTTCGTCCGAAATGATTATCAACCTTCGGAAAAAGCGGGTCAGCATCTTTGAACCCCAGCGAACGGAGGTAATCCCGCCACTCAATGACATTTGAGACAATATCCTCCGGTAGCGGTATAAAGACCGCGTGGCGGGTTTTGGCGAATTTGACGCTCATGCTCTTCGGACAGACATAGATAAAATACTTTCCGTCCTCCTCGATCAAGCTTTTCATTTTGACCGTCCGAAGTTCTGAAATACGGAGCGAGCAAAGGGCTTGCAAGGACACAAGGGCTTTATCCCTCCTTTCCGCATCGGTTTCATTTGGCATTTGCCGGATGGCTTGAATGATTTGATCAAATTTATAAGCCTTTTGGTATTCGGTGGCTTTCGCCGTATTTCTCTGGTTCCGGGAAATATTGAGATAAGCAATATGGTTGTAGTCAATTTTGCTGCGATAGCCGCGTTGACGTTCCAACCAATTCAAGAAGTCTTTCAGGGCGCGGATGTTATCCGTGATGTAGGAAAGGGAGAGGTGGGCATTTACCATGCCTTGAACGTATTTGTCGGCAATATGGTCATTAAATTTCTCGAACCCTGCAAAATCCATAAAAATCTCGAAATCGCGGATATGTCGTAGGGCTGCCAGAACGGTTTTTTCGTCCCTTTGTCCAATGCGCCGCAAGTGCTGCCGATATTTGTATTTCGCTCGTTCATTGGCGGGGTTGTATAGGTTTGGTTTTTTGTCTTTTGCCATCAAAATAACTCCCCCTGTACCGACTCACTTCCGGTGAATTGATTTTGCGCATGAATGTGAGTCTTATCGCTGGGGACTGCAAAATCATATAATTCCGAAACGTCAACCAGAGTAAACCTGTCCCGTAACATCGGAAAGTCGGACAGTTTATAGTTTTTGAACATCGGGCGTTTGCACTCACGACAGGCCCCCTGTACTTTCAAAAATTGTGACTTCTGCTCAACTGAAATTTTCCTCCTAAAAACAGGCCGCGCATCCTGACACCCCATACAATAGAAATGATCAAATGCGGTTTTGCATTTGTTCGTGCTGTTGTTCTTTTTGAGGTAAGCGATCAAGTCATGCCCGTACACCAGCGCAGGTTTCCCTGCATCTGTCGTTCTCAGGCCGTTCTTGATCCATTTTCTGACTGTCTGGACGTGAAGTCCCAGATCAGAGAACAGGGTGCAAATATCATCCATGTCATAGGCATACCAATATCGCACCCGCTTATGGGGGTACAGACGCTTTGACATGACCTAACCCTGTTTGGAAGCTATTAACCCTCGAATATCTTCGACACGCCATGCGGTGATCTTTGGACCCAGCTTCACAGGTCTCGGGTAACGCCCTTCCTTGACCCCTGACCACCATGTGGATTTACTGACCGGAAAAACTTTTAGGACTTCCGGCAAGCGGACAAATCCGGTCTCAGGCAAAACTTGATTATGCATTACGGTTCTCCTTCGTTTTATTAAAACCAAGGAAATACTATGTGATCGAAAGTGGTTTTCGATAGATGGGCGAGTTGAGAAAACCAGCCCTATAAAAAACAAGGAACCCTCCCTATTATTTTGGAGAACCCTCGCGTTTATTAAAACGGAATATCATCTGCCAAGTCATCTTGAACGACAAAATCACCTCCAAAAACCTTTAATTTCTGGGATTTTTGAAGGGGGGTGGGTGAGTTGTCCTGAACTATACTATGGGTAGGGGTTTTGGCCGCACCCCCTTCTGGTTTCCAGTTAGCAATCTTGCATATTTCTTGAATGCCCGTCTCATTTGGAGTTCCATCATCTTTGGTTAAGCCATATTTGTTTGCATTCTCTCTTAACCATTTTTCCAATGCCTGCTTTGGGGTTTTTCCGTTTAAGGCGTCTTTACTCTCCGTAACTGTTTTCCATGCGTATATGGCGGCAGCGAGTTTTGGGGCGAAGAATGCATTTTGTGGATCAAGATAATCTTCAAAGATACTCCCCTCTGGAAAAAAGAAACCGTTTTGGAAACCCTTCTCTTTGAGAAAGCCTCTTAACGACGCAACTGAAATGGTCGTGTTATCAATATCAATAAGATCATCAGACTGATTGTTATAACCATCGTGATATTTAATTCTAGCCTCGATAGTCTGTTTCTCAACTGCGTTCACAAGGGCAGTCCTCAATGCCCCATACCCCTCGGGGATAGGGTGTCTTTTATTGTTCTCAACCGTCCAACTTCCCTGATTGGCCGGATCATAATCCAGAATTAACATGATGGCCTGAAAAATAGACAACTCATCACATAATCGCCAATAATCCGCGCTCTGCATTTCATAAACCTACTTTGCTTGTTGAGGTCCATATTTTAGGGGTTTTTACGGAATTTTCCAACTATTACCGTCTTATTCAGTGCGATATTGTCCAAATAATCCGCCCAGTCCTGCATCATGATCTTGCGTTCGTCGAGGAATTTGGCGCGGTCGTAAGCCCGTTGAACCATGCTTTTGGGGGCGTGGGAGAGTTGACGGTCAATAACCTCATGTCGATAGCCAAGCTGCTCTTTGATTGTGGACATGGCCAAAGCGCGGAACCCATGACCTGTCATGCGCCCTTTGAACCCTAAACGTTCCAGCCCCTTCAATACCGTATTATTGCTCATGTGTTTCCGTGGGGAATGGTGGCCCGGGAATATCCACCCCCAGCGTCCGTTATGTTCTTTCAACCCCCGCAAAATCTCTACAGCCTGCCCCGACAAAGGAACAATATGCTCGCTTCGCATTTTCATCCGGTGAGCCGGAATGATCCATTGTGCGTTGTCCAGATCAAATTCGTCCCAAGTTGCCTCAATCAATTCTTTCGTGCGCACAAAGGTCAGCATCAGCAAGCGGATTGCCTGTCTTGTATCATTGTGCAGCCGCGCGTCATTGCGATCTATGGCCGCCAGAAGTTCAGGGATTTCTTTTATATCAATGCAGGCATAATGATCTTTCACCACAGGTTTCAGAACCATTCCTATATCGGACGCGGGATTATTGGTGGCAAGCTCATTGATGATTGCGTATTTGAAGACCTGAGAACAATACTGGCGCAAACGATGGGCTGGCTCATAGGCTCCCCGTCCCTGCACCTTTTTCAACGCTTTGATTATATCGACTGGTTTTATATCTGTGATCGGCAATGCTCCGATTTCAGGAAAAACGTCCCTTTCCATTCGCCTCAAAACTGTCGTGGCGTGTCGGTTCGTCCATTTATGCTTAAAATTCTCATGCCATAGGCGAGCAAGAGACTCGAATGTATTTTCCGCTTTTTCCTCGGCCTTGCGTTTTTCTATGTGTCTGGCTTGCTGGGGATCAATGTTCCGATCCAGCAGCTTTCTGGCCTCGGTACATTTTTCGTCGGCTTCTTTGACTGAGATTTCTGGATAAACACCAAATGCCAGTAGCTTCTCTTTCCCCGCAAAACGATATTTCATCCGCCAATATTTCCGACCGTTTGGCATGACTTGGAGGTATAAGCCACGGCCAGCCGCCAGCTTATATGGCTTCTCTTGTGGTTCGGCGTTTTTACATTGCAGGTTTGTTAGCGTCATTGGGGGTATCAACTCCGTCTAATCCTATTTGTACCCCCATTTATACCCTCAAAAATCTTGGATTTGGGGGTATCGCATTTGACGGGGCTGGACGAATAATCCCACAAAACCCTTTTATTTTCAATGATTTTTGGACATTATCGGATGATATTGGAAGAGAAACTGGAGCGGGTGAAGGGATTCGAACCCTCGACATTTACCTTGGCAAGGTAACGCTCTACCCCTGAGCTACACCCGCGCTGACCAGTTCTTTGAACTGGTCGGATTTATACTGATCCTTGAGAGGAA
>JAVEVE010000013.1:0-2830 GCA_034005165.1 Pseudobdellovibrionaceae bacterium | reverse complement strand
GATGCGTTGCGTTGTCCTCCGGGTGATGCGGATGTTTCTAAACTTTCTGGTGGCGAAAAACGCCGTGTGGCCTTGTGCCGATTGCTTCTGGAAGCTCCTGATCTATTGCTGCTGGACGAACCAACCAACCACCTTGATGCTGACTCTGTTGCATGGCTTCAACGCTTCCTGTTGGATTACAAGGGAACAGTTGTGATGATTACCCACGATCGATACTTCCTTGATAATGTAACAGGATGGATTCTGGAACTTGACCGTGGGTCAGGCATTCCATACGAAGGAAATTATACGGCTTATCTTGATTCTAAGCGCAAGCGTATGGAACAAGAGGCCAAAACCGAGGCCACACGCAAAAAAACATTGGCGCGTGAATTGGAGTGGATCAATCAAACACCCGAGGCGCGTCGTAAAAAATCTAAAGCTCGTATTGCTGCCTATGAAGATATGCTGGCCGACAGCGAACGCGAGACTGTTGGGCGGGCACAGATCGTTATTCCAACGCCACCGCGTCTCGGTAATCTGGTTGTAGAGGCAACAAATATTTCCAAAGGATTTGGTGATCGCCTGTTGATTGACGGATTGTCATTTAAGTTGCCGCCGGGTGGTATTGTCGGTGTGATCGGTCCAAACGGTGCCGGTAAAACCACACTCTTTAGAATGATTACTGGCGTTGAAAAGCCTGATAGTGGTGACTTCCGTGTGGGTGATACAGTCAAGCTCGGTTATGTTGACCAAAGTCGTGACGCGCTCGATCCAAACAAAAATGTTTGGGAAGAAATTTCAGGCGGGAATGATATTTTGCAAATGGGCAAAATCGAAATTCCATCTCGTGCCTATGTCGGATCGTTTAACTTTAAAGGAACGGATCAGCAGAAAAAAGTCGGGCAATTGTCCGGTGGGGAACGAAACCGTGTTCACCTCGCCAAGATGCTCAAGACCGAAGCAAACGTCTTGTTGCTCGATGAGCCGACCAACGATCTGGATACCGAAACTTTGTCAGCCCTCGAAGAAGCGCTCGAGCAATATCCGGGCTGTGCTGTCGTGATCTCGCACGATCGTTGGTTCCTCAACCGTTTGGCAACTCATATTCTTGCATTTGAGGGAGATTCACAAGTTGTCTGGTTTGAAGGCAACTATGAGGATTATGAGGCTGACCGGAAACGTCGTTTAGGTCTGGATGCTGACACACCGCACCGGATCAAGTATAAACCTTTGACTCGTGTGGCGTAGCTTCCAGTTTCGCAAAGGTTTATGGATATTTATTCGTGGCGGCGGTTTAGTAACTGCCGCCATAAGTTTTGCCATCCGGCGTTGTTTGCCTCATGCCCTTTAATTCCTATATCCTTGGTTTTATCCATTCTTTTGACAATAGCTCGCCGCCCGAGCTTTCTGGCAAGATCAATCGGGGACATTCGGGAGATGGGCGAGTCTTTGAGATGTGCTTTGGCGTAAGGTGTTGCTAGAGGGTCATGTTCCAGAATATGTTCGATGATCTCCAGATTATCCTGCAGAGTTGCAGTCAGAAGGATGGTCGTTTCGGATGCTTTTGCGCCAGTTGTTCCTTGTCCGATTGTGCAGAACGTCATGATTGCGTCATTGCACAGGCCGGGCCACGCATTCGCCGCTACGATTAAAGCATTTTTGAATTCCGATATCTGATAGGTCAAGAGTGTGTGCAGCAGATCTTCGGCTGCCTCGAATCGTGATCTGTATTCCGAATCTTTTGTGTTTTGTACCTCGTTAAATGCTGTGTCGAGGTTAGGAATGTTTCCCATAATTTTTCCGCACCGTTTTATAAACTCTTCTGACGCTGACTTTATAGTTTTTACAACAGAGGGCTAGGAACAGTTGTTGTGCGGGGCAGCAAAAGACTAGTGTTTGGCATCTTATCGGGAACTGGTCTTTTCTTTTGACATTGGATTTGAGCGGGAGTAGGTTTATCAGAAGGTCGCGGAATATTGTTAATTCCATAAAGCGAACATATAATTGATAAAATATAAAAAACAGAACAGGGATACAGCTATGCAAGATAGTGTTCATATACGCTCAACGGGGTTTTCCGTTCATTTTCCAAATATGAAAAATGCCTTCGAAGGTGCTCGCTTGATGTCTGCCGTCCTTTTGGGCGAACCAGAGCCCAAGGTTATCAAAAAGTTGGATGGTGGCGACGTTCTCCTATCTGGTGATATCGGGTTGAGGACCCTGATCCGTTCCCCTGAGGCTGTAGTTTCTTTGCCGATTTCCTATTCTTCAGAGGGCTATAAAATTTCCAAACAACTCGCAGGGAAAATTGCCCAGCTGGGTGGTGAGTTTCATGCTGCTCATGTCGGAAAATCTTTGGAGGCTTTGGCTCAAGAGGGGGTTCGGGATTTGCTTCAGCAGTCGATTGCCGGAGCAGGACGCAGTGGCGCTCGTCAGATGATTGCCAATGCGATGCAATCTGCTCTCTAGTAGTTTTATTCGCATTTCTCATTCTTACTGGGCTTCCGGCTTTTTGCGGGAAGCCCACAAATTTTCCTTAAGCTTGTGTATTCATATGAATTTGGCTTTTCAGGATAAAAAACCGAGAATCTTGGGGCAATGGTACAGAATCAGGTTGACAGGGGGGCAAGAGTTTCCTAAATCTCTCGAGGTTTTACAGCTGCCGGTGGTCGGCAGCGTAAGGTTTATTGACATCATCTTCAGGCAACAGAGGTTATAAATATGTCCAAAGAGAAGTTTGAGCGGAAAAAGCCGCATTGTAACATCGGAACGATTGGTCACGTTGACCATGGTAAGACGACGCTGACAGCAGCGATTACGAAAGTATTGGCTGAAGTGGGTGGAGCTA
>JAVEVE010000004.1:0-187806 GCA_034005165.1 Pseudobdellovibrionaceae bacterium | reverse complement strand
CTTCAATACCTTGATAATTTGTTCTTCCGTAAATCTCTTCTTCATCGTCTGCTCTTTCTTCCCCTCGGGGATGTTTATGTCTAGCAGACTCTACCAACTTTTGGACTATTTTATGGGGGGCAGGTCATCGGCTAGATGATAAAATAGACAGAGGGAGCACATCAATCGTTGAGTTCTCTGGAAAAGTACAACAGTCAACTGAACAACTTGGCCAAATTCTTCAATCCATAGATGGGCTAAAGAAAGAAAAGTCAGAGAATAATACAAGCCTAACCAATAAAAACGACTCTACTCGGCAATAGAATCCAACAAACGCCTATGATTTCTTATGAAGGCATCAATAATCTTTTCATAGATGGGGTGAGCAAGCAAAGGATCATTCATCAACTTATCCTTTAGGGCTATTGACGCCTTGGCAATATCGTTCGTCATACCCAAAATCTGCCGCTCCATAAAATCAGGGCGGACACCGATAGCCTCCGCCAATTTCATCCAATGGCGATCAGTAAAATCTGCGAATTTATATTTTCCGCCAATCTTCATGGCCATTTTGACTTTATGAAGATCACTATAAATGACTGTACTCAAGAGATCATAAAACGGCGCTAAACTCTCCACTTCTCCATCATAGAGCAGAGAAAAATTCTTGCCGTGCGCATCCCCGTTCCCTATCAGGTAATTGAAAATGACACCTTGCAATAACGTAATTTTATTTTTCCCCGCCATAGAACCCGATTTGATCCGCGCATCAAGAAGCCCAAAACATTGCTCCAAACTCGGACCACCTTCATTCTCGTATTTCAATTCTGGCGGCACATGAAGAGCCTGACAAAAATCCTCTTGGTGAAGCCGTGTAAAAACTCCGTCAGCATTCTTACGGCGGTCATAGCGCTCAACAAGGTAATAGGGCTTATCTTTAAGCCAATAAATATCGGCTTTTGGAACAGGCAGCCCAACTGCTGCCGCCAAGCGCATACAGAAAAATTCATTATGAACTGAATCAGGATGCCCTTTAATTGGCGGCTTGATAATATGCGTTGACGGTGTTTGACCTGTGGGAATAGCAATTTTACCATCCACAAATGCAATCATCAGCTTGTCTTGCGCACCAGCCCCCGAAATACGGACATCATCCTCACCAACCAGCATGGGGCGCTTATCTAGTGACGATAAAATTTCATCTGCTTCATCATCACTCAAAACCTTATAAGTCGGGGAAACACTGCTCGCGATTTTCTTTCCTTCCGGATAAACTGAAATCGCCCCGGCGCAATCTCCGCCGATTGCCTCTAAAAGTCCGAAAATATTTTTGTCCGACAAACCAAGATATTTGGCCAAACGGACCCGCACAGCCTCATCAGGAAGTAGCCCTGAGAAAAACGCAGCAACAGTGGAATGCGAAAATTCTTCAGTCCCCAAAGGCAGAGAGACAGAAATTTTAACCGCGTCAAAACTTTGCAAATACGCCGCGTCATAAACATACGAAAGAGTCCCCTGCTCGGAAAATAATTTCCCGACCAGCCTGTCCCGCAAATAAATATCCAAAGCTCTTTTCATCTCGAATTACTTGCTCCACTTGCTTAGAGCAAAAAGAGCAAAGCCCAATGAGGCCATAACTGCCAGAACCTTTCCAAGCTCTGCCGTTTCTTTCCCCTGCTCAAGGTCGCTAATAAAACGTCGCCCCGTACCCGTCAGACCTGCCAAGTCTTCTTGAGTCAGCCCCTGCTGTTTGCGGGCATCCCGAACAATCAGACCCATTTCTTTTGCATTTGCTATTTGGTGATCCATAGTCGCACCTATAATTTGTTACCGTACGGGATCAATATAACACATTAACTGCCAAAAACCAAGTTTTGATACCGAGCGGTAACAAAACCAGATATTTAGACCGGAACCCTATAAAATATTCCCGTACGGGAACAAATTAAAATTACATTTTGCCGCTTGATTTTTACATCCGACCTAGCTAAAACCCTGTTCTATCCTTTGCGGGTGTAGTTCAATGGTAGAACGTCAGCCTTCCAAGCTGAACACGAGGGTTCGATTCCCTTCACCCGCTCCATATCTCCCCAAAATCGCCAGAATAGACAACTTCAGATTTCCCACCGATTCAATTTGCCATAAATTCAAATATTTTAGGGTTTTCAAGGAATGAATCTGGGGTGTATAATAAGAAAATCATGTGGGGGTGCATTCGCACCAATCAACCCCACAAAAACGCATCAAGACTATCAAATAACATCCCCGATAAAAGGGACTCATACGGAAAGATGATAATGAAACAGGTTAAATTGCTCTGTACAGCACTTTTGATCCTTGCCGCAATAAGCACAGCTTCCCACGCCGAATCGCCTGCACTTCTGGGAAATTTTGGAGCATGGAAAGCATACTCATATAAAGAGTCAACAGGTCAGGTCTGCTTTATGTCGGCAACGCCTACTAAGCATGAAGGCAAATATTCCAAGCGCGGGAATATATACGCCATGATTACCCACCGCCCAGGTGAAAAATCAAAAGACGTGTTTAGCTACATAGCCGGATACACATATAAGCCTAACGGGGACATTACTGTCTCGATTGATGGGGAAAAATTTGCATTGGTGGGACAAGGCGAAAATGCATGGACTACGAGTGATGCCCTAGACCAGAAACTTGCATCGGCCATCCAGAAAGGGTCCAGCATGATTGTCGAAGGTGTTTCCTCGCGTGGAACAAAAACCAAGGACACATATTCTCTGAAAGGATCTGGAGACGCATATGCCGCGGTTTCCAAAGCCTGCGGATTGTAGAAAACTTTTTTAAATTGTCTGTACTGCGCTATTTTTGCGAAGTATTACGTAAACAAAACGATGAAGGAGGGATTGACTCCGCCCCTAAACCCATATAGCTATTCGGTTGCTCATTCCTGCCCCTTCTGGGGAGTTTTAGAAAGAGGATGTGAGTAAAACCGTACGACGTATTGGATCAAATGTACGAATATGCTAATTAAAAAAAACTGATTCAAAACTGTGCGGATCACAGAGGGTAACCGAGGCAAAAGGAAAATATATCGTTGTGATATTCCAAGGCGGATTAAGCGATCTATAACTCATCTCATGACTTCACAAACAAAACAAATAACGGCATTTGCCAATCCCGAAGCGAGTCTGCTAGCAGCCCGCGAATTCACCAAGAAGACCAGAGAAATCTGTTTCGGAGCATTGGAAACGGCCATTGATCTTCTTCATTTAAAAAAACGCCACGTCCTGACGCGCGATAACCGCCTGAGACTGCGGTATATGGTGAGCGGTGCAGCAGGTCTCGCTATGACCATCAGCCTTTATACGGCAGGCCATATCGGGTCACAGGCAACGCAGCAAGCCGATGTCGGGTTCATGGCTGCTTTAGAAAATTCCCAACCATCCGCAGAAACTGCTGACCACATTCTTTCCATGATGATGCCACAAGTATCCGTTGCCAACGGCGGATCAGTTCTGAGCACGCTGGATCACTTTCGTGACGGAGACGGACAAATCCGTCGCGATAAGGAAGTTTTGAAGACAGTTGAAATGGTCGCCGCAACTGAAAATCCTGTAGCAAGCCCTGCCAGTCAGGAAAAAACCCTTGAAATAGGCAAGGGGGATACGTTCGGCGAAGTGCTTGAAAATGCCGGTCTCGGTGTTGCAGAAAGCCAATCTATTATTAGCGAAATCAGCCGCCATTATAATTTACGCGGACTGCGTCCCGGTCAGGAATTTGACCTGACAATGCAGCCTGCTGATACAGATACAGGTTTCCAGTTCGAGCGCATTGCATTCTCCCCTGATCCTCTCAAAACAATCGAAGTCTACCGTGACGATGATGGCGATATAGCATCCCGTATTGACGAGAAAAAAGTCACTAAGAAACGCGAAGCACGTGAGGTCGATATTGACGGATCGGTATACGGATCTGCCGACAAAGCAGATCTACCTGACCGTATCACAGCGAACACAATCAGCTTGTTCTCCTACGCAGTCGACTTCCAGCGTGACGTCCATCAAGGCGACAAGATGCAAGTCTTGTATGATAGCTATAGAACTGATGACGGCTACCTTGCCAAAACAGGCGACATTATTTTCGCACGTATGAATTTGGCAGGAAAAGAATATGCTTTCTACCGCTATGAAAGCAAAGACGGTCAAGTCGACTATTATACAGCTGACGGAAAAAGCATCCGCAAATCAGAAGGACTGATGAAAACACCGGTATCATTCGGTCGTCTATCCTCTGGATTCGGAATGCGCAGACACCCTGTGCTGGGATATACCAAAATGCACAAAGGTGTTGACTTTGCGGCACCAACAGGAACAAAAGTTTATGCCTCGGGTGACGGAGTCATCGAGAAAGCATCTCGCTTCAGTTCCTTCGGAAACTATATCCGCATCCGTCACAACTCGAAACTCTCGACAGCTTATGCCCACTTGAACGGGTATGCAAAAGGCATCCGCCCTGGTATTCGCGTCAAACAAGGACAGCTAATCGGATATGTCGGAACGACCGGCCGATCGACCGGGCCACACTTGCACTATGAAGTTCTGATGAACGGCGTTCAGGTCAATCCAAAATCAGTTAAAGTTGCTATAGACAATTCATTAAACGGAAAAGAGCTGAAACGCTTTAAAGAAACAATCCGGACATTGAACCAGCAATACGCCAAACAGTTAGACGCCGATAAAATCAAGCTGGCATCAAACGAATAATCCACTCAGGAATATCTAGCACATCGCCCTCACTAATAGTGAGGGCGGCCGCTATGAGACCTCCGATTGTTATAAGAAGACTCCCGGTAACAGCCCAAATCAATGCAACACCCATACGCGGCAAGCGGCGGGATAATATATCATCAGAAACGATACCTGAGAACGCGCGTTTCTGCGCAATCCATGCAGTCAATTGGCCCAATCCCCCACCAAGGAGAATTCCGCACAGAGTAAAAAATATATCAAAAATATGGGATAGAGATGAAACAGCACTCACTCCAAAAAAATTCGCAAGATCGCCACGCAAACCACTTTCATATATTTTAAAAACTATTGCCGCATAAAGAACGAGCCCAGAAACAATACCTGCATATCTGGGTAAGCGAGTGACAGATCTAATCGCTCGGTCAGATGACTTCACCATGCGAACCATACAATCCCGTGATACGCCTGCCTCATAACGATTAAGCATGATCTGCGTCACTTTACGCAAATTGCCCGACTGGAGAACTTGTGAGAGTAGCTCTTTCCAGATCGCATAACGGGCAGCTCTCTTCAATAGAGATATGATTCTGACCTGTCCTTTTCCCTGCCCCGCCTCTTCTAGTGCCTCAATTCCCGCGCGTGTATAATCCTCAAGAAAAGAGGGAGCCTCAATCAATCGTGCTTGCCATCCCAATAAAATTGTCGGAATTTTTTTAGTATCGGCATCAAACTCCAATGCACCATATGGGCAGCTCGCATCATACTCGATAAGAACAGTATCCTCAAAAGCGTTTTCACTGCCCTGCTGTGAGACATCTTCCCCGGTCGTATATGTCTGGACACTTTGTTGAGGGAGCAAGGAAACCTCAAGATCTCCTCTTGAGGCCAGAAAAGCACCGCGATCTTCAATCAAGGAAACAAGCCTGGGAGGAAGCTTATGTTTCTCGAAGCTGAAATGCACACGCCCTTGGAACTCGATGTGCGCCACATGGGAAAGCCAACCAGTTCCCGAACATTTCTGACACGCAATCTCTCCACGCGCGCCGCACCCGCGACATTTCACCTGCCCTTGGGCTCCGCACATTGTACAACTGATGCGGGTTTGACCATGACAAAAATCACACGGCATAGATCCTTGCGCAGTCTGTAGACGTCCACTTCCTCCACATTTAGAGCATGGCATCTGACGCGTACCACGACAATTCGGACAAACTTCCATACGCTTCCCGCGACAACGCGAACAAGGAACATAGCCGCTATGGGTACAAGCAGCACATTGCTCATGCTGGACAATATCTCGTGCCAATGACTTGAATTTAACCGCCTGATCCTTGATACAGAACCCCTTGTCCGATCTGTTAAATACAAAATCAACAACCAACTGGCGCTTTTGAGGAACCGTTGCAATATCGTGAACAGAGCTCCTGATTTTTCTCTGGAAATCTTCCTGTGAAACAGCAAGTTCCGCGCGCATATTTTTCCCCGGCTCAGTTTTAACACCATATTGGGGCACCATCTTGATTTGAACACCTGCGCGAAACCTGTAAGTCAGAACATGCACACTTTCGCTGATATGAACGGATTTTAAATCGAGGGCATTACCACGCAAATAAGACCTAATCCGTTTTAACGAGCGTTCAAGAAGCTTGGGATCAACTGCCTCCGCAAACGTCTCTTGGCCCGATACGCTCTCGGGATCATCCCCGGGATTAAAATTCCCGACATTCCGTCCAACATCCACATTCATGCGACCAGTAAACCATTTTATGGTCAAAAATCATAGTAGACATTGCACGCGGAAAGAGCTTTATTAAAACCTTCCCAGAAGCAATACGGAGTCCAAAATGCGATTTGAAGTAAATATTGACTGCACACCGGAAGAAGCCCGCCAATTTTTCGGACTTCCTGACCTTCTCCCATTACAGCAAGATTTGATGGAAATCGTCAGTCGGCGACTATCTGAAAACATCCAGACAATGGAACCTGAAATTCTGGTCAAAACATGGTTGCCCGCTATGTTTCAGGGATGGTCCGATATGCAGAGCCACTTCTGGAATCAAATGACCCAAATGGGCGGACCGATGAGTACCAAACCGGGAGCGATGAATTTTAACTTTAATCCGTCACCGAAAACATCCTCTGACAAATCATCTTCGACCAAGAAAAAGAAATAATAAGGACTCGCGAACCAGTAGCCTGATATGAAATTAGACACAATATATGCCCTCTCGACACCACCCGGACGCGGTGGTGTCGCCGTTATCAGAGCCTCCGGACCTGATTCAAGATCAGGATTATTAGCCCTATCCGCACAAGGTAAAAAACTGCCCGAAGCGCGTGTAGCCACATATTGGGTCCTCAGAGATCCTGAAGACAAGTCAGTGATCCTTGATAAAGCAATGGTCATCTATTTTGCCGGCCCTTCCAGCTTCACAGGAGAAGACTGCGTTGAATATCACTTACATGGCGGTCCCTCAGTTATCGAGGCTGTTCTGGATGCCTTATCACGTCAGCCCCATCATCGCTTGGCTGAACCGGGAGAATTTACTCGCCGTGCTTTTGAGAACGGAAAGTTGGACCTAACATCCGCAGAAGCAGTTGCCGATCTCATTCATGCAGAAACGCAAGAACAACGCCGCCAAGCCTTGATGCAAATGGGCGGCGCGCTTGCAAAAATTTATGACAGCTGGAAAGATGACCTTGCCCATATTCTGGCCCTCATGGAAGCTGATCTTGATTTCTCGGATCAGGATTTACCCGACGACTTGCTACTCCGCGTACGTCCCGATCTATCGCATATTCTCGATCAGATTACACTCCACCTGAACGATAATCGTCGTGGAGAGATGTTACGTGACGGAGTCAAACTTGTTGTTCTCGGCGCACCAAATGCTGGAAAGTCCTCCCTGATTAACCTCCTTGCGCAGCGTGATGTCGCGATTGTCTCACATATTGCAGGAACAACACGCGATATTATTGACGTCCATCTTAATCTCGGCGGCTACCCTGTAATCCTTTCCGATACAGCAGGACTAAGGCCCGACCAACTCGGGGAAAGTGATCACGACAGGATTGAATCAGAAGGTATTCGACGCGCAATCCAACGTGCGGAAGAAGCTGATATAAAGATTCTGATGTATGACGGAACAAGCACACCCGATCAACACACACTGGCACTACTGGATAACAGTGCTATTCTTGTAAGAAATAAGACTGATCTGATTGATACGCAGAAGGCCTCTTCGAATAGCCACGGAATCGCAATCTCCACAAAATCAGGACAAGGCATAGACAAACTGCTCGAGCAAGTAACAACCTTAATCAAAAACAAAATCGGGCAATCAGATACGCCATCCCTGACACGACAACGTCACCGCACTGCGCTTGAGAAAACAAAACAGGCACTCTTACGATCTATGCAAGCCCCGCTTCCGGAACTCGCCGCCGAGGATATACGTCTTGCAGTCCGCCATCTAGGGAGCATCACAGGTAAAGTAGATGTTGAAGATTTATTGGATATGATCTTCCGCGATTTTTGTATCGGAAAGTAAAGACAACAAAGCCCCTCGAAAGGGGCTTTTCTTTTATAGGAGGGTGATGCCCTCCCTAGAATTTGTTCTTGAGATAATCAATCAGAACATCAATATTTCCACCGCCACGCTGAATAACAGAAGCAAAATCAGAGCGCTGGGTAACACTCATGCTGACACCGGTCACAAGAACATCAACGACCTTATAAATCGCTCCGGTTTTACGCACACGCCAATCAACCTGAATAGGCTCTCCACCGCTTTCAGGATAAATAAATGATGTCACCAACGCATCTTTAGAGCTGATGGCACGTACCGACTTTACTTCAAACTTTTGCCCTTTGTAATCGGAGAAACGGCCTGCATAAACCTCCACGACCATTTTGCGGAACAAAGAATTATATTCTTTCTGCTGATCAGGTGTCGCAGAGTTCCAATACTTACCCAAAACAAATCGGCCGATCGTATCGAGGTCAAAACTGTTATCGAGCAGTTTTTTGAACTCTCTCTTTTTCTGGTCCTGCGAACTTTCAGGATCGGATAAGAAGGTTAGACCTTTTTCCGCAGTTGACTTGACAAAGTCCAAGGCCCCCTGATCATCCTTTTCAGAAACAGAAACAAGAACAGATGCCGAAGCCGCAGGGGCATGCACAGACAGAGCTGGCACAGCGGAACGAGCCGTAAACGGTACGACAGCTACGCACGCCAAAACAACACAGGA
The DNA here is from genome assembly GCA_034005165.1 of Pseudobdellovibrionaceae bacterium. GTDB lineage: Bacteria > Pseudomonadota > Alphaproteobacteria > Micavibrionales > Micavibrionaceae > UBA1573. The sequence continues at coordinate 178,849 of JAVEVE010000004.1, read as the reverse complement.
AGCATAAAAATTATATAGCTTCATTTCAAAAACCCCTTCATGCACAATGTATGGCAACAACCGCCGCCATACATCTAGTATAATCCTAAATAAATGAAAAGATCATTTACCCGTAAATTTTATCAAAATGACTGATCGATTTTAGGGGATATCCGGCAAATCTGCGTCATCATTACCGCGCACCTGTGCATCACGCTTCTGGATATAAGCACTTCTCATAGCCGCATAATAGTCAACCGAGTTGCGTTTCAAGTCAGAAAGAACGTCGAGAAGCTCTTCACGCTTATCTACACTTGCGACTGCAACACGACCGTAGTACCAGCCCTCTTTATCCGAGTTCATAAGCCAAATACGGACAGGATCGGTATACCCATCAACAACAAGCCCGGTTGTATCACGAACAGAGCTAGGGCCAAATAGCGGAAGAACCACGTAAGGTCCGTGTCCCATACCCCAAACACCGAGCGTTTGCCCAAAATCTTCGTCGCGATAAGCAACTCCCTCCGAGCCGGCCACATCAACCAAACCGCCTAAGCCGAACAAAGTATTCGCAAAGAAACGAGTCAAAGTATTTCCTGCCCCCGTTATATCTGCTTGCAACAAGTTGTTGGCAAGGATCGTAGGGGTCTTGAGGTTACGCAACGCATTGCGGACACCTGTACGTGCAGGCTGAGGTACAGCAGAGCGGTACCCTTTGGCAACAGGTTCGAGGACAGCTTCATCAACAGCGTTGTTGAATTTGAAAATGCCGCGGTTAACAGATTCTGCGGGATCATATACATCGCCATATTGAGACGATGAGCATGCACTCAGCATGCCAACGCTCAAGAACAAGACTGCCGCAAATCGTAACTGTGAAGAAAGTCCGAAAGCCATAAAGAACCCCTGAAATAATAAAATTTTTATCTTACATGTAGAGCATGGAATCTACACATACATCAAACCAGAAAACCGTTAGAAACACCTTAACACCTGAATGGACAACAACATCCATTACTTGGGGGTCTGAGTCTCTCAATTTCTCGGCAAATGTGCTTAAAAAGCCGCTGTGCGTCAAGAGAGCACACAAAAGATACATAGCCACATGTTGCAAAAATGTCTCAAATAAAAACGAATTAAGCCCAAAAACCTAACCATCCTCAAGGGATAGAAGTATGGAAACTCCAACAAGGCTGGAAAGCATCGCGGGACTCCAGGCAGATAAGAAGACCGGGAGCTGATGCGATGCACCTAAAGCCTGCAAAAAATTTGACATAAAGAAAACAATAAATCCCGCCAAGACGCCAATCAGAATAAAGGAAAAACTCCCCCCCTGCCGGGATTGACGCATCGCAACGCAAGCTGCCAAAAACACCATAGAGGCAAAAAGCATCGGCAAGGCTAGTAATTCCTGAAAATGAATACGCAAACGGGTTGAATCAAATCCCGTAGCATCAAGGGTCGCAATATAAGAGGGCAAACTCCAGAATCCCATAGTTTCAGGCGCAGAGAAGCTTTCTTCAATATCGTTCACCGTGAGATTCGTCGGAATCATTGCCTGCTCTGATTTCTTGTAAGGAAATCCAGGAACATTCAAAACAGCCTCCTTGAGCAGCCAATTTCCTGCCTTCAATTGAGCAGACGGAGCATCCATCCTCTCCGTAAAAACATCATTCTGGTCAAAAAACAGGATCATAACCTGATGCAACCGCCAATCCGGCATCTCGATTTTATCCGCATGCATAATCGCATGACCTTTTTCGGTCGTTTGTTTAAGCCAGAACCCTTCATCAAACAAGGCGATAACATTGGAATTTTCTCGCTTTAGATATGTTTTTTCTAAAATATCAAAACGTGAATAGAAAGCGGCACTAACAGGATCAAGAATAGTAACAACAAAGACCCCTGCCAGCAGGGACATGCTCACAATCGGGGTCAGAAATTGCCAAACGGACACACCGGAAGATCTCAAGACAACAAGCTCCTGTCGGCGAGACAACTGCCAAAATGTAAAAAGCCCCGAAAACAAAACAGCAAATGGCGCAATTGTAATGGCCAGCTCTGGAAACTTCAGAAACTCCATACGCAAAACAATAGAAAAACCAATATCATCGAATTTCGCGGCACGGCGCATCAATTCAATCAAATCGAAAAGAGCCACAATACCCAAAAGGATGGAGGTCAGCGCCAACAAGTTAAGTCCGTAGACACGTGATAAATAGCGGAAGAGCGTCGTTCCTGGATACGGAATCATGCAACTTCTCCTTCTGCAGGAATCTCTTCGGAAATCCGCCCCCATTGCAATAGTCGATCTTTGCACAAAATAGCAAGGCTTCCCAAAATAGGCAGCAATACAGCCAAAATCATCAATCCAAAACCGAGTGGGGACGATTTTGCCAAGTTATAGGACGTCAAAAAGACAATCTCGACAAATACAACCACACCCGTAGCAACCATTAAACGCCGTGTCATACCTCTCCGGTCATGCGAACCACTTAAAACAGAAACAAGCGCAATGAAAGCCAATGCAGGCACCAACAGCGGTGTCAGAACACGTTTCTGGATTTCTAGCGTATATGCCCGCTTGGTGGCGCGCGTATCTTCTGCTGAGAATGGAGAGAGCAATTCCTGCAACAGCATTTCATCCGGTTCCTGCTTGCGCATAGGAGCAGCTTGGGTTGTTTCAGGCATATCGATTGTATATCTGTCAAAATCAAGGCGTTTCAGAACACCTGTTTTTCCGTCATATTCTTGGCGGGAACCATCATAAACCAGAACCTGATGGCCATCATCTGTCGAAACAAGGACCCCTCTGGCAGCAATAACTGTAGAAGGGTGATGTTCCGGGTTACGCGCATCATGAATGACCAATCCCAGCAAATTACCGTCCTTATCGCGCTCACGCATATAAACAGTGAGGCCTTTTCCGGCTTCAGTAAAAACCCCTTCGCGGAAAATCAGGGAAGACATTTGTGCCTTAATATCCTTACGCATAACAATAGCATTTGCCTTCGTGTATGGTGCAATCCAGCACATCACAACAAACAACGTGGCACCCAGCATAACTGCCAGAACAAGCGCAGGACGGGCCAGACGTAGTGGGGAAAAGCCCAAGGCCTTCAATACAAATAGTTCGCTATCCATAACCAGACGATGGTAAACGAATAAAACTGCCGCCACGAGGCTGATGGGAAAAATCACCTCGAAAAAGCTTGGAAGCGTCAAAAGCGTAATAACCCAGAAACTCAAACCCGAAGCCCCCGCACTCATCACAAGATCAAGATACCTCAACGATTGGGTCAAAAGAACAAGCACAGACAGGATGCCCACGATAAAAATCGTGGCAATCATGATTTGCCGAAAAATATATCTGTCAATAATCTGCATTTGCGCTTCCGGTCAGAATGGAATAGGCTCGTGTCTACTTACCAGAAACTGGCCACCTCGACAACCAAGCGAGCTGAAAATGATGAATTTTGACAAATCACTCCCTGAAATTACTTTCTCGAAATCAACTTCAAGCGCAGATACAGCCGTAATCGCACTATTTGATGATAAGAAACTCTCCAAAATCGCAGTCTCTCTCGATAAGGATCTGGGTGGGTTATTAACATTCCAGATGGAAAACGCTTCTAAATTCAAGGCCGATTCCGGACAAATTCTGGCAGTTTCCTGTCCCTCTACCGCAGCCTATAAACGCATCCTTTTGCTTGGGCTTGGTTCAAAACAGAAAATGACTGCCGAATCCCTGGAGAATGCAGGAGGTCAATTGGCATCAGCTCTACGAACCGCATCCGCAGACACAGTTGCCGTTCTCAATGCAGATGACCTGAAATCCAAGATATCCAACCCTGTTTTGGGAGTTATGGGTGGAGTTTTAATGGGGTCTTATAGTTTCGATGGCTTCAAAACAGTTCAAAAGAACAAGAAAACTGCCCCTGCCAAAAAAGTTATAGTTCTGACTGGTGCAGCCAAATCAACAGAAAAGGAATTTGAATCTATTCAGGAAGTTGTGTCATCCGTCTTTCTGACACGCGATCTGGTCAACGCGCCCCCAAATAAACTCTATCCGGAGAGCTTTGCAGAAATCGTCAAAAAAACACTGACCCCTCTAGGTGTCAAAGTCCAGATATTCGATGACAAAGCCTGTGAGAAAATGGGCATGGGCTGTCTATTGGCTGTCGGGCAAGCATCCGAACATTTGCCGCGCCTTGTTATTATGTCGTGGGAGGGGGCAGGTAATGCCAAACAAAAAGCCCTAAAACCATTAGCCCTAGTTGGCAAAGGTATCACCTTTGATTCCGGAGGACTGAACGTTAAGCCATTCGAGGGCATGATGGATATGAAAATGGATATGGGCGGAGCGGCCACAGTAGTCGGCACAATGCGCGCACTCGCAACCCGCAAATGTAAAGTTCCGGTTGTTGCTGCTATTGCCTTGGCAGAAAACTCCATTTCCGATGAAGCCACACGCCCAAGTGACATCGTAACATCCTATTCAGGAAAAACAGTTGAAATCTTAAATACAGATGCAGAAGGACGCCTCGTTCTAGCTGATGCGCTAACCTATATCCAGAAGAAACATGACCCTGCACTCATCATTGATCTGGCAACTCTGACGGGAGCGATCATGGTTGCTCTTGGTGTAAATTTCTGCGGCGCGTTCGTCAACGACGAAAAGCTCTGGAAAGGTCTCGAGAAATCTTCGAAAGACACAGGCGAAAAAATCTGGCGTATGCCGCTCGATCCATCCTTCCGCAAGGAAATGGATTCTGAATTTGCAGATATCAAAAATATCGGCAGCGGCCGCATGGGTGGATCCTGTACAGCAGCAGCTTTCCTTGAAGAATTTATTGACGAAGGCCGCGTTTGGGCACATCTCGATATAGCAGGGGTTGCGATGTCCAAGACAAAGCCAACCTGTCCTGTTCCGTTTGCATCAGGGTATGGCGTAAAACTTCTGAATAACCTGATCGAAAGCACCTACGAGAAATAACGGGGCAAGGACGTGCCTCTCCCGCATGGATTATACACAATTCCCTCCGGCCAGAACTTCCTGAAGAAGCTGGCCGTTGGCCTATGGGAAATTTCGGATCATAACCAGCAAAATCTGACGCGTATGCGTGTCCTTCTCCCGACACGACGTGCGGCGCGAGGGTTGCGTGACGCCTTTCTTGAATTGAATGACGGCACTCCAATCCTTTTGCCACGCCTCCAACCTCTGGGGGACGTCAATGCGGACGAGCTGGACCTGACACTTACAGGATTAGGGCTGGATATAACAGATATTCCCCCTGCCATCCCGGCACTGGAACGCCAGTTCCTTCTCGCTCATCAGGTCCAGTTGAAAGAGCAGAACTTGCCTTTCGATCAATGCCTTACTCTTGCCAAAGAATTAGCAACTTTGCTCGATCAGGTCCACACAGAGGATCTGGATATGAGGAATCTTGACACGCTGGTTGAATTCGGAGATTTTTCTAAGCACTGGAAAGATATTCTGACTTTCCTTGAAATTGTGACAACACACTGGCCGAACATTCTGGAATCGCGTGGACAAGTAGATCCCGCGAAGCGGCGTGCTTTGCTGATGAATACCCTAACAGATCTATGGGAAAAACATCCACCAACAACGCCAATCATCGCAGCAGGCTCAACCGGATCAATCCCGACAACCGCAAAACTTCTAAAGACTATTTCAAATCTACCGAACGGCGCAGTTATTCTCCCGGGACTTGACCTCCATCTCGAGGAAGAGAGCTGGAGCATCATTGATGACACCCACCCGCAACGCACAATGAAGAACCTGCTAGGGTTTATGAACAAGTCGCGTAATGATGTTCGCCTTTGGACAGGGTGCTCCCCCCAAGATACAAACCGCAACCGTATGATCCGCTCTATCATGCGACCGGCCGAGACATTTGGCAAAGATGTCCCCGCAGAAAATGTGATTTCCGAATTTCTGGAGCATGTCGAAGTTTGTGAAACAAGTAACACCCGCGAACAAGCTTCAGTCATAGCAACCGCCCTTCGCCTGATACTGGAGGACAAGGAAAAAACAGCTTGCCTTGTCACACCGGATCGCGCCTTAGCGCGCCGCGTGACTATTGCATTAAAACGCTGGAACATCGAAGCTGATGATAGTGCCGGGCAATCTCTAGCCGCAACACCATCAGGCATTCTGGTCTCAACACTCCTAAGAGCAATAGAAGAAGAATGCTCCCCCATTTCTATTCTCTCTCTTCTTAAAAACCCTCTCACAAAATGGGATATCGAGAACTTTGAAGATAAGATGGGATGCTTCGAAAAAGAAATTCTAAGAGGACCAAAACCCGCCGCCGGCATAAAAGGCTTGGAAAGTCGCTTAAAAGCGAAATCGGGTGAAACAAAAGAAAAATGTGCCGCAATTCTAAAAGAAATCGAGAACCGCCTAGCGCCCTTACTTGGTCTCGGAACAAAAACACACCCACCTCTTGCCATGTTAAAGCTCCTGATAGAGCGCGCCGAATTGATCTGCGGAGGAAAAGAAGTTTTCTGGACACAACCGGAAAGTGATGAATTAACGCGCATCTTCTCAAATCTGTTAATAGAGGCTGCAAAATTACCACCGATGACGGCAACAGATTGGAATGCCATTATCATGACAATTCTAACGCAGGAAAATTGCCGTGAGATTCAACCTCGCCATCCGCGTATTGTTATCCTAGGACAGCTTGAATCCCGTCTAATTCAACATGACGTCATGATATTGGCAGGATTGAACGAAGGCATGTGGCCATCAGAACCGGCACACGATCCATGGATGTCTCGCCCGATGCGCAAAAAATTCGGTTTGCCACCAGCGGCACGGAGCATCGGCCTTGCAGCTCATGATTTTTCTGAAGGCCTGACAGCTGATCGTGTTATTATCACAAGATCCCTGAAAGAAGATGGCGCAGAAACTGTACCGGCACGCTGGCTCCAAAAACTGACCACACTTCTCAATGCGCAAATTGCCAAACCTGACTGGACATCTACTGATCTCATTCTCTGGACACGGGAACTGGATGCACCGCGTTCAGATTATATAAAAGCAGATCAACCTCTCCCAACGCCACCTGTTGATGCGAGACCGCAATTACTCCACGCAACATGGATCGAAAAATGGATGAATAATCCATACCATCTCTACGCCAATAAAATATTACGTCTGAAACCGGTAGATCCTCTGGAGGACGAAGCAATTTTCTCAGACCGCGGCACACTCATCCACAATGTCTTGCAAAAATTTATCGATCGCACGGAACATGGACTTGGAGAAAACGCCAAAGACTTGTTCATGGAGATTGCTCAAATAGAACTGGAACAACTCGAGTCTCTCTCTCCACACTGGCGGTATTGGTGGCCTCGTATGTCAAGAATTGCTGACTGGGTCATCTCGGAAGAAAAAAAACTTAGGGAAATCGCCTTTCCTTGGAAGCGGGAGGCTGAAGGAAAAACCCTTATCTACGAAAACAGAGAGACAGGGCGCAGCTTTACACTAGCGGCTAAAGCCGACCGTATCGACAGATACAAAACAGGCGGCGCACTTATTATTGACTATAAAACAGGCGGCATACCCGCCAAAAAGAATGTTGCTAAAGGCCTAGCCCCTCAGCTGGCTTTAGAAGGCATCATTTTGGAAGACGGCGGCTTCGAAAACACAAAATTTAAGGCGCTGGGTATGAGCTATTGGAAAATTGCCTCCAAAGGAAATATTATCAATTTACACGACAGCCAAACAAAATATCTCGACTATTCCAGATTAGTAAAAGACGCGCGATTAGGTTTATGCGAGCTTGTTATCCAATTCGAAAGCCCGACAACGCCCTATATCGCAATCCCGCAACCCAAAGAAAAACTCTATGCTGACGGCAAAGCATACGCCCATTTGGCTCGAGTCTCCGAATGGTCAAACTTTGACGGCACAGACGGAGAAGATGAAACAGTGGGAGAGGAAGACTAATGAATGATCCTCTTGTAAATCAGCTCTGTGCCGCAACCCCCGACCCGAATATCCCTCAAAAAAGGGCAACAGTACCGGAGCATGACGTCTGGGTTGCGGCATCTGCGGGATCAGGAAAAACAAAGGTTCTTACAGATCGTGTTTTGCGCCTTCTGCTGCCTGATCCTGACGGGCGCTGGGAAGGAACCGAACCACACCGTATTTTGTGCATTACTTTTACCAAAGCCGCCGCCGCTTTGATGGCCAACCGTATCCAGAATAAATTGGGGGAATGGACAACAAAAGACGAGGCAGAACTCCGCAAAGAACTGGCAGGCCTCCTTGATGCCCCACCAACCGAAGACATGATTAAAGCGGCACGTCAGCTTTTTTCTAAGGTACTCGATACACCGGGTGGCCTGTCTATCATGACCATCCACTCTTTCTGCCAATCAACTTTGGCGCGCTTCCCTCTGGAATCAGGATTAACTCCAGGGTTTAGGGTTATTGATGAAATTCAATCTCATGAATTGATCTCGAAATCGATTCTCTCTCTCATTACCGACATCGAGAATGGAAAATTTCCGCATTTGGAAGAGGCATTCAATCGTATTTCATTATTGATCGATTTTGACCAGCTCAAGAGCACTTTGCTGAAAATTCTGGAACATATGGATGATCTGGTTACTTTTTCGAAGAAATACCCTGATGCTCAAAAGCTCAATCATGCCCTACGGGAAAAACTAGGCGCAGATCCACTTTCAGGCAGTGATGAGCTACTGGAAAAGTTCATAACATCACGTCCTGAGAAAGACTTACGGCAAGCTGCACAGGATATCGGAAGTACAAATACAACAAACGGTAAAATGCGTGATGCAATTCTGGACTGGCTGGGACAACACCCCTCTGAGAGAAAAGCAAAACTGAGGAATTATGAGGATGCCTATTTTAGAAAAGGGGAATATCTCCCGAAAAAGATCACAGGAAAGATCGAGCAGCTCTACCCACTGCATTATGACCTGATTCAATCAGAAATTTCGGAGCTGCTGCACCTCCAAGAACAAATGGCAGCTGTAATTCAGGCTGACCAGACTACTGATTTGCTGATTATAGCTCTTGAATCTCTTAACCGTTACAGAGCGGAGAAAAGACGCCTCAATACGCTCGATTTCGGTGACATGATCGTCAAAACCCGTCAATTACTGGAAAACTCAGGACAAGAGTGGGTACACTTTAAACTTGATGAAGGCATAGACCATATTCTGGTCGATGAGGCTCAGGACACAAACCCTGACCAATGGAAAATTGTCAAATATCTGAGTGCTGAATTCCAATCAGGATGGGGCCGGGAGACAAAATCGCCACGAAGCATTTTTGTAGTGGGGGATAAAAAACAATCTATTTTCAGTTTTCACGGAGCAAATATCGAATCTTTTGCCGAAAATAAAAGATTTTTTGAAGAACGTTCCCAATTGGCGGGACGAAAATTCGATCCTGTAAATCTGCAAACATCTTTCAGAACCACTCCGCCTGTTTTGGATCTGGTTGACGCTGTTTTTGCAAACCCGTCTCTGAGACGCGGCCTTGGCCTGGAAACAGGCGAGATACTTAAGCACTATGCTTTCGAAAAAAACAGAATGAAGGCAGGTCTGGTTGAATTATGGGATCTGGAACATAAACAGGAGACAATAAAAGAATTCGAGACAAAACAACCGGAGCATCTCTGGACACTACCTTTTTCAGAAAACAGAACAGAATCCAGAATTCCTGAAATAGATAGCGGATTGGCAAACAGGATTGCGCTTAAAATTACATCCATGATCCACAGCGGCGAAATATTGGCGACAGAATCACGCCCAATTAAACCAAAAGATATCATCATCCTTGTGCGTACACGTACGGGTAGCTTTGTAAATGAACTGATCCGTCTTTTAAAACTGAACAATATCCCCGTCAGTGGGATTGACAGAATGAATCTGAACGATCAAATAGCGATTGAAGATTGCCTTGCCCTTGCACGATTTGCTCGCCTCCCGGAGGATGACCTATCCCTCGCCTGTGTGTTGAAATCACCATTCATCCGCATTTCAGAGAATACGTTGATGACATGGGCACTTAATCGCAAACGGGATCAATCCTTATGGGCTTATATCTCGACACATGCCGATCAGTATATTGTAGGCTGGCTGACTCAAAAGATCGAACAAGCAGTACATCTCTCGCCTTTTAACTTCTTTGAAGAAACACTCTGTTGCGCATGCCCTCACGATCCTCACGGATCGGCCAGACGGTCATTTGCGACACTTCTAGGACATGACTGCCTTGATCCTCTTGATGAATTTTTAAGTTACTGCCTTGAATCAGAGCAAAACGGCATCCTCTCGCTTGAAGATCTGGTTACGGCACTTGAAAAAAACCAGATCACGATCAAACGTGAAATGGAATCGGATAACGAGGAAGGTGACGGACAAGTCAGAATTATGACAGTTCATGCCTCAAAAGGCCTTGAGGCCCCGATTGTCTTTATGCCGGACACGACATCCAAACCTCAAGGAAACAAAATAGATAAATTCCTCTGGGTTGAGGACAAAACAGGAGAAAAAACCCCGCTATGGTCGGCAGTATCAAGTAACGCGGCCCCACTTTACAAACAAGCCAGAGACAAGGAGCTGGTCAAAGCCTACGAAGAATATCTGCGTCTTCTGTACGTGGCCATGACACGTCCGAAAGAACGCCTTTATATTTGCGGAAAGACAAATAGAGCAGAACTTAAAGAGTCAGATACACCTGTCTGGTACCAATTGATCGAAAACGCCTTTGATAAAATGGGCATTGGCAATAAAGGCGATGCTGCGCGCACATATAAACAAAATCAAGACAGTATCTCTTCCGAAAAATTACACGAGAAGATAGCATATAAGTCGATACAAACTCCTGCGTGCCTGTGGGAAGAACCAAAAGAAGAAGCGTTTGAAAGCAGATTTATTCGTCCATCTTTAATGGGGCGCTCCGATCCGGCAATATCACCTTTACAGGGCAATGAAAATTATCGTTTCGAACGCGGCATCCTCACACATAAACTTTTTGAATTCCTGCCTGAGATTGATGCAGCGCGAAGACGAAAAGCTGCCGATCTTTTCCTCAAGAAAAACGGAAGCCATTTACCTGAAAAAATATGTAATGAAATCGCAACAGAGGTCTTATCTGTTCTTAATCATCCTGAATTTTCAGAAGTATTCGGCCCAAATTCTATGGCAGAAATCTCAGTCACAGGTGAGATTGCCCCTGGCAGGATTCTCTCAGGACAAATTGACCGCCTTGTTATTCTTCCTGATCGTATTTTAATCGTTGATTTCAAGTCAAATCGCCCCTCACCTGAAAATCAGACTGATATTCCAGATGATTACCGCGCCCAGCTTACAGCATATAAATCAGCAATTTCAAAGATTTACAAAGGAATTCCTGTGACCTGCGCTTTACTTTGGACAGATAAAGCCAAACTAATGCCGCTTGATCTGTAAATCCCCTATAGAGACAGATTTTCTGTGGGATCAGAGAACTGTCCGCTTGATTTTAAGGCTCTACCGACCGATATTGATAGAAGAATCATATCAACCAATGAGTACAAATCAGGAGACAAAAACATGTCCAGCAACCACGTCAATGATCAAAATTTCGAATCCGAAGTTCTGAATTCCAGTGAACCTGTTCTTGTCGACTTTTGGGCAGAGTGGTGTGGCCCTTGCAAGATGATGTCACCTCTTGTTGATGAACTTGCTACAGAAATGAACGGCAAAATCAAAGTCGTCAAACTTAACATCGAAGAAAATCCTGGAACCCCTACACGCTTTGGAATCCGTGGCATTCCGACGTTCATGATTTTTAAAAATGGTGAGCTTGTCGAGACAAAAGTCGGCGGCATGTCGAAAGCGCAATTGAGTGCTTGGGTCGAAGCCGCAACCTCGTAAACGTTTTTTTTACGTTTCTCATACCTGTTGTCATCATGTCACATTCGGAGCGTAAAAAACTCCGGGTGTAAATCTCGTTTTGAGATTCTCTCATTTCGAGATACACTGTGTCGAATCATGTTCTAACCTCAAACAGGAGAAACCAAACATGGCAGTAGCAAAAAAAGCAACAGCAGCTAAAAAACCAGCTGCTAAAAAGCCGGCTGCTAAGAAACCTGCGGCCAAAAAGCCAGCAGCTAAAAAAGCACCAGCAACTAAAAAACCAGTAGTAAAAAAAGCAGTAGCTAAAAAGCCGGCTGCTAAAAAACCTGCAGTGAAAAAAGCAGTAGCTAAAAAGCCGGCTGCTAAAAAACCTGTAGTGAAAAAAGCAGTAGCTAAAAAGCCGGCTGCTAAAAAACCTGCAGTGAAAAAAGCAGTAGCTAAAAAGCCAGCTGCTAAAAAACCTGTAGTGAAAAAAGCAGTAGCTAAAAAGCCAGCTGCTAAAAAACCTGCAGTGAAAAAAGCAGTAGCTAAAAAGCCAGCTGCTAAAAAACCAGCCGCTAAGAAAAAGGCAGCTGTAGCTCCAGTAACCGCAGTTGTTGCACCAGTAGTAGCTGCTTAATTCTTGAAGAATACCTAAAAAACCCGCCAATGGCGGGTTTTTTATATTCCGGAATTGCCAAAAAAGAAAAGCGGGACATTGGCCCCGCCTTTTTTTAAGGTCTATCAATTCTATGCAGTCTTGGCATTCGCAGGTGAAAGAACCATCATAACCTGACGTCCTTCCATTTTCGGCTCAAAATCCACTTTCGCTGTGTCGCCAAGATCGACAATCATACGCTTGAGCAATTGCATGCCAATCTCGGTATGGGACAATTCACGCCCCCTAAACCGGAGGACGACTTTAACTTTATCGCCATCTTCGAGGAAGCGCTTTGCAGCTTTGAGCTTAACATCATAATCATGGTCACCAATCATCGGACGCAACTGAATTTCTTTGACATCAACGGTTTTTTGTTTTTTTCGTGCCTCAGAAGCCTTTTTCTGTTGCTCGAATTTAAACTTACCGAAATCAAGAATTTTGCAGACAGGCGGATCAGCATTAGGAGAGATTTCAACCAGATCAAGACCAGCTTCCTCCGCACGGCGCAAGGCTTCACGTATCGTAACGACACCAACCATCTCTCCGTTTTCGTCAACAAGACGCAAACGCTCCAAACGGATATCTTCATTCACGCGGGGACCACCTGCATCACGTGTCGGGCGGTTCTGGGCAGAGTAGGGCTTCTTGATGGTTAACTCCTATATGTTAAATATCACAAAAATTAAAATAATATGGAACATTCATACCGATTTTTTACCAAAAATCAAGTCAGATCAAAGACACAAAAGCCTACTCATCATAAAGATTGCGATACTCGGATATGTTATCCAAAGGGAAATATGGGATAGTCAAGTCTGGGGGATAAGCTTCAATGGTCGGAACAGCCTTATTGAACGACTCAATATGCTCCTTTTTCTCCATCTCGTACGTCTTATTTTTGCCGTTAATATCAACCGCAGTCAAATAAGGTGTAACGACCCCATCATCCACACGGAATGTACAAGTAGCAAGGTTGACGGAAACAGAACCGAAAGGGTCAATCTTGCGATAAATAACCCGAACGGCATCCCCAAGATCATCCACGGCCAGATATTTAATCTGCTCCGGATAGGGTTCGTTAAGTTCAAGATAAACTTTACACACACCGTAATGAATAGTTGCCTGCGGCGCATAGAGCATAACCAGAAGACCCAAAAGGACAACAAATACACCGGAGGTCCATATTAGGGCCTTTCTTGATTTTTTGTTATTCTTGGCTGGTTTTGCTGATTGGTCAAAGCTCTGCTTAACGGCCATGACTACTCACCTCCGCTTTCGCCTTCACCCTCGGCCATGACTTTACGTGTCTGTGTTGCAGACAACTCATCAACGATCTCTTCGATAACGGCAGCCAACGCAGCGGCCTTGGTATCCCCGCCTTCCTGAGACTTCATAATAATGCGACGTTTGATTTCATTTCGTGCACTACCGCTAGGAAAAGCAGCAGCAAGAATTTGACGGGCACGTCCCGCCCCATATTTGGAGTAAAGCTGATTCCGAACCAAAACATCCTCAACCGAAGTCGCAAACGCCCACAATTCGATCGGCCCGAGAGTGTTAATCAAATGCTGTTCATAACGCCCTTCATTCGTACCCAAAATAAGCAAAGCAGGAGCCCCACCAGCACGAGGGCCTGTCAACTTATAGCGAATGATACTCCGCGCTGTAGCAGACAATCCGAAGCGATCACGAATATTATCAACAGCCTTATCGGATACGGCAGTACCCAGAACCCAAACACCTGTCGCTAAATCGACCATATCATCATCAAAGTCATCAAGAAGCTGTGATGCCAGAACAATTTGCACACCGCGCTTACGGCCCTCACGTACATCTCGAATAACCTGAGAACGTACGGATACAGATGAGCTAGTTCGGTGAAATTCGTCATAGCATAGACGCTTCGGGGTTTCAGCCAAATCCTGCAATTTTGTCTCGTGATAGAAACGATATTTTTCAGGAATAAACTGCAATGACTCAGGGCCAACCCACCAGCTCCTGACCAGAGCATGACGTGCCAACATATACATAATAGAAGTCTGACGATCTGCTGTATCATCTCCTTGTGGAGAAACATCCATCAAATCAAGGGAACAGACGCGTGCACCAGAAATCTCGAACTGCGTTACAGAAGAGAGAATCGGATATTCACGAATAGCCGAAGTAATCATCCGTTCGAACGCGTTAATAACAGACTCTGTACTGAATCCAACAGATGTCTCTTCCAACAAAGTTCTGATCTGCGGACGACGAGATGCGGTAATAGCATCGCCCAGAGTAGGAACTGCATAACGTTGAGCAATAGCAGCTTCTTCAACCAGACCTATTTCAAACAAACGATCAACAACATCCCACCAATAAGGGTCTGTCGGCAAGTGGATACCATGTTTCTGAATCAGTTCATCAATATCGGCATCCAAACGAGGCAGATATGGGCGAGGCTCTGCATTGGCAGATGTATCATCACGCCAGCGGAACATCTCGTCAACAACTAGTCCCGCAAGCTGTTGAATACCATCATAAGGCTTATCGTGTCCTGGAGGAGTTGAGAGAAGAACCAACAATTCAACCAGATAGCTACGTTCATCCATCAAAGGTTGACGACATCCCAACTGGGTATCAAACGGGTTAATCGCAAACTGCCTTGACATCTGTAAGCGATAATAAGCAGCCTCTGTCTGGCGTGTAACCGGCAAAGCCTCCTTAACCAGAGACACAAGTCCGGAAGAAGACGGGCCGATATCAATAATAGCCACAAATGGCAATTTACTGAGACCGGGGGACAGAATAGTTCCAAGGTTCAACGTGTTCATTAAAACAGATTTACCGGCACCAGGTTGCGCAAAAATCAAATCAAACCAGGTTGTTGTCAGGTTAGTTCCCGTCTGGTATGGCCATGATTTCCCGTCAGGCGTGCGCAGAATAATTGCCCCATGAGAAAACGGAGACGAAGGACGTTGCCACGGGACAAGCTTCATAACCTCACGCATCGGCGCAACAGCGGTAGGCGCAGTCCCTGCACAATGAATTC
Source organism: Pseudobdellovibrionaceae bacterium (assembly GCA_034005165.1). GTDB lineage: Bacteria > Pseudomonadota > Alphaproteobacteria > Micavibrionales > Micavibrionaceae > UBA1573. Next base: position 163,289 of record JAVEVE010000004.1, on the reverse strand, counting down.
CCATGGCAGAGGACATGATACAATCCAGAGGATCACCCGAAACATCGCTAACCTGAGCGTACCCCCAGCTCTCGACCGACTGCATTAGAATGGACAAACGGTCAAGAATAAGGTTTGGCGATGATTTAGGGGCCCATGTCGCAAAAGAAACGCGGAATTTCACAACAGGCTCGCTCCGTGCCATCACCTGCAACCCCTCAAGAGAGTATTTAATCTGCTTGTTCAGGGAATTTGTTACACTCATCAGTGTTGCGACAAATGAACGGAACTGTGATGATTCAGCTCCACCGCCTTCAATCAAAAATGAAATACGAAACGGAACTTTGGAATCATACAAACGGTTCAACAGGGCAGGAAAAGGCGTTGCTTCCATTGGCCCCAAAGTCATATCTGCCCCCGCCCAATTCAAATCGTCAATCTGGACAACGGGACCACCAGTCAAGCGCGCATCTCCAACGGCAATCTGTGTCCGGAGTGGGGGCCAGATAATATCCGATAAATCAATTCTGGATGTCGGTGCCCGTGGGGAGATCGGATCTCCCGGTAAACAGGCACGCCAATTCTGGTGGGCTTTACTTGGAAACATGTTGTTCCGAATAGCACGCAAGGCATCATGAACTTCAAGAAGCTCAGCACGAATACCCAATTCATTAAGGGCCTGTTCGATAGCGGTTACATAACTTTTATGGCGTGTACGCAATGCCTCGACAGCCGCCAGTGGGTTTTGCCCGTACGGAGCATTCACCCAGTTCTTCATCTGCTTTTGTTTATCTTCACGCGCACGTTGGGTTTCAGCCTTGCTCATAACGCCGCCGCGAGTCCAGAGCACAAAATAGCATTCTTCATAGCTCAGAATATTGGACAGGTTTTTCACACGCTCATCAAGCAAGTCCTCAACCTCGATTCCGATATTTTCAGCGGTAATATTTGACGCTTCCATCTGGTCTGCCAAATGGGGACGAATGCGGTTCGGATCACGCGTGAAATAGATCTGCATCGCATGTCCCTGACGGTCAAATTTGGCCCCAAGCTTTACAGTTGCGGCATCAACAAGGAAGTTATACTCCTCTTCACCGATAATCTGGCGGGAACCATCTACCTTGAAATAGCTAACAAGAGATCCATCACTGGAAGCCAACGTATATTCGTTTTCTGCAGTCTCAATGCGGATAAAGCTCTCGATAGATTGTCTGAGAGCGACTTGAAATGGGGCCAGGATTTTTTCAATTAAATTCATAAGGGAATCACACGGTTAAACTTCGCAACAGTGTACCCAGAAAATAGCCCGAAGAAAATATAGAAATCAACAAATTAGCCCATGAAAGCCTTCTTATGGACTAAAAACATAGAAGCTTACCCAGCTTGTTTCATAGCATCCCGATAAAGATTGAGCCACAGGGTCGGAGCGCGATTACCAAAAGGCCCTTCTTTCGACCGCCAATAGGCCAGAATCTGAGGAAATTGGTTAAATTCGAGATCCGCTTCACGAATCAAACGGCGGTCCAAAGGCATCAATCTGATCCCCTCCAGACGCTCTTCACGGTCTGCATAATAGCGAGATGTCAGAAAATCCTTAAGAACAGTTGCCAGAACATATGGATCATCTGTATTGATGCGGTTTCTGGCCTCTTCTCTGCGTGCCATCAAAGCATCCAGCGTAGCGCGCGCAGCCTCAGCCATAGGACCTTGAGATATACGCGCAACATACACAGCGCGCATAATATGGTGTAAGTCAGTCTGGGAAATCTCTGGCAGCCAAATGAGGACGCCCGAGCGCATCGTACTGGTCAGATCAAGATTGAAACATTGGTGACAAAAAATACAAGTTGTTACCATATTGTCCATCGAGAGATTCTGGACATCCTGATCCAGAAAATGGACTTCCTGATACTTCTTGGCTTGAAACCCACAACATTGACAGACATGGTCGTCTCGCTCGAAAACAGCTTTCTTGATCTCTGGGGTCAGGACTTTTGGCGCGCTGGAAGAAAGCTTCACACGCTGGGGCTTCCCATTGGGGCGGGAAATACCAAGAACCAAAGGTACATTATACATGACGTTCCCTCGAACTGATTTAGAACATGGAAATTCTCAACTACCATAACCTATCAAAATAAGAAACAAAAGACTGCTATCCGGGATAAATAAAGGATCCAAAAGAAAGAGGCCCCGTTCCCGGGGCCTGAATTCCAGATATCGTTCTAAACGAAATTACTTAACCAGACCGGAAGCTGTACCGATTTTGCTAACCGTAGCAGCTGTAGTCAAGTTTGTTCCGTCACCAACCAAGGTCTGCATAGACTCGGTGATGATTGGGATCATGAACAGACCACCACCAACTGCCAAACGGATCGCGCCGTCTTTCAAATGAGTTTGTGTTGGGTTCTCTACGTGATCCTTGATTTTGAGAATACCAAGAACAGCAAACAGCATACCCATCATATAAGAAATAGCGGACAAGAAACCTGGAAGGGTATCAATACCACCGATGATGTTGTTAGCAATATCGTTGAATTTCTTGGTAGCACCGGCTTCTGCGGATGAGCTCAAAAGAGTACCCATCACGAATGCAGCACCAGTCATTGCACTAAGTTTGTTCAGTTTGTGTTTCAGCATAGTTTCCTCCTCTAATGCTAATTACGACCTATACTTATGTTATAACAATTCTGTACAAAAGAACAGAAAAATTAGGTAAAAAATTGGTTAACCGGTTCTTTTTGACCTTAAAAATTGCGGCAACCAAGCGCACGATACCAGCATGCTCCAAGCCCCATTTAACTGAACAGAACCCCATAACTATCGAGACCCAAGGTGTATTGGACCGCGTTCATAAACGGACCCAAGTTCACCGCAAGAGCACCCCCGAAAATATGGGTTATTGCAGCCATCAGAGAGGCTTGTCCCTTTCCTTCCGCGACATCGCGCAAGATAAAGAATCCACGAATAAAGCTGATCCATCCGACAAGCATCATAAACAACAGGATCGAACTGATAACCGATAAGACATGATCATCCACTGTACCGCCGTCAATCGGAACCATAAGCACGGCACTAGTCTCCATCTTATTCATTTCGAAGAGAGATCCGGTAAAGGCGCCCATCAGATCATTAAGAGTAAATAAAACACCCGCCAAAACAAACGTCATGATAGTTCCGACACCTGCCGGACCGGATGGCCCGTCCTGCGCGGTTTTCAACAGCCTGCTGATTCCGATAACCGTCAGAACCATACCGGCCAGATATCCGAACGCACCCAGCAAGGCTCCGATAGGGTTGAAGATATCAACCATCAATGCAACCATCATGGCATCCAGACCAAAACCTGAAGCCTTACCTGAAACACCAGTTCCCATACCACCGAATGTAACACCACCTGTAATCATGTTTTCGGCAGCCTCAGTAACAGTTGGCAACATGAATAGAGCGCCCCCTGCAACAAACCGTTTCAGGGAAGCAGAGATTGGATGCTGGGTTGGAGATTCAACATGGTCCTTGAGCTTGATAAGAGCGGTAACAGCCATAATCATACCCATCATATAGGCAACAGCAGAAACCATCCCTCCAAGACTATCCGAGGAATCAATCACGTTACAGATAACATCCCCGACAGTTCCCCCGCCGGAGTTTACCATCCCTCCACACCCGAGAGAGCCACTAAGCCACGAGAAGAATCCTGAGACAGCACCACTTATAAAGGAGCTAACCCCTGAGAAAAAACTTGAAATTGATGATGCAACACTGGAGACAACAGAGCCGATCAGCCCCGTCACAACGCTAGACGCTGAGGTCAAGAGCCCACTAACCCATGTGTTGAATGCATCCAAAGCACTTGCATGTGCAGTAGACGGCAACATAGCCAATCCGCCAAAAAGAGCAGACATAACAAATTTGCGGGACAACGCATTGTTTAGCATAGGAAATATTTTTTTCATGTACACACCCCGACCGTTATAAACACGGTTCTATATTCCTTATTGAACCACAAAAACGACCAAATTACAAGATTTTGCACCTTGTCGTACCTATGGAACCCCACCCTATGATAGTAAAATAAAAGAATTATAATCCGGTTAATAAAAAAGCCCTTCGAAAAACATCAAAGGGCTTTATGAAATAGCTCAAATTCTTGTTACTCTGCTAGGCGGCCGGACGTACCGACAACCACCCAACCCGCTTGGCTTTGCTCAATAGAGAGAATCGTTCCAAGTCCGGAAACCTTGTCCCCGACTGAGACGGTTCTGATATCTTTCTGACCTTCACGAGACAAAAGAGCTCGGGATTTCTGCGCACTCTTAAGAATCCAGCTAGGAGATTTTTCAACCCGCGAAGAGTGGGCCACTGTAGTCGCTTGGGGCGCAGAATAGCTTTTGCTTGAAGAAGTAGCAGCTGAAGCAGCGGCTCTCTCTGAGGATCGCGCCAATTTAGCTTCCAGATCGGAAATTTGTTGCTTAAGATCGGAAATCTGGTTCAGATAATCTGATTGCTGAACTTCCTGCTTCTCAACCGTTGATTGCAACTCTGCAATTTGGTCAACGGCCTTACGCATTTCAACTTTCATAATATCTTCATTTGCAGGAGCTGTTCCGGAAGCATCACTCTGCACAACGGGAGCAGGCGCGACTTGAGGTGCAACAGCTGGAACATCCGACTCCGCCTGAACTGAAAGAGGAGTACCCCCCTCACCAGGCATCATAGGCTCACTGACTTGATCTTGAGGAACAATTACCGAAACCTGTTTATCGGTCCGCTTGATCATATCAACAGATGGGAAATCATTAGGCCTTTGGTCTTTTGATTCTTCATCAGCCATAACAATCGGCGCTGGAACATTTGTTTCCTGCGTTGCTGCCATATCAGGTACAGTCATAAGTCCGCCGCCCGCTTCAGGAAGGGAAGGCGTAGAATCTTGTGCAAGATCTGCAGCCTGCATTTCAGGAGTCAACTGGACAAAACTGCTTTCACTTGGCGCTGAACTCACACCATTGCTCTCTAGAGCAGGGGCAGGGGCAGGATCAGGAATAGGCATTTGAGCTATTACATCAGATCCAGAACTTTCTGGGGCTTCTGGGGAAGCGCCCACGTCTCCCAATGTCTCAGTAGGCACCTCTGAAGAGGCAGCTTGAGCAACATCATCTACAGGGATTTCAGCGTCCGCAATTTCTGTTCCGGCAACATCTTCTCCACCCCCCATCTGGGACAGGGCAAAGGCGCCACCACCGAGGACAACAACCCCGATAATAACGTAAGTCAAAAAGGAACTCTTTTTCTTTTGTGGAGCTGGTTGCTGATAATCTTCTCCGATATCCTCATCCATCTCATCCCAATCACCATTATCGGCGGCAGGATCAGAGTCATCAAACTCATCAAAATACTCGGAGTCGTTTGAATCGAAATCGTCCTCGTATTGATCTTGTAGATCTTTATCAGCCATTTATAGTCTCCTGAATTATTGGGCTACGCCATTAGTATACGTAACCTGAGCTCCCGGGATGCTGGCTTGATAGCCATTTCCTTGTTGCTGGATCTGAACCTGTCCCTGCAATCCTTGTTGTAGCATTTGCATCGGATTACCATTCGCATCCATTGGGAAAAAGTAAGGATTTTGTTGGGGTTGCCCATAAGGGTACTGATTCTGACCTTGCTGGGCTCCTGCAACAGTGCCATATGCGGCAGATTCAACAGCCTGATCGGTAACAGATGTCGTAAACAACAAGCCCATAGGTGTCCCTGCCTTAACGCGGACCAAAATCTGAACGTCAGCTTCTTCATCAAGGATCTCGCCCACTTTGTTTGCAGCCTCAGAAACTGCAGTAGACAATTCCTGCTTGGTATCAAGGTCATTGCTTTCCTGAGACACTGTTGTATCTCCGTTGACCGTAACAGATGTCGTTCCGTTATCAGCAATAGCCTGCCCCATACCCTCGATAAAGCTGACGGCGGCAGGAAGAACAACACGTTGCAAGTAGCGATGATCAACATCCGTTGCCATAGCGCCCAATGTCGTATCTGGGTCAACGGCAATTGCTGTAATCGGAACACTATACCCGTCTTTTGTAACAAGGGTATTAAACTCCATCACAAGGTATTCTTCCTCACGCTTGAAACTTCCGATGACTTTCGACCCGTTAAATGGTCCCGAGACAAGCATTGCAACAATTGGACCCGGCACATCAGAGTTGGCCTCCATCAAAAGCTGGGCATACTCAACTTCACCCGCAGGCAATAGAACTTTTTGCGGGACGAGAGGAGTCGTATTTGCAAGCTGCCCTTGGCCAGTTCCTGCCAAAGTCAAACTACCAGTTCCGGCTGACGCACCGGTACCAGAGGCTTGAGACAATTGTGACTCAGTAATCACTTTCATGTTCTGCATGCCTTTGATACCACGCTCACCCATAATATTGGTCACCTGGTTCAACATAGCCTCACGCAATCCGGTAATACGATCGCCACGCTGCGGATCCGCCTGACCCTGAGCAACAAACTGTTCCTGCTCACGTTGCAAACGAAGGCGCTCTTCCTGAAGTCTTTTCCAACGGACCAGAGGATCTTCTGCAACCGCCTCGCCTTCAGGGACGCCTAGCATAACTTTTGGCGGATCAATCGGGGTTGGGATAGCACTTGTACCTGTTTTCAAAGCCTCGTCCAGAACCTGTTGGTTATGTTCCTCAACAGCATTCCGCATCATCGGGGTCAGCTCTTCCTTACCTGGAGTTTGCTTCAAATCACTTGCACCCGAATCAACTCTGGAACCCGGCAAATTCTTTTCATCTCCGCCAAACAAAGCAATAGCACCGACAACAACCAGAACCACGACCCCAACTACTGCGATCTTTAGAACTGGAGATCCGGAAATGGCACTACCGACCGATACTTTCTGCGCACCGGTATCAAATTCATCGAAATCACCTCCCTGATCGAAATCAGGTTCGAAATCTTGATTATCCATGTCGTTATTGGCCATTTGTTAGCTCCGTAGAAGACAAGTAAGCACGTACCATTTTACCTTTATCTGAAAGCAGGATGACTGGTGTCGACTCTAGCGCGTAGACATGCATCCCATCAGCTGATTGAACAGATTTACTCCAGGCAGGAGACAAAAGAGTATAAGGCGTACGAACATACATCAATCCATCTTTGACATAAGCAGATGTACGACCATCGACACCTTCAACGGACATTTTTGTCATACCCGCAGAAGACGGCGTCCCGATCAAAACCTTGGTCAAGGCATCATCGCCCGCCTTGATAGAAACTGGGGTAACAACCGGAGGAAGAACCCCTTTAGGACCAACCTCGGGAATTTGGACATCCAGCCGAACATGCACTGTTTTTCTCTCGGTCTTGAGAGTAAAAATCACTGGCGGATTCAAACCGAGCAAACGCATGGAGATATTGCCTTGGGCAAAGTGACTGTTCGGTGTAATCCGAACCATATGTGTCCCTGCCTCAGGTTGCTCAACCGTAAAGTCACCAGCCCATGTCATATCTTGGATTGGCCATGGCTGCCCGGTCACATCAACAATACTCATCGTGGTAACATTCCCGACAGCCGTCTTAATCAGTACAGGCTTGGCACCAGGCTCAAGAGAAGCCTGAACAAAAGTAGACTCAGGTTCGGGATCTGTATAAATCGGAGTCTCTACCGCTTGAGAAGTCTGGTCATAAAGTTCAAGTATGCGGCGGATTTCGGAAGGTTTCAGGGGCATCAAAGTATCGACCGCCCCACGAAAAGCTTCACCACGTTCTTCCTTAAGAATGTCCTCTTCAGTTTTCTGAGGCTCTGCCACAGGCATCTGGAGCCCCATCTGGGCCCCCATAGCATTACTTTCATCGGCAACCCCTAGCACATCGGATAAACTCGGAGGATCGCCCTCTGGTGCATCGGGAGGAGTAGTTGGCTGGCTGGCTGCCTCTAACATGGATGCCGGAATACCCTGCTGTAATTGTACAGATGAATCCTGCGCAAGGGCAGAGAAAGCGCTCAATGCAACACAGGCGATCACCCCCGTGCGTAGAGAATTCAAAACAACAAATTTACGTTCCATAAACACCCCGACATAAAGTCACCCGAGAGAACTCCCAACACCAAAGAAAAGAGAATCTTCCCCCAGCACGAAGTCCATAATACAGTTGTAAGATAGAATATCCAGCTTTATCAGTGCTGTCACCATCGAAAAATTTAAAAAACAACACAAGATGCGAAAAGAATTATTGCGAAATCCAGCGCTCGATACCCACACCGCTCGCACCATCCGCCTGATGAAGCTGCACGAGTGTCATTGTAATCAACATCCATTCCGAACTAATAGCCGCCTGCGCCTGGTATGTTATGACCAATGGGACTTGAACTTGCCACTCATATCGCCCTTTGTTAAAGCCTTGTGCGACCAGAATAGCAGGACCTGCTGGGGCCGCGATAATATACTGCTGGTTCACCTCGACATTTGTAAGGATTCTGGACCTTTCCATCCCCTTATAAAAGCTCTCCCAGCCAATAGGGGTAAAATTACGGGAAGATTCCTGAAAACGTCGCCGATAATCATTAAAACCGAAGGTCATCACCTCTGTTGCCGCCTGAGAGCTCCAGGAAACAAGAGCCTTAACACTCAGATTTGGCTCAGTCAGAGCATCCATCTGGATCAATTCTCCGTCTGTCGACTGGATGAAATAAAGATCCTCCGGACGATGCATCTGGATAACAGCAAAAAGCATAAAGACCAAAAGAAGAACAACCATAGCCTCGCCAACCGCGATACGCAGAATGGTTCTGTAGCTACTTTGGTAAAAATGCATACGCCCCATACCGGAACGAATGTGATTACGGATTTCTGCTTCTTTAACCTCTTTAGAAGAATTAACAGGATCCGCAGAAACGCCTGTTGGCGCTGCAATTACCTGTTCATCGGATGGTCCTGAAAAGCCACTCATGTTTTTTATCCGGAGATCCTTTTCAAAACTTACTGCGCCAGCCATTGCTCGATCGCAACACCGTTCGGGCTCTCGAGCTTAGGAACGCGGACAATAACCAATTTGACATTCAGCTTATCAGAACGGACAGCAGAGCCGGACTGGTAGGTAATATCAAGAGGAACATCCACCTCCCACTGGTAAACTCCATACGCATTCAGCCCCTGATCAACAAGAATCGGCGCACTGGATGGTGTAGCTGTCACAACCTGCTGGTTATCCTCAACCATTTCAATAATACGAGACCGCTCCAAAGCCTTGGAGAAACTTCCCCATCCTGTTCTGGTAAAATTACGCGAAGAATCCTGTAGGCGACGTTTATAATCATTAAATCCGAACGTCATGACTTCTGTAGCAGCCTGCGCACTCCATGACATCAAAGCCGGGACACTCAGGTTTGGATCACTCAAAGCTGTCGCCGGAATAAGACGACCATCTTCTGTTGTCGCAAAATAACGGTTCTCGGGTTGGTGAACCTCGATAATAAAATACATCGCACCGATCAATGCCAAAATAATGAAGGCCTCGATCACCGCAATACGTAAGATACTGCGGTATCCATCACGATAGAATTCGTTGCGGATAATAACAGACCCTACGCTTTTCAGAAGCTCGACCTCATTAAGTTCGTCCTGTGTCGCAGGCGAAGAAGGAAGCCTTCCTGCCGATTTTGACTGAGCAGAAGCTTCGGGCCGTTTTGCGCCCTGAAGCTTTTGTCCTGACGATCCTGTCGGTCTGATATTCCGAGGATTTGAAGATTTTGGAGGAGGGGTTGTCATTATCTAAAGAAATCCGCCGCTTGAATTGGAACTAAGTATCTGGGTAGAAATTGATGAACACCGCATGGAGACGACATCCAACGATTGAAACAAATTATCAAAACCGCGGGCATTTGTAAAACAGTGAATAGGACAATCAATCTAGCCCCCGACTAAGGCACCCTATTCCTGCATTAACGTTCGCACAAAATCAGGCAAATCCGTCAAGCGGCGCCTCTTGCATCGCTCAGCTTCGAGAATAGCCCGCGCCTGCAAGATTGAACGCTCCAGATCATTATTGACAATAATATAATCGTATTCCGAATAATGCGAAATTTCATCAGAGGCTTTCTTCATTCGCTCGCGAATAACATCCTCTTCATCTTGTTGGCGAGCGCGCAAACGGCGTTCTAGCTCAATCTGGGAGGGTGGAAGGATAAACACAGTCACCAGATCATTTACCAGCTTTTGCTTAAGCTGCTGGGTTCCCTGCCAATCGATATCAAAGATTATATCCTGACTGTTTGCCAAGGCATCTTCCACCTGAGCTAAAGGGGTTCCATAATAATTATTAAAGACCTTCGCATGCTCAAGAAGCTGGTGGTTTTCCACCATCGCATCAAACTCCTCTTTCGAGACAAAGTGATAATCTTTTCCGTTAACTTCCCCCGGACGAGGCTTGCGCGTCGTTACGGAAACAGAAATGCTTAACTGGGGATCACGATCCAACAAAGAGCGCGTGATAGTCGTCTTCCCCGCACCTGATGGAGAGGAGAGAATAAAGAGCAATCCGCGACGTCTGACTGGTAGTATCATGTCCGCATTCTACATATTTCGAGTAATCCCACAATGGACGATTCAATTTTTTCAGTCTAACTTGTGGAAATAAACAACTACTTAATAAGCCCCATCGACATCCGAAAAGGCCAGTAAGGTAATTTTTGACATGAATATCCTCATAACAGGAGCCTCAAGCGGAATTGGGGAAGCACTAGCGGAGCATTATGCGCAAGAAAACGCCAATCTGTTTATATCAGGCAGAAATTCGGACAGACTTGTTGAGGTTGAGGCCAGATGCAAAAAGCTCGGAGGCACATGCCAATCCCATACCCTTGATGTCAAAGACCGGGATGCTATGGCAGATTGGGTCGCAGAATGCGAGACCACACACCCTTTAGACCTTGTGATCGCCAATGCAGGAATTTCAGGAGGAACATCATTCGTAAATGATGGAACACCCTTAAATCTTAATGTCGACAGAGAAATTTTCGAAACAAACATCTCCGGTGTTATGAACACCATCCATCCTGCAATCGAGGTTATGAAGACAAGGAAAAGAGGTCATATAGCAATCGTCAGCTCTATTGCTTCCTACACAGCACTTCCCGGAGCAGCCTCCTATTCAGCGTCAAAAGCCGCTGTTAGATATTATGGCGAAGCCTTGGCAATCAAATTGAAACCTCTTGGCATTTCTGTGTCAATTATCTGTCCGGGTTTTATTGAAAGCAGAATCACAGCTGCCAATAAATTTCCCATGCCCTTCCTGATGAGCGCTCCCAAAGCTGCAAAGATCATTGCAAACGGGCTATCAAAAAAGAAAACAAAAATAGAATTTCCTTTACCAATGGTTGCAGCAATCAAATGTATAAATTTAATCCCATATTCTCTAAAACGCGACATTTTCTCGCACCTTCCTGAGAAACATTCTCACTGAATTTCCTTGCGTTACCACCCATTTCAACGCACCATATAGTACAATTGGAAATTGTTAAACGACACAAAATATCCGGGTATGTGTGATGCGTTCAGAAATAGAATGTAGTAAGATCAACACAAAGCAAGCAGCGAGCATTTTAAAAGCGCTTTCAAATGAAAAGCGCCTTTTAGTTGTTTGTAAACTGCTCAAACAGGAGCTTTGTGTGAATGAGCTGGAGAAAATCTCAAACCTATCGCAATCAGCGCTTTCCCAGCATCTTGCAAAACTCAGAAGTTCAGGTCTTGTCGAAACAAGACGCAACGCCCAGACCATTTATTACTCAGTCAAAGAACCAATTGTGCGCCAACTTCTGGAGTGTCTGGGAAATCTCTTTAGCGAAGAAGGGCCTCCACCCCGTGCGGACAACCCACTCAATGACTCTCTTTAAAAGAACCCATCCTGATTAACAGGCCTTTTTCTCGGATACCAAAGTAAAAAAACTTTCAAGAACCTCAGAAGAAGATATCTCTGCGAGATTTTCCGACTCAAGAGCTTTAACAGCCGCCCCCTGAGGACCATGCTTTTTGATTGTACTTTTCTTAGTACAGAACAGGACGATTGAAGGAACGCCAGTCACGCTCATAATATGCATAGGACCTGTATCATTACCTATAGCCCCAGCGGCACCCCGCGCCAAGGCGGGCAAATCCAAAAGGCCGGTTTTACCTGTTAAATCGGCAACTCCCTCAAGACCTCTGGCAATCATCTGGTTAACCTCCACCTCCGCCGCCGTTCCAAGCAAAACAGGCTGGTATCCATTGCGCAATAACTTAGTCGCCAACGTTCTGAAATATTCAATCGGCCATCTTTTCTCTGGATGTTGAGGAGAAGAACCTGCAACAAGGATGACATACGGCGAATGAAGTCCGTATGTTGAGATATCGCCCTTCATCCATTCAAGAGGATCAAGAGTGACATCGGTGATTCCTGCCAGAGCCAGAGTTTGAACATGCCCATAAAATGCATGCCCTGTAGACCGGTCCGGAGAATCGTTACAATGAGAAGCGCCCTTAGCAGCTCCGACCCATTCGGGTTTGGGAGAAAACAGTTTCAGATAAAGAGATGTGCGGTCATTATTCTGCAAATCATACACGCGAGAGAAGTCCCCGCTATTAAACCACTTACGAAGCGACAACCATTTCATAAACTGAAAAGTTTTCGGACGTTCATCCACATGAATTGAATTAAAATATTTGCTCTCTTCTGCCATTTTCACAAATGGCTTTGTAGTCAGGAGCGTAATATAATCGTCAGGATGAGCGCGGCGTATAGCAGCCATTGCACCAAAGGAATAAATGAAGTCTCCCAATGCTCCGAGCTTTATCACCAAAATATTAGCCATCCAGATTTTTCTCCATCAGCTCATCATACACAAGCAAAGTGGCATGAGTCATTTGCTCCTTGGTGAAATGAGTGCGCGCATGATGCATGGCAGAAATGGCAAGGTTACTTTTCTCATCCTTTGTCAGAGACAAAGCAAACTCTATACCTTTTGCCAACATCTCCGGATCATTGGGCGGAACAAGCCAACCGGTCTGCCCGGGGACAACAGTTTCTTTCGAACCTCCGATATCCGTTGCAATGACAGGCCTTCCCATAGCCTGCGCTTCAACAGCGATACGCCCGAACCCTTCAGGTTCTGTGGAAGCAGACACAACAACATCGGCCAACATATAAGCCACATTCATCTCATCACAGTGACCGATTATCCGCACTCGATCTTCAAGCTCATGGGCATGAATAATATCTTCCAGATCAATGCGGTAATCCACACGACCTTGGTCATCTCCTAAAAGAATGCAATATACATCCTTGCTTTTGAGCTTGGCCATTGCCTCAATCATCACCATTTGTCCCTTCCACCGTGTCAATCGACCGGGTAACAGAACAACAGTAGAGACCTCGGGAATGCGCCACTCTTGACTCATCTTGAGCATTCTGTCTGCCCGCACACCGTTAGGATCAAATTTTTCCATCGGAATACCGCGTGGGATTACACGAATTTTATCAATCGGAACCTGATATTCTTTTACCAGATAATGGGCAACAAATTCCGAGTTCGCAATCACCAGCTCACCTTTGGCAATAGAAGAATTATATCTCCGCTTCAAATTACTTTGTACATTAAACGGAGCATGACACGTCGTTAGAAATTTAGCTGTATTGCCCTGACAAGCCCAATAACAACTCCACGCCGGAGCGCGAGAGCGAGCATGAACAATATCGACCTTATATTTCTTAATCAGTCGGCGGAGACGCTGCGCATTCATCCACATGGTAATCGGATTTTTGGAATGCACGGGCATCCGGATATAAACCCCACCCAACCTCTGGATTTCAGATACACGATGCCCCCCGTTGGAAACAATAATCGCGCGGTGCCCAGCAGCAACAAGTGCGGCTGTCATATCCACAGTAGTCTGTTCCGCGCCGCCTGCCCCTAAATTAGGGATAACCTGCATCACAGTCAGAGATTTCTGCCTGTCTGTTTTCGAACGCTTTCCTCTTTGCTTTTGTGCCGGTGCTGTTTGCGCCACGAAATTTGTCCTCTTGAAATTATCGGTAGAGGTTTATAGCATCTATCCTTATGGAGACAAACCCCCAAACCACCATAGAGTCACAGCCCGCCCCCTCAAAAATCAAGTCCTCCGAAGGTCTTGAGCTGGCGTACCGCTATTTCGAAGGCAGCAAGAACCAACCCACCTTGGTTTTTTTACCGGGATACCGTTCCGATATGGACGGGTCAAAGGCTTTGTTTCTTTGGAATTGGGCAAAAAATAACAATATTTCAATGCTGCGCCTCGATTATTCAGGCCATGGCGGATCAGAGGGAGACTTTGAAGACGGTACTATCGGTCAATGGACAAAAGACGCCATATTTATCATAGACCAAATAACACAAGGGCCTTTGATTGTTGTTGGCTCTTCTATGGGGGGCTGGATCGGCCTTCTGGTTGCGACCAAACGTCCAGATCGGGTTAAGGCTTATTTGGGCATTGCCGCAGCACCGGACTTCACCAAATGGGTCTGGGAAGAAGAATTAACCGATGAGCAACGCGGCCGCTGCAAACGCGACGGAAAACTTCTGGAAGATAGCCCCTATTCAGACGAGCCGGACGTCATGACCTACGCCCTATTTGAAGACGGGAAAAACCATCTTCTTTTGGAAGAACAAATTCCCTTTGGCAATCCTGTCATTCTTCTTCACGGCAAAGCTGATACTGAAGTTCCTTGGAAAATCGCTGAAAAAATTAAATCTCGCCTAAAACAAAACCAATGCACCATCCACTATATTGAAGACGGTGAACACCGACTCTCCCGCGAAAGCGATTTGAAACTGCTCGAAACAGAAATCAGAAAACTTTACAACCTATAGGTCTGCTAAACGTAATCGGCGATAACTCAAAGCTTCTGCAATATGCGCTGTCCCGATTTTATCAGGCGCACCATCCAGATCAGCAATCGTCCGCGCAACACGAAGCATTCTGTACCAACTCCGCGCAGAAAGCCTGAGCTTTTCGGCAGCAGATTTCATCAACTTTTCTGCGTCTGGTTCCATTTGCGCAATTTCTTCCAAGACCGATCCTTGCGCATCAGCATTCACGCGCACATGACTTGCCGCCCCCAGCGCAGAAAAGCGTTGTGCTTGTAACGCCCGAGCTTGAGCCACACGTGCCGCAACAGAAGCAGAGCTTTCGCCTTGTGGCTGCGCAGAAAGCTCATCAATAGATAAAGGCGGTACGTCAACTTGCAGATCAATTCGGTCAAGAAGCGGTCCGGATAATTTCCCCTGATAATCCTCCGCGCATCGCGGAGCTTTGGTGCATTCTTCCCCGACCGTTCCGAAATACCCGCACCGACACGGATTCATAGCCGCTACCAATTGAAACCGTGCAGGGTATGTGACGTGGTAATTCACACGGGCAACCAAAGCTTCTCCAGTCTCGAGAGGCTGCCGCAATGACTCAAGCGTTGCCTTTGCAAATTCAGGCAATTCATCCAAGAACAAGACACCATGATGCGCCAAAGAAATTTCGCCGGGCTTGGCTTTATGCCCGCCGCCGATCAACGCAGGCTGGGAGGCCGAATGATGAGGATCACGATAGGGGCGCGTCCTGATGAGACCACCCTCAGGCAACGTCCCCGCCAGAGAATGAATGATAGAAGTTTCAAGAGCTTCGCGTGCTGATAAATCAGGAAGGATACCGGGCAAACAAGACGCCAACATCGACTTCCCCGAACCAGGTGGCCCGATCATCAGCAAATTATGCCCACCCGCAGCCGTAATTTCCAACGCCCGCTTAGCAGTTTCTTGCCCCTTAACATCTGCCAGATCACGAACCAGACGCGCAGCCTCACCGCGCACATCAGCCTCAGGGCGCGATAAAACCTGAACACCTTTAAAATGATTGATGAGTTGCAATAAACTTTTTGCAGCCAGAATATCAACGTCACCTGCCCAAGCTGCTTCACCGCCGCACGCAGCAGGACAAATCAATCCACAGTCATGGGATTGTGCTTGTAGGGCAGAGGGCAGAACGCCCGTCACTTCGCGAAGTGATCCATCAAGGCCCAATTCCCCCAGCGCATAGAAACTCTCAACGGCGTCTTGGGGCACAACATCCATAGCAACCAAGAGTCCCAGCGCAATCGGCAAATCATAATGTGACCCTTCTTTGGTCACATCAGCGGGGGCAAGGTTCACCGTCATACGCTTGGCGGGAAGAGCCAACCCCATCGCGTGAAGTGCCGCACGTACGCGCTCTTTACTCTCTCCCACCGCCTTATCAGGAAGACCAACAATCGTGAACGCAGGAAGACCCGAGGCAATCTGTACCTCGACATCAATATCAAGGACATCTATCCCGCGAAACGCAACTGTTCTTATTCTTGAAACCATACAAATGAATTACATGCATTTCGCAATACAACCAAGACGTTTGTGCAACATGGGCATTTTTACGCGCACAAAATTACCCTGCATAAATTTCAAATTCTCTTCAATTTTACTTGGATTTCCGCGCCACAACATCGATTTAGATCGCGATAGCACCATAATTTTGTTAATATTATATTATGACAAAATATAACATAGTTTATCTGTGTTTTTTAAGTATCACCCTGCTCTTCGGGTTAAGTGGTTGCAGCTTTGGGTCATACAGCAATTCTTCCCTCTTCGCGCAGCATGAAAAAGGCAAGGCCCTGAGCAGCTTTAAAGACGACATGGCCCCATCTATCACAGCCGTACAACAGGGGAGAACGTTAGACGATTTCTACCCTGAAAACTCGGACATCAACAAAAAGAAAACAGTCATTAAATTGGGGCTGTCCAAGAACGAATCCAAAGCCTTGGGATGCGATATCGGAGATCGCTTTGATAACGGCGCAGCACTTGCCTATAACTTCGCAGATCAAAAGTCTCGCCTCTCACTCCACTTAAGTGTTGATGGGCCAAGCTTCTCAAACCCAGGAAATCTGGAGTTTAACTCTGTTCTTGTGCGCCTTACACACAAATTCCAGAAACCATCACTAAGTCAAAAGAACAACTGCCTGTTCCCGTCAAAAGTCCAAGGCGTTTTAGGATCAGCATTCAACGAACTCTTTATCAGGGATAACTACACAATCCTAGATGAAATCAAAGATCGCGGCCTGAACCTGAAATAATTTTACCCAAAGCCATTGAAAAACAGGGATTTTCTATGCTACCTGTATTGTCCTTCACTGCAAAATGAGGACAGAAAATGGCTGAGCGGTACAATATTCGTGAGACGGAAGAAAAATGGCGCAAGAAATGGGATGACGAAAATGTCTTTCACGTCACAGAAGACTCATCCAAAAAGAAATATTACGTCCTCGAAATGTTTCCCTATCCTTCCGGCCGCATCCACATGGGCCATGTCCGCAACTACTCTCTAGGGGACGTTGTCGCACGTTACAGAACCGCACAAGGATACAATGTTTTGCACCCGATGGGCTGGGACGCATTTGGATTACCTGCTGAAAACGCAGCCCTTGAGCGCGGCGCACACCCGAAAGACTGGACACTGGAAAACATCGTCGCGATGAAAATCCAGTTGAAACAAATGGGCCTCTCCATCGACTGGGACCGAGAGGTGACAACCTGCTTGCCTGATTACTACAAGCATGAACAGAAAATGTTTTTGGATTTCCTGAAAAATGGCCTCGCATACCGCAAGGAGATGATGGTCAACTGGGATCCAGTTGACCACACAGTTCTCGCCAACGAACAAGTGATTGACGGCAAAGGCTGGCGCACAGGCGCGCCCGTTGAGCGCAAAAAACTCAACCAATGGTCCTTGAAAATCACCGACTACGCAGAAGAGCTTCTGGAAGCAATTAAGGGACTTGATCGCTGGCCTGAAAAAGTCCGCATCATGCAGGAAAACTGGATAGGCAAATCCCAAGGCTGCCGCTTTACATTTAATGTAATTGATAGCAACGAAACCCTCGACGTTTTCACCACACGTCCTGACACGCTTTATGGTGCATCCTTTGCAGCCATGGCAGCCGATCACCCGCTCGCACAACAACTCTGCGCTGGACAAGACGGATTCGAAGAGTTCGTGAAAAAATGCCAAGCCATGGGGACTTCTGAGGCCGCCATCGAACAAGCAGAAAAAATAGGATACAACACAGGCCATTTTGTTGACCATCCGTTTGTCGAAGGCAAGAAATTGCCGCTCTATCTCGCAAACTTTATTCTGATGGATTACGGCACAGGCGCTATTTTCGGCTGCCCTGCGCATGACCAACGCGACTTTGATTTCGCAACCAAATACGGTTTAGAAATCACACAAGTCGTTGCACCAAAAGACGGATCATCAGTTGAACTTCCATTCACGGATGACGGCGTCATGGTGAATTCGAGTTTTATGAACGACATGAACACAACCGACTCCAAAGCCGCCGCCATTAAAAAAATGGAAGAAATTGGACGCGGCACAGGCATTACACAATACCGCCTGCGCGATTGGGGAATTTCCCGCCAGCGTTACTGGGGCTGCCCGATCCCGATCATCTATTGCGATGATTGCGGAACCGTT
The DNA here is from genome assembly GCA_034005165.1 of Pseudobdellovibrionaceae bacterium. Classification (GTDB taxonomy): domain Bacteria; phylum Pseudomonadota; class Alphaproteobacteria; order Micavibrionales; family Micavibrionaceae; genus UBA1573. The sequence goes on along the minus strand of JAVEVE010000004.1, from coordinate 144,744 downwards.
CCTGTCCCTGAAAACCAACTGCCTGTTGAACTCCCGTCAGATGTTACATTTGATAAACCCGGCAACCCACTCTCGCATCATCCGACATGGAAAAAGGTCAAATGCCCGGCATGCGGAAAAGATGCCGAACGCGAAACAGACACATTTGATACCTTCTTTGAATCAAGCTGGTACTTTGCGCGCTATGCTGATCCGAAAAATGACGGTATCGGTTTCGCAAAAGACAAAGCCGCATACTGGCTGCCAGTTGACCAATATATCGGCGGTGTCGAACACGCAGTTCTGCACTTGCTTTATTCACGTTTCTTTACCCGCGCCCTTTCAAAATGCGGATACATGGACACACCAGAACCGTTCGCAGGTCTTTATACCCAAGGCATGATCAACCATATGACCTATAAAGACAAAGACGGCAAATGGGTGTACCCGAAAGACGTGATGAAAGACGAAAACGGCAATTGGGTCATGACAACCGGAAACCACGAACCTGTCGTAGCAGGCCGTGTTGAAAAAATGTCCAAGTCAAAACGCAACACCATTGACCCGCAAGACATTCTGGATAGCTACGGCGCAGATGCTGCGCGGATGTTTATCCTTTCTGACTCTCCTCCTGATCGTGATCTGGAATGGACAGAGGCAGGCCTCGGCGGATCATGGCGTTTCATCAACCGCCTTCACAGCTTTATTATGGATGCAAAAGAGACCATTCTGGCTTCTCCACAAGGAAACCCAAGTGACGCCGCTCTTCAACTGCAAAAAATGGCCCACCAAACCATTCATGCAGTCGGACAAGCCATCGAAGCCTTCCATATGAACAAAGCCGTCGCCAAATTGCGTGAACTCTATAACGCAATCGAAGCTTTCAAACCGGAAGCAGGGGACACGGGCCTTTATAAGGAAGCCATTGAATACATGATCTGTGGCCTTAATCCGATGGCCCCACACCTGACCGAAGAATTGTGGTCAGAACTAGGCCATAAGGAAATGCTGGTCAGAACATCATGGCCAACAGTTAATCCTGAGTTTTTGGTAGCGGACTCCGTCACCATCGCCATTCAGATTAACGGCAAGCTAAAAGCCACAATTCAACTCCCGACCGATACTGCAACAGAAGAAGCAGAAAAAGCTGCTCTTTCGGAAGAGTCTGTTGTGAATGCGTTGGAAGGAAAAACAATCCGTAAAGTGATTGTCGTGCCGAACCGTATCGTGAACGTTGTTGCGGGCTAAACTTACCCACTACTCTCAAAGAAAGCCGCGGAATGCGGCTTTTTTTTAACCCGAAAATACGCTACGGTGAGGGCATGACAAAATTTATCGCCCTTATCGGCCTATTGGCCACTTTGACCGCCTGTGGATTCCATCCGGTTCATGGGAAATTCAGTAATGACAGAAGAACTGATTCCGCCCCCGTAGAAATAACCATTATTCCCGACCGTGAAGGGCAAATCCTGCGGAATGAGCTCATTGACCGACTGCACCAAAACGGCGAACCTGCGAGCGCACAATACCGTCTGAGCGTTGATAAAATTCAGGAATCTGACAAAGAGCTGGCCATCACCAAATCATCAGAAGCCACTCGTGCACAATTACGCCTAAAGACAAAAATGGTTTTAACAGATAAGTCAGGCAAAGAAGTCCTTGTTCGTGATTTGCTGGCCATTACCAGTTACAACGTCTTGCAAAGTGAATTCGCAACCCGCGTTGCAGAAAATACAGCACGAGAAAACGCCTTAGGCGATCTGGCACGCCAGATCGAATTACACCTGAATCTCTATTTGAATCGCAAATAAGATCATAAGAATGAAACTGACCTTTCGACAGATCGAACCATTCCTGAAAAATCCAGACCCGAAAATGCGGGCCATTCTGGTTTATGGACCGGATCAGGGGTTGGTCAAAGAACGAGCAGAATTGATGGGCAAGAAAGTCGTTTCCGATCTCAATGACCCATTTAATGCCGCCCATTTGACAGGCGAGATTATCGAAGATGATCAGGCCCGTTTTTTTGATGAAGTCAATGCGCAGTCTCTGATGGGTGGCATGCGTCTCGTGCGCGTCACTGCCCCAGGATCAAAATTTGCAGTTGCGCTAAAAGACTGGCTGAAAAACAATCCGAACGATGAAACGCTTGTCGTCGTAGAGGGCGGGGATTTACGCCCAAGAGATGCCTTACGCAAGATTTGTGAAGAAGCAGATAACGCAACAGCCATCCCTTGTTATATTCAGGACGAACGTGACATGGGACGTTTTCTGCGCGAGCTTTTACAAGAAAAAAACCGCGCAGCAGCAAACGACACAATCAATTGGCTAAGCATCGCCCTAAAAGGAGATCGTGGACGCGCACGCATGGAAATAGAGAAACTTGATCTCTACAAAGGATCCGATCCGTCTCCGATTTCTTTGGTAGAGGCGCAGGAAGCATGTGGGGATTCGGGTTCTCAAAGCCTTGATGATCTTCTATATGCCGCCACAGGACGTAATCCACAAAAAGCTATTTCAACATACAATAAGCTCCTAAGTGAAAACACAGAACTAATTGTGATCCTTCGTTCTTTGCAAAACCATGTCCGCAGACTTCATCAGGTTAAATCACAAATGGACGATAACGGCCTCCCGATAGATGCTGCGATGAAAGATTTACAGCCCCCCGTCTTTTTTAAAGTGGAAGATATGTTTAAGGCTCAAGCCACAAAATTTCCAGCCCATGTCCTGAGAAAAATTCTGGCACGTCTCAACGAAATCGAAGCACAAACAAAGCGGACAGGGACACCCTCTGAAACTCTTGTTGCCGAAACCATTCTAAAACTGGCGTCCATGTAGATCCTATGAGAATACCCTCTATGCAAGAGTCGCCCCAAGAACTACCTGCTTTTTTGAAAGACCTGAAAAACAAAAGCCTGAAATTTTTCGGGATAGGTTCAGCACCCTTATTGGCTGATTTCTTCTGTTCGAACATTATCCATTACACACTAAGCTGGTCACTTACACTAAGTGGAATGATTGGATTCTTGGCCGGAACAATAACAGCTTATTTTATATATCTGTTTATTACCTTTGAAGAACGGCATCTCGATTTCAGTTGGAAAAGTCTTTACCGCTTTCTGAAATCCAGCATTTTCGCGGCCTTCATCAGAGTGGCTAGTTTGGGAATTTTAGAATGGGCAACCAGCCTATATGCTTCTGTTATATTCTTTGCATCCATCATACTCTCGGGCATAACCAGATATATTCTGGCGCATTTCTATGTCTTTAAAAAAATGGATCAAGAATCAGAAATAGTAAGGGACACTCTTGCTAGATAATCAAACTGGATGTATATACGTATATATAGAATTTAAGTTAATCCCTTACAAATTAGAATATTAGCTTTATGGAAAACATACTTACCATACTGGGCACTCAGTTCATGGGGGAACCCCTAAGCCTATGGCTCATATTTCTGGGCATCATTATAGCATTGATGGTATTTGACCTCGGCTTTCTCAACCGTAAGGATGAGGTGATAGACTCCAAAACGAGTCTCGCTTACTCAGCATTCTATATGGTACTGGCCTCCCTATTCGGATGCTGGCTATGGTGGAATCTCGGCGAAACCCATGGAATGGATTACTTCACCGCCTATATGATAGAACTCTCGCTCTCTCTGGACAATCTGTTCGTCATGTCTGTTATTCTGACCTACTTTCATGTCCCGCGAAAATATCAACATCGTGTTTTATTCTGGGGAATTGTCGGTGTTCTCGTCATGCGCGGAGCAATGATTGCTGCTGGTGTTGTAATTGTTCAATCATTCAGCTGGGCCTTGTATATCTTTGCAGCCTTTTTACTTATCACTGGTATCAAAATGCTGTTGATGAAGGACGAGGATGAAGACAACATAGAAGATAGCGCCCTCATCAGGTTTTTCCAGAAGCACCTGCGCTTTACAAAAGAAATTGACGGCCACAAATTTTTTGTACGTCTTCCTGATCACACAACAGGAAAAATTGTTACCTTCGCAACGCCACTATTCATGGCTCTAATTTGTATCGAATTCATGGATGTTCTGTTTGCATTGGATAGTGTACCTGCGGTGTTTGCAATTACAAATGAACCATTCGTGATCTACACAAGCAATATCTTTGCAATTCTGGGCCTGCGCAGCATGTACTTTGCAGTAGCGGCCATGATCGAGCGCTTTAAATACATGAAATACGCTCTGGCGATCGTTCTAATCTTTATTGGAGGCAAAGTATTCTACGCAGGGCTGTTCGGACACATCTCCCCCGCGATCTCACTCGGGATCACAATATCTGTTCTCGTCGGGGGCGTATTATTCTCGCTAAGCAAAACAAAAGATCAGCGTAGCTGATTCCTAAGCCTCGCGTTGCAGCATAAAATCTTATGAAAGATTTTCATTTTGTTTATTTTTATATGATTCAATAGTTCTATATTCATATGGTAAACGAGGGCATTCATGACATCCGAGCATTTGCAGCAAACGGCGTTAAAGCCGGTTCCGACAGTAGAATTGGTAGAGCAACCATTGAGTATAGGCGATTTGAATGACCTGTGCGATGCAACCGAAGACGCCATTAGCGCTGGTGGTGGTTTCGGCTGGATACATCTTCCGAACCGCAATTTGCTGGAAAGATTTTGGCAAGGCGTATTAGCAATGCCTGCTAGATTATTGTTTGTCGCAAGACTGGACAACACAATCTGCGGGGCGGCGCAGATCATTCTCCCGACACGCAGCAATGAAGCGCAATCTTATAACGTACAGCTCTCGGGCCTATTTATTTCCCCGTGGGCACGAGGACAAGGCCTGTCACGCAGACTTCTGGACTACATAGAAAAGACCGTAACAAAAAAAGGCTTCGCTATAGTCAATATTGATTTAAGAGAAACTCAGGAAGCAGCAATACAGCTTTATGAGAGTACCGGCTACCAACTCATAGGACACCATCCGAATTATGCAGTTGTCGATGGAAAATTTATTGCAGGCAGATATTATTTTAAACAACTGCAAACCTTGGAGAACATTGATCCTGAAACCCGGAAAAATCAAGAATAGACAGCTTTTATCCATTCTTCGGAATGAGAAAGCCCATTTTTAGCATATTTGAACAAACCTTCCTATATGCATCCTCTAAAAGCTCACCGCTCGAATATCGTAACTTTCTTACTCCATCAAGAGAGAAGCGAGGCATCTCAAGATTGGCATCCTCAAGCAATTTTTTAAGATAGGAATACTCAGTCTCTTGATCATGAATGAGCTGTGCTTCGTCTCTTTGAACATCTTCCCCATAATGAGCGCGGCAAGTGGATAAGTGTTCAACAAAAGAGATTATGCCTTTTTCGCGAAGGTTATGTGCCTCATTGGGAAAATTTTCTGATGGTGTCTCTCTATTAACCACAGGAAAAGCCATAACATGATGCCCCATAAAGGATCCTAAACCAGCAACACTCTGGTTAAAGGGCAGATTTTTGGAAAGATTGCCACAAACATGATTATTCCCGACACGTATAATAACAATACGGGTATGTGTATCCTCGGCAAACGCCAGAGCCTTATCCATCATATGCATATTACGTACATACATTCCTTCCGGCTGTTGACAGAGAAGAAAGGATTGCATCAATCGACTTTGTTGAGGAAAGCAGGCTTCAAGCACTTTCTGGGTATCAGGATCTTGCGCATTTAAGAATGAAATATCTTCCATGTGCGGATGAATTTCTTTCGCATTTGTTGAAGAGACATCAATGTAACTAACAGGGAAGTTGCTTGCCTCCAGATAGCCCAGTAACATCATATTGGAAAGGGGTGCATAACTTTCAATGACGTCCGGATGCAAACTACTCAGGAGAGAGAAATACCCTCTAAGAGTTGATGTTTCGCATGAACTTGAAAGCCTGAATGAGTCTAATGGAATGCCTGAACGATTTGCAAAATCCTTATCCAGCGTATCATGATCCAATTCAAGACAAATAGACGGCACTTGATCACGGGAATGTAACTGGTTTAATAGTGCGACCAGATACACATAGTGGGAGGGCAGACTATGATCTTCTCCGCTAACAATAAAGAGGGGACGATCGAAAAGCCCTCGATCATCTAAAAGCCTCCTTTCTTTGAGAATCATCTCTGCATGATCCGCAGCCAGAGTAGAGATAGAAGGAAGAATAAAAGTTTTATTGTTCATATACGCAGCTCCCCTGTTTTATATAACTACTTAACAGGGAATTGCTAAAATATGTCAAGTAATGAAAGAATTGGACCGGATTAACAATTTCCGCATTTTTCGCTGAATTGAACATAAACAGAGATCCAACCCTGCACCGACCGTAAATTTTTAGGAGGGTGCACAGGATTATCGCGCTCGGGGAACGATCGCCCTGTCATACGATAGTAACGGCTCAAGGCGCGTAACTTTTGTCGTAACATATCTATAGCCACGTCTGGGGATTGGGCAACAACATCCAGTTCAGGAATTGATGAAAATACAGCCCTGTACTGTCCATCGCTGGCATTTAGGGCAATATGTTTCCCGTTATGATGTAATTCTCTCGTTAACTCGAGTGTGTCGGCAGCAAGTTTTATAGGGACGCACTCGATCCAGTACCCGTTCTGAGGCATTGGTCTCTCCCACTTTTTTATTTTTAAGTATAAGGAGTTATAACACAATTTCTGTGCACTTGCAAAATAATGAGGACGATTCGTATCGAAATCGCTGGAACATAATTTTTTGAATCGAGACTCTTTCTATTTTCGCAACCGCAAGAATGCCGTAGTATTCGAAAAAATAATTTCTATTAGAAAATTGAAATTTAATTAGGAGAAATTTGACCGTGGCCTACGATGAAAGCAACATTTTTGCAAAAATTTTACGTGGTGAGATCCCATGCGACAAACTGTACGATGATCAATATGCATTGGCTTTCAGGGATATTGCACCGAAAGCACCAACACATATATTGGTTATTCCGAAAGGTGCCTATACAGATATAATTGATTTCAGTTCACACGCTTCTGCCGAAGAGATAAATGGGTTTTTTAAAGCCGTTACAAAAATAGCTAAGGAGCTGGATCTAGCCCAATCAGGCTTCCGGTCCATCGCCAACACAGGAGTAAATGGCGGGCAGGAGGTTCCTCATTTTCACCTCCATTTGCTAGGTGGAAAGAAACTGGGCGCTATGATCGGAAACTAAAAGGCAGAGCTAATGCCCTTGACGACGAACCAAAGGAAAGGAGATAACATTTTCTCCTTTCAGAATTTCGGGGGAAGAGATGGTGTCCTGCGTCAGGCTGGCATCATAGTCAAACAGATCTTCTTCAACGTCCATGGCTTCAAAATGAGCAGCAGTCTGATCACAAAAAATGAGCGCAATTTCTCGGAAAGCTTGTGAGCATCCGGGGATATCTGCTGCCATAGAAAATAATTCCGAGAAACTCTCAAGATCTTCCTGCATGTAAACAGCAAACCCTGAACAAGTCGGACGCATAGACTTCTTTATACCAGCCAGAAAACGTGGCGCATAATCATCAAATGCGCCATCGGACTGTAGCGAAAGAGAAACTTTAAGGGCATCATCAACTGTAAAATCAAGAGCCATGTAGCGCGCAACACATGCCGCAGTCAGCAAGCATTTTTCAGGGGACATTTCGGATAAAGAAATTTCAAGCGCATAAGCTTCGTCATCTCCCAGCTCTGTACCTCGATCCAACATTTGAGCCACGGCTTGAGGCACCTCAAGCGAGAGGTGCAAACGGATAATATCACGGTCTGGGATCATTGAACTCATACTGCCCAGTTAACCTGCGAGCGGTAAAAAAATAGTTAACCGAAAAGGTACGATGATGAATTATTGATGATCTCGAAGAACAGCGCCCATCAGATACAAAGACCCTGTTACCAGAATACGGCATGAGGCATGTGATCCGCGGATAATATGTTCTATGGCACCACGCAAATCAGAAACCGCATGAATTGTGGAAGCTTTGTCGGGACAGCCGGCTTGCAGAATATTTTGCAAGTCTTCAGAGGATAAGGACAAGGGCTGATCAGGAATAGTTATGCAAGATGTACTATCAACACATGAAGACAAAGGGTCATAAAATTCGAGGGGTGTTTTGGTGTTAAGCATACCCAGAACCAGATGCAACGACTTCCCATCTTCCGCATGCCACTTCCGTGCTTGACGCGCAAGTACCTGACCACAACTATCATTATGCCCGCCATCTATCCAAAGTTCGTATCCGAATGGTAAAAGAGAGAGGAGTGGACCACGCTCTATTTTCTGCAATCTGGCAGGCCATTTAGCATGAGTTAAGCCATATTCAATATCTGAGAGCTTAACCGGCTCGATAAACTGATCTGTAACCTGCAAAGCGGCGACAGCAGCAGTTGCAGCATTCTGAACCTGATGAGCACCAATCAGGTTTGGCAACGGAAGTTCGAACAGATTATCTTCGAGGTGCAAAATCATGCTCTCGGGCAAGACATCGAAGGACCATTCCTTACCAAACATCATAAGAGGTGCTGATTTCTCCGAGGCTATCTCTTCAAAAACAGAGAAGACCTCTCCATGAATTTGTGGACTTACGATACACGGGGCTTCAGGTTTTATAATACCGCCCTTCTCAAAAGCGATCTGCTCAAACTCAGTGCCTAAAAATTTGGTATGGTCTCGAGAGATAACAGAGATAATGCTCAAAAGCGGATCACGAACAACATTTGTAGCATCGTATCTCCCGCCCATGCCGACCTCAAGCAAAACAACATCCGCTGGATTACGGGAGAATGCCAGAAAGCCCGCTGCTGTAATCAACTCAAAGGATGTTGTTTCCTGGCCATTATTAACTGCCTCGACTTCATCGAACAATGTTATAATTTCGTCAGTTTCCATCTCACGTCCTGACACCACCAGCCGTTCGTTAAACCGGACAAGATGCGGGGATGTCATGATATGGCAGATGAGACCGGCATGCTCCAAAATAGCCCTAAGATATGCAACGATCGACCCTTTGCCGTTTGTACCGGCAACATGAATTACAGGGGGAAGAGAGAGGTGCGGATTACCGAGGTCGCACAGAAGACGCAATGTGCGCTCTAACCCGGGATCAATTCCGCGCGGATAATATCCTGTCAGCCTGTCCAGCAAAGCCTGAAGCCTTGGGTCCGGATCAAAGTGATCCGGCATAATCCGCTCAGGCATGAGATTACGAGCTAACGGCACGGCGCTCCCCTGAAGGAACAGCCCCTTCCTCATTCGCAGGAGATAATTTATTCAGATCAATCTGCACCTGATTTATTGTGGCATGCGCACCCGCAATTCCAGCAGAAGAAATCTTGGCGGCAAGAACATCGCTGCTCGAAGTTTTAGCGTTTTTTCCGCTACCGCGATTAGGACCGGAAGCGTTTGGTGTTTCGAGCTGGCGACGCATCAGCAAGGATAAAAGGCGTGACAATGTCTCATGCAAATCCTTACGGGCCACAACCAGATCAACCATACCGTGATCGCGACAATATTCTGCAGTTTGGAATCCTGCCGGAAGCTGTTCACGGATCGTCTCCTCAATCACGCGTTTGCCGGCGAACCCGATCATACATCCAGGCTCTGCCAGATGCAGATCACCCAGCATAGCAAATGAGGCGCTAACGCCACCAGTGGTTGGATCTGTCAGTAAGACGAAATAAGGAAGACCTGCATCCTTGACCATTTGGACAGCAATCACTGTACGCGGCAGCTGGATCAGAGAAATCATACCTTCTTGCATGCGCGCACCTCCAGAGGCAGGCACAGCAATCAACGCCGCATTCTTCTGCACAGCAGTCTCGGCTGCACGGACCAGACCTTCGCCAACGGCAGCCCCCATGGAGCCGCCCATAAAAGCAAAGTTGAAAGCCGCAACGACAGTAGGATTTCCACCTATTTTGCCAAGAGCAACAATAATTGCATCTTTTTCGCCGGTTTTGGATTGAGCATCTTTCAGACGATCGACATATTTCTTTTTATCTTTGAATTTCAAAGGATCTTGAGGAACACTTGGAACATCAATACGCTCGAACTTTCCATCGTCAAACATCAACTCGAGGCGTTCAGCAACAGAGATCTTCATATGATGTCCGCAATGTGTGCATACATTCATATTTTCGGCGAGATCACGGTGGAACAGCATCCCTTCACAAGAAGGGCACTTCTGCCACAGATTTTCGGGCACGTCCTTTTGGCCCACAATAGAGCGGATTTTTGGACGGATAAAATTCGAAAGCCAATTCATTTTTTTTCCTTGCTATAATCAGTTGGCGTCAAGCGCGCACTATAGCGGAAAATAATCATAGAACTCAAGAGACAGTCTATCTGTTGTTAAAGTTACGGAAAACAGTGAAGGCTTCTTGGACGTGGTGAGGATTTAAAGGGTCGTTATTTTGCACGCGGACCATGCAGTTAACACAATTACTAACCGTAGGGAGCTGACCCGGTTTTGTATATTTACTCCAAAGCACATGAAGGAACGCCTCTTCGCCTGTTTCCACTACTCCGCCGCTATATTTGATGCTCGCCGCTTTTAGCAGATCACCATCCAAAGAGTACGCAGCTATCCCTATACAGTCTTGGAGGGAAATTCCCTGAGCCAAGGAATCGTTATACTCAGCGCGAGCAATTTCCGCGAGCCGTTCGAAGATTTCATTCAAAGTTAGGTCTTTATCATTTGGCATGGCGGGATAATGGCATAAATTTTTCAAAAAATAAAGAATTATGTATAAAGATTTCTTTTTATGACCTGCCTCTTGAGATTGAAGCTTTCAAATGCTAGTTCTTTGAAAAACATACATTCAGAGGACAATCATGATTCGTCTTGCAATTCTGGCATTTCTCATCCCTACCGTATCTCTCCTGACCGCCTGTAGTGGAGGAGAAGCTAAATACCCGACTGGCGCAGAGCGGACATCAACGGGGGCAAACAACATCTATGACGAGGCACCGAGCATTTTCGGCGATGGCGGTCTCGGCATCTTCGGCAACAAAAAAGACACCGGTCCAGCTGATAACGGAATATCTGTAAACGGGTATCTGTGGAGAGCTGCCCTTGATACAGTCTCTTTCATGCCCCTGGCGTCAGCAGACCCGTTTGGCGGCACAATTATTACCGATTGGTATTCTGATGCAAATACCCCAAGCGAGCGCACAAAACTAAACGTTTTCATTCTCGACCGCCAATTGAAAGCAGACGCAATTTCAGTCAAAGTCTTCCGTCAAGTTAAATCCGGATCTGGCTGGAAAGATGCGGCTGTTGCAGCAGATACAAGCCGAAAAATGGAGGATGCCATTCTTGTCCGCGCTCGGGAAATGCGACTCGCGCAAGAAAACTAATCTGTTTCAAGCACAATCCAAAATTCAAGGGGCCTAATCGGCCCCTTTCTTTATGCGTCAGGCACAGGAATTGGATTGCCTTTATTTGCTTGTCACCGCATAAAGTGCAATAGCCGCTGCATTCGAGACATTGAGGCTGGATAAAGCCCCATAAGTTGGCAACTTGACCAGAAGATCGCATGTATCCTTAACCAGAGGACGCAAACCCGGCCCTTCAGCTCCCATAACAAGCACTGTCTTGTTATAAGATGGTGCAGAGGCAATCGTCTCACCACGCTCGTCCATAGCCAAAGCAAAGAACCCATGCTCCTGTAGCGTTGTAATAGCGCGCACAAGGTTGGTTTCATAAACAACAGGGATATGTTCGACAGCCCCGCTGGCAATCTTGGCAATCAATCCGCTGATTTCGGGGGCATGACGGCTTTGCACGATAATCGCATCCGCGCCGAAAGCGCAGGCAGAGCGGATAATCGCCCCCATATTATGAGGATCTGTCACTTGATCAAGTACCAGAATGACTGCTTTTTCCTTCTCTGCGACACGATTTAATACATCAGGCAAGAAAACATCCTGTAATGGGTCACAATCCAACCCGATACCTTGGTGAACCGTCCCTTTTGGAAGGGCACGATCAAACTCCTCCTTCTCCAAAAGGATAATATCCGGCAGATTACAGCCCGCATGCAGGGCTTTTTCCACTATCCCGACAGCCTCGTCCTCGCTTTGTTCAGTCGCATAAATATGGCGAATCGTCCGCTCTTCATTCAAAAGAGCGGCTTCAACAGCATGAGTCCCGAATAATCCGATGCGGATACGCGGACGACCACCCTGATCTTGACGGCCATTTTTGCGAAAAGAATCAGGTTTTGTGCCATTTCCGGTGCCATGACGTGTGGGTGGACGACGATCAGATGCATTTTTTTTGGACCGTGGGCCATCACCGTGACGGGTCTTGTTTCCATGGGAATGTTCGGATGAAAATCCTTTTCTGGAAGATTTTCCGCTTTTACTTGAAGAATTTTTCATTTTTTACCGTCTTTGCTCTTGACTTTAGGGCCAAATTTTCATTTCTTCTGTTCTCGCAATTCTGTAACTCTTTTCGAATAGAAAAGACAACAGAAAAAGCGAAAATAAAATATACCTTGATGGAAGGGTGGCCGAGTGGTTAATGGCACCAGACTGTAAATCTGGCCTCTTACGAGTACACAGGTTCAAATCCTGTCCCTTCCACCATTTATTTAAAAACCCGCCCTTTGTGGCGGGTTTTTAATTGGCAAAAGCACCATGCTGGCAAAACGGGAGCGTATACCAGTATCCTCTTTAGCCTTATGCTTGAAAAGAGCTTATTGCAGATTGGACAGGATGATCTCTTGGAAGAAAGGTAACAAAAGACCTTGTAGAGCAAATGCCTCTCCTTGATAAAATTGAAAAAAGAGATTGAGAACCGATTGTATCGCGAATGCTTCCGAAGCATTCGGTTTCGCTTCTGAGGTTACAGCGGGAAATTGGAAGCCTTGACTCCTATCTGGCACGAATAGGTATGATATTGGGGACGATTCGTGAGTGCACAAACTAATTTCTCGAATAAATTATATACATAGTATCTTTTTGTTCCCTACATTGTTTTTAGTACAAAAAAATACCATATCCTTTGCATGAACAAACAAACCGAGACCTTACAACCGACTTTCTTTATTCCCCACGGGGGCGGACCATGTTTTTTTATGGAATGGGAGCCTCATGACGAGTGGGATAAAACAGCAGCATTTCTTAAATCCATTCCTTCACAACTTCCACGGAAGCCTTCAGCTATCCTGCTCGTTTCGTCTCACTGGGAGGAAAATGAATTTACAATTCTCGGAAAAGATCACCCGGGATTGCTATTTGATTATCACGGCTTCCCTGAGCACACTTACCAACTCGACTATCCGGTAGAAAACCCAAAATGGCTGGTCAGTCGCATACTAGAGCTAGCACAGAACACAGGTCAAAGCATCAAGAAAGACACCAATAGAGATTACGACCACGGGGTATTCATCCCTCTTAAGGTTGCCTTTCCTGAAGCTGATATTCCGGTTGCCCAGTTATCTTTAAAAGCAAATCTAAATCCGGCAGACCATTTCAAAATTGGGAAAATGCTTACCCCCTTAAGAGCAGAAAATGTTTTGATCATAGGAAGCGGGATGAGTTACCACAATATGCGGGTGCTGATGTCCAGAGGGCGATCCGAAAATTTATCCGGAGAATTCAATGAGTGGCTAGTCCGTAGTATAACAGACCTTCCTCACTCTGAGAGGCAAACCGCCTTAACAGATTGGGAAAAAGCACCAGGCGCAAGAAACGCTCATCCCCGAGAGGAACATCTGATTTCTCTTATGGTAGCCGCAGGAGCGGCTGGGGACAGTGTCGGACAGCATGTATTTGAGGATATCGTCATGGGGAGTACGATCTCCGCCTTCCGCTTCGGATAAAGTCGGAAGAGAAATAGAACTCAAAAAGAAAAACCCCCGCTATAACGGGGGTTCTTGAAATATCAGATCAGAGCGAATTATTGCTTGAACAGGTGTGCAACACCAGCCCTCTCTTCACGAAGCTCCTGAGCTGTCGCATCCATACGCGCACGAGAAAATTCATTTATTTCAAGGCCTTGGACAATAGCGTACGTGCCATCTTTACAAGTAACAGGGTAACCATAAATCACACCAGGCTCGATACCATATGATCCATCGGATGGGACAGCCATCGAGACCCAGTCCCCTTCAGCAGTTCCCAGTGCCCAAGACCGCATATGATCAATAGCGGCACATGCGGCAGAAGCAGCAGAAGAAGCACCACGCGCCTTAATAATAGCTGCGCCACGTTGCTGAACGTTAGGAATAAACTCGCCTTCGTACCAAGCTTGATCAACCAGAGACAAGGCAGCTTTGCCACCAACAGTCACATGGTGCAAATCGGGGTACTGAGTAGAGCTGTGATTACCCCAAATGGTCATGCGCTTGATATCTGTCGTGTGCGTTCCAGTCTTATCCGCCAATTGGGATAATGCACGAGAATGGTCCAGACGAACCATCGCAGTAAAGCATTTAGGATCAAGGTCTGGAGCATTTTGTTGTGCAATCAAAGCATTGGTATTCGCAGGGTTTCCAACAACCAGAACTTTAACATCACGCTTGGCATGATCGTTCAAAGCTTTACCTTGAGGGGCAAAAATCGCTCCATTTGCTTCCAGAAGATCCTTACGTTCCATGCCTGGTCCGCGAGGGCGCGCGCCAACCAACAAAGCATAACCCACATCCTTAAATGCAACATTTGCATCATCAGTTGTAACAACCCCTTGAAGAAGCGGGAAAGCACAGTCTTTTAATTCCATGACAACCCCCTCGAGAGCGCCTAAGGCTGGGGTAACTTCCAAAAGATGTAAAATAACAGGCTGGTCTTTGCCCAACATTTCACCGGACGCAATGCGGAAAAGAAGCGCGTAACCAATCTGGCCTGCGGCTCCCGTAACGGCAACTCGAACTGGAGGTTTCATTTTAGTAGTCCTTTCTATAATCAAAAAAAACTCTTGCCCCATCCGGACATAATCAGGAAATCTAGGGGGCTGTTTGTTGTTCCCGTATCTCAACAGGAGCTTGGGCATTCGGAACAAGCGTAAAGCAATTCTCGCTAACAGTTAGCTGATCATCACTGTTGCGACTTTTCACAGTAAGTCCATCCCAGTAAATGTCATTTGGATCAATACGCGGAGAGAGAACGATAAAGTTTATGGTTTTTTCATCCCACAAGCCCGGATAATCGACAGGAATCTGCAAAGAAGACACAACCGCTCCCGAACAATCAACGGTAACCTGATCCTGTCCCCATCCATCCTCGAGAATCAGGATGGACCGTCCTGGTCCCAAGGCAATTGTATCATTACCGGAACCACCATTCACAATGCGATTGCCATAAGTATCTGTAATTTTGTCATCTCCCGGCCCCCCAAGAATAAGGCGATCTCCCGGTCCGATCCCGCGATTGATTGAATCGCATTCAATTACGTTATCATCTTCGCTTCCAATCAAGGTCTCGATACCGCTTTGCTCGTGGCGACAGGAAATATTTTTTCTGTTAGCTTCTGCAGACACCACAGCTGTTGCAGAGAATTTCAAGGGACCAAAAGCTCTAATTCCGCTGACGCCATCAGGAACTGTCAGAAAATGTGTCGGCAATTGTCCGGATAGGAAATATGCGTTCAGAGTCGAGAGAGTTGAAGACGCTTGAGCAGGTAAAGATGTTTCATAGGCCTGATAAGAGTCCATGGCATTCTGGATAATCTGCAAAGCAGCATCACGCTGACTTTGTTGCTCGGGCGTCAGAATTGTCTGCGCAAGACGTTTCTGCTCCTCGATCAATTCAGGAGGGAGCACTGGCTCTTTAAAAGTAAACTCATACGGCTGGTCAGGGCTGAAGAAAACCAGCTTGTAAACAGCATAAGCTGTAACAAGAGCAAAGAGAAAAGCGAGAAGATAAGTCGTTTGTTTCATAGTAAAACATCCGGAAGGGAAGGCTGAACAAAAAGGCTTGCATAGTGTAGACCAAATCGCGCGAGGACGCTATGCCTGATTTTCAAGAATCAGTGTCAGAAAAGAAAAATTAGAGGAAATCAATCGTGCGCAAGAGTGCAGCTACCCTTTGCTAGGAGCTGCAGCAACTTGATTGCGTCCGTTATGTTTAGCTGTATAGAGAGCCTCATCAGCTCGGGAGATAAGCATTTCTGCGGTCTTCTCGCCAGCAAACTCGGCAACGCCAACAGAGAGAGTAATGCGCCCGAGGACCTTACCAGTGCTGCGATTGATAACGTCTTTTCCGGCCACAGCTTTACGTAACGCATTGCCAACAATAACTGCCCCTGACAAATCTGTATCCGGTAAAATAATCGAAAACTCTTCCCCGCCGTAACGGGCAGCAATATCCTTGCCTTTCAGACCGTCTTTTAGAGTACGCGCAACAAGGCGCAAGACCTGATCTCCGACCTGATGTCCAAAATTATCGTTAAAGCTTTTAAAATAGTCAATATCAAGCATCAGGATACTAAAGACACCGCGACGATCGGCATAATCACGAATGACACGATCCATTTCACCATCAAAACATTTTCTGTTAGCCAATCCTGTTAGACCGTCTGTCATTGCTTCACGACGAACATGCTCCAGATCACGCTTCAGTTCTTCCATAATCTGGCTGGATTCGCGAAGCATCTCTTCAAGACGCATATTTTGTTCGATCATGCTAGCAGTGCTTTCGGAAGCAACAGACACAGCTTTTTTCAGATCATCCTGTGATTTAGCTGTCCCGATCTGGCGGGTAACTGTTTCCAGAGTTGATCCGTAGCTTTTAGTTGCGTTCTTAACGCCTTCAACCATTCCTGACACGTTATGGATAGCGTTTTGAACCTGATCTCCCGCATTACGGACAGCTTCCTCATTACGCAGGTCACTTAAGAAGCGGTTGTAAATCTCACCGCAGACATAATCGTTAATGGTTTGCCCGGATTCCACAATTCCATCAATAACACGAACAACCTCAGGGATAGAGCGTGAGTAATAGACATACCAGAGCTCATAATTTTCTGGAGTTGGCACAAGATTTTCTTGGGCAATGCGATCCAGAGCCTTACCGGAAACTATTTGCGACTGTTCGCGCTCTTTTTCATTAACAAAACTCACTGTTAGCCCCTAAAAAGTTCAAAAAAACGGCTTCAATCATGCAGAGATATTCCGCAAGACAACATACACGCCTGGAACTATAAGTTAAACCCCTTAATAGAGGGTTTATCCCCGCTTTATATTTTATCGCTTTTAATAGACGCTGTACCGGCTTTCGTACGGGCAAGAATATCCATAACTTCATCGATCGAGTGAGCCACAACAAACGTATCCAGATGGTCTTTTCGTACAAATTTTTTATCAGCCATGTGCTGGATCATATCAAGCATGGGTGTCCAGTACTCATTGATATTTGCGATAATAACAGGCTTATCATGGATACCAAGATATTTCCAAGTGAGAATCTCAAATGTCTCGTCTAGAGTCCCGAGACCACCAGGAAGAACAACAAAAGCGTCAGCCCGCTCAGCCATCATGGCTTTACGAACATGCATGCTTGGGACAACATGCAATTCCGTAACCTCGTCATGGCGAGCCTCAAGTTTGAGGATGCTATCAGGGATAATCCCGATAACTTGTCCGCCCGCAGACATGCAAGAATTGGCGACCCTACCCATTAGCCCTGGATTTCCGCCGCCATAAACCAGGGTAATCCCTGCTTTTGCAAGAGATTGTCCTAATTGTTCGGTTGGCGCATCAAAAATTGGGTCAGAAACAGTGGAAGCCCCGCAATAAACGCATACTGATTTGATTTCACTCATAAAAAACTCTTCATAAAAAAATTATAACATATGGCCTTATAAAAACAGGCGGCGACACAGACGCTCGAAGGAAAATTCGAAAAGACTTGCATCGAACGCCAATTCATTACAGAATCCGCCCCAGAAACGCAACCGCAAAGACAAAAATTAGCCTTTTTGCATCGCACAGATTATATGATATAGCGATATATACTTGAGGATCGCAAAAATCCAGTTTCAAGGCTCTTAATTTTAAAGGCGCCTGAGAGAGAACACAAAAACCGTAATAGAAGATAATAGCCGAGATAAAACATGACTAATGAAGCTGTAGAAAAAACCATTTTTGACCTAAAAGAGACAATCTGCCAGACACTCCTGACGCCCACAAATAAAGCAGGATGGCCTTTTATCATCGGGTTTGCGCTGGTGTCAGTTATAATGGCCATGCTTTCCAGCTTCTTCGGCTTCGTAGGTCTCGTCCTCACACTCTGGTGCGTATACTTCTTCCGTGACCCTGTCCGGATGGTCCCTCAAAAGACCGGACTGATTATCTCTCCAGCTGATGGAAAAGTAACCGCAGTTACACCAAACGTCCAACTTCCTGTTGAGCTGAGAACACCCAATGTCCCCGAAACTTCCGACGAAGAGAATCTTGGTGAAGAACCTCAAGGCACTTTCACACGCATCAGCATTTTCCTGAGTGTCTTCGATGTGCATGTCAACAGAAACCCTGGATCAGGTTTGATTAAGAAAGTTGTCTACCGCCCCGGAGAATTTCTAAACGCAGGAAGTGAACGCGCAAGCATTGAAAATGAGCGATCCTCGGTATTGATGGAAACAGACAACGGAAAGCAAATCGCCTATGTACAAATTGCCGGTCTGATTGCGCGCCGCATCATCAATGAACTGAAGGAGGGGGATGAAGTCGTTGCAGGAAACCGCTTTGGTCTAATCCGCTTCGGCTCGAGAATGGACATCTACATTCCTTCTGAAGCAGCACCCTGCATAGCTGTTGGCCAACGTGCTATTGGCGGGGAGACAATTCTTGCCGATCTGGGCATTAGTGGTGAAGCCATTACAGCAAACCCTGTCTAATGGCAGACACGATTAACGAAAGTCCCTTGCAATGTCCCTTAAGCTCGCAGAACAAAAAGACAGACAAGAACCTGAAACAGGCAAACAAACAGGGAAGCAGATCAGCATTATCAAGATAGTCCCTAGCCTCATTACCTTGATGGCAATGATCTCAGGGATGACCAGCATCCAGAAAGCCATTGTGGGCGATTATGAAATCGCAATAATGATGCTTCTGGCCGCAGCATTATTTGATGTTTTGGACGGGGCTGTTGCGCGTATTCTGAAAGCCCAAAGCGAGTTTGGTGCACAACTGGATTCTCTTTCGGACTTTCTGGCATTCGGCGTAGCACCTGCAATGATTTTGCACGAATGGACGATGGTCGATGCAGGTAAGTTGGGTTGGATTGCTTCAATTGTTTTCCCTGTAGCCGCTGCGCTTCGCCTAGCAAGATTTAATGTTGCATCCGGAGATTCTGCATCACTTCCAATCTGGAAAAAAAGATATTTTACAGGAGTCCCAACGCCTGCTGGTGCCATCCTTGCTCTCGCACCGCTTTATATCTGGTTTCTCTCGCCTGAGACATTCGGTGAATTCAAAGTCGCAACACCTCTTATCGCAGTCTGGGTTGTTATCATTGCCGCCTTGATGGTTAGCAGAATTCCGACTGTCTCTCTCAAATATCTAAAACTTCCAGACCGTATGGCAGTTCCTTTGATGGCTGCAATCTGCCTTGTTATTGCAGCAATGATCCACGCGCCATGGGTAACACTCACCCTATTGACAGCCACCTATCTGATATCCATACCACTCACATTCAATCACTACCGAAAGCTCGAAAAGCAACACGAGAAGCAAACCGAAGATTTATCATCTCTGGCCTTCGGAATTGACGAAATCAATCTGGATATTTCCAACGAAGAGGAATAAATATGATCGGACCAACGATCGCTTCCTTGAGCGAACCCCTTGCATTAAAACTCGCGTCAAAACTTGAGAAAAAAGGTGTAACCCGACCTCTCCTGAATTTGCTTCTAATTGCTGCCGGAATTGCAACAATCATCCTGTTCGGACTGCAATACTTCTGGTGCGGATTAGCAGCATATCTTTTTCATCGTCTACTCTGCCAGACAGCTTCCCCCGAGCAAATAACAGCAAGGTCCTACCTGTTCCGCGACTATTTTTTTCTAAGCGGTGCCATGATTGCAATGTTGTGGACAGGGGCCGACTTTGGAATACCTGTTGCATTTCTATTTTGGGGAATGCTTCTAAACACGCTCTCCATAATCTCCTTCAACCCGAAAATAAAAATTTTAGGGCTGTTTGAACTCTCTCTCATTATGCTGGCTATGGCCGCTGCACCGGATTACATACCTGCAATTGCAATACTGGGTGGTGTCGCATGCCTGATCTCCACGACTGCATCATTTTTCTTCAGGGATAACGATTAAAAAGACTAGGAACTAGCCCATAGCAGGGGCTGAAAACATCGGCGTCTTGGCAACAACCCAATCAGGTTTATCCATTCCAAACTTAGGGTGGTCCGGTTTATCCGGCTTGCCGTCGGGTCCCGCAGTAATACCCCATTCGCTCTTTGCAAAACGGATAGCCGTGTCAGCCTGCTTCATGAGAAGTTTCTCATCCTGGCCAACGGAAGCGATTTGTTGACGAATTTCATCCTCTCCCAAACGATCAATTGCATCTCGCGCCATAAGCTGTTGAGCAGGATTCGGAGCGGGTGCATTTTGAGGTGTGCCCGCTTTAGAAGCGGCATATCCAGTGTTAAGAAGTCCGCCTGAGTATGTATCACCTGAAATATCCGTGTACTCATAGCTACCATCTTTATTTCTGGATAAGGGGCTAGAAAAATCTGATTTACCGCCGTCAATAGCAGCGTGCCCGATACCGGCATGTCCGCCAATTCCTGATCTAAGTGCATCAATCGCCATATAAGCAGCACCAGCTACAGGGTTAACAGCAGTTAATGCAAGCCCGATAGCGGCAGATGCAGCCATAGAGCGCATTCCCAAGCCGTTAGAAGCATTCATAGAAGAAGGAGTATTCATGACATTCCCGTCAAGCTGCTCGGCCAGGGCAGATTTCGCATCCCGAATGGCCTCTAATCCCTGTCTGGATTGATCCAGAGCGCCAATTACACAACTGGCTTTTTGCCCGACTGACATGGAGCTGGTCACAGACCCAGACAAACAGAAATTGGCAGTCAAATTCTGCCCTGCAACTTCCCTGATCGCACCTTGAGACGAGTTAAACATCACAACACTCCTATACCACAATCCTACACATCGTCTATTAAGGGATTATGAATATACTTATCAGTATATAAATTTTTCTGGTAAATAGCTAGAAAATCGTCCTGGGGGCTGAACGACCCTTGAAGACCGCGCGGAGCAAGGGTAAAGTATGCCGATGAATTCGTCCGGTTCGCCTAAACCCTCTTTTTTTCAAAAAATCTTTGGAAATCCGCAACTTAGTGCGGAAAAAGACCGTTTGGAAGCCTTTCTGGCCGCCTTTCCGGGAGAATATTGCGGTTTCAACCCGGATGGATCACTTGCCTATTCCAAAGGATTTCTGGACCTTCTGACCCTCATGCAAATCAAAACTTTTAGCGACATCCAGCACGCATTAAGGCCGGGGGATGCCGCTGCTCTCGAGACCTGCATGATCCGTATGAAGGAAAACGGACAAAAATTTATCCTGAAAGTTCAGACACAAAAGGACAAAAAGATATTGCGCTTCACCGGAAGCACAGGGCATGCCTTAAATGGATCAGATCAATACGACATCATCTGGGCAGAAGATGTGACGGCATCCGAACAGGATTTGGAGAAGAACCGTAGTTCCCGCCAAAGTTTAGAACATGAAATCAGAAAATTTCATACGCTTCTAGCAACCATGACCACCCCACTTTGGATGCATACAGCCAACGGCGACATTGCATGGTGCAATGAAGCCTATGCCAAAATACTCGGCAAAACTACGGATGAGGTTTTGCTGGAAAAAATGGAACTCCCCTTTACCACCCCGAAGAAAAAAGGTGGCAGTGGACAGTCGGTCCGCAAACTTGTTGATATCGCCCTCACCACAGCAACACCGCAAAGCGAAGCCAAGCATCTGGTCTTTGGTGGGAACCGCCATATGATGCAGGTTGATCTTATGCCTCTGACCCATCTCGATTTGGTTGTGGGACAAGCACGAGACATAACCCGCGAAGAAGAAATCGAACGCCGTTCAGAACGCAACAGCACAGCCACTCGGGAATTGATGGAACAATTACGTTCCGCAATTGCTATTTTTGATGGCGCACAAAAGCTGGAATTCTATAATTCCGCCTTTGCACAATTATGGCGCCTCGAGGGTGGGTGGTTAGATACAAAACCCAAACTCGGCGAAATCATGGAACGCCTGCGCGAAATCAGAAGACTTCCGGAACAAGCTGATTTTAGGCGATTCAAACAAAGTTGGCTCGATATGTTTACGGCGACACAAGGCCCACACGAAGACATGCTTTATCTTCCTGACGGTTCAGTTTTACGCTCGCTCTTTATGCCACACCCATTAGGTGGCCTTCTTATGACGTTTGAAGATGTGACAAGTTCTCTTGAACTTGAATCCTCTTACAACACATTGATGGCCGTCCAAAAAGAGACGCTTGATAATCTTGCTGAGGGGGTTGCTGTTTATGGAGAGCACGGAAGACTCAAACTCTGGAATCCAGCTTATGCCAGACTTTGGGATTTGAACCCAGAAGATCTGGACGGAGGATTACATATCTCACAGATTCTGGATCGTTGCCGTAAATTCTATATCACTGACGACTGGACCAGCCTCAGGGATAAAATGATTTCCGAATTTTTCGAACGCTCTGATAAGGACGGGGAAATTATTCTGGCAGATAATAAAACACTGCATTATTCATCCATTTCTTTGCCGGATGGAGGACGCATGGTCACATTCCAAGACGTCACCGATACGGTCAACATCGAAAAAGCATTGCGGGATAGAAATGCGGCACTTGAGACCGCGGAGCGTTTGAAACTTGACTTCATTGCCAACGTTTCTTATCAACTCCGTACGCCTCTCAATGCGATCATCGGTTTTAACGAAATTCTTGATAAACAATATTTCGGCCCACTCAATGAGCGTCAAAAAGAATATACCAAAGGCCTCTCCGAAGCGTCAGAGCGTCTTTTAAATCTTATCAATGACATTCTTGACCTTTCAAGCCTTGAGGCCGGCTATCTCACACTCAATTATGATACCTTTGACATTTACCAAATGCTCCAAGGAATTTATGACCTAACCAGCGAATGGGCAAGAAGTCAGCAAATAGAGGTTCATCTATCCTGTTCGGAAAATATAGGACTGATTGATGCTGATGAGCGTCGGATTAAACAGGTTTTGATTAACCTCATCAGGAACGCCATTGCCTTCACTCCGGCTGGCGGACGCATAACTCTGAGTGCTGAGAAAATAGGAAAAGATCTTGCCCTATCAGTAATGGACACCGGGCCTGGAATTTCCGAGGATGATCAAGTCCGTATTTTTAGTCCGTTCGAAAAAACAACAACACCTCGCGACGACGGAAACGGTGATCTGAAAGGTGGTGCAGGTATAGGGCTCACGCTAGTTAAAAATATCATCGACCTACATAAAGGCCAGCTGTTGCTAAAGAGTGCATTAGGTGAAGGAACGGTCTTTACGGTACTTCTTCCTCTCGACCACGCCATGGAAATGGTAGACAATAAATCCGCAAGAACCTCCAAAATCGCTTAATCAGCCATTCTTTTTCATACGGCGCCGCACCACTGAAGACGCAATTCCCAAAGCCTCGCGGTACTTTGCAACTGTTCTACGAGCAACATTCATCCCTCCCTTGTTGAGAAGATCTGCCAGATCATCATCAGAAAGAATATTGTCCGCAGCCTCTTCATCTGTAAGGGTTTTAATACGCGCCTTAACGCTCTCGGAAGAAATCAATCCGCCATCAGAACTTTCAATGGAGGATGTGAAAAAGAATTTTAATTCGAACAATCCACGAGGTGTGCCGATAAACTTTCCTGTTGTTACGCGGCTGACAGTACTTTCGTGAAGATCCACAACCTCGGCAACCTCACGCAGAGTCAAAGGCTTCAAGAATTCGATACCATAGAGAAAAAATCCGTTTTGCTGCTCGACAATTTCCGCTGCGACTTTAAGAATACTCTGCGCACGTTGATCTAGAGCTTTCACCAGCCAACTTGCATTGGCCAACTGCGTTGAAAGATATTCTTTCTCCTGCTTGTCCTTAGTCCGTGAGGAGACATCTTTATAATAATCACGATTCACAAGCACACGAGGAAGCGTATCGCTATTTAGTTCCACACGATACCCCCCACCAACATTTTTAGGGAGCGCCTTCATCAGAACATCAGGAATAGCCGTTTGTGCAACAATATGCTCGAACTCGGCTGATGGCCGGGGATTAAGACCTTTGATTTTTAGAATCATTGCAGCAATCTCTTCACTTTCAACGGCACAAATTTTTGAAAGCTTTTTAAGATCATGTTGCGCAAGCAATTCCAAATGCATAAGGAGCTGACGCATAGGCTCATCCAGCTCCCCTGTCTCCTCCAACTGTAAGGCCAGACACTCAGGTAAGTTTTTTGCAAAAACTCCAGTGGGATCGAATGTTTTCAACTTTGCGAGAACACTCTCGAGCATCTCGCGTCCGCAGCCCAATTGCTGCGCCAGCATCTCGGGTTCCTCACGTAAATACCCTGACTCGTCAATCCGGTCTATCAACAATGTGCCAATGCTACGTTCCAGAGCACTTTCTGCTTCAATATGCAGCTGCCCCAACAAATGATCCCGCAAACTTTTTTCACCAACAAGACTGTCTTGAAAATCAGGAAGCGGATCCGAAAAATTACTACGCCCGCCAGCCCCGATTTCTGCCATTCGTGATCCCGCATCAAAATCTTGCGACCCATTTTCCTGTTGCTCGGTATCCGTGTATGTACCAGAATCCTGTTCCCCATGCTCGTACTCAGAAGACTCATCGCTTTCGACTTCTGCTTTTTCTAGGAGCGGATTTTGTACCATTTCCGCTTCTAGATAGTCCTGCAACTCAAGATTATTCATTTGCAGCAATTTGACAGCTTGCTGCATCTGCGGCGTCATCACCAGTGACTGTTGTTGCCTTAGATCTAGAGATTGGGTAATTTTTTGTGTCACGGAAAACCTGTTCTAACCAGCTACACGCCGGATTACCGGCGTTGATATCTAACCCTGTCTTTTAATGTCCCTGCTTCTGCCCCTTTCTTCTTCGGAGGGATATAATTTTTCGAAAATCTCGAACATCCATACCCGAGAGCAAAAGAGAAGATACATAGGCCCAATGCCAACAGGAAAGCTGGAATCGACAAAATCGGGGTCAAAACAGCATTAAACAGGTCCGCCCCAAGAAAATCTACCACCGAATGATAGGCATCAGGCAGGTACAATTTAAAAATTCCGCCGAGATCGCCGCGCGGATATATATTATCTCTATCCCAGGCATATAAGTCTCTGGCAAGGGCAACAACGGCCAGAATTGCGAAGAGGCTGGTAAAGAATATAGCTTTTTTGGATATTCTGCGCATGGAAGTAATCCGGAGTAAAAAATGGCTAAAACATTATGCTTCTCCAAAAATTATAGCAGAATCAAGCTGTAAGGCAAATAATCCCCCTAAAATAGGTTTGAAAAACCTTGGCAGTACGATGAATCATTTTTCCACTTGAATTTTATAGGCGGAGAGGCTAGTTTGCCGCTTCAAATTTATGACTTTTCAAGCGGAGAGGTGGCCGAGCGGTTTAAGGCACTCGCCTGGAAAGCGGGCATAGGGTCAAACCTATCGTGAGTTCGAATCTCATCCTCTCCGCCATTTTATAAAAGACACTCCTGATAGGGATATCTTTATAAATTTTGTCTCAATAAAGTCTGCCCCAACATACTAGTAATTTCGAAAGAAAAAAACAGGAGGAAGTTCCCCCTGTTTAAACAAGATTATATGAACCACACTATTCGCTGAGATAATACTCAATCGTAGAGACAACGCGCACGGACTTATAAGGTGTCTCTCCCTCGGAAATCCCTGGATCGCGGGCATCAATCTGCAAAACACCCTGATTGGCGCTCCGGATCTTGCCAACAGCCTGCCCGCTATCATTAGCAAATTGTTCAGCAGAAACCCGAGCATTTTTAGTCGCTTCAGCAATCATGTCGGGCTTAATATCATTGATTTTCGTAAAACTATATTGCGGTGCAGGATTCCAACCTCCGTTAGGAGTTCCAAGGGCAACACCCTGCTTAACCAATTCGGCTACATTCTGGGAAGCTTTAACCATTGCCCCTACATCAGAGGTTCGGGCCAGAATAGCCTCGGTCAAGACATAACGCGGACTCCCTTTATCAGATTCACCGTAAGTTTTGGCCTGATTGTCGGAAACAATCAGGTTCTGGAGCGAGATTTGCTCATCCTTAATTCCTTGAGACAATAAATATTCGCGAACAATTTTTTCCTGTTCCTCCAACTGCTTTTGAACATCAACCAGCTGGTTTCCAGTCGCGGTAAAATTCAAAACCCAATTCGCTTGATCGGCGACAACGTCCCGCATGGACAACCCTTTTACAGCGACATAACGATCATAATTTCTGAAATTCTTGAGACCAATCAGAAGTTTCTCTCCAACAAACCCGAGAGCAATAGCTAAAAAAACCATTCCCAACAGAGTTGAAAATTGAAAAATACCACGATGGGAAGCGCATTGATGGTCCATTACAACCCCTTTCAGAAAATTTATTTCCAATCATCTAGACCTAAGAAGGCTGTGAAATCAATGGAAAAAACGCCCCGATTGGGGCGTTTTGATCTTGAAGAAACCATACCTATTTGATTTGTGGCTGGATCTCGAATTGGTGGAAAGGTGGGGGGGACGTTAATGTCCACTCCAAAGTCATTGTATTTGGCTGAACATTCCAATAATTCCCGCCGACACGACGACCAAAGAACAAGGTGTAGAAAACAACAACAACAAAGAACAATGTACTTCCAAAAGAGAGATATGCGCCCAGAGAAGAGATATAATTCCATCCCTCAAGACCATCCTGATAGTCAGGATAACGACGCGGCATACCGGCAAGACCGAGGAAGTGCTGCGGGAAGAAAATCATGTTCACGCCGATAAAAGTCGTGAAGAAATGAACTTTCCCCATCCATTCCGGATATTGACGACCAGACATTTTACCAATCCAGTAGTAAAAACCTGCGAAGAGAGCAAACACAGCACCCAGCGATAAAACATAGTGGAAGTGAGCTACAACATAATAAGTATCATGTAATCCGATATCCATACCGCCATTCGCCAGAACAACACCAGTAACCCCTCCGATCGTAAAGAGGAAGATAAACCCAATTGCCCACAGCATTGGCGTCTTGAATTCAATAGACCCGCCCCACATAGTGGCGATCCACGAGAAAATCTTAACGCCGGTCGGAACAGCAATAATCAAGGTTGCCGCTGTAAAGTATGCACGCGTATTTACAGAGAGGCCTGTCGTGTACATATGGTGAGCCCAGACAATAAAGCCAACGAATCCGATAGCAACCATCGCATAAGCCATTCCGAGATAACCGAAAACGGGCTTCTTCGAGAATGTCGAGACGATATGGCTGACAATCCCAAACGCAGGCAAAATCATGATGTAAACTTCGGGATGACCAAAGAACCAGAACAAATGTTGATAAAGGATCGGGTCCCCTCCACCATCAGGCTTGAAGAAGCTAGTACCGAAGTTACGGTCTGTAAGAAGCATCGTAATAGCCCCACCCAGAACAGGAACAGACAGGACCAGCAGGAAGGCTGTTACCAACATAGACCATGCGAACAATGGCATTTTATGCAAAGTCATCCCCGGAGCGCGCATATTGAAGATTGTAGCAATAAAGTTTGCCCCACCCAGAATAGAACTCGCGCCGGCAAGGTGAAGAGCAAAAATAGCCATATCAACCGACATACCCGGATGACCGACCATACTGGAAAGCGGCGGATAAACCGTCCATCCAGTTCCAGCTCCCCCCCCGACAAATACAGAAGCAACCAGAAGCATAAAGGCAGGAACAATAAGCCAGAAAGAAATGTTGTTCAATCTGGGAAAAGCCATATCCGGTGCGCCAATCATGAGAGGGACAAACCAGTTTCCAAAGCCCCCAATCAATCCCGGCATCACAACAAAGAACACCATAATAAGACCATGGGCTGTAATCCAGACGTTCCAAACGTGCTCTGCCCCTTCTGCAATATATTGCAAACCGGGCTCTTGCAGTTCAAGACGCATCATAACTGAGAAAGCGCCACCAATCAGACCAGCGATAATCGAGAATATAATATAGAGTGTCCCGATATCCTTGTGGTTGGTTGAACAAAACCAGCGGGTAAAAAATCCCGGCTTATGGTCGTGGGCATGATCGTGTGTATGGTCGTGAGAATGATCTGACATTTTTTCTTTCCTATTTTATCTGATCAAGGCAATTTCAATGAATGAACTATTATTCCGCGGACTTCGCTGGAACTGGGAGATCAACAGGCACTTCTTCGGAATCTGTTGATGCGACAGGTGCCGGAATAGCAGCTTCAATTTCTGTTTTTTCAGGAACAGTTCCTCCTTGGGATTTAATCCAGTCCTCAAACTCGGCCTTGTCGACAACTTTGATTTCAATCGGCATAAATCCGTGACCTTTTCCACAAATCTCAGAACATTGCCCATAATAAGTGCCAGTTTTAGTGACTCGCGCCCAAGTTGAATTAAGACGACCGGGAACGGCATCAACCTTGATTCCAAAAGCTGGTACAGCAAAAGAGTGGATAACATCAGATGCCGTCACCTCGAAAACAATGTTGGTATCAACAGGAAGAACAACAGGGGTATCTGTAGACAAAAGGCGTTTCTGACCTTTGGACGGATCAATATCTTTGGCATCAATAATATTAGAAGTAAAAGAGACATCCCCATAATCAGGATATTCATATTCCCAGTTCCATTGGTGGCCAATGACCTTAACTGTCAACTCAGGATCAGGGTTACGGGCCTCAAAGAACAATAGTTTAAAAGAAGGAACAGCGATTACAATTAAGATCACAACAGGCACAACAGTCCAGAGGACCTCCAACATTACATTGTGGGTTGTGGTAGATGGAACAGGATTTGCTTTGGCATTAAAGCGGATAATCACGTACAGCAACAAGCCTGTCACGAAAATAACAATCGCAGTAATGATATACAACAACATGTCATGGAAGTTTGTAATATGTTCCATTGTTGGCGTAGCAGGGTCCTGCAACCCGCGTGGCCATGACAAAATCTGGGAGAAATCGGGAGCGGCCAAAGCACTACCTGCACTCAAAACAAGTGCAGCAAAGATGATAAAGAGGCCAAAGAAAGAGGTAAGTTTATGTGTCATGATGAATGAGGTCTGCGGGTTATATTTCCAAACAAGCAGGGACACTATGCCGCAGTTTTCTAAAAAAATATAGGCCAAAAAATCTGTTTTAAGAGACCGACAAAGAGGATATGGCTTTTTTTGATTGAAAATTTTTAAAATATGAAAACTATCCCAATAGGCTCAAACCAAAAATAGCGGCAGTTTCCGCTCTCAATATCCTTGTCCCCAGTGAAACAGGCATAACATGAGCAGAGTTTTCAAGAAATTCGGCTTCTTCAGCATCAAATCCCCCCTCAGGCCCAACGAGATAAAAAATGTCCTGATCTTGTCCCTGATCTTGATCTTGAGTTTTGACCTGATCGGAAACGGCACGCAAAGAAATTGCGTCTCGTCGCTCAAGAGCAGCGAGGATTCGGTTGCCATATAGCGATGGGAATTGCAGCACAAATTTATTAAAAGACATCAATGGGTGCAATTGCGGGACATCCAACCGTTCGCACTGCTCAACGGCCTCTATAATCTGCGCTTGAAGGCGGTCTAGCTTGATATCCCTTACAACACTTCTATGCATCAGAAGAGGGTGTAAATGGGTGACCCCGAGTTCCACCGATTTTTCGATAAGAAAATCCATCCGGTCTTTTTTTATAGGGGAAAAAAGCAAGTGGATACGATTATGCACACTTTCATTCGCCCGAATTTTCTCCACACTCTGCAAAGCAACGGATTTTTTTCCGCTAAATATCAGACGCGCCGCCCACTCGCCATCTGTTTGATTAAAAGCTCGAACCATATCCCCATCTTGAACACGCAAGACATGCCGTAAATAATGCGCTTGCCCCTCCGACAATTCAAAGTGACCTGCTTGCAATGAACCGGCACAATAGAGGCGCGGCATATGGCTGTATGTCGGAGATTTTTGATCCATAAAGACCTTATAGCATCACGGGAACCGGTTTTAAAACCTAAACATCAAGATGTCTTAGGCGCTCAGGCAATCCATACCCGCCCTGCTGAATATCTCGTGCAGCTTTGACTTGCTCGTCAAGCTGCTCATTTGTTCCGGCAAATCTTGAAAGAATAGGATGGTCAACGATAGTCCCGCGCAATTCCGACTCTTCAATAAAGACCTGCCTTTGTCGTGCAAAGGAGAGGACATCGAATAACTGACTTGTTCTATCCAGATACTGTTCCTCTGCAGCATTATTTGCAAAATGACATAGGAGATCATGCATGTCATCTGCCATATCCGAAGTATAACCTCGTTTATCAAACACTTTGAAAAATTCGGTCAATTTACGGTCTAGAACTTTGGAAATCGCGGCAAATTGCTCTGTATGAATATCGTAACGGAAGGCCTCGCTATCGGGATTAGGCAACACTCGTATTAGTGGTTTAGAGGCATCAGGAAAATGATAGCACCCGATACACTCTATAACGAACAAAGCGGAGTCTTCAATATCTTGAGCCATTTCCAGAGCGGAGACAACATTGTCACCAAATCTAATCTCGCTATGCGGTACTTCCCTTAGCTCCTGAGCCAGCTCCAACAAATCTGCAAGCTTCTCTCCCACATTATTGGCACCTGTCACAATTTCAGACGCTTCGTAGGCGACAGGAAGAATAGCATCTACAAGGTCAGGTTCAGCTCCCTGCAAAATAGCACGCACAGCAGTACGAGTGTCCTTGATCCTGACTTTTCCGAGTGCGTTCAGGAATTTTTCAAGATCCCCTAGCCCCAAGGAAACCTCATATCCCTGTTCTACAAGCTTTGGGGCCAAAACATTAACGAGTTCCAGATGCCCCCTATAAGCCTCACGGGACATATTGAATTTTGTTGTGACGTCCTGGTCCATATCTCACACCTATTTTTATTTTATTGGCTTATACCTTTTGGTAATTTATTTTTACATAAAATAGTAAAAGAAGCGTATCTTGTCAATATTGTTTCTTTCAGGAATAGTAGCTGACATGACCCAGACTCCTCAAGCTTCTCATACTGATATCAATATTACCGGCTGGATTCGTTATACGCCCACTGCGATACGCCCTTATTTGCTCCTGATGAGGCTGGACCGCCCTATCGGAACATGGCTGCTCTTACTACCCGGTTGGTGGGCCTTATTGCTTGCTCCTGTTAAGGTCATGGGCAGCGATTTACTCCTTTATATGCTCTTATTTGCTATAGGAGCCATAATTATGCGCGGCGCAGGGTGCATCATCAATGATTTGTGGGACAAAGACTATGATAAGCAAGTCGAACGAACTAAAAACCGACCTCTGGCGGCGGGAACCGTCAAACCTAGTCAAGCCGTTCTGTTTCTATTTTTGCTGTTATTGCTTGGCTTGTTCATTTTGCTGCAATTTAATACGTATACGATCTGTCTGGGGGTGTTATCCCTGATCCCTGTTTGCCTCTACCCTCTGGCGAAAAGGGTAACATGGTACCCTCAAGCGGCCCTAGGACTCACATTTAACTTTGGCGCGTTAATGGGAGCAAGCGCCATAATGAACGATTTACCGCACAGCTATAGTCTTGCGCTTTATGCCGCAGGATTTTTCTGGACATTAGGGTATGACACAATTTACGCGCAACAGGATATGGGGGATGACGCTCTTGTGGGGATCAAGTCCACAGCCCTAAAATTCGGCACAGAAATCAAGGCCTTCGTCGGACTCTTCTATGCGCTGACAACCTACTTCCTGCTTCTGGCTCTCCTTTTGGCCGATCTACCTCTTTGGATAGTAGTTTGTGCTGTTTTTTGCTGCACACATCTTCTTTGGCAATATAAGAACTGGAATGAAGAGGACCCTCATTCTTCCTTGAGAATTTTTAAAAGCAATCGCGACTTCGGTATTATTCTCTGTGCTGTCATCGCTTTGGCTTTTGTCTCTTGATAAAGAATTTTCGGGCGCAGCAACTGCCACGCCCGAAACTCAACTTCAAACAGAAAGAAGCCTAGAATTCTATAATTTCTATTCAATCGAGACACGGCTCAACAAATCAACAACCTCTCCGGCGCATCTCTCACCTCTTGCAACAGCAGAGGCCGCAACAGTTTTTCGCTTTGGAAAGGTAATAACCTGCGCACTCTCACGTTCTTTTGTTTCCTTGGCCGCAACTTCTTTTTCGGCTTCCGTGAAAGAACGTTCAAACTTGATAAACCATAAGAAGTTAGCATTTGAACGATCACGAACATCTGTGAAGACCGGATCAACCATAATCTGGGAAACAACACCCTCAATATAATTCTGTCCGAATGGAACTGTTCCCAATGCACGCATCATATCTACTGCAATCACGCGAGAAGCTTCAATATTATCGGAAAAGCTATACCCTTGATAATCTGCAAGCATCTGTTGGATTAGAACACGATCTGCTTTGCGGCACCGTTCGGACAGGAACCATGATTCAAACGTCGTGCGCGCAGCAATGCCGTTCTGGATAGAGCGAAAATCTGTAATAGCCTCTCTGGCAAAAGCGCGGCCCAAATCAGACAATGGAGAGTTTTCAATTCTTGCCCATACATCTTTATGTCCTGCCAAATGAAGTTCCCATGCCACGCGGATCATACTAACAGCCAGATCAGCTGTTTGCGCACGATTCACAAGAACCGCATAATCCGGGTGCAAGGCTAATGGGTGCAATCCTGCCCCGTGGCGATGCTGATACATACGACGCAATTCGCGCGTCATTAGCATAATCTGATCCACAACATTCATGTCCTGACGAATCAGGATTGTCTGTGTATCACGATCATAAGAGGCATCCGTAACCTGATTGCTCAAAGAGACCTCAACACCTTGCAATGTCGCAAAGCTAAGATACTGGGAAGCCAGACGACTGTCTGCTGCCAATTTATAAAGGCGGTCTTTCTGCTCTGCCAAATCACTTGCCAGATCAACTGTATTTTGAGTCATAAAGGAAGCATCTTCCCTGAACAAACAAATTTTGTCCTCTTCAACTTCAGCGAATTCCTGGGCAATTTTCTCGTAAGCTGTTGTTTTTGCACGTAAATCTGCAATATCCATCTCCAACGCCTTTAAAACAGGATCATCCAGAAGGAAGTCATCTTCTTCAAGGGCCTCATCATAATCTGAATAAAAAAGCGGTTGATCGCTAATCCATGTACAGCGAACTGGCTGAGAATTATTCAGCGTGTAAGCAAAACGGCAGATTTCCTGCGGCCAGATTTGCAGTTCGGTATCCTGAGTTATGCCGGTATCCCCGGTTTCAGTTGTGTTATCCATTTTATAAGGCCCCAACCCCATTTATAACTGTCAAGAACGGCAAACAAATATTTGCCTGTCCACGTTCCCATTCTACGGGTGGATGGTTAATGGAAGGTAACCAGATAAGGAGAAAAACCATTTTATTTCAAAGGGTTAATATAATCCTAATAGATTTTACATATAAGAAAAGGGGCTGTATTCAACCCCTTGATTCTATTAGATTCACGATTTGATCCAAGCCTTCACAGAAAGACTTTGTTAAGCGGATGCCTGTGATTTTTCTTCACTTGCTTGCCCGCCCCCCTGATTTTGTCCGGAAAATCTGGCCAAATACATGGCCGCAAAATCAACTGGCCCCAAAAGCAGAGGCGGATACCCCCCATCCTGAACGAGATCGGCCAGAATTTTGCGGGCGAAGGGGAATGCCAGCTTTGGAATTTCAACAAGGAGCAGAGGATGGTGATGTTCTTCGGCCACGTTTGGCATGGACGCTGCTACACTATAAAGAACCTCGGCAATATATACAGTTTGTTCACCACGTACAGCACGTGCAGACAAGCGCAATGACACCTCAAATAGTGCTTTGACTTGAGGATCTTCAAGAGGCTTTGCATCAAGGGTGATATTCACATCTAGTTTTGGTTGCTCGGAACCTGACTTCAGGGAAAATGGGGCTCCGGGATTTTCGAAAGAGACATCTTTCACATATTGGGCATGTATCATGACGGGTAAATTGGACGGACTAAGAGCTCCAGACTGGTCAGCACCATTGGACGAGTTTGCAGGAATTCCGGTTGGTTGTGTCATTATATGCGTTCCTTATTCTAAAAATCTGGCAAATATGCCTGAGAGCTTCCCTTGGTTAGCAGAAAAAATGGGCGGGTTCAATCTTATCAAGTACGTTTAGTCATCAATATCTTTACTGGAGAATGCCTCTTTCACTTGTAGATTGCGACAAATCACCTATATTGGGAGAGATTTGTGAATACACCTATAGAACTTTTATATAAAGGATATCTCCCGTGCCCGCAGACCTCATGATATATGTGGCAATTACAATTGTTCTGGTTATCTGGCTTCGTAATGTGCTTGGAACACGTAACGGAGAGGAAAATGACAGATCTGAGTCTATCAGTAAGCTGGAAGAGCATATGAATAGGGAGAAAAACGGGGAGCCATCGGAAAAACTGGTTCTCGATATGACTGAAGACCTATCAGAGAGAAGCATAAAAGCTCTAAAAATCGAAAATCCGGAAATTACCCAAAGCCTGATGGAGTTAACATACGCTGTCCCTGGGTTTAATCCTGTTAAATTCGTAAATGGAGCAAAAGACGCCTTCGCCCTGATTGTAGAGTCTTTTGCTCAAGGTGACCTGAGAACATTGAAAGATCTGCTGTCACCTGGCGTCTATAATGCCTTCGAAGGAGAAATCCATAACCGTCAGGACCGCGGGGAAACTGTGCAGACTGATATTCATCAGGTTAAAAGTGCAGAAATTTTGGGAATTACACGCCTCGATAGAATGGCCTTTATAAAGCTGCGCTTCATCGCAGAGGAGACATGTGTTATTCGCGATAGAGAAGGGATGATTATCTCTGGAAATCCTGATAAAATTACAGTCATGAATGACGTGTGGACTTTCGGAAAAGACGTAAAATCAAAAGATCCGACATGGTATTTGTTTGAAACTGCCGATGATGAAATCGAAGCACAAAAAACACCAATCCCTGACGCCTCATAATTATCCTATCAAGGATATATTAGGTTTTTTAATGTAACAGATGGATAAGTAAGAAAGACTTATATATAATCAGGCAAAACTAGCCGAATTTGCCTGAATCTAGCGGACCAAATCATGAGTGATAACAATTTTACTGAGACAATACATCTAAACGTTAATAGCGACACGAACGAAACATTCAAGCTGAAACGCGGAGAGCAGGTTAATTTGACCCGCCTTGATCCGACCCTTCGGCGCTTGATGATCGGTGTAGGCTGGGATGTCATCGGCTTTGAGAAAGAAGCTCCCGATCTGGATTTGAGCATTTTCCTTTTGGATAAAAACAATCAAACTCGCATGGATGAAGATTTTGTTTTTTACAATAATCTAAAAAGCCTGGAAGGCTCCGTGGAGCATATGGGAGACAATAGAACAGGAGCAGGGGATGGAGATGATGAAAATGTTCTCGTTGACCTGATGTCCCTTCCGTTCGAAGTCTATCGTCTGGCTTTTGTCATTTCTATTTACGATGCGGAAGTAAAGGAGCAAACCTTCCAAAGTGTAAGAAACTGCTTCCTAAGGGTACTAAATGATGAAAACGGTATCGAATTGATGCGGTTCAATCTGGATCAGGAATTTAGAGATCATCCTAAATCCACTGCAGTTATCGTAGGATTTCTGGAGAGAAACGGGCCAAACTGGTTTTTTGAAGGGACAGGATCTCTGACTGAGGGTGGTCTGAAAGAAATCGCAACTGAATACGGCATAGTTGTCGCTTACTAATCCGCAAATCGGACTATACAGAAAGGGGTCCTAGAACCCCTGACCTTTCATATTCAACAACTGCTCCGGCCTGATCTTTGGCGACTTCCCGCCACCACCACCTCTGGAACCTGAAAATTTTTCTTTCTCCGACAATTCGCGTTCGAGAATTGCATCCACATCGGGGATCAGACCTTGCTCGAGTTCCGTGATGCAGCACCTGAAAAAATTACAGCATTTTTCTTCCCAGTTATAAACCTTACCGGACCAATTCTCGCGACGAACCCAAAGATCGGATGTATCCCACTGCGTCTGAAGATGTGGCTTGAATTTGGCCCACATAATCTGCTCGACACTTGATTTTCCTTCAGGAGGATCGTCATACATGATCTGCAATTCGGCTTCCAGTTCATCCCCATCAGGGTTCATACGGATCTCAGCACTACAAGTCCGTCCTGTAGCGCCATCATAAGCCGACCACGGAAAAGTTTCATAGGCAGACAAAACATAGCCAACACCTAGCTTTTCCAGCAATTCATTTAAGGATAATCTCATTGCTTTGTCTTATGATATTTATAGCTTTTCTTCAACAATTGTTTTAAGCGATCCGTCTTGCATCTCGATAGTTACCCTATCTTGCGCCAAAATTTCTTCTGCTCGCGTTAAAGGTTTACCTTCTTCATCCCTTATGACAGCAAAGCCACGGCCCAGAACCGATTTGAATGAGAGCAACTCAAGCATTTTCGAAACATGTGAGAGTTTCAGCACAGCATCCTGAAATAAGCCATCTCCGGCACGCTTCAGCCCTTGATCTGCATGGCTAAAACCATTTTGCGCCAGATCAAGTCGTTGACGCGGGTGCGGAAGCCGACCAGACAGCCGGCCAAAAACCTGATCCTTGCGGTAAATCATATCCCCCAGCGCATGGGCTAACCGATCTGAGACATGATCCAATTTCTGCTCTCGTATGTCGAAAAAGCGATCGGGCTCACCCAACCTAGCTGATAAATGCCCCAAATGCTGCACAAAGGTCTTTACAAGAGCTTGCAATAAACCGCTTAGGCGTGTTGATGCTTCATGTAACCCGTTTTGCAGCAAAACTCTTTCGGGAACAGCCATCTCCGCAGCGGCCGTGGGCGTAGGCGCACGCAAATCCGCAGCATAATCTATCAAAGTGGTATCCGTTTCATGCCCTACAGCAGAGATAAGGGGAATCGCGCTATCCGCAGCGGCACGCACAACACTCTCCTCATTAAAGGGCATCAAATCTTCAAGACTTCCGCCCCCCCTAGCAACAATCAATAAATCGGGGCGTGGTAAGGATGGGTTTGATCCGTCAAGACTGTTCATCCCACGGATAGCCAGTGTAATCTCTTCCGCAGCAGTATCGCCCTGAACATTGACAGGCCATAACAAAACGCGACGCGGAAAGCGGTCTTCCAAACGATGGAGGATATCGCGAATAACAGCCCCTGTCGGGGAGGTAATAACCCCGATCACCTCAGGCAAAAAGGGGCGACATTTCTTGCGCGATTCATCGAATAGCCCCTCGGCTGCCAATCGTTTGCGCCTGTCTTCAAGCATTTTAAGCAGGGCGCCTTCTCCGGCCAATTCCATCGTCTCTACAACCATCTGGTAATTGGATCGCGCAGGATAAGAGGTAATCTTGCCTGTACACACCACATCAAGCCCTTCCTCGGGTCTGATAGAAAGGCGGGCAACATTTCCGCGCCAGCAGACAATATTAAGGACAGCATCAGCGTCTTTGAGATCGGAATACACATGTCCTGAGCTATGGATTTTGACACGAGACAACTCGCCACGCACACGCACACGCCCGTAAGTATCCTCAAGCGTTCGTTTTAAAGACAACGCAAGTTCGGAAACACTCAGTTCCGGCACATTTGACCTGGCAGAACCTGAAGAGTTGAAATCAGAAAAATCATCCATAAAAAGCTTTTAGCAGTTTTTCGATGAAATGCTATACTCAGTCTATGACCACACCCGTTTCTCTCCCGCCTTATGACCAACATTCACTCGAAGATGTGCTAAGCAATCTTCTGGCCCAATTGAAATGGGATAAGGACAGATCGGCACGCATCCGCGTCAAAGCCGGAGCCTTCATAGAGCAAATCCGCAAATCTGCTGCAGAGACCACAGAAATTGAGACGTTTCTCCAACATTACTCTCTGACATCGCCCGAAGGGCGCGCCTTGATGACACTGGCAGAATCTTTGTTGCGTATTCCGGACGCAGCAACAGCCGATCTCCTGATCGCCGAGAAACTCTTGGCCTCCGACTGGAAACAAGTTGGGGGTGAGAACTTCCTGATGAAGGGTGCAAGCAAAGGCCTTGGATTGGCAAAATCAGCTCTTGGGATGGGATCAATAGTTGGGGCTATCGGAAAACCTGTGATCCGTAAGGCCATGATAGAGACAGTTAAAGGGTTAGGTAGCCAGTTTGTTTTGGGGCGCACAATAGAAGAGGCCTTATCAAATGGGGAATCCTCTGCCGCTAAAAAAGGCTACCGCTGTTCTTTTGATATACTGGGCGAAGGGGCCAGGACAGCCGAAGATGCCGAACGTTATTTTAAAGCATATATTTATGCATTGGACAAAATTTCAGCAGCAGCAAATCTCGAAAGGCCATTAGAGGCCCGTCACGGCATGTCTGTAAAACTCTCAGCGCTTCATCCAAGATATCACTGGTATCATGCTGAAACTTGTGTCCCAGCTATTTCAGAGAAACTTTTGAAGCTAGCAGAAATTGCTGCACAAAAGGGCGTGACCTTGACGGTAGATGCCGAAGAGTCTGAGCGCCTCGAGCTTTCACTTCAGATTATAAACGATGTTCTCTCTAAACTGGAAAATAAGGATTGGCGCGGATTTGGGTTGGCCATACAGGCATATGACCGTCGCGCACCTTATGTTATTGATAAAATAGAAGAATTATCCGAAACATATGGGGTAAAGCTGCAAATTCGTCTGGTCAAAGGAGCCTACTGGGACGGGGAGATCAAACGTGCCCAAGTAGGGAGCTGGAATGATTATCCGGTTTTTCAGCGCAAAAGCCAAACTGATTTATCCTACCTAACCTGCGCACAAAAGCTTCTAGGGCTGCGCGGTCGAATTTATCCGATGTTCGCAACACATAATGCCTATACAGCAGCAGCAATCCTCGAACTTGCAGGAGAAAACAGAGAAGGGTTTGAGTTCCAGCGTCTTCATGGGATGGGCTCGTCTTTAGGAGATATCCTGCTAACACAAGAGAAACTTCCTGTTACAATTTATGCCCCAGTGGGGCCTTATGAAGATTTGCTGCCCTATCTGGTACGCAGAATGCTTGAAAACGGAGCAAATGCTTCCTTCGTATCAAAACTTCGCGATCCGGAAACGCCGCTTGATGTGATTGCAGCGGATCCTGTGGCACGAGTAAAGCAGGAATCTGCCATCTCCCCTCTGCCAAGACCCGCCGAGCTTTATGGGGAAACAAGGAAAAACTCCCGCGGGTATGATCTATCGGTCGCAAAACATCGGGAAGTATTTTTTAGCAAAATAACAAGCCCTGTTGTCGTTTCAACACTTTTACCCCCCTCCGATATTGACCGGAGTTTTAGCGCAGCAAAAGAAATATTCCCTGATTGGTCAGGAACCAGCGCGGAAGTACGTGCAAATCTGTTGAGAAAAGCATCTGACTTAGTGGAATTCCATACATCCGAACTTATGAATCTTCTGGGAAATGAAGCAAAAAAGACAGTGTTTGATGCCATAGCCGAAATTCGCGAAGCTGTTGATTTTCTGAGATATTATGCAGAACTGGCAGAGAAGGATTTTTCTGGGTCAGGGGTCTCTCTGATCGGCCCAACAGGTGAGCTAAATCGTATAAGATTAGGTGGACGAGGTACATTTATCTGCATTTCCCCCTGGAATTTTCCGCTCGCAATTTTTCTTGGACAAGTCAGTGCAGCGCTAGCTGCAGGAAACTGCGTCATAGCAAAACCAGCAGAACAAACGCCCCGGATTGCTAAATTTGCAGTTGATTTGCTGCATAAGGCAGGAATTCCCGAAAAAGCTTTGCAAATCATGGTCGGGGATGGGGAGCTTGGCGCAAAACTAGTTGCACATAAAGATGTTGCAGGAGTTGCCTTCACAGGATCAACTGCCGTTGCTCAGATTATTAACCGGACCCTTGCGGAAAAGGTAGGCCCGATTGTACCGTT
This sequence comes from Pseudobdellovibrionaceae bacterium, assembly GCA_034005165.1. Taxonomy (GTDB): domain Bacteria; phylum Pseudomonadota; class Alphaproteobacteria; order Micavibrionales; family Micavibrionaceae; genus UBA1573. The sequence goes on along the minus strand of JAVEVE010000004.1, from coordinate 104,513 downwards.
AATTGCGGAAACGGGCGGTCAAAATGCCATGATCGTGGACTCAACCGCCCTCCCCGAACAAGTCGTGGATGATGTTATTCTTTCTGCTTTTGGCTCGGCAGGACAAAGATGTTCAGCCCTTCGCGTTCTCTATTTGCAGGACGAAACTGCCGATAAAATTATCGAGCTTCTGAAAGGGGCAATGCTGCAGGTAAAAGTTGGAACAGCAACTGATCCATCTTCAGATATCAGCCAGATTATTGATGAAGAAGCCCAAAGCAATCTGGAAAGACATATCACCTATCTTGATAGCTTCGCCCGTAAAATTGCCGAAATTCCGACCGACAGCGCTCTAAAGGGCACGTATTTTGCCCCACGCGCCTATGAGATAGACAACATATCGCGTCTCTCTGGTGAGGTTTTCGGCCCTATACTGCACATTATTCGTTATAGGGCTGAGAATTTTGAAACAGTTATTCATGATATAAACTCAACCGGATTTGGCCTGACCTTCGGGGTGCATTCACGCCTGGAGCGCCGTTTTGTAGAACTTAGCGATAAAATCAAGGCTGGAAATATCTATATTAACCGCAGCATGATCGGTGCTGTTGTGGGGGTCCAGCCATTCGGGGGGCAAGGGCTATCGGGGACGGGGCCAAAGGCAGGAGGCCCGCATTACCTGCACCGTTTCGCAATAGAACAATCCGTTTCAGATAACATTACGGCGTCAGGAGGAAATCTGGCCCTGATTTCTCGAAATCTTGACTAATGTGCCAAACAGGCAGAAAAAGGGGCACAAAATTGTCCATTCAGTCAAAAATTCCTTTGTTTGCCATCCCGTTGCTTGGGATCTTATGCCTGCTCACACCGCAAATAGGAGCGGCAAGCGCACTATTTTCGGGAATTATAGCGGCAACAATTTGGGGAACCCCTTACGCCCGATATGCCAAACTTTGGACATCCCGACTGCTTTCAATCAGTATAATTGGGCTTGGAGCAGGTATGAACCTGATAACCGTAGCACACACAGGATTAACAGGGATCGGGTATACAGCCGTCAGCATTGCACTGACCATGCTAATCGGGCTTACGCTCGCTATGGCCCTGCGCACGGATAAGGAGACATCTTTACTGGTCACTGTGGGAACTGCAATTTGCGGCGGAAGCGCCATCGCAGCTCTCGCCCCAGCACTTCAGGCCAAACACGAAAATATTTCGGTAGCTTTAGGAGTGGTATTTATGTTGAATGCCATAGCCCTCGTTATATTTCCACCCATTGGTCATTTCTTTAACCTTAGCGAACATCAATTTGGTCTGTGGAGTGCACTGGCTATTCACGATACCTCCTCGGTTGTGGGCGCAGGACTACGCTATGGTCCCGAAGCACTGGAGACAGGCACAACAGTAAAACTTACGCGCGCGCTCTGGATTGTACCTCTTGTTTTTATCATTCAAGCAGTTCTGTATCATTTGCAAAAGACCGAACGGATAACAGAAACACAAAAAAGCAAATACCCGTGGTTTATTCTGGGGTTTCTAACAATGGCCGCTATATTTACCTACATGCCGGAATGGCAAAGCTACGGTGAAAAGATTGAACTAGGTGCAAGGAGGCTGCTGGTACTAACATTGTTTCTGATTGGATCAAACCTGACACTATCCAATATTAAAGCCGTTGGCTTGAGGCCATTTATTCTCGGAATAACACTTTGGCTGATTATCGCCAGCCTTAGCCTTTTTGCAATTACACAAGATTGGTTATGATTTCCAATTGATATAGGTAAAAACCCCCCTATACTGACCAAAATAAAAACGAGGAAAGAGACATGAAGATTTTATTGGTAGGAAGCGGTGGCCGTGAACACGCGCTAGCATGGAAAATCAAACAATCTCCGAAATGTGAGCAGCTCTATGTAGCCCCTGGAAATGCTGGAATTGCACAAATAACAAGCTGCATACCAATTGGTGTTGAACAAGTCTTCGAGCTTGTAGAATTTGCAAAATCAGAAAAAATTGATTTCGTTATTGTCGGTCCCGAAGCGCCTCTTGTGCTCGGCCTCGCTGATCAATTGAGGGAAGTTGGAATTCCCGTTTTCGGCCCATCGGCAGCAGCAGCACAACTTGAAGGCTCGAAAGGCTTTATGAAGGATTTGTGCAAAAAATATAATATCCCTACAGCTGCTTATGAGCGTTTTGATAAAATAGAAGCGGCCCTCGATTATATCAATAAACTCGGCGCACCTATAGTCGTTAAAGCAGATGGCCTTGCCGCAGGAAAGGGCGTTGTTGTTGCAATGACTATGGAAGAAGCGAGAGATGCTGCAAAAGATATGCTTTCTGGCAATGCTTTTGGAAAGGCAGGAGTATCCATTGTTATTGAAGAATTTCTGGACGGGGAGGAAATCAGCTATTTCGCAATTTGCGATGGTGAGAACCTGCTGCCCTTAAGCTCTGCTCAAGATCATAAACGTGTTGGTGACGGTGATACCGGACCCAACACAGGGGGGATGGGGGCATACTCTCCTGCACGCTTGATAACCCATTCTATGGAAGCCGAGATTCTTGAAAACATTCTAAAACCAACTGTTGCTGGTATGAAATCAGACGGATGTCCCTTCACAGGCGTCTTTTTTGCAGGGATTATGGTGGTGAATGGTGTTCCGAAATTGCTGGAATATAACGTCCGCTTTGGTGATCCTGAATGTCAGACCCTGATGATGCGCCTTGAGTCAGATCTGGTGGAATTACTATATGCTGCAGCAACAGGAAAACTGGATACCGTCAAACCTGTCTGGTCAAACAACCCGTCTTTGTGCGTTGTCATGGCCGCCCGCGGCTATCCTGGTAGCTACGTCAAAAACACACCAATCCGTAACTTGGATAAGGCCAAAAAAATTGACGGCGTTGTTATCTTTCATGCAGGAACATCTGAAAAAGATGGAGAAATTATGGCTGTTGGGGGCCGCGTTCTGGGCATAACAGCAACGGCAAATTCTGTTGCTGAAGCTCGCAAGAAAGCCTACGCAGCCGTTGACTCACTGGATTGGCCAGAAGGGTTTTGTCGTCGGGATATTGCTTGGCGCGCACTTTCATCTGACGCAGCAGAGTAAGATACATCAATCAGCGACACTTGAGATGGATCGAGCTGTTGATCAAAAAACCGGATAGCATTGCGGGCGAATCGCGCCGTATCGTCTGTGGCAAAAAAATTCATACGCGAAGCAAATGAGAGAGCGGGACCTTGATAGGGAGAAGGCCCAAGACGACTATAAAGAACTTGGGCCGCAGCCGCCCCTGAATTGATCAAGGTAACTCCATCTCCGAGAATATCAGTGATAATCTTTGAAAAAACAGGGAAATGAGTGCACCCCAGAATCAATGTATCAGGGGGTTGAGTTTGATCGAAAAGCGGATCAAGATAGCGCAGCAAAATCCTACGCGTAATTTCATCAGAATAATGTGTCCAACCTTCTTCGGCTAAAGCCACCAGCATTTGGCAAGAGGCAGGGTTGACCTGAATATGTGGCGCAAGATTTTTAAGGGCTATCGAGTAGGCCCCTGAATGAATTGTGCCGCTTGTTGCAATCACAGCAATACGATTATTTTTTGTTGCAGCTGCTGCAGCAATTGCGGCAGGCTCTATCATGCCAATCGCAGGAATTGGCCCTACTTTTGCTAATACAGCCTCTAGCGCATGGGTTGATGCCGTATTACAAGCAATAACAACCGCATCGACATCAAAATCAAGAATTTTCTGGGTCAACGACTCGCTATATTTAATAACAGTTTCGCGACTCTTCGTCCCGTAAGGGAGTCGGGCCGTATCTCCGATGTAAACAAAATTATCATTAGGGAACAATGCGTTAAGCTCATGAAGCACCGTCAACCCACCAATACCGGAATCAAAAACACCAATGCGTCTTTGGCCGTTTATTAAAGGCATAATTTTTTCTCGCTCTTCGCTCACGATATTGGTTTTTCTGGGGCTGTTCCCGTGCTAAAATAAAACTATGTTCTCCTTACCAGCCTATTAACATTTCTTCAAGAAATGGTTGGTACAAGAGGAGTCCTCCCATAAACAATCAAGGAGTTAAAATATGGAACTCGCAATTCATGGAAAACAAATGGATGTTGGGGATGCACTTCGCACCCATGTCACAACTAAATTGGAGGAGATTAACGCTAAATATTTCAATCGAGCGATAGATATTACAGTCACGTTTGCGCCAGAAGGGCACGGATTTGTAAAAACCCACATTTCTTTGCGTGTTGGTAAAGATATCATGGTAACGGCGCACGCTACAGAATCCGATGCATATATTTCTTTTGATACAACAGCAGAAAAAATTGCCAAGCAATTGCGCCGTTACAAACGCCGCCTGCGTGACCACCACGCTCGGCTTGAGCAGACTCCTGAAACCGAAATGACCAAGGCACGTGACTATGTTCTCGCTGTTCAGGAAATGCAGGGACAGGTGGAAGACGAGCCTGAGGAAGATGTTCCTCAAGGAGAAGATCCGGTTATCGTGGCAGAACAACCGATGCAAATTCAGAAAATGAGTGTGTCTGACGCCGTGATGAGAATGGATCTGTCAGGACAAACAGCTATTCTGTTCCGCAATCCCAAGAACAATCACCTCAATATGATTTATCGCCGCGCAGACGGGAATATCGGCTGGGTTGAGCCTGATGAGAATATTGCCTCTGCTGCTGAATAGCTCATAGGCAATTATCAAAGTTTAAATTCACAAAAAATAGCCTTCTGAACAGGGGGCTATTTTTTTAGCCATTTTGTCGCACTGCATCGTCTTTTTTTGTAGAAATCAGAGATCAAAGGAGCTACCTAAACCCTCATAAGTCAAACATACCTACTTGGGGGACAGTCGGCATGCTAGATCAAATGAATAAGGATCAAATACAAGACCTCGTGATATCAAATGTCTATTACGATTTGAAAGGGTCCAACACAGAGCAACTCTTCAAAAATCTAACTTGGAAAATTGCGCGTGATCTGGGAATTTCTGGATCCGTTGTTTTGTCTGACATGATGACAGCCTCCAAGCGTCATGATGTCGGCATAGGAGATGGGGTAGCCGTTCTGGATTGGAAATCAGACGGTATAAAATCATCTTATGTGATCGTAGCAAAACTCGAGAGCCCGATAGAAGTCAGCGCAATAGATGAACGTCCAGTTGATATCATTTTGGTGCTGATCTCGCCGAGAGAGGAATCTCTAGTGCATCTACGACATTTAGCAAGATTAACCCGCTTTTTCAGAGATGAAAAATTACTCGAGCAGCTGAGAAATACAAAATGCGTTGATGGGATGATCTCCATCCTTTCACCGGAAAACAGAAAAATCCTTGCCGCGTAATTAAAGAAACGGGAAGGGGGCTAGGGCTTGTGCCCGCCGACCCATTCGATACCATATCCAAAAGCACGATCCATCTCGGCATGGCCAGGGAAATATTCCGTGTAATTGATAACGCGCATCCCGTCCCGTACATTCTCGATACCGGAAATTGCACATAATCCTAAACCTTTTTGGTGAGACGACAAGGTCACAACCATTGGATTGATATCAGGCACCCGAATCTGGATTTGTGGACGAACCATCGCCCAATCCATTGCCCCCTGATAAATGTAAATATAAATCAGAATACGCTTGAATTCATGCCAATGCGCTCCGTTAAGGTGCACATATTCGTCGTCGCCTTCGGGGTTTCCGGTGCGCTCATCTCCTGAAAGAGACAAATAAGGAGGCTCATTGTAAGCCCCCATCAATCCACCAAATGCCTGAACGGCGCCACGCCGCCCATCTTTCATTTCATAGAGAATGCCCAGATCCAGATCAATATCGGCCGTTTTTTTACGCTTAAGCAATTTTCCTAAAAAGCTTTTATCCTCGACCATCTGGTTATCCCAAGCAGCGCCGATGCGCACATCCCCAAATCCTCCAGAGGGAGGCGAAACGGAAAGCGTATCATTCCTTTTACCAAGAAAATCAGCATTGATGCTTTGGTCATTCGGATCAATATACCCGGCAGCTCCTAAAGCACGACCATGCCCCGAAAATTCGGAGCGCCCACGCGTTGCCTCTATAAGAGAGCCCATAGAATTTGTGCTTGTACTGGTGCTTGAACGAGAATTATCACCTGAAGACATGATATCACCTGTTAACTTGAAGATCCTAACCGCGAATAGCCAAGCGACCCGGGTTGTGGGATAGACGATGCAGCACTTCATCCAATTGGTCAAGAGATTTGAACTGGATAGACATGACCCCGTCCTGCGCACCATTCATATCAATAGCAACCTGCATGCCTAGGACATTAGAAACTTCTCGCTCCAAAGCAATCGTATTAAGATCCTTTTCTTCAGCTGCCCCAGAGATTTTCTTTCCGACAGCTTTTGTTTTCTTCTTGATAGAGCGACCTGACAATTCACCGATCATCTTTTCTGTTTGGCGAACACTCAACCCAAGTGCAATAATTTTCTTTGCTTGCTCGATTTGTTGGTCCTGATCGAGAATCAATAGGGTTCTAGCATGTCCAGCGGACAATTTCCCTTCTGTAACCATAGCCTGAACCGGTCCTGCCAAATCGTTCAAGCGCAGCATATTAGCGACATAAGAACGGCTTTTTCCGACACGTTCTGCCACTTGTTCATGTGTATATTCAAACTGGTCTGCCAACTGCCGTAGTGCACGCGCCTCGTCAACAGCGTTCAAATCCTCACGCTGCAAGTTTTCAATCAGAGCAATTTCAAGTGTTGTCGTATCGTCCAACTCACGAATGATAACCGGAACTTCGTGGAGTTGGGCTCTCTGAGCAGCTCTCCAGCGCCGTTCACCTGCAACAATTTCATACATCCCCTCATCTGTCGGATGAACACGGACGAGAATAGGCTGGATTAAACCATGTTGACGGATGGATTGCGCTAGCTCTTCAATTGACTCGTCTCTAAATGTATGACGAGGCTGGAAAACGCCCGGAACAAGTTGCGCCAGAGAAATGACCCTGCGCCCGTTTGAAGATCCGTTAGTCGAACCTTGCGGGAGAGAGTCATTTGAACCATCATTAGATTGACTTATGGAAACAGGGCTGTCCATATCCACTTCATCATCTCCAAACAAAGCATTCAATCCGCGTCCTAAGCCACGGCGCTTGTTGGCAGACAGGACTGCTGCATCATCTTGATCTTGAGGAGTCATAGTTTCACCTTATCTATCGGTCGTAATCATTTCACGTGAATCAGAAGCCTTAACGGGCTCTACAGTTTCAGAGCCAAGCTTCTTTTCCTTACGGATAATTTCTCCAGCCAAACGGATGTAAGCCTGTGCGCCCGGACATTTCATGTCATAAATAATTGCCGGCAAGCCATAAGACGGAGCCTCGGATAAGCGCACATTACGCGGGATAACTGTCTGATAAACCTTTTCACCAAAATATTCGCGGACATCATCAGCAACGGCACCGGACAGACGATTGCGGGGATCATACATTGTCAGCAGAACACCATGAATATCCAATTTCGGATTAAAATGCTGACGCACGCGATCAATCGTCTTAACAAGATGAGACAAACCTTCCAGCGCATAAAATTCACACTGAAGCGGAACAACAATCGCATCCACGGCAACGAGGGCATTCAACGTTACCAAGGACAATGATGGTGGACAGTCTGTAATCACATAGTCAAAAGGAAGGGGGCGGCGTAAAGCTTCCCGGAGACGATATTCACGACGCTTGGCAGTCACAAGCTCAATCTCGGCTCCAGCCAAATGCATGGAAGATGGGACAACAAATAACCCAGGAACTTTGGTCGCGACAGCCAATTCGGCAGCGTTCAATCCCTCTTCAAAAATCAAATCATAAGCACTCTTACGAATATCGGATCTTTTAACCCCAAGACCAGTCGAAGCATTGCCTTGAGGATCAAGATCAACCAACAAAACCCGCTTCCCGACAGCCGCCAGGGCAGTTGCCAGATTTACAGCTGTAGTGGTTTTCCCCACCCCACCTTTCTGATTGGCAACAGCCAACAGGCGGGGCATTTTTCCTGCAGGATTTGCTCCCCCCAACTTTCTGGAATGATTTTCGTGTGAAGGTGATGTAACAGTAGGGGCGGCACTAACGGCTGGGATCATTGTAAAATCCTTACACTGGGTCATAAATTTACTGGAACGAGAACACTATACAATATAAAGACCTTCCGTCAAGAAATGAGTCACAAAAAGAGAATGATTCACGTGAAACAAATCCATATTAGATGAAGGAGATCCTCTATCATGTGATTCACGTGAAACACTAGATGAGGGACTTGACATTCCTCAACTGCAAAATTTTTGCTCTTGGATCCGTCTTACTCTTGCAAATCTCCAGATCAAAAGAATAAGCCATTTTTGCTTCCAAAATTTCGGCTTCTGCCTTTTCCCCTTTGGGGAAAAGCAGAAGCAATTCTTCGCGCCCCTCCCACCAAACTCTAGAGAGATCCAATAAACTTCTGAGAGGTGCCAAAGCTCGTGCAGAAATGACATCTGGCGTAGGGAGAGTCTTAATATCCACATTTTCTACACGCTCATTGTGGATAATAACGGGGATAAAAGTTTCACGTGAAACAGCCCCCATAAAAGCACATTTTCTCTGATCAGACTCAAAAACATGAACGGCAAGATCTGGCTTCGCCATAGCAAGAACCAATGCCGGAAACCCGGCACCTGAACCAAAATCAAACAATGTCTTGGCTGTCTCTGGAATGAAATCTAGCAATTGGAGAGAATCCTGAAAATGACGTATCTCAATCTCTTTTAAAGTTGAAGGGGCCACCAAATTGATGGCTTTGGACCATTTAACCAAAAGAGATTTATAAATAGAAAGCTTCTCTTCAAGCTGAGCATCCCTAAGCAACATCAGCTTGCGCCTCTCCATCCTTACGCTTCACATACCGCAACAAAGCTACAATAGCCGCTGGAGTAACGCCTGGAATACGGGAGGCAGCGCCAAGAGTTTCAGGGCGAGCGTCCTGTAGCTTAACTCGTATTTCTGTTGAGAGGCTGCCAATCTCGCTATACTCAAGATTAGATGGTAACAATAGATTTTCATCTCTCTTGAAAGCAGAAATATCAGCTTCCTGCCTATCCATATATCCGGAATACACAGCGTCGATTTCTAACTGATCAATAACCTGTTGGGGAAAGATTGACAGCTCGGGAAAGACACGAATCATATCGGTCCATGAAATATTCGGCATTCTCAAAAGATCAAGTACGTTTCTGCGGACACCATCACGATTAACCTGTATACCGAATAACTCTAGCTCATTTGGAGTCTTAGCCAATTGGGAGCACAATTTTCTGGCATCAGAAAGCTGGGTCGACTTTGCATTCCAGAATTTTTGGCGCTGCGCGCCAACACAGCCAACTTCAATACCGAGATCAGTCAAACGCTGATCTGCATTATCAGCCCTAAGTCTTAAACGATATTCGGCACGACTGGTAAACATCCTGTACGGCTCGGGAGCGCCGCGTGTAATAAGATCATCGACCATAACACCTATATAGGCTTCAGAGCGATCAAGGACAAATGTTTCACGTGAAACATTATTTTTGACTCCCGAACGCTTCAAAGCCTTCAGAGCGGCATTTATACCCGCCATAAGGCCCTGAGCAGCGGCCTCTTCATAGCCTGTAGTTCCATTAATTTGCCCTGCCAAAAAGAGGTTTTCTGCCGTTTTTGATTCAAGACTTGGCCTTAAGTCACGCGGATCACAGAAGTCATACTCAATAGCATAACCATATTGAAAAACCTCGACATTCTCCAAGCCCGGGATAGAGCGAATAATCTTATCCTGAACCTCCACGGGCAAAGATGTAGATATTCCATTAGGATAAACCGTAGGATCATCCAACCCTTCAGGCTCAAGAAAAATCTGATGCCGTTCTTTATCGGCAAACCGCATAATCTTGTCCTCAATAGATGGACAATATCTCGGCCCACGGCTTTTAATCTGACCTGAATACATCGGGGCACGATGAATATTTTCACGGATGATTTCATGGGTTCGTTCACTCGTATAGGTCATATAACAAGAAATCTGCGGAACAGTAATTTTTTCCGTCATAAACGAAAAGGGAACAGGAGGGGCATCCCCTTTTTGCTCTTCCAGAGCATCCCATTGAATAGTCCGCCCATCAAGACGGGCTGGTGTCCCTGTTTTAAGACGGGAAAGCGGAAGCTTAAGGCGCTCCAATGCCAAAGCCAGACCAACGGAAGGAGCCTCCCCTACACGACCCGCAGGTGTTTGTGTCTCCCCTTGATGAATAATCCCGCGCAAAAACGTCCCTGTCGTTAAAACAACAGAAAAACAGTCAATTTGCCGTCCATCAGCCAGAACGATTCCACTAACAGATTGATTTTCATGAATAATAAGATCTTCTGCGCCACAAGAGATAATTTCCAGATTCTCGTAACCAGAGAGCAGGGCCTGCATCGCCTCACGATAAAGTTTTCTATCCGCTTGAGCCCGCGGCCCCCGCACAGCAGGCCCCTTAGAGGCATTAAGCATTCGGAACTGGATCCCAGCCTGATCAATCACGCGCCCCATAACACCGTCTAGAGCATCAATCTCCCGCACCAGATGTCCTTTTCCTAGCCCACCAATGGCTGGGTTACAAGACATTGCACCGATTGTATCAAAACGGTGTGTAACAAGGGCTGTTTTGGCCCCCATACGCGCAGCCGCAGCTGCAGCCTCGCATCCTGCGTGGCCACCACCAATGACAACGACATCGAATTGCATGTGATTGCTCATACGGGCCTCTTCACCTCTGACAAAAAAAACATTGCTCCTTTTACAGGATTCTGTGGATAAAAATCAATTTTTTTAGGGTAGAGATTAGAAGAAAGATATTCAAGATAACCAGGCCCAATCGCCGAAAAAGCGATTCTCGCGTTCTTCATCGCACAAACACACAATGAAATTCATCAAGATGCACAAAATAATTGCAGCAAAGAACCGATTCGAATCGTCTCGAAACCTGAAGATATATCTTTATATTTCAATTAGTTAAAAATAAAACAAAAAAATCCAAAAATAAAGCGCAGCATAAATCAACCCAGGACACACGATAACAAAGGCTTATCTACCGTGACATCCTGCCCAAACCAGGCTTTAAATCCCGGACGTGCTTGATGCAACAACATTCCAATCCCAGATACAAAGTCCAACCCTCTAGCCTCAGCTGACAATAATAAGTCCGTCATTAAGGGAGCATACACAATGTCACTAACCAAACAACTCTCCGAAAGTCCGGAAATATCAATATTCAAAGGATCCTGCCCAGTCATGCCTAATGAAGTAGTATTCACTAACAAATGACATGAACCAAGAACCTGAGGAAGATCTTCCCACGCGGAATGGGAGCACCCGAATTCTAGGGCCAAAGCCTCAGCCTTGCTGGGAGTCCTGTTCACAATAACAATTTGGGGAACGCCTGCCTTTTTCAAACCGTAAATCACAGCACGAGATGCGCCCCCCGCCCCTAAAACAACGGCGGATCCATTCGTAAAATCAAATGTCGGTTTAGCTTCCCGTATATTCTCGATAAACCCAAAATAGTCAGTATTTGTACCAAACAAAGTGCCATCCTCACGCACAACAACTGTATTCACAGCACCAATAGCACGAGCCTCATCACTTAATTCCTCACAATATTTCATGATCTCGATTTTATACGGAATAGTCACATTAAAACCCCGTATTCCCGCAGAAACCAGATCGGAAATACCCTGCTCGAGATATTCAGGCAAAATGTCATATCTCGCGTAGCACCCTTTAATTCCAAACTTCTCGAGCCAGTATCCATGAATAACAGGTGACTTGCTATGCGCAATCGGATGGCCAATAACCCCGGCGCAAAGATAATCAGGCGCGCATTCAAGAACCATCTTATCCATTCTGGTGCTCCAACTTTTCTTGTTCAATTTGCAATAAGACCATAATCTCCGCTGCTGTTTCCTCAACAGATCGTTTAGTCACATCAATGATTGGCCAGCCACGCAATTTAAAAAATTTACGCGCCCACAAAACTTCCTGCTCGACTTGCTCCGGATCAATATAACGGTTATTCCCCACAACCCCGCCACTATCTGACTTTAACCGTGTTGACCTAAGTTCAATCAAACGATCCGCTGACTCGGTTAAGCCTACAAATAATGGGCGCTCATAAGACAGAACCTCCTCAGGGAAAACTGTTTCACGGATCAAAGGGATATTTGCTGCGCGAATACCGTGACGCGCCAAATAAATGCAAGTCGGCGTTTTGGAAGTACGGGAAACACCGACAAGAACTACGTCTGCTGACTCAATGCCAGTAAGATTCTGCCCGTCATCAAAACTCATTGCGAAATCAATCGCTTCCATACGTTCAAAGTAGATCTCATCCAAGCGATGCTGTAATCCCGGACGCCCAATCGGAGTCTGCCCTAAATATTCCGAAAGGCCCGAAAGAAAAGGGGCCATAACTGCAATACACTGAATGCCCAACGCATGGCAGGATTCCTCAAGGCGGCAGATCAGAGCCTCATCCACCAAAGTATAGAAAACAATGCCTCCGGAAGATTCCAGCCCTTTAATCACCCGATCTAATTGTCTATCACTACGGACCTGCGGCCAAAGTTTTTGGTGCACAGGGGCGCGAAACTGTGACACAGCTGCCTCAGCTAGACCTTGCAAAGTAGCCCCTGTAGCATCTGAGACAAGGTGAATCATATAAGAGGGGGAGCCTTGCAACATTAAGCGTCACGCCCCCAAAGCCACGCAGCTCCACGAACTCCGGAAGAATCTCCATGACGCGCCGGCAAAAGTTTTGTGCGAACCGTATCCGAAAATATATACTTATCCCACAGCAGAGGCACATCCTTATAAAGACTTGAGACATTACTCATGCCGCCCCCCAGAACGATAATGTCAGGATCAAGAATATTTATAACTCCAGCCAACGCTCTCGCTAAACGATCACTATATCTTTCCAAAGCCTCACGCGCTTTTATCTCTCCCTCTTTTGCAAAAGCCACAATATCATGCGTTGAGATTTCCTCGCCGTTCACGCGTGCAAAATCCTCTTTAAAACCGGTACCCGAAATCCATTTCTCCAGACAACCACGCTTTCCGCAATAACATAAAGGGCCGGGCGCCTCAACCAAACGCAAGTCATTTACAGAATAAACGATTGGATCTTTGTGAAGATAAATGTGAGAGATAATCTCCTCTTCACTTTTTCCGTCATCAAAGAACTCGGAAGTTGCCAATGCATCAGACTGATAACTCCTTGGGAAGGGCAAAGGATTATGCCCCCATTCCCCACCCAAACCATTTAAACCAGAAACAGGGTGGCCATGAACCACAATTCCTGATCCGCATCCTGTCCCAATTATAACAGCAAAAACAACAGGATATCCTTCCCCAGCCCCATCTGTTGCCTCCGATAAGGCCAAACAATTGGCATCATTTTCTATTTTGATCTCACGCCCCAAACGCGCGGAAAGATCCTTTTGCAAAGGCATACCGTTAATCCAGATGGAGTTGGAATTCTTTACAGTTCCGCTTTCACTTGAGACACATCCAGGAATACCGATCCCGACAGTACCCGTTTGCCCCAATTCCTGTTCGGCCTCACCCACCAAACGCTCTAGATTATCCAAAGTCGCTTCGTAGCTCCCCTGAGGAGAGGGGACACGCTTTCTGAAAAGCTCTTTCCCATTCACAGCATGAAGACATATAATTTCTGTCTTCGTTCCTCCTAAATCTATTCCGATGCGCATAAAATCTACCTTTTCCAAAAATTACCTACAATTTGAAATATTTTTTAGAAAACTACCAGACAAAATCGAAACGAAACACATTGTACAATTGTCATAAAAATGGTCCAATAAAATTGTAAGCCGGAAAACCGGCAAAGAAAAAAGTCTTGTGAAGTTGGGTAGGAAAATGTACGGCAAAAACTCGTTCGGGGCGACCGCTCCAAAATCAATGTTCAAAGGATTCGTAATAATGTGGCTAGGTATACTAGTTATCGCCACTCTAATTGCTGCACTTGTTATGCCGCGAATGGCCAAGGCAGATATTCTGATGCCAATAAATGGCATGGAAAAAGTTTCAGAACCGGCCCAAATAACCGAGTTCACAAAAAATTCTTCCCCGGCACTTATAGAAGAACGGTGTCACGCATTGCTCAGCCCCATAGCAAGCGCGACTAAAAACCAACCGTCTTTAATCCAATCCAGCCGGATCTGGCGCAATGCCAGTATAGGAGAAGGGCAAAAAATTGACGTTGTACAAGCTGTAAAAGCGTACCGTCAATGTGCAAGAACTGTCGCACTCGAAGAGCTGGCAAAATATTGACCTGCCCCCACAGGTATAAAGTATCTCTTCTCCGCCGCCACTGCAGATCCTCGCCACCCCAGCGGGGATCTGTCATATCAATAATTATAAACAAAGAGAAAAAAAGGAAACGGGCTTAAGCAAACCATTAACTTTATTAAAATTTACAACTTTTATAACTCCATTTGTATTTGCAATAAACGCCATAATACTATGAGAATTGAGAATAGGTACTCGCAACCACTTCCTCCTCCCCCACAAACTCTCTACTTGCAAGCTTAGCAGCCGCAAGTCTATCCTTTGAACGGATCGGTCGTGGATACCCAGTCCAATTCCTTTTCTGCCAATGATTGGTCGTACATACTTCCGAATATTCTATAATATGCGCAGCATTCTCTTGCCGTTCTATTATACATTTTTCTCCTGCATTATGACCGCACACAGTAAATATAACTGGAATCGCCAAGGGTGAATCTCTCAATAACGAAATAGCAGTCTGATAATCCGGCGCTCCCCTCCATTTTGAGTTAACGCGATCCAAATAATAAAGATCCGATCCGGATATGTGTAGCTCCATGTGCGATCGCCTTCTCGTAGTCCGCACTCATCCCCATACTCAGGTGGGAGAATTTGTGTAACTCGCATAAACTACGAAGTTTAGAAAAAAAAGGCGTTGGATCAATATTAACAGGGGGGATGCACATCAAACCGGAAATCGTCAATCCTGCTTGAGCTGCATAGGATAATAAAGTTTCCAATTCAGAAACCTCAACACCTGATTTTTGATCCTCTTGGCCAATGTTCACCTGTACAAAATAACGAAGAGATTTATTTTGCTCTCGCATCTCGCGAACCAGATCATCAATCAAGGCAGGACGATCAATCGTTTCAATCACATCAAACAAAGCAACAGCTTGCTTCACTTTATTTCTTTGCAACGGCCCGATTAAGTGCAATTCCAAATCAGGGAAAAGAGCGCGCCGAGCTTGCCAATGCTGCAGAGCTTCTTGGACACGATTTTCACCAAAAACACGTTGACCGAAATCCAGAGCTTCCTGAATTTTTTCGTCATTTTGAAACTTGGACACCGCAACCAACGTCACCTCATAAGATGACCTTCCAGAAAGCAAACAGGCTGCCTCGATTTTCTCGCGCAGCCTGTTCAAATTTTGTGAAACCGACATAGCCACCGAGGCCTATTGGTTCATCGACTGGAAGAAATCTTCGTTGGATTTCGTGTCTTTCAACTTGTCTAACAAGAATTCGACGGCATCGACAGTACCCATCGGGTTAAGAATACGACGCAACAGCCACATTTTTTGCAACGTCTCTCTTGCAACAAGTAATTCTTCCTTACGAGTACCGGATTTCTGGATATCAATTGCCGGGAAGACACGCTTGTCTGCAATTTTGCGATCCAAAACAATCTCGGAGTTACCGGTTCCTTTGAATTCTTCAAAGATGACCTCATCCATGCGACTACCTGTATCAATCAAAGCTGTCGCAATAATGGTCAAGGATCCCCCTTGTTCAATATTACGCGCCGCACCGAAAAACCGTTTAGGACGTTGCAATGCATTGGCATCCACACCGCCGGTCAGCACTTTACCTGATGAAGGTACAACAGTATTATAGGCACGAGCCAAACGGGTAATCGAGTCAAGCAAGATCACAACATCTCGTTTATGCTCAACCAAACGCTTAGCCTTCTCCATAACCATTTCTGCAACTTGAACATGACGCGCTGCCGGCTCATCAAATGTTGAAGAAACGACTTCTCCGCGGACGGAACGCGCCATATCGGTTACTTCTTCCGGACGCTCATCAATAAGCAGAACAATCAAATATGCATCTGGATGGTTTGTGGCAATAGAATGCGCAATGTCTTGCAGCATAACAGTTTTGCCAACACGAGGAGGTGCAACAATCAAAGCACGCTGGCCAAACCCAAGCGGCGAAGTTAATTCAATAACGCGCTGGGTAAAATTTTTCTTGGTTGGATCCTCAAGCTCAAGTTTGATTTTCCGTTCCGGATAGAGAGGTGTCAGGTTATCAAAGTTGATACGATGACGGATTTTTTCAGGCGCTTCATCATTGATTTTATCAACTTTAAGAAGGGCAAAATATCTCTCCGATTCTTTTGGGGCGCGAATACCGCCCTCTACAATATCCCCGGTCCGAAGGCCGAAGCGGCGAACTTGCGAGGGAGAAACATAAATATCATCTGGACCCGGCAGGTAATTCTCTTCAGGGGACCGCAAAAAGCCAAAACCATCCTGCAAGACCTCCAGAACACCGCTACCCGCTATCGGGACATCTTGTTCTGCCAATTTTTTCAGCACAGCGAACATAATATCCTGTTTACGCATAGTGCTGCAGTTTTCAATTTCCAGCTCCTCTGCAAAGGCCAATAATTCGGCAGGGGAGCGAGTTTTCAAATCTTGAAGATTCATGAGGGTCTCATAATGTTTAAGGTGAAATTGTGCCTTCGATAAATAAAGATCTCAACACGATCCTGCGAAGGTCTGGAAAATTATCCGTTGGGTTGTTGCATAATAACTTGGTTAATAAACAAAAGTGCTGGGAAAAACTTGAGAATGTCTTATGACTATCGGCTACTCCGAACTAAACCAACTCCCGCGAGGTTCTTCTCTATTAACAGCCTCAAAATTGTCAGGAGTTTTATAAAAGACAGAACCTATATACAAGTCTATGACAAAACTGTCAATAAATTCTTGCCAAACAACAAAAAAACATCTAATTATTTGCATAATAACAAAAATAAAATGGAGCCACAGGGAATGGGGCAACTCACAGTCAGCTATATCGCGAGTGATATCCAAAAGCCGGAAATCAGCCAGAAATTTCGCATGTCAAGCCAGCACCGCACCAGCGAAGGGCATACGCTCGAAGAGGCCAATTGGCCACTGAATCAAATTAACTATATTCGCGCAGTTAACTCAACCGTAGCAATAATTCTGCGACTAATGTCTTTCCGCCAAAATCCCGATGACAGAACACCGGAATTAGGTGTGTCCTACAATGAAGACGCGGATAGTTTCGACATGATATTTCAGCTCTCCTCAGAGAGGGGCGCTTTTTATACACAATATTATGCGTTAATGGATTTCTTCACTGAAGTAGAGTTCTCCGAAGATGAAGATACAACACACTTAAAGTCTCTTGGGCCAATTTTCTTGCCAGAAAACTCAGGCGAACAGATCGAAATAACATTCAAGATAAGTAACCTAGCTAAATTTGTCAGACGCCTGCAACAATACACTGAACGAAATAACGTCCCCACACTGGAGACATTTGGTGCAGACTCTGCGAGAATACCAAATGATAAAACCTTCTCAATGGTCCTGAACCATATACTTAAAGGTCCGCAAAGTAGAAGGCAGGATCTGCAAAAACAAGCATTATATAATATGCCCTTTGCTATTTATATCTCTCCCGAACACGCCTACCTGACAGGACTTGGAACATCTAATGCCCTTAACAAAGCAGGCATAATAGAGTCTTTTTCAAGAATTCAGGGACTTTTGGCAAAACCTCATGACGAGCAATCACAATATCCAGCCTTACAACCACAGTAACCAGAATGACAGAGCAGAAGACCCACTTTTCCATTCCAGCCTATAACCTCCACATGAAGCATTTGGAGAAAAAGCAAGCCTTGAATAAATTTGGCATAGCTTTGATAGACACCTTAAAAGAAATTATTATCACTCACACACTTTTGCACCCTGAAGACAAAGACAGGCTAGATATCAGCATAAGCCCAGGTCCGAATTGGAAGCCTATCGCCGTAAAATTCTCCGTATGTAAATCTGATGACTACGATGATCCGCAATATCTCAAAGATATACAAATCCGCCTAGATGGGTTCTTTCAGGATCTGGATAATATGTTTAGCCAAGTCTATAGCAACGAAGAATGCGATAATGACGACACACCAAAAATTTACGCACAATCACGACTTTACGTTCTGACTTTTCCGAACCCGTGGGAAACATTGACATTCATCGGAGATTATCTGGAATATTTTTCTGCATTCATCACACCGGATCAAGTCGATGTCGAAGTTAATTACGATGAAAAGAATCTAGAATTCCAACCCCTATCGGAACGACATTTTGTAGCTCTTCCTCTTACGCAGATTGCAACACGAAACATGATACTGGACTTTGCAAAAGCTATGGGCGCTCAAAAGGAGCATCATGTTCTCAATATCTGTCCTGGTTATCTGGAAGGATGTCTTGAAGAAGCATATAAACACGTTCCCCCAGCGAATATGTTTAACATCATTCACTAATCACAACAGAACTAAAACGGCTTTGCAACCGCCATCAGTACAATCACAATCATCAAAATAGTCGGGATTTCATTCCAGATCCGATAGAATTTTGCAGACCGGTTATTCTCATCTTTTGCAAAATTTTTCCGCCATTTGGAAAAGGCACCATGCACCCCCCCCATTAAAATCAAGCAGAGCAATTTGGTATGCATCCAGCCCTCAGAGAAAAGTGCAGGATTAGCCCAAAACATCAATCCGCCAAAAAATAGAGCTGCAAGAAAAGCAGGGTTTATAATGACCCTAATCAAGCGCCGCTCCATAACCTTGAATGTTTCGGACATTTGAGAATCTCTTGGTGCTTCAATATGATAGATAAACAAACGCGGTAAATAGAGCATACCTGCCATAAATGAAATTACAGCAATAATGTGTAACGCCTTAATCCAGAGATAATAGTCCAAAAGAAAATCTTGCATAATATATGTAAATCTACACCGAAAATTAATTGTTATCCAATAAACTTAACAAAATTATGTAAGAATAAAAAGGGTGTATGAGATGACAGATGTAACGCTAGACCAGACACTGAAAGCTTTCGAAGAATGCAAAGTAAGCCCGGGCGAGCGAAATCTGAACGCCAAAGTTGCAACAGACCTGATAGGTATTGACTCATCCGCGCAATCTATTGCAACTCACGCTCGTATCAGCCAAGCCGGAGCGCAATGCGTCGTTGGAAAAGTCACAGGAACATACGAGGAGCCATCCACATACGAGAAAATGAAAGGCTTTTTGAAAGAGGCCTACGATAATGTTAAGGATGGAATTCAGTCTATCAACTCCGCAGATGTAAAAAGAGCTGCGGGAATGGCTATTCAGGATGCTGCAAATACTGTAACCGGGGGCGGAGTAGACGCTGCACAGACAGCCGCTACAAAAAGCGGAATGCCGCTACGAACACCAAATCTCGGTGGCTAGGACTAATCAAAGCTATACTAATGAAGAAAGAATATCGCAAGCCGCCTGATAAGGATCATCAGCCTGCGTAATCGGGCGACCTATCACCAAATGCGTTGCACCAAGTTCCAATGCGACCTTTGGAGTCAAAACCCGCTTTTGGTCACCCGCCTCACTTCCGGCAGGGCGAATTCCAGGCACCATAAAAACAAAATCTTGCCCTAGCTCTTGCCGTAAAAAAGAAATTTCCCGACCAGAACATACAACACCGGCAAGTCCGCTTTCTTTGGTCAATTTTGCCAGACGCAAAACCTGACCAACAGTATCTTCATTCTGGCCAACAGAAGAGAGGGCCTTCTGATCCATAGATGTCAAAACTGTCACAGCAAGAAGCTTTGGAGCTATAAGACCTGATTTATCAGCTTCCTCAAAAACAGCCTCCGCGCCAGAACGCATCATTTCTGCTCCACCTGAAGCATGAACATTCAAATAAGATACACCCAGTCGAGTCACAGCCTTTAAAGCCCCAACGACAGTGTTTGGAATATCATGAAATTTTAAATCAAGAAATATCGGAATATCAGGATAGGCATTACGTATAGATTGAACACCCGAATTCCCCAGACTGCTAAAAAATTCCAAACCAAGTTTAATACCACAACCTGCCTTGGAAATTTCGCCGGATAAAGAAATTGCACGGGATAAATCAGGTGTATCAATCGCACAAAAGATTTTTGTCATACAGTCGTACCAATTTGCGTATTCAGTTTTCTGATTTCTTTTTTCTGCAATTTAAAAGAACGGCGAAGCGTTGATCCGTTCACCCAAAAAATCAAAGCTCCCCATACAAAGCCATAAAGTACGGCGATAAAAATAATTGCAGCAAAAGGCAAATTATAGCTCGACCAAAGAGGGGCGAAAGAAAGGGGAACCTCTTCACGATTAGCAAGAATAATCCAGAACAGAGGGGTAACAAAAAAAATGGTAGAAATGATTTTCAGCAATGAAGCCATGAATATACGACCCTATACTCCGGATTCATCCTTGTTCAGTCTCTCGCGAAGTTCCTTACCTGTTTTAAAGAAAGGCAAACGCTTTTCATCAACCTTAACCGACTCTCCTGTACGAGGGTTACGACCCACTCTGGCACCACGTTCCTTCACAGAGAAAGTCCCGAAGCCACGCAACTCAACACGGTCACCATGAACCAAAGCATTTGTTATACCACCAAAAAATGCATCAACGACTTTTTCAATATCCCGCAAATATAAATGCGGATTGCGCTCTGCGAGCACTTGAATAAGTTCAGAACGGGTCATATCTACCTCCGTATAACTTGTGATAGAACAGATCATGGTACGATTTTACGTCTCGAGTCAAGCACTGACTACGCAAAAATCGTTAATAATTATCTGAAAAATAAGGGAAAAGCTAAAAAAATGGCCTATCTGGATTACTGACCGAACGTATCATCCAAAATCGGCATATCTTCGATCAACAAAGACTCATTTGACAACTGTACCAGACCATCAGGTTTTACAGTAACATCAGCCTGAAATAGGGAATCTCTGAACATCATTTGTGCCTGCAAGAAAAAAGAACCATCTCCATTATCGGAAGAGTGAAAAGCAATTTCCTTGATCAGTTTAGAGATAGATTTACGTGCGGCAGGTGGCGGCTCTTCCCGCCAGGCAATATCATCAACACTTTCTACAATGATGAACCGACCGTGGCGGCCACGCACAAAAGTGAAAAAGAAACGGACATAATCCTTAACCGTGTTCCTATTTAACTGAATAGGCAAATCATTATTCAACGTGTAAATCGGCGTATTCGTAAAATCTAGGACAATAATTTTGTCATCCTTCATTAAAACAAAACGTCGGGACGGAGGCATATGTGAATGATCGGCCATATCATAAAATTTATAACCCGGATAAAATGGCAAATCACGAGACATGATAACAGTGTTCTCAGCATTAAAAGAAATGCCGTCAAAAGACTTCTTGGTCTTTTCCAAAAGCTCTTCGACTTCCAAACGATCTAGTTTTATATATGCGTCCTGAAACATACTCTCATTCCATCAATCTGTCATAATCTGCGCTACTCTACCTATTCTTGCCTCATAACGCAACTCCTCATAATTTCGCCATAAAAAGAACAACTATCTGTAAATAAGATCATTTTCACTTTCAATACGATCCGATGTGGACAAATGAGTGGGAAACACATGTGATAACAACACGGATAAAAAAAGAATAATTTACTCCACAAGTAAAAAACGCATCTACAAATTCTCAATTCACAGGTGGACAAATATAAATCCTTAAAATCAATCAGGGGATAAAAAAACAAAAAACAAGGATTCGAAATACTCTTGTTCATATGCAGCATGTGGATAAAAGTCAGGATAAATTTTTATCCCCATGACTCACCCCTCCTACTAACAACAAAAACAAAAAAATATATCTTTTTATAAAAGTTGGTTTCTGCTTTTATGCCCGAACCCGATAAACAAACCCTACTTTGAAAAGCAAACTCTAACACAGAAAAAAACCGATATGGCTGGAAAACTCTACCACACACTAAACGGGAATACCCAAGAAAAACCGCCCGTCTGGCTAATGCGGCAAGCGGGTCGCTACCTTCCGGAATATCTGAAAACTCGTGGAGAAGCAGGATCCTTTCTCGACCTGTGTTACACCCCATCCTTTGCAACGGAAGTAACCCTCCAACCTATTCGCCGTTTTGGATTTGATGCAGCAATTCTTTTTTCTGATATTCTCGTTGTTCCCCACGCTCTTGGGCAGGATTTAAAATTCGCACAAAACCATGGCCCTCAACTAGGTCCGTTACCTGACCTTGAAAATCCGGATATTGAAAAATTTCACGTGAATCTTTCCGCAGTATACCAAGCCGTCACATCGATCCGTGCTCAACTCGACAACGAAGGATTTTCAGGCACAGATCTTATTGGATTTTCTGGAGCTCCATGGACGCTCGCTTGCTACATGATTGACGGAAAAGGGACAAAAGATTTTCATGAAACCCGGGTATTTGCATTATCAAACCCTAAGAAATTCCAGTCCTTAATTGACTTGCTGACGAGGCTCGTTTCGGAATACCTAGTTAATCAAATTTCTCGTGGTGCCAATGTCGTACAAATTTTTGACTCATGGGCGGGAGTCCTACCCCCTGATCAATTCCGAAAATGGGTCATAGAACCAACAAAGAAAATTGTTACCCATATCAAACATCACAAACCGACAACTCCAGTTATAGGATTCCCGAAAGGTGCAGCCTTTCTATACGAAGAATATGCGGAGAAGACTGCCGTTGACGGTATCGGTATAGACACGCAAGTTCCACCCGAATATGCTGCGCGCAATTTACAAAAACATTGTACCGTTCAAGGAAATCTAGACCCTATGACCTTACGGGCAGGCGGGCCTGAATTGGAAGCCCAAACAGAAAAAATACTGGAAACTTTAGGGAAAGGACGCCATATATTCAATCTGGGCCATGGGATTGACAAGGACACGCCCCCGTCCCATGTTGATCAACTTTTGAAAATAATCAGAGGCTAATATTACAAATGAAAAAACGAACAGCAATCGTTTTACTAAATCTTGGAGGGCCGGATAAACCGGAATCTATCAGACCTTTTCTGATCAATTTCTTCATGGATAAAAATATTATCAAAGCACCCTATCCTGCCCGTTTTTTAATTTCGCGCCTTATAGCCAATAAGCGCTGCAAAAATGAAGCCGGGTCTGCCTATGCCAGACTTGGCGGAAAATCACCCTTGCTGGAAAATACCATGGAGCAAGCAGGGGCATTGCAAGGAGAGCTGGGACCAGATTATCGGGTTTTTGTCTGCATGCGCTATTGGCATCCCATGTCTGACGAAGTAACAAAATTGGTTAAAGATTATGCGCCGGATCAAGTTCTTCTCGTTCCCCTTTATCCGCAATATTCGACTACCACCACCCGTTCTTCTTTTGAAGACTGGAAAAAATCTGCCGCAAAAAATAACCTGATAGTACCTACCAGATTATTGTGTTGTTATCCTGACGATGAAGGATTTATCGAGGCATCGGTTCAAAACATTAAGACGGAATACACAAAGCTCAAAAATCAGAGCGGGCTATCTCCGCGTCTCTTATTTTCAGCGCATGGCCTCCCAGAGAAAATTATAAAGGCGGGAGATCCATACCAATATCAATGTGAGGAGTCGGCCCGCATAATCGCCGAGAGATTGGAGATTCAAGACCTTGACTGGTCCATTTGCTATCAAAGCCGTGTTGGCCCGCTTAAATGGATAGGTCCATCAACGGAGGAGGCTTTAGAACTTGCAGCCAAGAGTAACGTCCCCGTCCTAATTTATCCCCATGCCTTCGTAAGCGAACATGTTGAGACATTGGTTGAAATCGAGGAAGAATATCGTCACCTGGCAAAAGAATTGGGTATCCCCGCATTTGCCCGCGTCCCGACCGTAGCCACAGCACACGCCTTTATTAAAGGTCTTGCAGAACGAATCAAGCGCCTTGCCCATTCTCCAAAATCGGAGAATTCAAGGTTTTGCCCTATGCATTTTTCGAAGTGCTGCCATAACGAAAAAGATCGTCTTGGGTTTTGCTCAAGATAGCAACCTGAAAAACTTAAATTTTCCTTAAAAAACCTTTAATTCCTGCCGCTTTGCAGCACACTAATACTTTGCTTTGCTGCGGCGCATTGCCGCATAATTATAAGTAGAAGATAATAATAAACATAATACAGGCAAGGAGGATCAATATGCCTCAAGTAGTAAAAGCTGCATTAACAATTGCTGGTTTAGCTGTAGTTTGGACAGGCGTGATCATCTACGTCATATAGCTTGGATGAAAATAATATAAAAACACGGCGCGGCATGACCCGCCGTTTTTTATTGCTCCAAAACTCCCCGAAAAAACTTTTCTAAAACCTAGACACAAGTTACTCTCCTTTGAAATTAACAAAGGACAAGGTATGAGCCTTCCCTCATCACAGCAAAGCAAGAGACAAGGCCTGGAGAATCAGGCTCTTTCCGCATCCGCAATCACCATTGCCACAGTTATTGTTCTAGTGTTCGCAAAATCTGTGGCCTTAGTTTACTCCGGATCAGCTGCTGTTCTTTCCGCTCTTATGGACTCGCTCAGCGATATCGGCCTATCCGTTATGACCCTACTCGCAATTCGCTGGTCACTAAAGCCGGCAGACGAAGATCATCGTTACGGGCATGGAAAAGTTGAGGCAATTGCAGCCCTCCTTCAAGCGGCAGTACTACTGGGCGGAGGATCGTTTTTGCTGATGGAGGCCTTAAACAGGTTCTTGCACCCGTCCCCCATCAATAACCATGTTTTTACAATGTTTCTTATGGGATTCTCGGTTCTGCTCTCAGCCATCATCTCAGTCATCCAGAAAATTACTGTCAAAAAAACAGGATCACTGGCGCTGGAGGCTGACTCCATGCATTACAGCTCTGATATAGCTATTAACGGGGCGGTCTTTTTGGTTGTTATGATTGATTATATAGGCTGGGCGGCTCTCTGGGTTGACCCGCTTTGCGCGCTCGTGGTGGCTGGACTAATGGCCCGTTCTTCTCTAAACATCGCACAGAAATCCTTCGGTATGCTGATGGACAAGGAACTGGATGAGTCTATTCGCGCACGTCTGATAGCAATTATTCGATCTCATCCGGAGGTCATGGGGCTTCACGACTTACGTACGGGGCAATCAGGAAGCAAGTATTTAATATCGTTTGATATCGAGCTGGATCCAAGCATGCTGCTATGGTCTGCTCATGAAATTACGCGTGTGATTGAAAAAGCAATCCTTCAGGAATTCCCTCAATCGGAAATTATGATCCATGTGGATCCGTACGGCGATACAGAAGATAGTCGCCATAAAGGTCAGAAAGCCAAAATCTCATGACGATTCTATTATGTGACGCGGGGGGAACACACGCACGGTTTGCCCTATCTAGTGATTATAAAACAATGTCTGACCCTCAAAAAATCCTGATTGCTGATTATCCGGATTTTGCAGCTATCGCACTTCATTATCTTCATTCACAAAATATACAGCCCGAAATCATCACCGAATTTCGGCTCTCCTTAGGAGATAGGAATCTTTGGAATTTGGATGCAAAGAAACTTGCCGAAATTTTACCCAAAGCGATTTTCAAAAAACGCAATGACTTTGAAGCAAACGCACTCGGTATATTCGTAATCGATGGGACAGGATTACTGCCTCTATTAGAGTCGGATGGCAACCCAAGCGAAGGCGCATCATGTGTTGTTATTGGTGTTGGCACAGGTCTTGGCCTGGCCTATATCATGGACGGCCCCAACGGCCCGTTTATACAAAGAACTCATGGGGGACACATGGTTCCCGCAACAATTACAGCGGAGCAGACCGAACTGTTCGGAGAATTGCAGAAATTCAAATCCGATGGGACGGTTGCTATATATGAAGATTTGATCTCAGGTCCGGGGCTTTGGAATATGTACTGTTTGGCATGTGAAAAAGCCCACACCCATCGCGAGTATTTTGATACAAATGATATGTTGGTAAAAGGTGGGAATGATCCGTTAGTACAAAATCTTTTGTGCATCTTTCATGAAATGTTGGGTCTTTTTGCACATCAGGCTGTGATGTTTGGATTCTCATTTGGCGGAATATATCTGACAGGAGGAATTCTTGACCGGCTGGTCGGGCAGAATTTATGGGATGGGGAAAGATTCCTGAAAAGTTTCAGACAAAAGAATGTTCCGATTGTGCTAAAAGATATTGAGGCCACTCCGATTTATTGGATTAAAGATGAATTTATTGCTCTAAGCGGCCTTTTAAGGGACCTGGAATAGAAATGACAAAAAGAGTTTATTTGACGATAGATGATAGCCCGTCAAAAAACACGGACGTTCTGACGGATTTTCTGGCATCAAAAAACGTGCCTTCGGTTCTGTTTGTGCGTGGGGAGTTCATGGATCCAGCAGTTGGTAATAGAGCTGGATTTGACAAGATTGTTCGGGCAATCCGCAAAGGGTTTATAATTGCGAACCATTCTTACGCCCATGAGCGCACCAGTGAGGTCGGATTTACTACCCAAACAGCCCAAATCACAAAGACACAGCAATTGATAGATTTGGCCTATGAGACCGCAGGATGTGCAAAGCCACCTCGCTATTTTCGTTTTCCCCATCTAGACCGTGGATGTGGCAATGCACATGCGATAGATTTTATGACCGTTCCTGAAGAATATAGGGCCTATGTGCAACATTTATTCTGGGATGGCGTGCACCTTGTAACAAAAGCGTTGCCAACTGGCGATCAACTGCAATTAAAATCCGACATTCAAAAGTGGCTGATCGAAAATGGGTTCAAGAAGCTCCCGACCCCCGATGTGACCTTGCCGTGGTGGACAAACAGCGAGTTAGGGGACGCAATAGATTCACTGGTTACTTTTTCGACATCCGACTGGATGGTCTCCCCCAGGCACAGAGGAAAATGGGACATAGCCAGTACAGAGGATATTAACAAAAAGATAGATTCAGACCCTTGGTTGAACAGGGAAGATAGCGCGCACATAGTTTTGATGCATGACGACAAAGAAGATTTGTTGACTGTTACAGAAAATATCATTACTCATATGCTCAATTCTAACTTCATTTTTTTAAAACCGTAAGGAGACCTGAGATGGTTGACCGCACGCTTGTCTATGTAATTGCCGACTATGGCGATTTGCATGATTTGGCCTTTGCTGAAGTGACCCAGAAACTTCATTCCGAGCTCGAGGGTGTTGACAGTGAAATCCAAACATTTGCTGTTCCTGCTTTCGATACATATGCAACCGGCTTTGCCTTGGCGCAAACCGCTATCAACAGCAAGTTGGGAGCGCGTCAGAAATTCTTCGTGAATACAGCCCCACGTAAAGACGACCTGACCCCCCGTGTTAAAAACTCCGGTGAAGGCTTTGTGTATGCCAAGCTCCATAACGGCGTAGAAATTTGTGCGGTAAATAGCGGCCACTCACTGGCATTTGTAAAAGACGCTGCCGTAGAAATTCGCAAAATCAATTGCGACACAGATGGATCACAGTTCCGCTCCCGCGATATTTTCCCGATTGCTTTCGGAAAAATCGTCAAAGGCGACTACTCAATCCTCGGCGAGGATGTCCGTGACTGTGTACCTGACTTCCCGCATGATGTTGTCTGCTATACGGACGGTTACGGTAACTTGAAATGCTCGATGGATCCTGCGCGCCTTGATTCTGTTAAAAACAAACATCTTATCTTGGACATTAACGGTCGCCAATCTGTTGCCCGTGCCGCAGAAGGTATTTTCGGTGTCGCAGATGGTGAATTCTGTATTTCTCAGGGGTCATCCGGATGGACATACCCGAACGGTAAACAAGTTCGCTTTACCGAGATCGTGAAACGCGGTGGAAATGCTGCGAAATCTTTCGGTAAACCACCTGGAGGAATTCCTCTCCACTGGCGCACAATCGAATAGAAATTTATAGAAAAAGCCGGGAAGAAATTTCCGGTTTTTTTATTAGGCCAGAAATTGAATCTGAGTATCTTGACGGCACATGGAATTCGGTCCATATCACGGGTATGCAAAATTATTATGATCCAACAAACAAGTCCAACTGGCACTCCACAACTATTTTGGCGCTACGGCGTGGTGAAGAGGTTGTCGTTGCGGGTGATGGACAGGTTACACTCGGTAATACTGTGTTGAAATCTAATGCCAGAAAGGTTCGCAGACTGGGCAAGGGGGGAGCGGTAATTGCTGGATTCGCAGGGGCAACAGCTGACGCATTTACTTTGTTTGAAAGACTTGAGGCTAAGCTAGAGGCTCATCCGGGACAACTTTTGCGTGCCTGTGTTGAGCTAGCCAAAGATTGGCGCACCGACAAATATCTACGCAAACTTGAAGCTATGATGGCTGTTTGTGACAAAACAACATCCTTGATTTTATCAGGAACAGGGGATGTTGTGGAGCCTGAAGACGGGATTATAGGAATAGGGTCTGGCGGAAACTTCGCGTTGGCAGCGGCAAGAGCATTGACCGAGAATACACAAATGCCTCTCGAGGAGATTGCGCAAAAATCTATGATGATTGCAGGCGATATCTGCATCTATTCAAACCACAATATCGTCATCGAAAAAATCTAATCAAGGTAAGTAGAATGAACACCAGTGTACCGAACGCTTCTCATGGAGTGGACCATGTGGATGTAACAAATAGAATTTTGGATATTCCGGCATTTACACCTCGTGAAATCGTCTCGGAGCTTGACCGTCATATTATCGGACAAACATCTGCAAAACGTGCTGTCGCAATTGCCCTTAGAAACAGATGGCGTCGCCAGCAACTTGATGATTCATTGCAAGAAGAAATCTATCCAAAAAATATTCTGATGATCGGACCTACAGGTGTTGGGAAAACAGAAATCGCCCGCCGCCTTGCCAAATTGGCACAAGCGCCTTTCCTAAAAGTTGAAGCCACAAAATTTACCGAAGTCGGGTACGTTGGAAAAGATGTAGAAAGCATTATTCGTGACTTGATGGAAATCGGTTTGCGCCAGACACGCGAAAAAATGCGTAAAAGCGTCGAGTCAAAGGCTGAGCTTGCAGCAGAAGATCGCGTTTTAGAAGCATTGGTAGGGGGAGAGTCTGGCGAAAATACCCGACAGATATTCAGGAAGCAACTTCGCGAAGGCACTTTGGATACGCGCGAAATAGAAATTGAATTACAAGATACATCAAGCCCGGTTCCAAGCTTTGATATCCCGGGAATGCCCGGTGCATCCATGAGCATGGTAAGTATTGGAGACATGTTCGGCAAAATGGGCGCGCGGACAAAAAAGCGCAAAATGACAGTGAAAGCCGCTCTTCAGGCATGTCTTACGGAAGAGGCAGATAGCCTCCTTGATGAAGACAAGATCCGCGACGTGGCACGCGAATTGGTGCAACAGAACGGCATTGTTTTCATAGACGAGATTGATAAAATCGCTGCGCGTCAAGATGTAAGAGGTGGCGACGTAAGCCGTGAAGGCGTGCAGAGAGATCTCCTCCCTTTAATTGAGGGAACGGTCGTCTCCACAAAACATGGGGCAATTAACACAGATCATATCTTGTTTATTGCATCCGGAGCATTCCATTACGCAAAACCATCTGATTTACTGGCCGAGTTGCAGGGGCGCCTGCCGATCAGGGTTGAATTATCATCCTTGACTGAAGCAGACTTCAGACAAATCCTGACAGATACAGAGGCTTGTTTGTTGCGTCAGTATATAGCGCTCATGGGGACGGAGAATGTTACGCTCGATTTTGAGAGTGACGCGATTGATGAAATTGCCCGCATTGCTTTCGAGGTCAACGAGACAGTTGAGAATATTGGAGCCCGCCGCCTCCAGACGGTCATGGAAAAGTTGCTCGAAGATCTAAGTTTTGATGCGAGCGATAAGTCAGGACAAACCGTCAGAATTACTTCCGACATGGTCCGTGAAAAAGTTTCAGAACTTTCGAAGAATAAAGATCTGAGCCAGTTTATCCTTTAGATTCTGTTTTGCTTTTTCGTAGCAAAACCAGAAACGCCCCACTTCCTCCCATATGGGGCGGAGCATTACAGTGGGCAAGGATAAGTCCGGAAAAACGTGGAAGTCCCAGCCATTTAGGAAACTCTGATCGTATGGCGCCAGTATCCAACCCTGTAGATTTATTGCGCCCTTTTCCGGTAATAACCAATAAGCATCGGGAATTGGCTATAGTATGTCTCGTCATAAACTCCAGAAAGATACGAAACGCCACCTCTACGCTATAGCCATGCAAATCTAGACGTCCGTCAACTGGCAATAGACCTTTCCTGAATTTCTGATCCATCCCGCGATCAAGCTGTGTCGGGGAGAGAAGCGCGCTGCGGGAAGCCTCTTCATGTCGCAAGGCGATGTCTGGAATAAGGGGGGTATAAGACCTCTTGTTCCGCGAAGGAGCGGGCATGGTGGGAGAGAGGGGGATCAGCCCGCCAGAGGCCTGTTCATACCCCCTGCCTTTAAGTGGGACGACATCCCGAATATAGCATTCCCATAACTCTTGATCTGGGTCAGATATTTCTTGTCCTGCCTCGCTGGGACTAATAGTCACGTCCAAATTTTTGGATTTAGATTTTTTACGATTTTCTGGCATAATAATAACAGTATATATACAGATCATATTGATATGAATAGAAATTAAGGATTTGGGTATTTCAAGATGACATCGCAACTACTAAAAGCCGCGCTATGCCTACTAAGTATAGTCATGCTCGGAGAAATTATTCCTTCAGCAGCCAAAGCCGAGGTCATAGAAGTTGATAAAGCACGCTTGTTTGGATATCCGTCAACGGACGAGGATGTCGGGCTTGGGTTTCTGAAAATAGCAGGCGTCCAGAATCCCGAATTCGAAAAGCTGATCGTCAGAACAGAAAAATATGCTACACTAAGCGAAGTGGAGAAACAGCCGTTCCTCAAACAGGAAATCCCTCGTCTTTACAATAAATTCCTGTCCTTAACCCCTCAAAGTGAAGGAATTCTGGTCCGACTGAAAGTTGAAGTTCTCTACACAAAGGCGGTAGGCGCGGCGCCTGCCAAACTTCAAGTCAAATTTCCATCCCAAGGGATGGTATATTTCCCGTTCTACTATGGGGGGCTTCCTATAGCTGTTATCCCGAATGGGATCGAGAACTTTACAGAAATTTTGCTGAACGAGAGAGAAACAGCTATAGCGAACGGTACCCTGGATATGAGTCCGGAATCAACCCTAGTCCTCGATTTAAAGCCTGTTTTTGCAGACGCCAAGAAACCTATGATTCTTGATGGGGAGGCACAATTTCCGCTTTTGTGCGAAATAGGCTACATTGGCTTGCATAATCGCAACTCTGATCAGATTTGGGCATGGGGATCTGAAGAGAATATGACTAAAGGTCGTAAAGAACCTATTATCGAGGTCCTGAAGCCAAAAGTAGTCGGCTCTTTCTAGTTTTCGGAAATACGCTATACTTGGTCTATGTGGAGCAGGATAGACCCCCTCATTCAAACGATTACGCGGACCGTCGAACGGACAGATCCGCGCATGGAACTTCGTAAGGATGAAAGCGAGTATTATGAGGGCAGAAAACGTGATGGAGGCGCCCAAGACGTTCGGTCTTTAGAGTGGGAGGACACAACCATCGTATCAACTCTAGCCTTGGCAAACTTTCTCTCTGCGCTTCTTGGCCAAAGCATTGCTGAACATAAACCATTTTCCGGTAAAGAAGAGCGGGGGCCGGAGAATAATCCTGACACGGAAATTTCTTCTCAAAAATTAGCTGCTGTCGAGCCTGCAGCAAACACTTATATTGCCCGTGCTACGCATGCCTATCAAAACACAGGCAGGGCAGTTCACGACCAGAATGTTGAAGAGCCTCCTCCTGTTACAACAACATCTGATGGCCAGGAAGCCATCGTCTCTCTGGGGGCTGATTTCGGTGAAGAGGAGCGTGACCGCATGCGGAGCTTTATCGTGGATTTGCATGACCTCGAAAAGAGGGGAGTTCGTGAAATATCTTTGCTACGTACATTAAATTTTCTGGATTCGATCGCGCATGGTATCTCCGATGCAGGCGGTAATATTACTGCATAAAAAAGGCCGCTGTTTGCGGCCTTTGATATGAAAAGAAGACAGTCTAGTAACGATACTGTTCAGACTTGAAAGGCCCCGATTGATCCACGCCGAGATAATCAGCTTGATCTTTTGTTAGAACCGTAAGTTTTGCCCCTAATTTATCAAGATGCAAACGGGCAACTTTCTCATCAAGATGACGAGGCAGTACGTAAACCTTGTTCTCGTACGCCGATGCATTCGTCCACAATTCAATTTGCGCCAGAGTTTGGTTCGTAAAAGATGCGCTCATAACAAAGCTAGGGTGTCCTGTTGCACAACCCAGATTAACAAGGCGACCCTCTGCCAGAAGGATGATGCGCTTTCCGTCAGGGAATTCAATTTCATCGACTTGTGGCTTGACATTGTGCCATTTCATATTGCGTAAGCCCTCAACTTCGATTTCGTTGTCAAAGTGCCCGATGTTACAAACAATAGCGCGATCTTTCATGGCACGCATATGATCGAGGGTGATAATGGCTTTATTGCCTGTTGCAGTCACAAAAATATCCGCTTTGGAGACGACATCTTCAATTGGGAGAACATCATAACCTTCCATGACCGCTTGCAAAGCGCAGATAGGGTCAATCTCTGTTACGATCACACGTGCGCCTTGGGATCTAAGGGATTCAGCAGATCCTTTTCCGACATCGCCATATCCGCAAACGACAGCAATCTTGCCGGCAATCATAACATCCGTACCACGGCGGATACCGTCAACAAGGCTCTCGCGGCAACCGTATTTGTTATCGAATTTTGATTTGGTAACGGAGTCATTGACGTTAATAGCAGGGCACATCAGTTTGCCTGCCTTCTCCATGTCATACAAACGGTGAACGCCTGTTGTAGTCTCTTCGGATATCCCCTTAACAGCCTTCATCAGTTCCGGGTGCTGGTCATGCATAATAACGGTTAAATCACCGCCGTCATCAAGGATCATATTTGGTACCCATCCGTTAGGACCAGTAATTGTCTGGTCAATACACCAGAGATATTCTTCTTCAGTTTCGCCCTTCCATGCAAACACAGGAATTCCTGCTGCAGCAATAGCAGCTGCCGCTTGATCCTGTGTCGAGAAAATATTGCAAGAAGACCAGCGCACTTCAGCGCCAAGGGCAGTCAGCGTTTCAATCAGCACAGCTGTCTGGATCGTCATATGTAGGCAACCTACGATACGCGCACCTTTTAAAGGCTGTTTTGCGCCATACTCGGCACGCAAGGCCATCAACCCCGGCATTTCTGTTTCGGCAATAGTGATCTCGCGTCGCCCCCAGTCCGCCAAGGAGATATCCTTGACCTTGTAATCTGAGAAACTGGTTTTTTCTGCTGTAGCTCCGGCCATGTCTAGGTCCCCACAATTCTATGTTATTTTCATACAACGTTAAAATTTACCTGTTAGATTTAGGGCTAAAGAGCAGGAAATGCAAGCCTGAACTGCCAATTCCAAGGCGCAAAATATAAAAGACAAGGGGTTTAAGGATGTATCAGGATATGGCATCGCACAAGGTATACACATATCGCCCAAATCCACTTCTGGAGAGGTCATATTTAATTTTCCGCAAGGATCATCATGGGGAAACAGAGCCTATTGGCGACTATACTGTTTTGGATGAGACAGAAGCCGATGATCTCTCTGAGATGAAACTTTTAAATATTATCATGCAATTGAACGGAGATGACCGTCTGATTGATCTGGGAGAGAGAACCAGATCCCGTTTGTTATTTCATTTTAAACCGAAATCACCTGAGGAAACGCGTCAGGAGATAGTGTTCTATACCTATTCCGGGCAGGGGATTTCAAAGGAAAACGCAATTCTGACACTGGAAGGGGTCGAAAATGAGTAATGCATTAAAAGCAAAAATAGTAAGGGCTTGTGTTGCGGGATCTGCCCATTGCCTGCCGACATTGGATTTCACAATGTCAGCCAGCGGGCAATCAGGTTTCGAACAGCAGCATGGAGAGTTTGAGTGTCCGGGTAAGGATGCATCACCTGTTCTTAAGCCTCTGTAACTGCAATAATTCAGGATGCCTTGATCTCCCTGTGATGGATATGTACAGGGAGGTTTTTATTCCTTAAATAATTTGCAATATCCTCGCAGACCGTAACGGATCGGTGCTTACCCCCCGTGCAACCAAACGCAATCGTTAGGTAAGATTTCCCTTCAGCCAGATATCGCGGCAAGACTGTCTCGAGCATAGCTCTTATAGAGAGGATAAAGGCTTCATATGCAGCATCTTCTTTAACATAGGTTTGGACAGTTTCTTCCAGTCCGGTTTTATCTTTCAGTGAAGTAACCCAGTTCGGATTGTGTAGGAATCTGACATCCAGAACAAGGTCGGCTTCCCTTGGCAGTCCATACCTGTAGGAAAAAGACATAAGTGAAATATTGAGTTTTTTGTGTTTGAGCCCTCCGCCAAATCCGTCAATTACGCGTCGCAGATCATGGATAGAATACTCTGATGTATCAACCACATAGCCTGCTTCATGTTTCAGAGGGAATAGAAGCGCTTTCTCCGCAGCAATTCCATCAACAACAGGCCTGTCTTTGGCTAGCGGATGCGTACGCCTCGTCTCGTTAAATCTTTTAAGAAGTATGGCATCATCTGCAACAAGGAAAACTGTCTTTATAGTGTAAAGATCCTGAGCGGAAAGTTCCCGCACAGTTTCCATCAAGTGCATGGGATCAAAGTGGGGAGATCTTGTATCAATTGAAATGGCAATATGACTGGTCGCATCGTGTTCTTGTTCCAGAAGAGATGAGACAAGGGAAAGGGGAAGATTGTCGAATGCGCTATACCCCATATCCTCCAGGATCTTCATGGTTGAAGAGATGCCCGCACCTGAAAGCCCAGTAACAAAAATAATAACTTTACGGTCTTTGACTTCTGCAGGTAGGTTTATGGTCATAAATTATACTCCGCTGCAGTTTTCAGTCTGACAGAAAATCTTGCTCCCAGAGTCTTTCCGGAACTATCCTTTCTATTTTCTGCTGTAATTGTTCCGTTATGGGCGGAAACAATCTGCTTAGCAATAGATAGGCCCAATCCAGAATGCATGCCAAATGATTCTGTCACAGGGCGTTCGGAATAAAATCTGTCAAAAACTTTTTCCAGTTTATTTTCGGGAATACCTGGGCCCTGATCATCAACGGTAATTTTTACACGATCAGAACCATTTTGAACTGTTACACGAACTTGGGTTCCTTCAGGTGCGAAGGAGAGGGCATTTCCGATCAAATTTTGGAAGACCTGCTCTAACCTTCCAGCTTGCCCCATAATCATGATAGGTTCATCAAGTCCTTCACAAATCACGCGATCGGATTGACCGCTTTGTTTTTCAAGGCGGCTCATGGGGTCCTTGTGGGCGTTGATAAGCGGAAAAATAATGTTGCGCAAATCAATTGGTAATAGCTCGTTACGTGAAAGTTCTGCATCCAGTCTTGAGGCCTGAGAGATATCGGAAATAAGACGGTCAAGACGCTGAAGATCGTGAAGGGCAACCTGCATCAACATATCCCTATCTTCGTCGTTTCTAACGCGCGGTAAAGTTTCAAGCGCAGAGCGCAAAGAGGTCAGGGGGTTTTTGATTTCGTGGGAAACATCAGCTGCAAATTGTTCGATTGTTGAAAGACGCTTTTGCAGACTATTTGCCATTTCGCGCATGGAATGGGACAGCTCTCCAATTTCGTCCTGACGATCACTCAAGTCTGGAATTTCAACATGTTTGCTTCGGTTCAAGCGATACGCTTCCGCAGCTGTTGCCAATATTCTCAACGGATGCCCGATAAGGCTGGCCAGATAAAGTGAGTGTGCAATCGTCATAACCATAGCAAGGACAAGAAATCGCATAATTTCCATACGTGTTTCGGCGAAATTATCCTCAACTTCGATATCGCGGCGAAAGACCCTAAGGCCCCCAACGGGAATGTCATTATGAATTAGAGGAACATAAGATGTCAGGACTAGGCCGCCATCCTCAGATGACCAACTCGCAATCTTGATATTATAAAAATTATAATTTTTCTCCAGAAGGGATAGTGCGGCATCATCACTGGTGTCCTCAGGTAGGGGGGGGAGGTGAAATGTAACGGAAAACAGCCCATCAATGTAAAGCAATAAAGCTTCTGCGTAGCTTGTTTCTTCCTCTGAGGTTCTAACGAAACCTGCGCGCGGTGGTAACTTTCCCACGGTGTAAATAACTGTTCCTTCTAGGTCATAGATAACAAATTTCTGGTTATCTTTCGAGGTCAGTACAGACATGGAATCTTGAAAGTCTTTACTCTCAATCGAACTTCCTGCCGCCAACATCTGTGAGATATAGGCCCCGTACAGATAGGACTCATTCTCGAAATTGTCCAACTGGGATGTGATCAGATTTTGCCGTGTAGTGCCCAGATAGGAAACGCCCATAGCTATAATAAGAACGACCAGCAAATTAAAACTCAGAATACGATATGTTAGTCGGCTTAAAGGTCTGGGCTTTATCTCATCCAGACTTTCCTCTTCGTCATATGTTGTTTGCTGAGGTCCATTCACCGTGTTCATCACTCTTTGTACCTGTAACCCACGCCATAGAGCGTCTCAATACAATCAAAATCAGGATCAATATCCTTAAATTTTCGACGAATGCGCTTGATATGTGTGTCAATGGTTCTGTCATCCACATAGATGCTTTCGCCATAAGCTGATGTAATCAATTGGTCCCGCGTTCTGACATGACCGGGAGAAATGGCAAGGCTTTTAATTAGCAGATATTCTGTAACGGTTAATGTAATGGATTGATCATTCCATTTACACAGATGGCGATCATCATCCATTTCCAATGGCCCGCGTTGGATAATTTGGCTTTTTGCTGAGGTGGGAAGTTTGTCTCCCTGAGTGCGTGGTGCATAACGTCTAAGGACAGTTCGTATCCTCTCTATCAAAAGGCGTTGGGAGAAGGGTTTTGTAATATAGTCATCTGCCCCAAGCCTGAAACCAAGGATTTGGTCGACTTCATCATCCTTTGATGTCAGAAAAATAACCGGAACTTGGGAGAATTCGCGTAACTTGGTAATTAACTCCAGTCCGTCCATACGGGGCATTTTGATGTCCAGAACACAAAGGTCCGGACTTTCTTTCTGGATACCGGCCAATCCTTCTTCACCATCGTGAAAGGCGGCGACCTCAAAACCTTCGGATTCCAGTAGAATACGAACGGACGTTACAATATTGCGATCATCATCGACGAGAACTATCTTTTGACTCATAGCGTTAGTGTATCAGGTCTTAAAAAAGAGAAAACCACTCTTTATCAATTATTGAAAAAATGAGACAACTGCATCAATGGAAATTCAAACCCGCATTTTTCTTTATTTGTCTGTGCTGTCGCTTTTGCCGATGGGGCAAGCTCTCGCGCAACAAAAAGATATTCATGATATGGAAATTAAACCAGAAATTCAAGTTCAGGTAAGAGATATTGCGCATTTTGAATCCGATATCCTTACAGCCCAAAAAAAAGGACTCCAGTATTTACCACAGACAATGCAAACTAAAAATATTCTGGGATGGAGATTCCTAGATAGAAATAGTCAATCTGTCGGGAAAATTGTTGATGTTCTTTTGGATATCCGAACAGGTGATTTTAGAAAAATAAAGGTAGCACCAGACAGGCTCAACTTTGTTGGTCCGCTTTATTTTGATATGAAAGCACAAAATATTGAAATTGAAGACAGTGTCATACGCTGTGACATGGACAAGCGCCAGATACAGGATAGCCAGCTAGATCTTGGAAAAGCCCCGGAAGATATGACTGAGATGGTAAGCCTGAAATCTCTATCAGGTTCCTTAGTTTATGACCGTGACGGTGTGTTGGCCGCCACAGTGCGCGGAGCTTTTGGTATGGAAAAAGATCATAAAATCACCTACCTTGATACTGTTTTGGCGCAAACTCGACAGGGAATTGCGATACCGCTGAACCAAATAAAAATAGTGCAGCAAAACGGATTACTTGGAATTCATCTGACAGATGAACAGCTTGCAGTCATGAAGAGACTGGCAAAGTAAAGTGCATAATAAAGGGATAAAATAGGCATGAAGATTATTGGTCTCACGGGGTCAATCGGAATGGGGAAGTCGGTAGCGGCCGCAATGCTGCAAGAACTCGGCCTACCTGTTTTTGATTCAGACGCTTGCGCCAGATCACTCCTTGATCCAAAAGGGCAAGCATTTGAGATCGTTGCCCTGACTTTTCCCGAATGTTGGAATGCACGAAAATGTCTGATTGACCGTCAAAAATTGGCTGCGATCATATTTAATGATGATGCACAAAGACAAAGGCTTGAGGCCATCATCCACCCTTATGTCTGGCAGGCTCAACACGAATTTATAAAAGAGGCTCGTGCCAGAAATGCAAAATTTGCAGTTTTGGATATTCCGCTTCTGTTTGAAACTGGGGCAGAAAAGCGGTGTGACTACGTTGTTTGTGTTACGGCGCCGTTTTTTATCCAGCGCCAGAGAGTTCTTGCGCGCACCAATATGGACGAAGAAAAATTTTATGCTATTCTTGCCCGTCAAATCCCACAGGAAGAAAAGAACAAAATGGCAGACTTTGTTATTCAAACGGGATTAGGGCGCGCCTATACATTTCGGGCGCTAAAAATAATGCTCAAAAAGCTTGCGAAAAGAGTGCCGGATTATGCGTGAGATTGTACTGGATACAGAGACCACAGGTATGGATCCTGCCGATGGACACAGAATCATCGAGATAGGCTGTATTGAGCTTTTTAATCATTTGCCGACTGGCCGAACATATCACAAATATATCAATCCCGAGCGCGAAGTTGATGCGGGGGCGATTGCAGTGCACGGAATAAAAAATGAATTTCTGATCGATAAGCCTGTGTTTGCAGAAATTGTCGGAGAATTTATGGATTTTATCGGCGATGGAAAGATGGTTATTCACAACGCCGAGTTCGATATCAAATTTATCAATTCGGAAATCAAGCCTTTCGGATATCAGCCTTTTAAAATAACGGATGTGGTCGATACACTTCTCGTTGCGCGCAAGAAATTTCCTGGATCTCCGGCCAATCTGGACGCCTTGTGTCGTCGCTTTAATGTCGACCTCTCTGCGCGTGAACTTCATGGGGCGCTGCTAGATGCACAACTTTTGGCTGACGTTTATCTGGAATTGCTCGGTGGGCGACAACACGGTCTGGGCTTGATGTCAGATCAAAAATCCGGACAATCAGGCAGTGTGTCACAAGGTGATGTCGGCATACGTGTTCCGAAATCACGTCCTTTCAGAGAACCTCGAGATCATAGCGCCACACCGGAAGAGATAGAGGCTCACGCCAAAATGATATCTGGTTTAAAAGACTCAATTTGGTAGCTCAGTAAAAGACGCGGGATAGATAGAGGCCATCCGGTGGTGCTGTAGGCCCTCCTTTTGTACGGTCGCAGGCCTTGAGTGCTGAGTGCACATCGTCGGGACTCCATTTTCCCTGCCCGACCAGAATTAATGTTCCCACCATATTGCGCACCTGATGATGCAAATAGGATTTGGCCTCCGTCAGGAAGCGTAACTCTTGACCGCCCGTAGCAAGAGGAAGGACTTCAAGGTCAAGGCGGTCCAGTGTTTTGAACGGTGACTTGGCCTGACATTCTGCGGCCCGGAATGTAGAAAAATCGTGATAGCCGAGAAGATATGATGCTGCTAGGCGCATTCCTTCTACATCTAGATCCCCCCAGACATGCCAAACCAGATTCTGGTCGTATGTCGGCGGAGCTATACGGTTCAAAATACGGTAAGTATAAAGTTTATGCGTGGCATGAAAACGCGCATGAAATTCCGGATCAACTTTCTCCGCTTCCAGAATAGAAACATCATGTGTGCGTAAATGGGAATTCAATGCCTTGGCTAGACTAAAGCCATTTAATTCACGATCACCGTAATCCAGATCGAAATGAGCAACTTGTCCGCTTGCGTGAACGCCTGCATCAGTGCGGCCCGCAACATGAAGTCGGCAATCCTTCTGACAGAAACAGGCAATTGCATCCTCGATGGCCTGTTGGACCGAGGCAATACCATCTTCTTGACGCTGCCATCCGGAATACCGTGTTCCCTTATACTCGATAGTCAATTTCCATCTGGTTACGCTCATGAAAAAACCTGCCCTGTCTTGATGCGTCCGCCATTAACAGCATCTTGAAAGTTCATGGGTTTTGCACTTTCGGGCTGTATCTTCAAGATCTGATAAACACTTCCATCTTTGCAGCAAATTTCTCCGTCATTATTCAGAATCGTTCCGGCTTTGCTTTTTACGTTTGAAGAACATGCGCGCCCTTCAATGATTTTAAAACGTTTCCCTGAACTATCTTCTGCCCAACAGCCGGGCCAAGGTGTAAAGGCGCGTATGCGACGGTCTATCTCGGAAGATGTCTCTCCCTCCCACTGAATATGCCCCTCTTCCTTTTGAAGCATAGAGGCATAGCATGTCATAGATTCGTTTTGCGCTTCCTTAGGGATAGGCTTACTCTCGATCAGCAGATCAAGGACCTGACAGACCAGATTCGCTCCGAGCCTCGCCAAGTCATCATGGAGTATTGCCCCTGTTGTTCGGTCTGAGATTGGCACTGAGCCTTTTAAAATCATATCCCCAGTATCTAACCCCACATCCATTTGCATGATTGTGATCCCGCTCTCAGTATCCCCCGCCAGAATAGCGCGTTGGATAGGGGCTGCCCCGCGCCATCTTGGTAAAAGCGAAGCATGAATATTCAGGCAACCATGTTGCGGAGCTTTAAGAATTGCTTCAGGCAGGATAAGTCCATAGGCGGCCACAACAGCGACATCAGCCTCTAACGCTGCGAATTGTGGTATAGCATCTGGCTCTTTCCTAAATGATACGGGAGTATAAACAGGAATTTTATGGGATTGGGCGCAAGCGTGGACAGGAGACAGTCTAAGCTGCTGTCCACGTCCCGCAGGACGGGGTGGCTGTGTGTAAACAGCAACAACATCAATTTTTGGGTGAGAAATCAAGCGTTCAAGGGCCGCAACGGAAAAATCCGGTGTCCCCATAAAGATTACACGAAGTTTTTGAAACGGGTCAGTCATAAGCAAAAGCTTATAGCTTATCGAGCCATCAAGACATAGTAATAATTATAGGTGTCGTTAGATGCGCACGAGACACAAGCCTGATAGGCTGGAAGTTTGGAAAATGATGTGTCATCCAATGGATTAGGGGATGAATCGTTAAAGGTCCCGTCAAACCGGTCTGCTGCATCCCCCATAACGCAAGATGGAGACCCCGCAGCATCATCTGTCGGCATGGTCCCCGTGTCAAATCCCAATTGGGCATTTATAACATTACAAAAAGCCTCCGTGACATGGGGCAGAACGGCAATCAGATCCGCTTTGTCTGAGCCGACTTGCGGAATAGCTGATGTAGCAAAGACCTCCCAGCTGCTACCGTCATTAACACCGGCGGGAGGCATACGAT
Source organism: Pseudobdellovibrionaceae bacterium (assembly GCA_034005165.1). Lineage (GTDB taxonomy): Bacteria > Pseudomonadota > Alphaproteobacteria > Micavibrionales > Micavibrionaceae > UBA1573. Next base: position 62,708 of record JAVEVE010000004.1, on the reverse strand, counting down.
ATGTTGCGCTTCCTCCATCTGTGCTGAAGATCTGGTATTCTGGAGTTGTCGTGATAAGTCCGTAATCTGATGGGGCATCGTCATGCGCAAAGCGTAAATCTGCTTCGGACACTTTCTTTTCGAGAATAATGTTAACGCCGCGGGCTATCTCGGCGGCATGGCGCTGGGCTTGGCCTGCTTTCAACAGCAAATTTTCTTTGTCGATATTGTCGTTGCCGCCACCGACATTGCGTATTGCCGCTGTCAACAACCCGACCAGAAAAATACCAATCAGGACATAAAGGATGACGTTACCAGATTCTGGATTTTTGGAAGAGTAGCTCATACGTCTATTCTAGCGGGTTTGCGGGGCGATAGGAAGGCAATCTTTCAATCGGGTTTTTAGATGCTTACAAGCTTCTATGGCTTCGGACTGCGTATATCCGGCCAGACGTGCACGAAAGACCCATTTGGCATCAGGAGTTCTGAGAGGAATAACAAGAGTTTTTCCTTTGCTTAAATTTTTAGGGAGGAGGGACATCGCATCGTAAAGAGCTTTATTGGTGCTGGTTCTGTCCTCAAAAGCGCCTATTTGGATCTGCCAATCGGGTATTGTTGCCGTTGACGTCAGTAATGTACTGGTTTGTTGGGTAGGGACGATTGCTGCTGGTTGTGTAGGAGAAGTAAGGACATACCGTGGCGAATGAGACGGAGAAGTCTGCCGGGTTTGAGTCTCCATAGTTTGATATTTGGCTGGCTTTTCAACCGGGAGCGTTAATGAGCCAAGGCTCTTTGCGTCAGGCAATTGAGAAGTTGCTGCTGGCAGAGGGACGGGAGCTATGGCTGTCGCTGTTGTGGTCACAGCCAGATTGGGGGTCAGATTCGAAGAGGCAATCTCAGAGACTGCCATGTCAGAGGCAGTAAGAGTTCCAGAAATAGTCGGGGAAATCTGAACAGTTTTCATGCTGGGAGTCGAGGAGTCGACAAAACGTGTTTCAGGAGTAATAGCTTGTTCCGTGGGAGTTTTGAATTGTAAAGGCTTTGCTGCAGGCAAAGGTGGGGGAAGTCCTTCATTGGAAGTGATACGGCTCATACGTCCGTCCCCGTAATACCCGGCAGTTCTGATTTGGGAGATTTTTATAAAGCCACGGTCAAGCAAGTCTGCCATATGAGAATTTCTGGACGCGGCTGTTCTTCCACCGAAAACAACGCCGATTAAACGAGTATTTCCCCGCTTGGCGGAAGCGACAAGGTTAAATCCGGAGGCGGCCACGTAACCTGTCTTGATGCCATCCATACCCGAATATGTTTTCATCAGTTTGTTATGGTTGTGATAGCTTTTGCCTGCATAGGTATATTGGGAAATACCAAAAATAGAGTAATATTTTGGATAGGTATCAATCAGATATTTGGCCAGCTTGGCCATATCGCGGGCTGTCGAGAGTTGACGATAGTCATGTAGTCCTGAAGCATTGACAAAATTGGTTCCGGTCATGCCAATTCCACGGGCTTTCAAATTCATAAGACGGGCAAATTTTGTCTCAGACCCTCCAAGATTTTCGGCAACCGTAACCGCCACATCATTTGCGGATTTGGTAGAAAGGGTTCGTAGAGCATCGTAGACGGAGATGGATTTCCCCGGAGCCAGCCCCACTTTACTGGGGGGCATAGACGCAGCATGGGATGTCGCAACCAAACGGCTTTTCTGGGTCAATTGTCCGTTTTCCAAAGCGTCAAATAACAGAACCATGGTCATGATCTTTGTTAAAGAGGCAGGGTGAAGGCTGTGATCTGCATTTTCCTGTGACAGGACCATCCCCGTATCCGCATCAATAACGATCGAAGCATATTTTGTATTAGGCTCTTCTTTTTTCTTTTTGGCTGCTAGTGCTGGGTTAGATACGGAAAACACTAGGCCTAAAATAAGGATTGCAAAGAAAACTGAAATAAAAACACGAAACACCGCCCCCTTAGATTGGTTTAAAGGGCGGATGGGCATGCAAGATTCGTGTCGGTACCGGATCAGGTGAGTGCTTGCTAAGGGCATGTTCCAAAAGGTAAATTCAAACTCAGAAGATTCTAAAGGCATCTTTCCCTTTATTAGGGAGAGAATGAGAGTCTAGAGAAGTTCTGGGCCTGTGTCCAGAAGGGCTAATAAAATTTTATGTATAAAGGTGCAGCATAAATTTATCTTAAATTTGTGCAATGCAAAAATGAAAAACTTGACATGTCGCGCATGAATGATAAATTGTTTGTCGCAATGCAATAAAACTGATAAACTTTATTAGAGTAGTTTTTGAAAGAAATGTTATTTCTTGAAATCTAGAAAAGTTCATCGTGGACACGGAGTGAAAACGCCATGGCAACAAAACCGACTAATAAAAAAACGGAAAAACCTGCAGCAAAATCTGCCAAGGCAAAGACGGCATCTTCTAGAGACATTTCTACTGTTATCCCGTTTTCACCAATGTCAGCTGAAACGCTGCGGGCAATGAGTACAAATACACCGGAACTGAAAACTTATTATAGCGCAATGGAGACAACAATGAGCAACTACAAAGATCAATACGAAAAAATGGCTGGAGACGCCTCTGCCGCGGCAAGGCAAGGTATCGAGAGTTATGTTCGTTTTGGTACTAGCATGATGAAAGGCAGTGAGGCCATCATTAAGGCATGCATGGAAATCGCACAAGATTCCGCAGAACGTAATTCTGCCGCAATGAAAAATCTGATGGCATGCCGCACTCTGAACGAAGCGGCCGAGGCTCAAAATAAAATGGCTCAAGAAAACATGGACGAGGCAATGTCTGCGGTAACCAGAATTTCTGAAATGGCGATCAAAGTTTGCACCGAAGCTTGCGAGCCTCTGAACGAACAAATGACCAAATCCATGAAAAAGATGTCCGCATAATTAGGATGTTATTGGGATAGAATCTAAAAGCCCCCGTTTTCGGGGGCTTTTACATTTTCGCGCATAATGCTAAATAAAAGTCATGAAAACGATCTTCCAGAATTCACATGATCCGGATGACCCTGATTACGGCGAGGGCGAGCGCAAAGGCTTTGAAACAGGCCTTGCGCTCAAAACGCGCCCAAAAACCAAAAAGCCGGCTATGTATAAAGTCCTTCTTTTGAATGATGATTATACGCCGATGGAATTTGTCGTGCATATTCTGGAACGGTTTTTTAACAAAACGCGCGATGAGGCGACTGATATTATGCTGCACGTCCATAGGCGCGGTGTGGGCTTGTGCGGTGTGTATACATACGAGGTTGCGGAGACAAAAGTCACGCAAGTTATGGATTTCGCACGTGCCAACGAGCAGCCGCTTCAATGCACCATGGAAAAAGAATAAGTTTTCCTGAAATCTTAACTTTTGCCAAATAAGCTCTAGGATAATATAGTAGAGCAGATAAAGGGAATTCCCATGCTGTCACGTAATCTCGAACAAACTCTTCATAAGGCTCTGGCTGCTGCCGGTGATCGCCAGCACGAATACGCAACGCTGGAACATTTGCTGCTGGCATTGACGGTAGATCAGGACGCTTTGGCTGTCTTGCGGGCATGTGGTGTTGATGTTGAAGAAATGCGAGAACAGATCGAAACCTATCTGGATACAGATTTGATTTATCTGGTTAATCCACACGTCTCGGAATCAAAGCCAACGACAGCTTTCCAGAGAGTCTTGCAACGTGCAGCAATTCATGTCCAATCGTCCGGACGTGAAGAAGTGACTGGGGCAAATGTACTGGTGGCTTTATTCTCTGAGCGTGAAAGTCATGCTGTGTATTTTCTGCAACAACACGACATGACACGCTTTGATGCTGTCAATTACATCTCCCACGGGATTGCAAAGGTACCCTCTGTCGAGATGTCACCTGAACAGCGGCGTTTACCGAAAGGTGCAAGTGAAGGTGCTGAAGAAGAGCCAATTCTAAAGACGGGCAAAGAGGCTCTCGATGCCTATTGCATCAATTTGAATGAAAAAGCTAAAAAGGGCAAAATTGATGTGTTGGTCGGGCGTGAAAAAGAAGTTGAACGCACCATCCAGATTCTGTGTCGCAGGTCCAAGAACAATCCGCTATATGTCGGCGATCCAGGGGTCGGGAAAACAGCTATTGCCGAAGGATTAGCGAAGAAAATCGTAGATGGTGATGTGCCGGAAGTTCTTGAAGGGTGCACAATTTTCTCACTTGATATGGGCGCACTCTTGGCAGGAACGCGTTACCGCGGGGATTTTGAAGAACGTCTAAAATCAGTCCTGACCGAACTACAGTCCATGGATAATGTTGTTCTCTTTATTGATGAAATTCATACGATTGTTGGGGCCGGTGCAACCAGTGGCGGCGCAATGGACGCATCTAATCTTCTGAAGCCTGCCCTTGCAAACGGCTCCTTACGTTGTGTCGGATCGACAACCTATAAAGAATACAGAAACCAGTTTGAAAAAGACCGGGCTTTGGCGCGGCGCTTTCAAAAAATAGACGTTGAAGAGCCATCAATAGAAGATGCCATCCGTATTCTTAAAGGGTTGAAACCTTACTACGAAGATCATCATAAAGTGAAGTATACAGCAGATGCCATAAAAGCTGCAGTTGAATTATCGGCGCGCTATATAGGGGATCGCAAGCTGCCTGATAAGGCTATTGATATTATAGATGAGGTAGGGGCGGCGCAGATGCTGTTACCGATATCAAAACGCAAAAAAACAATCTCTGCAAAAGATATCGAAATCGTAGTGGCCGCTATCGCACGTATTCCCTCGAAAGCTGTCAGCAAAGATGATCGTGAGGTTCTGGCTTATCTGGAGCGAGATCTTAGAACTATGGTCTTTGATCAGGATAACGCGATCACGGCGCTCTCGGATGCTATTAAACTTGCACGCGCGGGCTTGCGAGATCCTGAAAAGCCAATTGGTTGTTACCTTTTCTCCGGACCGACAGGGGTTGGAAAAACCGAGGTCGCCAAACAATTGGCCAAGGCATTGGGAATTGAGCTTGTCCGCTTTGATATGTCTGAATATATGGAGCGCCATGCTGTCTCGAGATTGATTGGTGCGCCGCCGGGCTATGTCGGATATGAGCAGGGTGGATTGCTGACAGAAAAAATTGACCAACATCCACACGCGGTTCTGCTGCTCGATGAAATTGAAAAGGCCCACCCTGACCTGTTTAATATTCTTTTGCAGGTTATGGACTACGGGACGCTAACCGATAATAACGGGAAATCGATTGATTGTCGGAATATTATCCTGATTATGACGACCAACGCAGGAGCCAGCCAACTGGCAAAAGCTCCAATAGGGTTTGAATCATCGAAGCGTGTGGATGATGATCAGGAGGAAATAAAACGGCTCTTCACGCCGGAATTCCGAAACCGTTTGGATGCAATTATCCCGTTTGAACCTTTGACGCATAAAACCATTCTTAGGGTTGTTGATAAGTTTGTCATGCAATTGGAAGCCCAGTTATCGGATCGCCGTGTCACGATCTCTTTGACGGACCGTGCGCGTGAGGTTTTGGCTGATGCAGGATATGATCCTGTCATGGGTGCACGACCTTTGGCTCGTGTAGTGCAAGAAAAAATCAAAAAGCCCTTGGCTGAAGAACTTCTTTTTGGGGATTTGCGTAACGGCGGGTCTGTTGATGTCGATGCGAGCGGTAAGGAGCTGACTTTCAAGATTCATCCAGAGAAAAAGGCAGCGTCAAAAAGATCTGCATCTGAAGAATCCGTCGACTAAAGATTTTCCTTGTTTTCTCTCTGTCCCCTGTTCTAGGTTAAAAAAACGTACCGAAAAATCGGACAATATATAAAGAACAGGGAATAAAAAATGACTGCCATGCCGCATATGGATACGGTAAGGGGCTGTATGGATGCACTGTTTCGCTTTGATGAACTTGAACGCGAGAGCATGATCCAAATATCGGAAATATTTCTCGAGAAAAGCAGAAGAGAGTTTGAGAAAAAGCGCGGCACCAAGTTTATTTTTAATAAGGCTGTCGTTGAGGCAATTGCAGATAACGGCTTTGACCCTGCCGAGAATGCCAGATCTGTTGAGAAATATATAGCTGATAATGTATTATCGGTTCTAACCATGCCGATTTTGCGACGTGAAATAGATCGCGGAGATATAATCCGTCTAACCTATAATAAAGAATCAGGATACGGATGGGATAAATTGGGGCATCGGGAGAATATCTCTTATCCTCTTGCAACATTTTTGCCTATGCCCTTTCCTCCTTCTCAAGGGGCGCCCCCGGGATAAGGGGGGAGATAGATGGACTGATTACTATTCTATTGATATTGAAGCTGGGGGCAGGATAACGTATCCTTGGCAGGGAATCTCAAGAGGAAAACATGTCACAACGCCCCCTAATACTTGTCGCAGACGATGATGACGCTGACCGGAAGATTATAGCTGATGCACTTAAAAAAGCGGGCTATAACGTGATGCAAGCAATTGATGCGGGATCTGCGCGGAAAGTCGCAAACGAGTACGATGTTGCTTTTGCTTTTATTGACCATTTCATGACTCCTCACGACGGAGTTGAGTTTGCGCGTTATATGGCTTTGGATGAGAAAAAAATCCCGATGTATCTGGTAACGCACGAAGATGATAGTGATCTGCTCAAGGTAGTTCTGGATTTGGGATTTTTAGGGCTGATGAAAAAGCCGGTTGACCCGAAGCGGGCCGTGTCAACCGTTGAGCGCATATTATCTAGATACGAACGAACCTAGGTCCAGTTAGGTCGGATGCGGATGCCCTATCTGGGTATAATCTGCTTGAATCCAAACGCAAACTCTCCTCATCCTCCGGTGAAAGATGCAACGATTCTATGGTCATCCCATGATCTTGCATAAAATCGTACATACAGGTCCGAATTTCGTCTCCGTTAAGGATGCAGTGTCTTTGAAGATCTGTATCGCTTGCGCTCCGGAAAACAACAGCCATTCCTGTGGGATCGACAGAGATTTGGTTCAGGGCAGAAAATAGCGCAACTCTTTTTTCAATTTCCATAGCTACACATTTATTGGCAATAGTTTCACGTGCCCCCGGTATAGTCGCTTCCAATGCAGCATAAACAGCTTCTGTTGGGGTAGTCTCTCTAAAATAATCACAGGACATCAATTCCTCCGTTTCCGAATTCTGTAAATCTATACACGAATTTGGAAGATGGCGTCAATTTCTACGGAAACTCCGAAAGGCAGATTGTTGGCCCCAACCGCAAAACGGGCGTGGCGACCTTTCTCACCCAAGGCAGAAACCATCAAGTCCGAGGCACCGTTAATCACAGCGGGGTGTTGATCAAATTCCGGGGTAGCATTTACAAAGCCGCCTAATTTTACGCACCGGACCAAATGGTTCCAATCACCTGCTATGGCATCTTTGACCTGAGCCAGAATATTTAAAGCGCACGCTCTTGCAGCTTCCTGTCCCTGCTCAACAGAAATCCCGTCTCCCAATCGTCCTATATGCATCTTTTCCCCATTGAGGAATGGGATTTGTCCAGCAACATAAAGCACATCTCCAGCAATAACGTAGGGAACATAGTTTGCGGCGGCAGGGGCAATCTGCGGTAATGTAAGGCCCAGTTCAGACAATCTTTTTTCGGGTGCAGTCATGGAAACTCCCTTGTTTCAGGCGCGGGGTGCGCGCATTTCGACTTGATTATTTGCCCAATTTAGGCCATCACTGATGCGTAAACAAGTCTGTCTATCCGATAAAGGGTATCGCTATGAAATTATTCGGATTTATTTTTAAAATTCTGGCTGCGCAATCACCGGTTCATATCTGGTTTGTGACTGCCGTTTCGGGTGCCAAAAAAATAGGCACGGATTCCCTGGGCAATAAATATTACGAAGCCAAGGCGCGCAAAGGATACAACCATCCCCGTCGTTGGGTTGTGTATAGCGGAGCTCCAGAGCCAAGCTCTGTCCCTCCCGAATGGCACGGATGGTTACATTACCAGACAGATGCCGTTCCATCGGTAAATGCGCAGTCATTCCGCCGCCCATGGCAGAAAGCCCCTGCTGCAAACATGACAGGAACATCCGAAGCCTACCATCCACCGGGGCATTTGCTCTCCGGTGGTCATCGTGATAAAGCGACTGGGGATTATGAGGCTTGGATGCCTCCCAAGAGCAAGACTGCAACAAATTAGAGTTTTGAAAGAGTAAGAAGGAGCCCTTAGCCATGTCCAGAAGTGTTGTTGAAACAGTCCTTGGTGCATTTGTTCTGATCGGTGCACTGGTATTTCTGGTCTTCAGCTACTCTGAAGGCGATGCCGGCAATGTCAGCGGCTATAAAGTATCTGCCAACTTCTCGGGCATCGGTGGACTAAAAGTAGGTGATGATGTTCTGGTATCGGGCGTTAAAGTTGGACAGGTTTCCAGCATCGAACTCGACCCTCAACAATATTTGGCACGCGTTTCCATGGAAATTGACGACAATATCAAACTTCCTGACGATACTGTGGCTCTTATCAGCAGCCAAAGTCTTCTTGGCGGGAAATATATGGCGCTGGAGCCGGGGGGCTCGCCGGATTACTTGGAAGACGGCAGCGAGATTCTCTATACGCAAGCACCCCAAAACCTTGAAGAATTGCTGGGTAAGTTCATTTTCTCGATGCAAAAATCCGATAAGGAAGATAAAATGGAATCTGAACCGCAGGCGCGTGTAAGCGAACCAGTTGTTACGCCGTCCGAACCTGTAGCCTCTACTGAGGTGAGAGAAAAGTCAGCAGAAGAAGTCGACCCTGTAACAGAACCAAGCGCCGAGTAATCGGCAGTCTGGAAAGAGCAGCGTGCACCCTCTTCTTCGCATAAGTCTTGTCTCTCTGGTCGCATTGATCGGAATAATACCCGCACAAAAATCTTTATCCCAAGCAATGGGACAAGAAGAAGTCGCGGCACCGGTAGAAAAGCTTCATTACGAAGAATATCCGACAATCAGACTGCGGTCTTTGGATAAGATAACAGCCAGAACATTGACCTTTGATGCTCAGGTTGGAACAATCATAAAGTTCGGTGACATCTACATCAAGATTCTGACCTGCCGCAAGCCGCCGCCTGTTGAGAAAACGGAAAGTGCGGCTTTTTTGCAAATCTGGGAAGTTGATAAGGTAAAAGATCAATCCAGATGGATATTCTCGGGATGGATGTTCGCAAGTTCTCCGGCCCTATCGGCGATGGACCACCCTGTATATGATGTGTGGGTAATAGATTGCCTCGGGAAAGACCCTGAAGAGCAAGCCCCTCCTCTGGAGGATATGGGCGATAAACCTCTTCCTGACGAGGGGGCTGTTGATGCAGACAAAGCGGCGCCATTACCGAGCGCAGAACCTCCTCAAAATCGGACCGAAGGTTTTGGTGAAGTTCTGGATCAGATAACCAACAACCCGCCTCAGGGGCAACAAACGCCGGAGACAGATATTCGGGTAGAAGAAGAAACGCCAGACACTGGCGCTTCAGACTTTGCTTCCCCAGAAACTCGGCAAAGTGCGCCGCATCAGGGCAGTGAGCCTGATGACACCCATCGAGATACATTTGACGGCATTTACTAGGCTTTTCGACCAGCTTTTTTACTGAAAAATAGAAAAAGAGAACAAAGCGTGAATTTTTCTTGACTAAAGAACAAAAAGTGAACAATATGAGCTTGGAAACGCCACTCTTGCGCGTTTCCCGTCACGTTAAAGTTTTCTCTCTCCGGATTATTCCCGGATTGACTTCAATGCGATGATTGGTTTCCCGCTGACTGTGCGCCGCCTCCCTTTTCCCGGAGTGCGGCGCTTTTTTTAAGAATAGGAAGAAAAATTATGCCGACTTCATTACCAACCGATAGTAACAATAACCCGATCCCTGCTTTGGGATTAAAAGATAACGGAGCACATAAGCTTACCGTCTCTGCAACATCTACCCGCAATACCATAGCCTTTTCTGGAGACACCCAAATCGTGTCATTTTATGCAACCGTTCCTGTATATATCCGGTTTGGCGGGGCTGGTGTAGTGGCGACAACATCGGACCATTATTTCCCTGCAGGATATTATTATGATTTTTCTATCGGGGGTGATGGCACGGCACATAAAACCCATATTGCTGTCTTGCGTGAAAGCACTAACGGAATGGCTTATATCTCGGAAAAGATCTGATTATCCGCGCGCCTGAAACGCGGTGAGAATGGTCCCGTCATCCAGGTAATCCAGCTCACCGCCGATCGGCATACCATGTGCCAAACGAGAGACTTTAATATCATGTGCCGACAGAATATCCATGACAACATGTGCTGTCGATTGCCCGTCAACAGTAGCAGGCAGCGCCAGAATAATTTCACGCGGAACACTTTCGACAACGCGGACTTTTAGATCATCGAGACTGAGATTATCAGGCCCGACCCCGTCCAGCGCAGACAGCACGCCTCCTAAAACATGATACATACCGCGGAATCCGCCGGCACGTTCTATTGCCCATAGATCCGTTAGCGTCGCAACAACACAAATAAGCCCCTGATCTCGAGATGGATCAGAACAGATGCGACACGGGCTGGTATCGTCTAGTGCTCCACAAACGGGGCAGGTGACAATCTGCTCAGCGGCCTCGTTTAAAGCGCGGATTAGCGGCATCATCATGTCATCTTTCTTGCTGATAAGTGTTAAGGCCACGCGCCGTGCAGAACGGGGGCCTAATCCCGGCAGGATTGAGAGCTGGCGTATCATATGGGACAAAGGTCCATCCTGCTTCATGGGCTATGCTCCTGTTCTGCTGAATTTTCCGCCTGAAATGATGTAAGATCCGAATGAATGTAATCCGGATGAAATCCTTTGGATAAAGCCAATTCATGAACCTGTCTGAGCATTTCAACCGGACCTGATGTGTAAATTCTACTTTTTCTGGATTCAGTGCTATTTTCGAAATGGGAAAAGGCAACATCTCCAACCATCCCGTACAGATATCCATCTTCATCTTCTGTCTTATCTGTTCGGGATAAGACAGGATAAAAATTGAACGCAGGGAATCGTGCAGCCAAGTCGTTTAAAAAATCATTCAGATAAAAATCATCTCTATGTCGTCCGCCGAGATAGAGTGTAACAGAACGAGAAGGCGCCTCCGCAAGGGCAGCTTCACTAATCGCCAACAATGGCGCAAGTCCTGTTCCTCCACCAATCAATAAAACAGGCTTTTTACAATCCTCCGCATAAAGACAAGAGCCTCCATATCCAGAAATTGAGACAATATCTCCGATGGTGAGATCCTGTTCGACATATTTACTGACACCGCTTTGCCCCAAGCGTATATGGAACTCCAGAATATGACCGTCAGAAATATTGGCAACGGAATAGGGACGCGCACTATGTCCCGGAAAAGTGACAAGGGCGTAAGCGCCTGCGCGATGCAAGGGAAACGCTTCTGTCTCAGCATCAAGGGGAGAAAATCTCAGAACCCGTACCCGCGCAAGCGGATAAGAGCGGGCAGCTACTAAACGGGCCTGAAAAGTAATCATATACTAGGATTTAGGATATTTATCGCAAAAGGGAAAGGTTTAAAAATCAACACTTATAAATTTATGTTGTCCGAACCCGTTAAAATTCGTGCGACAGGCATTGCTATAAGCCCCGTTCATTCCGATAAGAATCCAATCACCTTCCTGGATGTGTTCAGGAAGAAAAAAAGGTCCTTTCATCATATCCAAAGAGTCGCAGGTCGGACCACAAAAGCGGAAAGGAATAAGCTCTGCATCCTTCGGAACATCGGTACCATCCTGCGGAATACACATAACCGGAAAAACGAATTCCCCTGCCCACTTTGCGGCCTCGATTAACCCGCCATAAACGCCGTCATTAAGATACAAGGTTTTATCCTTGCGCAATTCAACACGCGCAACCAGAAGGCCCGCTTCTGCAACCAATGCGCGACCGGGCTCGCAATATAAATCCAGTTCCTCAAATCCGTGTGCCGTCACACCGTCATGGATGAATTGAAAAAACAGGGATAAATCAGGAATAATTTTGTGCGGATATGGTGCAGGAAATCCTCCCCCGACATCCAGACAATCCACTTTCACACGCGCACGCTTGACAACATCAGCAACAACGCTAAGCCCCTTGAGAAAAATTTCCGGATTAGAAGATTGTGTCCCTGGATGGAACATAATTCCGAGGCGGGGACAAACGAGACGGGCTTCATGGAGCAGTAGAGCTGCCCCTTTGGGGGTTGCGCCAAATTTGACAGAAAAATCAACGGTAGCATCTTTATTTTTTGGTAAAGCCAGACGGACAAAAATTGTTAAGTCACTGGCCAACTCGGTCTCGTGCAAAATTTTGTGCAGCTCATCGAGCGTATCAATTACAAACGCGCGAACCTGATGATCAAAATATGCTTCGCGTATAGCTTCTCGCGTTTTGACAGTATGCATGAAGTGGATACGTACATCTTGTGAAATGCGGCGGATTAACCTTACTTCCTCAATAGAAGCGGCGTCAAAGCATGTCACACCTGCCGAGATAAGGGTGCGAATGACATCTTCGTGCGGGTTGCTTTTGACCGCGAACATGACCGTACCTGAAAAACCGTCAATGAAGCGTTTGGCTTGGTTGGTCAGTGCAGGTTTTCTAAGGATGTGAAGCGGATGAACGGGGCGATGTGCCAAAACCAAATCACGGATTTGGTGGAAGATATGCTCTTGTTGGGAGTAAGGCGAAAGGGAGGATCCAAGTACGCTACCCAGCACACCAAAATCATTCATAAGACATCTCCTGTGGACATCCTGAAATGCACGCCAAAATCGGCATGCAACCTTATTTTAGAAAACAAACTCTAAAGAAGGCTTAATATCGAAAGTAAAAAAAGAATTTATTGTAAGGTAACTGCATCCAGATCATTTTGACGCGCCAGCGCACAAGCGCCTTCAAGAGAATCTACCAGAGTTAAAGCTGTTCCATCCGCGGCATGCAAAGAGAAGACTTGTTGGTTATTGATTGTAACGGGGCGCACATATGCGACTTGCCCCATGCCAAAAGCCAGAAAGGCTTGTGGTGAAAGTGTTTTCAAGAGTTCTAATTGTTCATTAATTTTCATGTGACCTAGACCTCCGCTTACCGGACATACAGTGTAGAAAAACTCACCCGTAAAGTCCGAACTATTCATGTAGAGTATATCATTATCGATAGGACAATTTCTAAGAATATTTTCGTATTATTTTACTGTTGGCTATCCGACTCATCCGAAACCTCGGAAACCTTTAGAGATGAGGCATCCATAGGGTGATGGGAAATTTGCTTATTGACTTGCATGGTCTGCGACACTTTTGCTCCGTCATGAATGCGTATTTTGCGCGCCGTTGATTCAGGCAAAATTCTCTTCATATCAATATGGAGTAGTCCATTGTCCAGAAATGCCCCAGCAATTTCAATTCCGTCAGCAAGAACGAAAGTTCTCAAGAATTGGCGCGCAGCGATCCCGCGATGCAAGAAGATGCGTTCTTCGTCATCTTCCTTCTGGTGCCCGCGAATAGCCAGTTGATTATTTTCAATTTCGACATCCAAATCTTCCATAGAAAAGCCGGCAACGGCGAGTGTGATCCGTAATCCGTCAGACCCGATTTGTTCAATGTTGTAAGGAGGATAGCCTTCCTGAGCTGATTTGCGGACACGATCAAGTGTCCGCTCGAATTGATCAAATCCTAAAAATAATGGGGAATCAAACAACGATATACGCGAAGAAGACATTACTCCAACTCCTCTTATGAGCAAGTTAACACTGTAGCAGCCCACATCGGCGGCACCGCCACTATCTATAGAATAGTATATAGAATTGCCGACATAAGAGTCTAGAGGTTTGGGAGGGAAGTCAATCTATTTTCTGACAAATATACGGTCGCAATAGAGGCAGGTCACTGTCGGCTTTCCGTCAAACGCATAATAAACAGCCGGATGACCTAAAACGCCGTTTCCGCCATCACATTTGACTCCGGACGCATGATGGTCAACCTCGATCACTTCGTGCTGTGGAACAAGTTGGTTTACAGGCATTTGGCTCATTTTATGGTCCTTTTTCAGTCTTACAGGAGGATATTCCGCTTCCCGCCGCTATTTTAAGAATTTATTCGCTTCTCCTTTATAAACTGAGCTGAAGAATTATCCAATAGGTCAGAACAGGCCCGTAGGCAGAAAGCGCTGAAAAGCGAGGAAAATATGGAACTTGGTCCATCCCGTTTTGAAGAAAACGCCGCTATTAAGGGGCGGGAAACATCTTTTATTCTGGCGGAAGCTCTGGTGGCTCCGGTTATTGCCAGCTGGAAAGAATCTCTCTTCGCCCATGAATGGCTTCATCAGGATGGGACAATACGTAAACCGGCGGATATGACAGATTCCGTTCGCGTACGCCGCCTTACCGCGGAGGAGCGGATAGAGAAGGGGCAACAATTGGAGCGCCCTGTATTGGGTATAGGAATCATGGATAATATCGAGATCGGCTCCGGTAGAGACCTTTTTCTGGCTTTAGCCGCCAAAGGCATCGACAAGATTCCCGTACATATCCCAAAAAGCCAATTGGAAGATTTCAGGTTATTTGTTCGCATCCCGTAAAATTTGGGATACAATCAAAAGATGACATCATTTTCCCCCTCGACAGCGCAACGCGGCTCAAGCTTGGTTATAATTCTGATTGCTGTAGCTTTGTTTGCGGCCCTGACCTATGCCATTTCCAAAAGCTCTAATAGTGGTAAAAATCTCTCGCAGGAACAAACACGTCTTTTTGCATCGGAGATTATAGACTCTGGTAACCGGTTTAGTGAAACCATCTCCAGAATGAAATTGGCAGGCGTGATGGAGGCTGACATCAGCTTCGAGTATAACGGAAATTACGTGAATGGCGCGTGTACGATAGATGATTGTATGGTTTTCAATTTTAATGGCGGCGGTTTGGAATGGGACACAGCTCCGACAGGGAGCACCTCTGGGGATGACTGGATATTTACATCCGGCATCTCAATAGATGGTATTGGAACAACAGATAACGACCTTGTGGCAATCCTGCCGCGTGTTAACGAGTCTGTTTGTCACAGAATAAATGTCCTTATTGACATTGAGACTGAAGCCGATGCAACGCCTGTTTCCGCAAGCGGGATAAATGCCGATGGATTTACAGGGTCATATACCAGCGGAGCCCCAACAACTATTTCATCGGCCAAGACCATTGCCAAAAGATCCGGATGTGTTCTGGTCGCATCAATGGCAAGTGATATGCTGGCAACTTCGCCTGTATCACAGCCAAGAGTGTACTATCAGGTTCTGATCGCCCGATAAAATCAGGTGTAAATCAGCTGACCGTTATCCAGAAGATCTTGCAGATGAGCGCCTTTGAGTCCGTTTATTTTTGCAACATCAACAAAATTTTCCCCGTTGGTCGCCCCGTTAACATCAATCTGGAGGTAGGTGGATGTTCCGATTGTTGTGACCTGTAGAAAATCGGAAATGGCATCGCTTACTGGATCATATCCTTCCAATAAAGCGGATAAATCCAGAATGTCTAAGGTCTTGTTAAAGTCACGGACAAAGTCCACATTATTGAGGTTGTCAAAAGCAAAGGTGTCAGAACCGCCGCCACCCCAGAGATAGTCGTAACCATCTCCACCCAAAAGATAGTCATTCCCGCCATTCCCAATCAGAATGTCATCACCTGCACCGCCTTCCAGATGATCATTGGTAACATACCCTGTTATGCGATCATTTCCATCATCACCATAAAGTGAGCCGCTCCCATAGATTTTGTCATCGCCTGCTCCACCATGGAGAATATTATTTCCCAAGTTACTGACTATAAAATCATTACCGTCATCGCCGTAAACAATATCATTGGCAGTGGATCCATAAATACGATCATTTCCATCTCCTCCATATATCGTTCCGCTCCCATAAATAAGGTCGTTTCCTTCGCCACCGTCAATTGTATTCATTCCGATCCGATCATTTACAAGGTCATTCCCGGCACCTGCAGAAATAATATCATCTCCGCGTCCGCCGAATAGAGTATCATTGCTTGATCCGGTTAGAATTGTGTCATTGCCGTCATCGCCGTAAACCAATGTGGAATATCCCGAGAATGCTGTTCTATCAAAAGTATCATCGCCATTACCAAGATAGACTTTAAAGTTCGCACGTGTAGAAGTCATATCGGCAAAGATAGAGTCATCGCCATCGCCGGAATAGATAATATGGAGGGATGCCTGACTGGCAAGGAGAGAGTTGCGAATGGATATGTCATCATTGCCCGCCCCGGTTATGATATTCGTGCTGATAGCGTCATGTAAGTCCAGTCTGATATCTTGCGTCTTTGCGGCAGCCCGAACCATAAGGCTTTTTGTATTTGAAACAGAAATTTCTTCAAGATTTCCTATATCCCTAAGATAAAGCCTGCTAATCAAAGACATATAACTCTGGTTTACCGAAAGCGTCAGATCATCATGAACGCTGTCTTTATCACGAACAAGGTTGAGAAGTGTGCTGTCGGTACGATACCTAAAATCCGACAAAGCATAATCATAATTTCCCGTCAGGTAGGAATCGATATAGGTCCATCTGCCATTTGCTGTTAGGATACGTAGATCTACATGGGATGTAATAGAAGCGCCCGCCATTGAGATCGCCTCAAGGTCGGAAAAACTGTAATTGGAATTGTTGAATTCGAATGTCTCGACATCAG
The DNA here is from genome assembly GCA_034005165.1 of Pseudobdellovibrionaceae bacterium. Classification (GTDB taxonomy): domain Bacteria; phylum Pseudomonadota; class Alphaproteobacteria; order Micavibrionales; family Micavibrionaceae; genus UBA1573. Next base: position 46,030 of record JAVEVE010000004.1, on the reverse strand, counting down.
ATACAGTATCTTCGCCATATTGACCGCTAATATCGGTTAGCAAAAGAGTTGTACTATTAACGATAGATATGATGAAATTTGAGACGTTAATATCGTAAACCATTCTGTCGCTTCCAAAACCACCAAGAATAGTATCTGTTCCATCTGATCCAATAAATGTATCGTTTCCATTATTTCCTGTCAGAATATTATTTGCATCATTCCCGATTAGAACATCATTTCCGGACCCGCCTGTTGCATTCTCGATTATAGCATTAAAAGCTATACCGATATTTCTGCTCATTCCGACCGAGCTTAATTCGCCATCACGCAAATCAAGCGTTACCGAGGAGGATTGGGCAGAAGCGTCAAAAGTATCTGTTCCCCCAGCATCCCAGATTGTATAGGCTTTCGCGCTATCAAGGACATAAACAGTATTCCCTGTCTGATAGGAATTATTTACGCCGTAAATCTGTTGAAGGGCGTAAATATCATAGATCATATAACTCGAGGCATAATATGAGCTCCAGTCATATGACATGACAGTATACATAGTCGTGTCTTCATCGCCTGATAATCCGGCTGTAAAGGAGTGTTGTAAGCCAAGAGCATGGCCGATTTCATGCATCAGCGTATAGAAACCGTAATTACCGGAAGAGGGTGTTGTTGTCGCTGAATAGTAATTATTCGTCCAGACATCTCCACTATAGCTGGAGCCACCTGGATAATAAGCCCACGCACCGACAGATGTTGGCAGGGTAGCTTGTCCGAAGGTGATCTGTGATGTTTCCCCACCAGTCACCTCGGTGAATTGGATATTGGTAAAAGTTTCAAGCATATCCAGTATGGAACGTGTCGAGTTCTTCATCTGGGTATTAAAGGCTTGAAAATTATTGGCTTCATCATCGTTAGAGCTGTAATAGGAAGGAAGAGAAGTCAGAAATTTGAATTTCAGATTATTTGTACCCCAGTTATAACCGCTATTGAGGTCAACAGCCTCCCCCTTTGTTCCGGTGGCTGTTGTCACATAATCCGAAGATATGGATGACGCTCCTGAGGATGATCCGTTAGAGGCAAGACATTGCGCGCATCCGCAGCCCATGGGAGCATCAGGAAGTGTTGTTGTACTTTCTGCCATGAAAAAATGTTAACCAAGCTTTAATTTGAACGAAAACCTAACCAGCATAGATCATAGCAGGTTAAGTCTTAACATCCGGTTAGATTTGCCAAGAATCAGCGGCTTCCGACGAGAACTTCACGCTTTCCTACGCGGTTGGCAGGAGACACAACACCCTCTTTTTCCATCTGTTCAATAATACGAGCTGCCCGGTTATATCCGATTTGCAAGTGGCGTTGGATAAAGCTGGTTGATGCTTTGCCTTCGCGCGCAACAAGTGCAACGGCCTGATCATAGAGCGCATCGCATGCCGCACCCCCACTGCCGCCTTCCTCGCCAAATTCGCCACCTTCACCGAACATGTCACCTTCTGTGACTTCCTCGAGGTAGGATGGCTCACCTTGTGCTTTGAGGAAATTGACAACATCTTCAACTTCTTTATCTGATACAAATGGGCCGTGGACACGAGTAATACGTCCACCGGCAGCCATATAAAGCATATCCCCCATTCCAAGCAGCATCTCGGCTCCGCCTTCTCCAAGGATCGTTCGGCTGTCTATCTTTGATGTTACAGCAAAAGAAATACGTGTCGGGAAGTTAGCTTTGATAACTCCCGTAATAACGTCAACGGAAGGCCGCTGTGTCGCCATAATCAGGTGAAGGCCTGCCGCACGTGCCATCTGCGCCAGACGTTGAATAGCATTTTCTACATCTTTACCGGCAACCAGCATCAGATCGGCAAATTCGTCAACAACAATCACAATATACGGCAGCTCAGTCAGCTCAAGTGGTTGCTCTTCATAAACAGGTTTTCCTGTTTCCGGATCAAACCCTGTCTGTACTTTACGCATCAGAATTTCGCCCTTTTTGATAGCATCACGAATGCGCGAATTATATCCTTCTATATTCCGCACACCGAGCTTTGACATGTTGCGATAACGGTTTTCCATTTCCTGTACGGCCCATTTTAGTGCAACAACAGCACGACCCGGATCCGTCACCACAGGCGACAATAGATGTGGGATATCATCATATACCGACAACTCCAGCATCTTTGGATCAATCATAATAAAGCGGCACTTTTCAGGTGGCAAACGATAGAGCATTGAAAGGATCATCGTGTTTACAGCAACAGATTTCCCTGAACCTGTTGTCCCTGCAACCAATAAGTGCGGCATACGTGACAGGTCTGCAATAATTGGTGCTCCACCAATATCTTTTCCAAGAACAAGCGGAAGTTTGCTCTGCGTTTTGTCAAACTCACCACCCTCGATCAACTCGCGAAGATAAACAGTTTGGCGGCGCTTATTCGGCAACTCGATCCCGATCACATTGCGTCCCGGTACAACTGCAACACGGACAGACACCGCAGACATGGAGCGGGCAATATCGTCAGAGAGAGAAACAACGCGAGAGGTTTTTGTTCCCGGAGCAGGTTCGAGTTCGTAAAGCGTTACAACAGGTCCGGGATAAATGCTTTTGATCTCGCCCTTAACATTATAATCATTCAAAACATTTTGCAGTAATTCTGCATTCCGGCGCAGGGCTGTTTCGTCAAGACGATCATCTTTTTGTTGGGTCGGAACTTCTTCCAGAATATCAACGGGCGGTAGATCCCATTCGGAACTATCGCGCAGATTAAGTTGGGTCTGCTTGGAAGATTTGGTTTTGGCAGGTTTTGGCGCTGCTTTCAGAGGTCTAACAACAGCAATCTCTTCTTGCTCTTCGTTATCCTCCTCCTCTTCTTCATATTCTTCTTCTTCACTTTCTTCATACTCGGAGTCATCGTATTCCTCCTCTTCCGCCTCGTCCTCTTCTTCCTCCTCTTCGTACTCTTCGTACTCTTCTTCAGCCTGTTCATCTTCACGTGGAGCGCGCCACAATTGAATACGCTCCCACAAAGAGCTTGCGCCGCCGATAGTTGCTGCGCCACCACTCAGGAATGTTTCCACAACAGCTTGACGCTCGCTCCGGCGTAGGGCAATGCCGATAGCGCACAATGCCAATCCCATCAATCCGCAAACGCTGGCAATAATGATATGCGGGTAGAAAGAGATCCATCCGTCAACCCAGCCGGTCATCATATTAAGGAGCATCACACCACCAGCACCACCCATGGTAGCATGTGCAATCCATGAACCTCCGGGAATGGCGCCTCCAGCTATCCCAAGGAGTAACGCAGAGGAAAGTAGAGCAATCATGCGTCCCCAAAGTGGACCAAAATCTTCCTTCTTCCATAAACGCCACCCCCAGACCAGAAAGCCAATAGCCAGAACAACTGAGCCAGCGCCGAATATCTGAACAAGGAAATCAGATAAATAAGCACCCAGAGCGCCCATCAGATTCCTGACAGACTCAGGTTCGGAGGCTGTATTCAGGGATGGATCACCAGCATGATAGCTGAAGAGGGAGAGGAGAAAGAATCCACCAATAAAGGTTACGAATAAAGCGCGCACATCGTGAAACCGTTCCAGAAGATAATCCTGCCAGCTTTCAGGAAAGAGGCGGAGGAAAAGGGATTGCTTTTGAGCGCGGAGTGAAGGAGAGCGGGCCATGGATTATATAAAAGGTCAAAAGGTGGGATAAAATTATGTTAAGGAAGGGAGGGGAGAGGATCTCCCCAACGTGAAGCTAAATTCTAGCCATAACATACTCACAAGGCAAGTTTTCTGAGCATTCATGCGAAAAAGAAATCCGCATTGCCCGAGAAAGTTGGAAATAGGCAACCCTTGGTATAAGGGTTGTTTAACATTTTTCCTTTTTAATAGCATGGAAAAGGCATCGCGGAGAGTTATGAATAAAGAAGATCTGGGTCAACAATCGGCGGATGTATCAAAAACCGCCGCAAAGTCCTCGAAAAAACTACAGGCTGACGGAAAGGTCCCTGTCTATAAACCGTCCTACATCGGGTCGGTCGCCGAACTTTATAAGATATTTCTCGTCAATGTACTGCTCAATATCTGCACACTGGGGATTTACTCCTTTTGGGGAAAAACACGAATTCGGAAATATATGGCCTCCCACACGGTTCTTGCGGGCAATAGAATGGAATATACCGGAACAGGAAAGGAACTATTTGTCGGGTTTTTCAAATCCTTGCTGATTTACTGGCCTGTTGCCTTTGCCATGCAAATTCCCGCAATTTATATTTTTGGTTTAATCGGACTCATATGCTTGATGTCTCTGGCAATGTATATGTCCTTGAGATATCGCCTGTCACGGACCAGATGGAAAGGAATACGCTTTATCCTCGGGGGCCATGCGGGGCATTTCCTGAAACTGGCTTTAAAAAGAACATTCCTGAATTTTATCTCTCTCGGATATAAAGTCGCTGAATCCGATGTCATAAAATGGGATTATATCGGCAATCGTATGGGGTTCGGTGAAACCAAATTCGCATATAAAGGGGACAGCACAAGACTCCAAAAAACCAATCTGAAAACCATTGCAATTATTTTAATTTACACAGTCATATCCTTTATTCCTATGATCACAACAATGACAAGCATTTTGCATGAGCTTAAAGAACGTAAGCCTGCAATTGAGCGTCAGGCCCAACCATCACATATGGAGGAAACATATAACGCGCAGACAGACCTTTACGGAATGGCAGCACAATCTCCAAATGCACAAAAAGAATATATCGGGACAGGCAGAGACACAGGGGATGCTCCTGATGTTCTAAAAGATGAAGATCATGAAGGCGCAACCAGACTTGGTGTGTCTGTTATCTTCGGTTTGGTTTGGGTTGCAACAATTTTTCTTGTCATCTGGGTTACGCGTCTATGGTATAAAGCGGCTCTTTGGAAGGAGCAATTCAGGGGCCTAACAATAGAAGATATCCGTTTTAAATGTACTATGACAGGCGGCGGATTACTCAAACTCAGTCTTGTAAATATTCTGATGATTGTTTTCTCGCTGGGGCTGCTGATGCCGTTCGTTTACCAGCGCAATATTCGTTATTATCTGGGTTGCTTAAAGGTTGGTGGCAACTTGAATGCTCTCGAAGTAAAGCAGATCAAGAGTAACGATCCGGACGGAACCGGTGACTCTCTAGCTGCCGATCTCAGCATGGATTTCGGATTCTGATAATGTTGCATAGGGCCAGGTATACCAGCGGACAAACGTCAAAACAGATAGATGTATATCTGAAATTTTTTCGTCAGGGCATCTGCATATATCGTGATCAAGCATGCACGGATCTTGTGGCCCGTTGGCCGTTAGAAATGCTCAAGGTTAACCATGACTGGACGGATGGTTTAGGTGGGGGTATCGAGCATAAAGAAAAATTCGGTGCGATCATCGATTGTCCCGAAAAGAAAACATTCCTGATTATCCAAAAATCCCTGAAACGGCGTGATCAAGCAACCTATATTTTTTCTACAAATTATAAAACGCTGGCAGGCCTTGCTTCATTGACGGCAGCATTTGTTTTAGTCGGTCTTCCTCTACTGGGAAAGTTAATAGAGGCAACAACAATTTTCATTCCGCAAAGTGTAGAGCGAAAAATCGGAGATCGTGCGTTGGAATCTATGGCCGCACAATTCAAGCCATGCAAGGATGCCGAAGCAGAAAGGCTGCTTAATAAAATTATTGATGACCTTTTATCCCATCAGGATGACAGGGATATGAAGGTAACAGTTCATCTCTACAAAACCACGACATCCAATGCGTTTGCGCTCCCCGGAAATAATATGGCAGTTCTGACGGGCTTTTTGGAAGATGCAGAAACGGAGCAGGAAATATCAGGGGTTCTTGCCCATGAAATCGGTCATATTGCGCATAGGGATGCCATAAAATATATGATGCAACAATTAGGGCTAAGCGCGCTATTTTCGCTTTCTGCAGGAGACACGTCCAGCATCACGAAATTCACGGCAACCCTTTCTGGATTAAGCTATTCACGTGAAAAAGAATTGGAGGCAGATGCTTTTTCTAAAGACATCATGAGCAAAGGTGGATACGGCACACAAGGGTTAATCGATTTTCTGGGACGTGTAGATGAAACAGATTCAGAAGTGCTCCGTCAACTTCAGACCAATTTATCATTTCTCTCGACCCACCCCGAAACAGCAGAGCGCCTCGAACATTTGAAGTTAGATCAGCAGCCCGAAAAACCGAAATCCATCCTGACCAAAAAAGAATTTGAATATTTGAAGAATGCGTGTGCTGTTCCGGGCGCAAAGAAACAGATGGTACCTGAAGCTAAAAAACCTTCCCCTCGGGAAAATGCCGACAAGAGGGAAGGTTTTGAAATCTAGTATCAATAGGGTCTAGTGACCGCAGCCGCCTTTACCGCCGCATCCACCGTTTCCATCACATTCTTCTTCACCGTGATCGTGATCATGATTGTGACCATGACCATGACCACCACAGCAACCACCTTCATGATCATGATGATGGTGATGCCCATGGCTGCCTTCTCCGCCTGCAATTTCGCCCATCGGGTTAACTTCAACCAAATTTGCAACTTCATCAAACACAGCCGCATTTTCACCCATCTGATCTTTCAGATGTTCATTTTGCTCGGCAATGGTACGAAAGAAAGTCGCGGCATCGCGCAAAAGCTGGGCAGCAAGCTGGGCATGTGTTGGCATGATAAAATCCTTAATTTTTTTTTACAGTTATCTTGAAGACCCAACCCTTAGCATGCCTTGATGGAGAGGGTAAAGCAAAGAATTAAAGGCCTCGGAACTGATGCGCCGGATAGGACCCCATAATCTGGACTTCCTTGGCAAAGAATTGTAATTCTTCAAGCGCAAGACCGACATTTCGGTCGTCTATTGATCCTAAAACCTCGGCATAAAATCGCGCCACATTGAATTGCGGGTCAATATAGCTCTCGAGTTTTGTCATTTGAACGCCATTGGTTGCAAATCCGCCCAGAGCTTTATAAAGCGCAGCAGGAATGTTGCGGACTTCAAAGAAAAAGCTGGAGAGAACTGCGCCTGAATCCTTAATTGGTCGTTCCATTTCTCTGGACAAGGCCAGAAAACGCGTCGTGTTATTTGGAATATCCTGGATGCCCTCGCGCATAACCTGAAGGCCATAAATCTCGGCAGCCAGCTTGGATGCAATGGCACACTGGCTTTTGTCATTCCATTTGGCGACATCAGCCGCAGCTCCTGCCGTATCTGCATGAACATGCGGAGTTAATCCCATTTCCTTAATGATTTTTCGGCATTGTGGCAGCGCATGGGTGTGGGAATGAACATCCTTCAGATCTTCTTCTTTGGCATCGGGCAAGGCCAACAGGCACATAGATACGGGCTGGAAATGTTCCCCAATCACAAAAAACTTCTTTTGCGGTAAAAGATGGTGAACATCCGCTACTCGACCTGCAAGGGAATTATCGACAGCAATCATTGCTATATCAACAGCGCCGGTCTCGAGGGAGGTAAACGCCTCTTCAAAGGTTAAGCAAGGAACCGTTTCCATTTTCGGAAACATAGCTCGGCAGGACATATCCGAGAATGCCCCGAAAGTGCCTTGAAATGCGATTTTACCGGTTCTATTAGCAAAGTCTTGCGTCATTTTGTCTGAAATACCCTATAAAAACAGTCTTTTCCCTGTGATATACTATGTTATAGTGCCCGACAAGGGGCAGGAGCTCACTCCTGCCGGTGGAGTTATTTAACATCACAATACATATAGAAAGATTTGGCAAATAACATGAATATGAGATCCAATATAGCATTATCTGCTTTGGTTTGTGCCGGTATCATCGCATGGCTGTCCGGTTTTGTATCCCGTCAACTTGTTGACCCGAATGAAATCACAACAGATGCTGTAAAGATCGAAGTTGCAGAAACAGTGTCTGCAGGAGCTGGTGAAGCTAAAAAAGCTGGCCCTGAACCGCTTTTAGCCCTTTTGAAAGACGCGGATATTGCTCGCGGCGAAAAAGTGGCAAAAGCTTGTGCTGCATGTCATACTTTCGACAAAGGCGGAAAGAACGGTGTTGGCCCGAACTTGTACGGAATTGTCGGTCAAAAAAAACAATCTCATGAAGGATTTTCCTACTCCGGTTCTCTAACCGATACAGGAGGAGATTCATGGACATATACAGAACTCTCTCATTTCCTGTATAAGCCGAAAGCTTATGCTGCCGGTACGAAGATGACTTATGCCGGACTGAAGAAAACAGAGGATCGTGCAGCTGTTATTGCGTACCTGCGCACTTTGGCAGATTCACAAGCTGCTCTTCCTACAGATGCGGAAATAGCAGCAGAAGCAAAATAGAACGAATTGTTTCCGGATATAAACCCCGCTTGATTGCGGGGTTTTTCTTTGCAAATTCGGCTTGAATGCGTTAATACGCCGAGGACAAGAGCCGTAAATTTTTGCCAAAGAAAGACAATAATATGCTGCTTACTTTCCTTAAAGCCAAGTTACACAGAGCAACAGTGACGCAAGCCGATCTGGATTATGAAGGTTCTATCACCATTGATATGGATCTTTTGGATCAAGCAGGAATTCTTCTAAATGAGCAGGTTGATGTATTGGATATTACCAATGGCGCGCGCCTGACAACCTATGCGATCGCCGGAGAGCGCGGTAGCGGGGTAATTGGGATTAACGGAGCGGCAGCGCATTTGGTGAAAACTGGTGATCTTGTGATTATCTGCGCCTATGCTCAAATGAGCCCTGAAGAAGCAAGAACTCACCAGCCGACCGTCTTACTTTTAGACAAAGACAACAAAGTAACCCGTCGTTCGGAAATCCCGATATTCGAAGAATGAGTGCTTACTCATTTCATAAATAAGAAAAACTATATTCATTGACGTTTTAGAAAATATCTTACAAAAGCCGATTTTCTAAAGGGGTATCACGTCTATGACTCCATCAAATATTTTTTAACATTGATAATATTTCTTCTTTTAACGAAGAATCACCAAAAGCTGCGACCTGCCCATTAGATTGTAATGTTAAAGGCCGCCCATTCCAGTCGCACATCTCCCCACCTGCACCGTGAACCACAGGAACTAAGGCTGCATAGTCAAAGGGTTCAAGATGTTGTTCAATGACAATATCGAGATTCCCTCCAGCTAGCAGACCGTAGAGATAGCAGTCACCTCCCCAGGCAATAAAATCAACCTTTTCATTTAATTCGACTATCAAGGATGGTGTCATATAACGTGGTGTGGTTGATCCAACTCGTGCATTCCTCAAATCTGGGCAGGACCGTACATGAACAACCTGTCCGTTAAATGTTGTTGCCTGTCCCTTAATACCAATCCAGCGCTCTTTGGTAATTGGTTGATCAATCACTCCCAACAATGGTGTGTCGCCATCCCATAATGAAATCAATGTACCAAAACTTGGTCGACCAATTATGAAGGATTTGGTGCCATCAATCGGGTCGAGAACCCAGACACGACCGTTCCGAGTGTCTTTGATGCCGAACTCTTCACCAAGGATACCATCATCCGGATAACGTGCTTCGATCATTTGTCTCAACTTTTGTTCAACCGCGCGATCGGCAACAGTAACAGGATCATTCTTTGTTTTATGGTCTATGGCAACCGGCTGGCGGAAATATTGAGCGATAATGATTGCGGCCTCGTCGGCCAGAGCATTAGCGAAATCAGTCAACTCTTGCATGGTTTCAATCCTTTTCTGCATTATATGTACCATCGGTGAAGCCTTTTAATCGACGGTGGCATTTTATCCGTTTATTTGGTAGGTGCATTGATCTCTAGGGATCAAGTAAATTAAGATTTAAATATTAAATTGTCGTTGGAAAGAGATGCCCCGAGAGCGACTCCCGCCAGAGAGAGTGTTGCGCCATTCATTAAGCTTCTGGTTAAAAAACTCATCCGACTCCGGAGATTGGCGATCTCCTGCCAGATCTGAAATTTCGCACATGGCTCCGGCAACTGCAATTCTACGTGGATCTATCGCCTTATTTGTTAATGCGGAGTAACGGGCTACCGTTTTGTATGCCAAATCAGGACTAATATAAAAAAGAGGTGCAAAATCGGCATGAACATCGCCAATAGCGCAATCTGCGAAATCAAAAACACCGACCAATCTACCGTTTGAATCTGCACCAACATTTCCATCATGGAGATCAAAATGACCAAAAACCAATTGTGGTTTTTCTGTCTGCCAGCCCCGATACTCTCTGAGTATGTCATGCCCAAATTCTTTAAGATGTGGTGCCAGTCTTCCCTCAACAGTTTGTGCCATTCTTTCGTAACAACTTGGTCCGGGGCGTTTTGGTGCACCAAGTGTTTCTTCTGCATAATGCAATGGCGTTTCATGCATGAGCATAAAAAAAGAAGCTAATTTTTCAGCAGCTTCTTCTTTCTCAAAATTTGATAAATTTTCGTATTCATTTCGAGCGAATAATCCGCTCCCAATCTTTCGGTGGAGAGAGAAGGGATAGTCACCCACTTCATGGACAGTCAGATCTGGTGTGGCTAAGGGCGGCATGAGCCCTAAAACATATTGGCAGAATTGCTCCTCACGACGAAGAGCATTAAGCGCACTCTCATTTTTGGGAAGTCGGACGATATGGTCTTCTATGCCGAATGCTAAATTTTCCCAACCTGTTCTAATATAGACCAAGGATCCTTTAAGGTCGGGTCTTCTTGATTTTACAAGCTGCTCTATTAATTTAAGGTCATCTGTTTGAATAGAATTTATTGTACTCATCCTTAAACACTTACTCCTAAATATTAAGTGTCATACCTTTAAAAAATTTGAACGCTAAGCTGCCTGAGACAAATGAATTTATATAAATAGATTCAACTGCTTAGGGTCATAAATACGGCAAAATTTTGCCCAACATTTATCGCAAGTGTTATATATAAGATCACACTGCTTTGCAACAAAATAGAGGTCACGTGTTGGCTGATAACGATGACCTTCAGTTCTTGCTGTTATGAGGAAAAAAACTCATGGTTCAAAACGAAAGGAAAATCTTCTGTTGCTCGTACCAACTAAGTCGATATTTGCTGCTTGCGCATCCCGAACTGCAGTAATTTTTTTCGTCCAGTAACGCGCTCCGCCAATCTCAGACGCATCATCAGAGAGCATATTTAAGATCTGGACAGCACCGAGTTCATGGCCTGATAAATCAACGTCACGAACCATCTCAACCAATGTGTTTTGGATCATCTTAACCGAGCCAAAAAGCTTAGTCTGATCGAAAGCACCCTTCAGATAGTCTTTTGCATCCCGAACAAGTTTATCGGCATTCACACTGTAATCTTCTGTTGCTCTTCCCAAATGGCGGCATCTGATAAACTCGGCCAGAAGCAACGCACCCGCACGAGCTGTTTCAGGTCGCGCATCATTTGTACAAAGAGCAAGAATATTATTGGCAGAAATAAGGTTCTGTCGGGCAAAGAAAATATTCGGATGAACACTCTTTGAAAAGATACCTTTGACGATATGGTGAGGATCAGGAAATTCTTCCGGCTTGTGCAGGAGCTGCATAAGGCATTCCATAGCCTTCATGAACAGATCAGGTTTGGATTGGTCCAATTCAAGATCAAAGCGATGTAAGTCCTCGGCGCTACACGCATAACGCAATATTTCATTATTCTCCGGATTTGTGAAATCAGGAATTTCAGGCATCGGCATAAATATCTTTACACGAAACATAATTTATCATTATGAAAATAGAGTAATGAAACCTTTTACAGAACGTAAAAGTGTTCTGCAAGAAAAATCAGGAAATCTTCTCAACAAAGCTATCCATGAGACGCTTGGTTGACCCGTCCGAGAAACGGACGTCGAGTTTTGCGCCTGCCACATGAATAACGCGCCCCTCGCCAAATGTCGCATGACGCACACGATCCCCGAGTTGAAATCCGGCAACAGAAGGTTTTGTATAGCTTGGATTTTGTGGTGCGTGTTGTGGTGTGGCCTGATAAGCAGGAGTAGAACGTTGATAGGACGTACGCTCAGGCTCCAATCCGGAGGAGTCCCAATGTTGGGAGCGTCCCGGACGATAAAGCCCTGATTCTGAAACAGCTTCGATATGATCTTCGGGCAATTCTTCAACAAATCGGGACGGTAGTGCATTAACCCAATTCCCGTACATGCGCCTGTTTGCAGCAAAGGTAATAGTGGCTTGTTTTCTTGCGCGTGTAATCCCCACATAAGCGAGACGCCGCTCTTCCTCCAGTCCCTTTAGGCCATTTTCATCCATGGATTTTTGGGATGGGAATAATCCGTCTTCCCAACCGGGGAGGTAAACACAATCAAATTCGAGACCCTTAGCACCATGAAGCGTCATCAGGGAAACACATTCATCTCCAGTCACGGCATTTTGTGTTTCCATGACCAAAGCAACATGTTCCAGAAAAGCAGGAAGGGAATCAAATTCCTCCATGCCCGCAATCAATTCTTTCAAGTTCTCGACACGACCTTGTGCCTCAGGAGATTTATCGGTTTGCCACATTGTAAGATAACCGGACTCATCCAAAATTTGTCCGGCCAGATCGCCATGTGCGGTAGTGGAAATCAAAGATTGCCAGCGTGCGAAATCAGCCATAAGCAAAGAAAGAGCATTTCCTGCTTTACCTTTAAATTGGTTCTTCGCAATCATGTCGCCAGTAGCAACCGTCATCGGTACGCCGTTCGTCCGCGCATATTCCCGAATGTTCTTAATTGTAGCGTCTCCTATGCCTCGCTTCGGTACATTCACAATACGCTCGAATGCCAGATCATCCGCTGGCTGCACAACAACACGAAAATACGCAAGTGCATCACGTATTTCCTGACGCTCATAAAAACGAGGTCCGCCGAAGACACGGTAAGGGATGCCCATCTGGATCAAACGCTCTTCAAATTCTCGCATTTGGAATCCGGCTCGCACCAGAATAGAGACCTGGCTAAGGGATATTTTTTTGTGCTGTAAACTTTCAATTTCTTCAATAACAAAGCGGGCTTCGGCTTCTCCGTCCCACAAGCCTTGAACGCGGACTTTTTGCCCGTCCTCTCCGTCACTCCAGAGCGTTTTTCCTAGACGACCTGTATTATTCGCAATGACCCCACCGGCAGCGCCCAGAATATGGCCTGTCGAGCGGTAATTTTGTTCTAGGCGGATAATCTTTGCACTCGGGAAATCTTTTTCAAATCGCAGAATATTTCCAACCTCTGCACCACGCCATCCGTAAATGGATTGGTCATCATCTCCGACACAGCAAAGATTGTTTGATCCTTGAGCCAGAAGACGCAACCACATATATTGTGCAACGTTAGTGTCCTGATATTCATCGACCATAATATACTTATAGCGACGGTGATAATCTGCCAATAACTGATTGTTGGCAGGGTTTTTGAGGATGCGGATCATATGCAGCAGCAAGTCCCCGAAATCGCAAGCATTAACGGCCTTGAGACGGGATTGATATTCGGCATAAATCGCCTGCATTTGTCCGTTAGCAATATCTCCCGCTTCCTTCGGGTTAATGTCCTCTGGCGATAATGCTCGGTCCTTCCAACGCTCAATCGTGGCTAACATCATTTTCGGCGCGGTTTTTTTCACATCAATTTGACGGGCTTCTGCAATTTGCTTAATCAGTCGCAAGCAATCATCTGGATCAAGAATAGTAAAGGACGAGCTTAGTCCGACAAGATCGGCGTGACGACGCAATTGGCGGGCTGCCAGAGCATGAAAAGTTCCCAGAGCCCATCCTTCAACAGGCGCTCCCCCAAGAAGTTTAGAGACACGTTCTTTCATCTCGTGCGCGGCCTTATTGGTGAAAGTAACTGCCAGTATCTGGGATGGAAAAGCGCGACCGGATTGGATCAAATGTGCCAAACGCGTTGTCAGAACTCGGGTTTTTCCTGTCCCTGCACCCGCTAGAACCAGAACTGGTCCTTCCAAAGCCTGCGCAGCTTCGAGTTGCGCGGGGTTTAATCCGTCAAGATAGGGAGGAAAAGCAGGGGAAACAGGCAATGTCATCATAGGGATGAGAATAGGCATTTTTAACGGAATTGCAATAACCGCCTCACGCGAGAGGGGGAGGCTTTTCCTTTTTCCCGTTTTGGTCTAAGTAGGTACTGGAAAAGGAAAAAAAATGGTTCATAAAATTTATTCAATCTGTCTAGTTTTGACTGCTCTGATGGTCATTCCGTTTGCCGCGCGCGCAGCTACACCTGCGGAAGTTCAGAAAGCGGAGGCTTATTTTGCAGGGCTGAAAACTGTTGAAGCGCGTTTTGTTCAAACAACAGTAGATGGTCATCAGCAACGCGGAACCTTCTATCTCTCACGCCCGGGAAAATTACGATTCCAGTATGACCTTCCGAATGAAGACTTTGTGGTAGCAGATGGCATCTTTATCTATTTCTACGACTCCCAGCTCAAGCAGCAATCCCACGCACCGATCTCGGAGACCCTTGCGGACTTTCTATTACGCAAGAACCTTAAACTCTCCGGAGATTTGAAAGTAACAAAGATCATGCGTTCTGGAGAATTGGTCCAGATTTCTTTGGTTCAAAGCGAACAACCTGAATCAGGAACATTGGTTCTTGGATTCTCGGAAGAGAAAAGTGGGGAGTTTGATCTGAAAAAATGGCGGATTATTGACACAATGGGCAATATAACTGAAACCGAATTGTTTAATGTCAAGAAAGGCGTCAAGTTCAAACAAGATGGACTATTCGCCTATCACGATCCTGCACCAAAAGGATATAACAAGTAACCTAGCGCTCGATACTTTGTTTTGATCTTTCGGGGAACGGTGTGATGCTCATATCGTTCCCTTCATTTTGAAGCTCTGGAGAAGAGAGAATATTGGTGGGCTTTTCGATTGGTTCCATCTGGGGAATTTCTTTACCGCCAGTTGATACCTGTAAATCTTTGAAGCGGCGCAAAGCAGGCATAACCATGGAGTCCAGAGAGCCGATAGATTTATTATACTGATCAACAGAAGAATTAAGGCTACGCCCGAGCTTGCTCATATGTTCTCCGAACGTTGCTATTCTGCGGTACACATCCGCTCCGAGATTGGCGACTGTCTGAGCTTCTTCGGCAATCTTTTGCTGTTGCCATCCATACATCACAACGCGCAATAATCCCATAATCGTAGTGGGAGATGCCAAGATAATATTGGCACGCGATGCCTCTTCCAGTAAGCTCTGGTCTTGGGAAACTGCTAGAGAATAAAGGCTCTCGGACGGCAAGAACATCACAACAAATTCTGGGCTGTCAAATTGTCGCCAATAATCTTTATTAGAAAGAGCCTTCAAGTGATCACGAACTCTTTGGCTGAAGTTGCCCAAGGCTTTTTCTTGCTCAGGCGTGCCTGTTTCATCAATTAAGGACCAGTAAGGATCTAGCGGAGTTTTGACATCAATAACAATCTGGATGCCGTTGGGGAGAGTCACGATAAAGTCTGGCTTCTGTGTGACGCCATCGGCAATGACTGCCTTTTGTGTGGTGTAATGCACACCTTCAATAAACCCGACCATTTCGAATGTGCGTTGTAACTGCATCTCGCCCCAGCGACCGCGCGCTGTCGGGTTACGGAGAACCTGAACCAGACTTTGCGTTTGCTCACGCAAATAACGCTGGTCATCCGAAAAAGTTTTTAACTGCGCTTCAAGCCCGGCTCCAGCCTTCCCAAGAGACTCGATTTTTCCTTCCATATCCTTGAGACTTTTTCCGATCGGGTCAACCAGATCGGAGATGGATTTCTGACGGCGTTCCAGATCGAATGCCCCTTCCATCTGGGCTTGTCTTAATTTTTCCTGCGCCAGTTGCAAGAACTGGTCTTGAGATTTGCGCAATGAGTCCTGTGCCATAAGATCGAATGCAGAACTCATGCTTTCCTGTATGTCGCGCGACCGTGAGAGCTTCGGCCACAAAAGTGCAAAAACAAGGAGAGCTCCACCCGCAAAGCCGAGCCCTAGAGATAAAATATCAAAGGTAAGATCAATGGACATGGAAAAAGACTAGCACGGGCTACACAATATCGCCAATCTAATTTCCACCCTTAAATGGCGCGAAGGGTGTATTCAATTGGCGAGTGCTGTGCTACAATAAAGGTATGAAAAATCAAAACGGTAACGCATTCCTCTATATCCTGATTGCGGTCATCCTGTTCGGGGCTTTAACATTTGCTATCTCCAGAAGCGGGAGTGAAGGCGACGACACAGGCAATCTGAACGAAGGCCGGGAAGAGGTCGCCGTAAATGAAATTCTAGGATTTGCAGCATCTACAACCAATGCGATCACACAGATGCAGGCTATGCATGTCTCGAATGATGCTCTGGATTTCATGTTGCCAGATGATACAGATTTCAATACCGCCCCAACTATAGATAAAGTGTTTCATCCTGATGGCGGCGGTCTCAATTATAAATCTTTGCCGAAACTGGCGATTGAAGATGATGGCTCCAATCCCTCACCTGGGTACTATGTCGGGCGGTTCAACTCTGTAGAATGGACCCCGAGTGGCACATTTGATATTCTGTTTGTTGCTTATGAAATTACAACAAAGGTCTGTGAATCTCTGAACAAAAAGTTGACAGGAAGTGTTACGATTCCGACAGTTAGTGGAGATACTCTCGAAAATCTATTTATTGATGATGACCTTCACACCGGAACAAATGCCGATTTTATGATCTCCAATTGCGCAGATTGTGAAGAAATTCCGGCACTATGTGTACAGAATGCATCTGGTAAAAAACTCTTTTATAGCATTCTTGAAGCTGAGTAAGTCTTCCGCTTAGATCAAACCCAGAATAGTCTGCTGCAATTCTTCCAGGCCTTCTTTTTCCCACGAACTGACAGGTTGTACGAACGGAAATGCCGCAGGATGTTTCTTGAGGCTGCCTTCGACTGTTTCTTTCATACTTTCAAGATCTGACTTTTTGGGATGATCCGATTTTGTCAGGATAATCCGGTAAGCAACCGCGGAAGTATCAAGCATCTTCATCATCTCGATATCTGTCTCTTTTAGGCCGTGGCGGCTATCAATCAATAAAAAGACGACACGCAAATTCGGACGTCCTTTGAGATAATCCCGAAGGACAATATTCCAATTTTTCTTGAGCTCTTTAGAAACCTTAGCATAGCCGTATCCCGGCATATCCACCAGCCAGAAGTGGTTTCCTACATCAAAGAAATTGAGCTGTTGCGTGCGCCCCGGCGTATGCGAGACGTGAGCGATCTTGCGTCCCATCAAGGCATTGATAAGTGAAGACTTCCCGACATTCGAGCGTCCGGCAAACGCAATCTCCGGAATCTGGCTTGGAGGGAGTTGTTTTAGATCCGCAATCCCCAAGCGGAAATCGCAAGGTCCTGAGAAGACCTTACGGATCGTACGAAGGGTTTCGGCGTCTATGTCTGACATCTTTAGCTCTTGTCCTTTTTGTCGGAATCGGAAGTATCGGAAATCTCCGGAGATGCTTCCCCATCTTTTTCCTTTTGAACAGCTTCAAGAACTTTTTCCGTTTCGCGTTTGTGTGAATCGTGATGTTCGCGCGCTGCATCCGGAGAGAACAAATAGATCGGCACGCCCATAGAGCGCATGATATAAGCCTGTTGGCAAACAGAGAAGATATTCGAGAACGCCCAGTAAATCACCAGACCAGATGCAAAGTGGGAGAGCATGTAGGTCATGATCCACGGCATGTAGTTGGCAATATCCCGCTGGATTTGATCTTGTGGCGGTGGATTTAAATGTTTTTGGATCAGCAACATTACGAGCATCACCAGAGACCATGGGCCGATCATCATAAAGCCTGGGACATCATACGGTAACGCCCCAAAAAGGTTAAACACTGACAGCGGATCATGGGCCGACAGATCATGAATCCATCCGAAGAATGGTGCATGGCGCATTTCAACGGCGATGGTAATCACTTTATAGACAGCAAAGAAAATAGGAATCTGCAACAGCAACGGGAAACATCCGGCCATAGGATTGACCTTTTCTTTCTCGTAGAGCTTGACTAGCTCTTGCTGCATACGTGGTTTATCGTTTCCGTACCGCGCTTTGATTTCTGCCATTCTTGGAGAAACCTTACGCAAGGCGGCAAAGGACCGATAGGACTTGCTGGCTAACGGGAACACAAGTAAGCGGACACAAATTGTCAGCAAAATAATTGCAACACCGAAATTACCGACAAAATCATTAAAGAAAATCAGTGCGGTGTATAAGGGTTTTGTCAGAAAATACAAAACACCGAAATCGACTGCCAGATCAAAATGGCGCAAAGATAGCTGGGACTGGTAATCATTGAGCAGTGAGAGCTTCTTGGCACCGATAAAGATGTTACTGCTCTCTTCGGCTTTCCCACCTGCGGGGATAATAACCTCGCTGCCACGAGCATCCAATTGAAATAGCGTAAGGCTTTCATTTTTTTTGTTTGGAACGGCCTGGAAGCGATAGGTGTGTTCACTCATTTGGGACGGAATAATGGCAGAGAGCCAGTATTTTTCTCCGAACCCTATCCATCCGTTCAAGGCAGTGTGGGACTCTGATTTTCCTTCAAACAGATCTTCGTATCCGATCTCGTACATTTCATCGCCGATATAGCCGAGGGGGCCTTCATACGCAACGGTCTTTGAAAAGTCTTTCGGAATACCGCGGCGTGCCAAAGAGATATAAGGATATAACGAAATATTTTTATCGGTCCTGTTTTCAACAGACTGCGACAGGTTAAACATAAAATGGTCATCGATTGAATAGGTGCGCGAGAAAATCAAACCATTCCCATTATCCCATGTCAGTGTAACAGGCGCATCTTTTCCGAGAACCTGACTGTCTCCGTTCACTGACCATACTGTATTCTGATCCGGCAAACGCAAAGAGGTGTCGGCGCTTAACCATCCGCTTTCAGTGTAGTGTGCTCCATCTGATCCTGATGGAGACATTAAGACAACGCTAGTGTCATCTTCAAGTCCTACGGAGAAATGTTTTAAGGAAATATCATCAATTCTGCCACCCTTTAGGGAAATTGATCCCTTAAGTTCAGGAGAGTCAATTACAATGCGAGCATTTTGCTCCAGACGATCTTCGCGCGGTAGAATAATTTCTTCATCCGGTACGGATACCTTCTGGGTGATAACAGCTTGAGGAGCATTTTGCGCAGCTTCTTCACGCGCCTTTTGAAGCGCATCTGCACGTGGCCCCATGACAAAATGATCGAACAGAAACCACAAGCTCATTGCCGCGATTGCAAAAATAATCAGATTTTTCTTATCCTGCGGGTGCATGGATTGATTTGTTTGAGGGGGTTTCATGGGAGATGTCATCTCTCGTTCTGCTCCATAAGCTATTTTGTATTTATCAATATATCGAAACAGGCTTCTTATAGCGGGAAAGGCACAATCGCGCAAACCCTCTCTTGTCGCGGCCTATTTGCTAATCCTTGTTTTTTGGGGGGCTGTTTTAGGAGGAACAGGATCTGTCCATGGCCCGGAGTACCAAGGGTTGCACCGTAATATCCGCCATACCATCAGACCAAAGCCCTTTAAAAAGCCGTGTGTTTTAAAGGCATCCTCGGCATAATGGGAGCAAGTCGGATAAAATCGGCATTGGTTTCCAAACCATGCAGAGAAAATCAGCCTGTAAAGGCGGATAATTCCGAACATAACGAGCGTAAGTGGATTGCGTGTCATATCAGCCTTTGAGGAGATCGAGTTTTTTGAGGCACCATTTAAGATCGCGGCGCAGAATTTCTGCGTCCAGTGTTTCTGCGTCTTGACGAGCGACAAACATATAATCATATCCTGATTTGGCATGAAGCGTCAGAATATCAAGCGCAACAGCTTTTAATCTGCGGCGCATGCGGTTCCGGACAACGGCACTTTTGGCTGTTTTCTTGCTGGCAATGACACAAAAACCATACGTATCAGGATCATCCTGACGCTCGATCACTTGCAGGGCAAACCCCTTGGAAACCCATCTTGTTTTTGTCTTGCGGAGAGAATCAAAAGCCGCCTGTTGAGTAAGGCGGCTTAATAATTGGCTTGTCTCTATGGTCGCTCTCATATGGTACGATTCCTTTAGACAAAGTGCCTAAACAGGAGAAACTCCCCATATGGTTCAAAACGCTCGATTGAAAAATCTTAAGCGCTGAGAACCTTACGTCCTTTTGCACGACGACGGGACAACACTTTTGCACCGTCGGCTGTAGCCATACGGGAGCGGAAACCGTGACGACGCTTGCGGACAAGGCGGCTTGGTTGGTAAGTGCGTTTAGTCATAATAATTCTCCAGAAACTTATTCTTTCTCGTTATTCAATTCCGAAGCGCAGTCTATAAAGAAATTCATACACAGAGTCAATCAAAAGAGTCACAAAAACCCGTAAAACAAGGGCTGCACCTTTAAACCCTGTCCCAAACTTACTGCTTAGGGGCAAAAAACGCTTTTCTTTTCATAGTCTTTCGCTTATTTTAGCGGCTGGAATTTGTCCAATCACCCATAGGATTTCTAATGTACGAAGACAATAACTGGAACGCAGTCGTCGGCGATGAACTGGAAGGCTTCATCTCACAAATCAACCCGATAGACGGGAAATATAACGCCACATCCGCGACAACTGAAGTATCATGGCGCACCTTGCCGTTTTATGAAAATGTAGTGCTGATCCGTTTGAGGGATCGTAGCTGGGGCAGGCCTCGTCTCGCGATCTATTATTTGGCAGATCAGGGCACATTGTTCCGCCTGAATGGAACATCCCCGCCAATTCATGAAGTAAACGCCAAGGCGCCTATTTCTGTTACAGAAGAAAATGTCCTCGAATATTTGCGCTTTTTCTGTTTCTTCGTACGTGGAGAAGAAGGCCCGTTCCTGATTGCCGAAAGCATGGAGGATCCATATATCCCACAAGCGCCTGATGAAAAAACCAGAGCTGTTATTGAAGGAACTGTTCGCGAAGCCAGCTATGAAGGACGTAACGAGCAGGGTCACTTCCTGTGTGACGCAGTTGTTTATTATTCAAACGCTTTGTTCATCGCAAACTTTGCGGTTCAGCCAACCGGTATGATCGAAATGCTTTCTGATGAGCCGATTGCGGCAGACCTTCCTGTAAAAGTTGATGCGCCGGTAGCGTAAAGCACACTAATCAAAACAGAATTTAAAAACCCGCCAACTGGCGGGTTTTTATTTAAGCAGCTTTTGATTTCAGAACGGTATCCACTTCACCCACCGCCCAATCAATTTGCTCGCGCGTAATAATAAGGGGTGGCGCAAAACGGATTGTTGTAGCGTGTGTTTCCTTGCACAGCAGCCCTCGCGATTTTAAGTCCTCGCAGATGGAGCGCGCAGAAACTCTATCTGTATAGATTTCCATCCCGATCAGAAGCCCTTTGCCGCGAACTTCTTTAATCAGCGGGGATTGAAGTGTCTCAAGTTTACCACGAAGATATTCGCCTAACTCAAATGATCTCTCCGAATATTTATCGTCTTCCATCAATTTCAATGCTTCAAGACCAATCGCAGCCGCAATCGGATTGCCTCCAAAGGTGGACCCGTGTGATCCGTAATCAAAAACATCCATCACATCCTTGCGCGCAAGGAAGGCAGACACCGGATAAACCCCGCCGCCTAATGCTTTTCCCAGAGTTAATCCGTCAGGCTTATCAATTTCATATTGGAAGCAAAAATCCTTCCCAGTACGTGATAGTCCTGTCTGAATTTCGTCAAGCATAAATAAAACATTATGTTTACGACACAGCTCTTGCGCTTTTGCGAGATATCCTTCAGGAGGAACGATAATCCCTGCCTCTCCCTGAATAGGTTCAATCAGAAAAGCGCAAGTGTCAGGTGTGATCGCTGCCTCAAGCGCCTTTAAATCTCCATAAGGAATCAAATCAAAACCGCCCGAAAAAGGTCCGAACCCGTCTTTATAGGCCTCTTCTGAAGAGAAGCTAACAATTGTGGTGGTGCGTCCGTGAAAATTTCCGAGACACGTAATAATGCGCGCTTTATCCTTGGCAATACCTTTAACGCGATACCCCCAGCGCCGTGCAGCTTTAATGGCTGTTTCAACTGCCTCAGCGCCAGTATTCATGGGGAGCAGCCGATCCATACCGGTCACAGCGCAGAGTTTTTCCGCATATTCTCCAAGAATATCCGTATAGAAAGCACGGGATGGAACCCCCAATTTACTAACTTGATCCGTCATGGCCTTCAGAATGCGTGGGTTATGATGTCCGGCAGAAACAGCGGAATAAGCACTCAGGAAATCCAGATATTTATTGCCCTCGACATCCCAGACCCAAACACCATCTCCTTTTGTCAAAACCACAGGCAAAGGATGGTAATTATGGGCAAGATACAGGTCTTCGCGTTCGATAATTTGTTGTGACTTCATGATTAAAACTCCCTATTTCCTCATCTTCACTTTTTTTGCCAGCAATCGCAAGTGCTCTCTGGTCTTTTGACAGTATTCCGCCTAAGTTAGGCGCGATGATAAAAGAACCGAAGAAAAAGAAATTGAATTTGGCACTGCAAGGTGGCGGTGCACACGGTGCATTTACATGGGGCGTTCTGGATGCAATTCTCGAGAGCAAAGTCTTTGATATCGAGGGAATTAGCGCGACTTCAGCGGGATCCATGAATGCTGTTGTTATGGCTTCGGGATATCTGGATAGCAAAGAAGAAGGTGCACGTGCCGCACTTGAAAATTTCTGGAGTGATGTATCGAACGCATCCGCAGCATTTTGCCCTGCATCATCAGGATTGGCAGCATCATTTGAAAATCTGCCGCAATTCTTTGGCGGTTGGGGAAGTGATGGACTCAATAGTGCAACGCACTTCCTCAATCTGATGTCACAAAATCTCTCCCCCTACCAGTTTAATCCGTTCAATTATAATCCACTTCTGGATATCCTGAAAAAGCAGGTTGATTTTGATCGTATAAGAGAAAATAAAGATTTCGAACTTTATGTCACGGCAACAAATGTCAGGACAGGCGATGCGCGAATTTTTAAAACGGATGAATTGACAGTCGATATGGTAATGGCGTCCGCGGCATTACCCAATATTTTTCAGGCGGTCAAAGTTGGAAAAGATCATTTTTGGGATGGGGGCTTTGTTGGAAACCCCTCGTTGTGGCCACTCTTTTATGACACAGATATATGCGACATTCTGATTGTGCATGTGAACCCTCTAATGCGCAAAGAGCTTCCGACAGATGCTCCATCTATCGAAAACCGTCTCAATGAAATTACATTCAATTCTGCCTTGCTGAAAGAATTGAGAGCTATATCGTTCGTTCAAAAGCTTTTGGATCGCGATATGCTGAAAGATGAGCATAAACACAAATATAAAGACATTTTAATCCACGCTATTCGTGCTGAAGATGCCATGAGTAATTATGATCTGTCCTCTAAGTATGACACATCATGGGCCTTCCTGAATAAATTAAAGGATCAGGGGCATGCGGCAGGGAAAAAATGGATTAAGGACAATTTTGAAAATATCGGCAAGGTGTCGACTATTGATATTGCAAAAGACTATCTAGGGCAGAACGCATCATGACGAGTGGAAAAAAAGAAATATTACTGGTGGATGGGTCAGGCTTTATCTTCCGCGCCTACCACGCGCTTCCACCTCTTACACGGCCTGATGGGACGCCTGTTGGTGCTGTGATGGGTTTCTGCAATATGATCTATAAATTGCTGACCACGCATCCTGACTCCTACATTGCAATTATTTTTGATACGCGTGAGAACTTTCGTAATGAAATATATGCGGATTATAAAGCCAACCGCCCACCACCGCCTGAAGACCTTGTGCCGCAATTCCCATTGATACGTGAAGCATCCGTTGCATTTGGTCTGCCGACTTTGGAAAAAGAGGGGTATGAAGCGGATGATCTTATTGCAACATATGCACGCCTTGCTAATGAAAGCGGCATGGTAGCAACTATAGTCTCATCCGATAAAGACCTGATGCAATTGGTTCGTGACGGCGTTGGGTTGATGGACCCGATGAAACAAATCACGATTGGACGTGAGCAGGTTATCGAGAAATTTGGTGTGCCGCCCGAACAGGTCGTTGATGTACAATCCTTGTGCGGTGACTCTGTTGATAATGTCCCTGGTGTCCCGGGCATAGGTATAAAAACTGCTGCTCAGCTTATTGCCGAGTATGGGTCGCTTGAAAGTCTTCTGGATCGCACCTTAGAAATTAAGCAGCCTAAACGCCGTCAGGCATTGGAAGACAACGCAGAGCTTGCACGTATTTCTAAAAAACTTGTAACACTTGATTGGCATGTTCCTGTTGATGAGCCAATTGAAAAACTGGTTCCGACAGAACCTTTTTCCGAGACCCTTAAACATTTTCTTGAACAACAAGGTTTCAGATCACTTGTAGCGCGCATCCCTTTCGGAAAATCTCCCGCCAATGCCAACGCAAATAAAGCAGACGAAACACCGCAAGCCGCATCTGCACAGATCATTCAAAAAGACATCACCCAAGATTACGCCCTCATTCAGGATGAACAAGCGCTTGTGGAATGGATAAAAGATGCCGAAGAAACAGGTGCTCTTGCCTTTGATACCGAGACGACAGGCCTGACACCTGCACTCGCGGAACTGGTCGGAATTTCACTCGCAACGCGTGCGGGTCGTGCGTGTTACATTCCTGTAGGACACGGCAAGAAAGCCGATCTTCTAGGGGGTATGGCAGATCAACCGAAACAATTAGATGTCGCAATCATTCGCAAACATCTTGATCCGCTTTTTAAGGATCCATCGATTTTAAAAATAGCGCACAATGCAAAATATGATATGCAAATGCTTGATCTCGCGGGTTTTACTGAAATCTCGCCGCTCGATGATACAATGTTGATTTCCTATGTTGTGGACGGGGCAGCGCATCCGCATGGGCTGGATGATATGGTGCTCAATTTCTGTGGGCACAAAATGATTTCCTACGATGAAGTTACGGGCAAAGGAAAGTCACGCATATCTTTTGCGGAAGTTCCTCTGGAGCAGGCTTGTGGCTACGCGGCAGAAGATGCAGATTTCACACTTCGTCTTCATCAAATATTCAAACCGCGTGTCGCAGCAGAAAAAATGTCTGTCATGTATGAAAATATTGAGCGACCTCTCGTGCCGGTTATCGCACGCATGGAAGAGGCGGGGATTAAAGTTGACAGGAATGTTTTAAGGCATCTTTCTCAGAATTTTGCAGACCGTATTGTAAAACTCGAATCGGAAATTCAAGAATTGGCGGGGCATCCTTTTAATGTTGGTTCTCCAAAGCAGCTCGGGGTTGTGCTGTTTGACGAAATGGGATTGGCGGGAAGTTCCAAGACCAAAACAGGAGATTGGTCGACCTCGGCGGACATTTTGGAAAAATTGGCGGGGGAAGGGCATAGCATAGTCGAAAAAGTCCTCGACTGGCGTCATTTGTCAAAACTGCGCTCTACCTATACAGAAAGTCTTCAGGAATCTATTAACCCTAAGAACGGGCGGGTCCATACGTCTTTTGCCATGGCGCTGACCAATACGGGTCGTTTATCCTCCTCAGATCCCAATTTGCAGAATATTCCAATTCGGACTGAAGAAGGACGGTTGATCCGCACTGCTTTTATTGCCGAAGAAGGCTGGAGCCTCCTCTCAGCAGACTATAGCCAGATTGAATTAAGGTTGGTTGCCGAAATGGCAGGGATCGAAGCCCTAAAACAGGCCTTTATTTCAGGAGAAGATATTCATGCACGTACAGCCTCTGAGGTCTTTGGTATTCCTCTGTCAGAGATCACATCAGAAATCCGTCGTAAGGCCAAAGCCATTAATTTCGGTATTATTTATGGGATTAGTGGGTACGGACTAGCCAAGCAGCTTGATTGCCCTGTCTCTGAAGCTGCCGCGTACATCCGTACGTACATGGAAAGATTTCCCCAACTGGGGCAATTCATGGAGGATTTAAAGGCCGAGGCGCGAGATAAAGGATATGTAAAGACAAAACTTGGTAGAAAATGCGTGATTGCTGGCATAAATGATAAAATTCCTGCTCGCCGCAACTTTGCAGAGCGTCAGGCTATTAACGCTCCTCTTCAGGGGACTGCTGCCGATCTGATTAAAATGGCCATGATCCGTATTGATCGGCGGATCAGAGAAGAGTTCTTGCCTATGAGGCTGCTTTTACAAGTTCATGACGAGCTGATTCTAGAAATAAAACAAGGGCATGAGGATGAAATGGCTGCTTTGGTCAAGGCAGAAATGGAAGCTGTGGCTGCATTCTCAATCCCTTTGGTTGCAGAAACCGGAATAGGCAAGAACTGGTCTGAAGCTCATTAGGATTAAATAGAAACGCACAATCTGAGTCCATTAAAACTTTCTGTTTTGATTTCCGTGTGTTATCCTGATTAAAGGTGTCTAAAATTGGTGTTCTTTAGGTGGTCGGGGTATGAGTTTTTCTTACCAGCGTGATATTGGCAGAAAGAGCTATCCGGAATCCGGATTGGCCAAGAATATTGTTGCCAGAAGCCTTATGGTTCTGGCTGTAACAAGTTTGATGTCACCCCTTGTTCCGAAGGCCGTCGAAGCCAGTCCGTATTCTACACCTCCCTATGAAAATACAGCGTGCCCGTGTTGCGTACTACCCGGCCAGATTATGTACGAAATGTTTTGGGGGGTTTTGAACTGGGCGGGGCAGGATGACTTGCACAACAAGTTCTATATCGAGAAAATGTTTGAGGATAGAATCGAGCCTGCCCTTAAGGATATGGCGGATGAGCTACATACGGCAGCTATCGCACCGGCATTCATGATTGGTGCCTTTCTGGATGGACAAGCTGAGAATAATGCTCTCAATACCGTGCAGAAACTCAATTCGGAGACTATAAAAGACTATCACGTCAGCGATCAGATCTGCCGTGTAGGGACAGTTAGCCGCTCCTTGGCTCAAAGTGACGATAAAGCGCGTGTCGTCCAGCTCGGGATGATGGAAGAAATTGTCGGTCGTCAATTACTTAGGGATAATTACAACTCGGGTGATGCAAGCGGTGAGGGGGTAACAATTGGGCGTTCTGTCGATAAAGTCGGCAGATGGAACCAGTTTAAAAATAAATTCTGTGACCCGTCCGATATTAACCGTGGGTTGGCGTCAACAGCTTCGGGTGTTGAGAAGTGCGAAGCAACGTCCGATAAACAGGCCAATATGGATATCGACTTTGCCAAAACGCTGGAAATTCCCAGCTCGTTGAATGTAAATTTTGATGAGACGACCCCGACAAAAACCAGCGATGAGGAAAATCTGATTGCTCTTGCGTCTAATATTTACGCTCATAACCTGTCCGTCAATTTGGGCGCTTCCGATCTTCACGCATTGAAAACTGATGCCAAGGACGAACAAATCAAAAAGCTTTTCGAATTCCGCTCTTTGGTTGCTAAACGGTCCGTAGCCGAAAACTCTTTTGCTGCTCAGGCGGGTTTAAAAGCGGCTGGTTCTGCGGCCTCAAAAACCTACATAGATAATATCATCAAGGAATTGGGACTAAGCAGTACAACCGACATCAAAGCCTTGATAGGAGACAACCCGAGCTACGATACGCAGATGGAAGTTTTAACTAAACGCCTGTACCAGTCGCCAAAATTCTATGTCAATTTATACGACACGCCAGCCAATGTTGAGCGCCAGAAAACCGCCCTGAAAGCGATATCTCTGATGCAAGACCGGGACATGTACGAAAGCCTTCAGCGCTCCGAAATGTTGCTGTCCGTTATGCTGGAGCTGCAGGTTATAAAGGCGCAGGACCGTTACTTTGGTAAGGGGCAGCAGAACTAATGATGAGAATAGAAAAACCATTCGTGTCCAAGAATATTCTATTTGCACTGTTTCTGGCAGTGTTTCTGGTGGTAGCTCTGCCTGTCAAACAGGCCAAGGCCTATTGTACCTGCTGTTCCTGCTATTGTATTTATACATGCTGCAATATGGGATCTACAAACCAGTTTATTACGGATGCTTTCAACGACTATAGAAGTGATTTTATTATGGATTCCTTCTATAAAAATCAGTTTGAAAAACAGGGTTTGAAGCCGATGTCTGATAACTTGCGAAATGCAGTTGCCAGAATGGGGCTGATGATCGGCGCATTTCTTGACGGATACACCGAGAATGCTGCTCTGGCAAAAGTCCAGAAGCTTAACGCCGATACAATGAAAGACTATCATGTCAGCGATCAGATCTGCCGTGTGGGAACGTTATCCAGAAGCCTTGCCGCAACAGAAACTAAAATGGAGGTCCAGCAAACTATCATGTCTGCTCGCGGGTTGGCTAGAAACTCGGGGCGTAAATTCAGCTCGGGTGTTTCCGGTCGCGGGCGGGATAACTATGAGCGTATGTATTCATTTGTAAAATACTACTGCGACAACATGGATAACAATAAAGGGTTGAGCGCGGTATGTCAGCCTTTGGGTAATGTCAAGGAAACTCGTGATGTTGAGTATAACCGTGATATTGATTTCACCAAGGCCTTCGAAGAAAAAGAGACACTCAATATTGATTTCACTGACAATACTTTAACGCGTGATGAAAATACGATTATGAATCTATCGAATTTCCTGTATGGGCATACACAGGAATCTTCGCGCATGTCTTCTAGAGCGATTTACGAACTTTCCGGCTCGATCGAGTTATATGCCCAGAATCGCTCCTTTATGGCACGGCGTGCAGTCGCCCAGAATAGCTTCAGCAAAATTATGGCTATGAAATCGGGCGGCAGTGGCGCGGCACAATCCTATATTACTAATTTTATGGGCCAGCTGGGCATGGGGGCTGCCGATGTCAATAAATACTACGGAGGGGATTATTTCGGGACCAAAAAGGCCCCTTATGATAACACAACTTCCGCTAGCTATTTTGCGCAAATGGGGGTTTTATCGAAGAAATTATATCAGGATCCAAAATTCTACGTAAACCTGATGGATACAAAGGCCAATGTCAAAAGAATCTCCGCATCAATGGAGGCAATAGATCTGGCGCAAACACGTGATATTTTTGAGTCCACATCGCGAAGCGAAATGCTGATGGCTGTATTGTTGGACCTTGAGGCCAGAAAACAAATTGATGAAAATAGTGGATCATTTACTGATCCGTCCCAATAGATGGGTGTTCTGGAAGATACAGAAATTTGGTACTTGTGGAGAAGTTTGAGTGGATAAAAGGAAGGTTCGTATGAAACTAGGATACAGAAAACAAATCGTCGGAATATTGGCGGTCCTGACACTGTCCCTTGGCGTATCTTCACGCGAAGCCAGAGCTTGTGGGTCGTGTACGGACTGTGCCACATGGCAACAACAAGTGCAGCAGCAAATGCAGCTTCATGAGAACTGGATGATTACGGAATGGTGGGAAATGTACGTTAAGCCAGCCATGCAGAAATATACAGATGTTGTCAGGAACTCGTTGGTAGCTGAAGCGTTGATGATCGGTGCTTTCCTTGATGGTGAAAGTGAATTAAACGCGCTGAGAACTGTTCAGGAGCTTAACGCCAATACCATGAAAGATTATCATGTCAGTGATGCGATATGTAAGTTCGGCACACTGAGCCGCTCGCTGGCTTCATCCGAAAGTAATGCGCGTGCCAACCAGATGGTTCTTTCGGAACGGTCACAAAACAGACAATTGGGCCATGACAATATGGCTTCCGAAGAAGGAAGTGCGAGAGATAGAATTGCACGTTACAAGCAATTCGTTGCAAAATTCTGTGACCCACAGGATTACGGGAACGCAATGAAAAATGTTTGTCCAACTGCCCCATCGGATAAAACCAGAAATTTGGATATCAACTATACAAGATTGATCGACTCGAAGAGAACGCTTGATCTGGATATGAAGTCCAATGCAGCAAAAGCTTCTCCCTCCAGCGATGAGGAGGCCGTCATTGCATTGGCAAACAACCTTTATGCGCATGATGTCCTAGAGCGCATTCCAGTTGATTCTCTTCTGGCAAAAGAACAAGTAGACAATAGATCATCCTATCTGGATCAACGAGCGATCGTTGCTAAACGGTCAGTGGCTGAGAACTCGTACAACGCGATTGTTGGTTTGAAGTCAAAGGGAAGCGCAAGCTCCGGAACGTATATGCTGAAAGTTCTTGAAAAACTTGGGATCGCTTCTGCCGATGCTACAAAATATCTCGGGGCCAATCCAAGTTATGATGCGCAAATGGAAGTTCTGACGAAAAAATTGTATCAGGACCCGTCCTTCTACGTGAACTTGATGGACACTCCTGCCAACGTTGAACGGCAATACGCAGCCCTTCAAGCATTTGGCCTAATGCAGCGTCGTGATATTTATGAGTCTATATTGAGATCAGAAATGTTGTTGTCGACAGTCCTGGAAATGGAAATTTCAGCGTATCAGGATGAAGTTCAGAACCGTCAGAACCAATAGAGATTATCGAGCCATATGAAAGGTGCATGATGATTACATGCCGCACTACAAAAGATAAATATCTCACGCGCACCAGAGCAGTAAGCCTGATGTACGGGTTGGTGATGCTTGTCCTGTGCAGTGCTGCTACGGTAAACAGTGCGCACGCCGCAGTTCCAGACACACAGCAAGCACTTTTGCAATTGACTGGGGCTGGTGTTCCTCCAATGTCCAAAGTTGACTTAATTGCAGGAAAAAGTCAGGCTTTGAGTGTACAGGCAGATAAGAAAGGCCAGTTTTCATTTTCCGGCCTTCAATATTTCTCATTTACGCCGCTCGATTTAACTTTGTCTTTACCTGAGCAAAGCACGGACACGATTGCTGTTAAGCGGTCACAACTACACATAAATTTTGATCCTAACGGATCAACAATAAAAATTTCAGGGAACATCGCACCTTCCGGTTCTATCGCAGTTAATGTTGATGGAATTCGGGGTAATTCACAAATTGCCAATGAAAAGGGCGAATTTACGATCCAGACACAAACGCCTTTAGGTTTGGCGGACGGCACATCCCAGATATTTGCAAATATTGCCAATCTTGGTGAGGCTTGTTGTCCAAAAATGATGGTGCCAGTCTCTCCGGTACAGCTCATGATTTCAAGTGTGCCTGTGCGTGCCGCAGTTTCCCCTTCTAAGAAGACAGAAGAAACTCCCCAGGGCAAAAAACCGGCAACTTATATGATGTCCCCAAAAGAGGAGCAAGAGCAGAAGCCGGTAGAGCCTCAGCAACCTAAAGCACCTGAAAACGAACAAAAGAAAAAGAATCCCGCACCGTATATGGTTTTGGGTCAGGTTGAACTGTCCATAGATGTCAGAACAGCTATGACTCAGACATCCGCAGCCAGCTTTCCTTCTTCTACATACGATAACACTTGGGTTGGTGGATTTAAAAAATCTGCCGACGCCCTGCGCAACGCGATTATGGCGCGCGGATTAATGATTGGGGCTTTCATAGACGGACGAAGCGAGAATGCCTCATTATCAGTTGTTCAAACGCTCAATGCCCAGACAATCAAGAACTATCATGTCAGCGATGCTGTTTGTAAATTCGGCACCCTGTCAAAAGCGATTGCGTCCTCGCAGGATTTAGCTGACGCGAACAAGCTCGTGTTCAGCAAAACATTTCTTGACCGGAATGCGCAGTCGAAAAACTTGCTCTATACAGAATCAAACCGAGCGATGGTTGTTCTGATGGATGATTTTAAAGGTAAGTATTGTGAAGGTGTAGGCGCTAACGGGGCCTTAGGCGGATATTGTAACTCTGTTGTATCCAAGCCCGATCTGTTTTACGACCGTGATATCGACTTTACCCGTGTTTTTGATACGCCTCTGACATTGGATGTAAACTACACCGATAATACAATGACAGAACAGGAACAAACCGTTTTAGCTCTGTTCCACAACTTGTCTCTCGTTCCCCCTGAGAATGGAACGGAAGACGGAGAGAATATAGTAAAACAACAAAAGAGCGATGACTTGCAGGATTTGCACCAGATGCAGGCTGTTCGTGAGTTGGTTGCAAATACATTTGCTAATCAGGTTGCCTTGAAGGCAAAAGGAACGGACAAATCTGCGGCCTATATGCAGAATGTTTTAACAAAATTGGGTCTTTCTTCGGGAGATGCCAAAAAATTGATCAGTGATAATCCGAGTTACTATGCCCAAATGGAAGTTCTGACCAAAAAGATATATCAGGACCCGTCCTTCTATGTGAATCTATACGATACTCCGACAAACGTTGACCGCCAGAAGGTGGCCATGCTGGCGATCAAGTTGATGCAGGAACGTGACTTGTTGGAGACAATGCGCCGTAAGGAAATGTTGTTGTCAGAGCTTCTGGAGATGAAGATTCGCAAAGCATCAAAACCTGTCGAACTAACATCGGTAAACTCTGATCTCTAAAATAATAAACTCCGCAATAAGCGGGGTTTTTTGCTATCACTTGTGCAGATACATTTTATTTATTGATCAGCTTGATCTCACCGACAGCAAAAACACTACTATCTTTACGTTCCATGATAATCACTGCTCCGGCAGCATCCTCCGAAGGGGTCCAGTCAAAAGTATAGGCCCCCTTTTCTCCGAACCAGTCCGGGAGCGGGGAAATGTGGGATACAACATGGCGATAAACACCCTCACGCCCCATATTCGGCCCGAGAGTTGTTTTGTGGGAGACAGGTTTCTTGTATTCGAAGAGACTGACAAAAGCTCTGTCATTAAAGTCTGTGACTGGCCCGAATGCGATTTCCGGCATATCTATCGCGTATGTGGCATTCCCTTCCGGCTTGATGTTCAAACGCATCAAAGGAGCGGCTTTGCTTTCGGCAAGCATGGTATCGACTACAGTGTGGAATCGGAATCCAAGCGAAAATTTCTTGCCGTTGATAAAGATATCCGGGGTTGTTCTTCGGCGCCATAGGCGCGCGGTATACATTCCTTGTCTTTTGATGCAGTCCTTGCTGACCAGCGGGTCATCCGGCATAACATTCATTAAGTCAACATGGCATGCAATACCGATCACGGGCGTTTTCTGGACAAGGTCGTTAAAAAATTGGTCGACTGGAGCACAATAGGCACATGTCCAGTCGGAATAGAATTCAACCAGAATAGGGGCATCGCCGATCTCGGCAGCCAGATCCCGATCTTCGAAAGGCCACCGATATCCGAAAATCTCTGTGCCAGAAGCCGCACCGGATGCCGGTATCTTTAGAATTTCCGCCGGAGTTAAAAGGCTGGGGTCGATCTGATTGTCGGCCTCGGACGCTTGGATTGATCCTGCATCCTGAGCGGGATCGGCTGCCTTTGCAGGGACAGGCTGAAGGGAGGCCAAGAATATGGTAGCAGAAAAAAAATATCTGACAGGACAGAACATTGTTTTGGACAGGATATTCAACATGGGGCAAGTTTATCAGCAACAATCAGGATCTGCTAGTCGTGACTTGAATAGGAATGTAAAATTCGTATTGATCCGCAATCGACATCCAGCTACATATTCTTATGCCTATTGATTTACCCGTATCCTGGCAGGAAATTCACTGCCTCTCGAAAAAACTGACATCCAAGCTCAGAGCCAGTGGCCAAAGCTGGAACACTGTTATAGCCGTTACACGTGGCGGTATGGTTCCTGCCTGCCTAGTTGCGCGAGATCTTGATATCAGGGTCATAGAGACCGTCTGCGTAGAAAGCTACGCTCATCAGGACCAATCCGAGGCAAAAATACTTTATGCTCCCCAAAATCTGGGAACGGGAAAAGGCTGCCTGATCGTTGATGATTTGTCGGATACAGGGAATACATTTAAAGCGTTACGCAAAGCCTACCCTGACGCAACCTATGTTTGCTTGCATGTCAAGCCAAAGGGGAAACCTTTGGCAGATTTCTATGCAGACGAAACAACCCAGGACACTTGGATTTATCTACCTTGGGAAGATCAGGACTTCCCGCCTCATATTATGGAGCGCATTGGGGCCCATCTGGTGTAAGGAAGCGGATTTCGCCAACGAGCACTTCGCTCATAAAGCTTTTTGGACAGCTCACCTGACGATCACATTCGATGGAGACTGAACCCTGGCGTGCCGCCGAGGACAAGATGTTGAGTGCTGCATGATCTTCAATGCAATTCACATTTGTCCTAAACTTTTCTAATAAAGATCCGATTTCATAGATAAAAGGGATGCCACTCATTTTTTCTCTTTTTATGTTAGTGCGGCATCCGAACTGCCGCTTGCGGAAATTTCTATATCAACTTTTCCTCATGAATGTCAAAATTCGTGAAGCGTCAGGAGTGTGCGAGTTTAAGCAAATTTTAAATCAGGACTGGTATATTATATATAGAGATATACAATATAAAAATATTGTATATGAAGGTTGGGAAAATGGGAAGCTTATCTTTATTTGTTATCGGCGCAATTGCCGTCCTGATTGTCGTCTATAACCGCATCGCGGCACTCTCGCAACGTCGGAAAAACTCTTTTGCAGATATAGATGTCCAGCTTGAGCAACGATACAACACAATTCCGAATATGGTTGAAACCGTCAAAGCTTATGCGGGGCATGAGCATCGGGTCTTCAAGGAAGTGATCGCTGCCAGATCAGCCGTCAAGGATGCGTACGGAATAAGCGAAGGCCGTTTTAAAGCGGAAGCACAATTATCCAAAGTAGTAAGGCAGCTTTTTGCTTTGGTAGAAAATTATCCTGAGCTCAAGGCAGATCAGAACTTTCTTTTTTTACAAAATGAACTTTCCGAGCTGGAACACAAAATTTCTGCGGCACGACGCTTCTTCAATTCTGCAACAGCAGAATATAATACAGCAATACAGCAGTTCCCCGGGAATCTTCTAGCCCGTTCATTCGGATTTTTTGAGGAACCATTTTTCAAGGTCGAGGGGGATGAAAGGAAGGCCTTACCAAAGGTCAATATCACCCATAAGAAAGGCTAGGGAAAATGTCTCTAGGCGATGTAGGGATTGCCACATCAAGATGGAATGCACGGAACAAATCCATTGCTCTGATGGCGCTCTACCCTATGATCGTTGCCTATACAGCCTATTGGCAGATCTACTTTCTATATATCCTCTTTAATCACAAAGAGCTTGCTCATCATGTTAATCCCGACATTACAGAGCGAGTAAACAGTATCTACATCTTTATTTTTCCGTTCATTACATTGGGGCTTCTGTGGTGGTTTTTTAAATGTTTAGGAAATCAGGACGATATTATACGCAAACTCTTTCGTGCACATTTCATTGAACGCAAGGACAATTCTGATTTGTTCAGTATGGTGGAAACTCTTGCAATCCAATTGGGGCGGCCGATCCCAGAAATATATGTCATAGAGACATTTGCACGGAATTCATTTGCTTCAACATTGGCAGACGGCACAGACAGAATTTACATTACAACCGGTCTGATAGACAACTTATCCAAAGATGAAGTCGAAGCCGTTTTGGCACATGAATTTTCTCATATCGTAAGTGGCGATACACGTTGGATCGGTTTGTCGATCATATTTACCAACTTACTTGGTACACTTCCTGTTGCGATGGTGGATCAGGTAAACACGCTCGGTCAGGATTACAAACGTCAAGATCTTTTCCATTTGTTCTTCATATATTTTATTGTGTTATTTCCGCTTTGGGTCGGATATTTCTCCATCTCTCTTGTCAGATTATTCATCATGTTCGAACGCGAGCATCAGGCGGACTTGCTTGCTGTCGAGATCACTAAAAATCCTGATGCCCTGATGCGTGCATTATTTCGTATTCGTAAGCACGCACGTATTCCCCATATTCCATCGGACGTTATGTTTCTGTGTATTGATAATCCGCGGGGAGGATTCTTTGCGACTCACCCGAGACTTTTTTCGCGCCTGCGCAAAATTGCCTCTATGAGTAATACGCCGATCCCGACAATCACCGAAGCATCATCCGCTTCCGTACATAAAAGATTCGGAAAGAACAAATTGTTGGAAAGGACCTTCCGTCCGTTTAAGCACGGAAGGTAAAGCCTCAGGGTTCCAGAGCTGAAACTTGTGAGACATGTTTCTTGCAGTACGGGTAATCATTCGGATCATATTCGGATAGAAGGGCGATCATCTGCATTGTATCCAGCCCTTTTGTTCTCTCGCCAACCAAAGGACCATCAAACTTCCATAGACCGTATTCTTCCCCTCTTTTTTCCAAAGACATAACTTCTATATCCCATCCGTGGGCGCGCCTGAAAGCCATAATCCTTTTTCCCATGGATAGGGCGGCATCTGTTAATCCCGCACTATCAGGGGCATGCGCCCAGACACAATCATGGTCACTAATGCGGGCATGTTTTCCAAATAGATCTTTGATAAATAAAGATAATTCACTCATTTTAAGCCTCTGCAAGACAGCTGCGCTGCCCGAATTGTGAGGGATAATGACAGAAAGTAATAATTATGTCAAAGTTGGTGGCGGAAGATGGCGGAATCTGCTTGCATCTGCTGACTATTTCTGTGTATAACCACCCGTCCCGGAATGGCTCTGGCCTGGCTAAAATCGGCTGCCTCGGCAAGACCCTGTAAACCGGA
Source organism: Pseudobdellovibrionaceae bacterium (assembly GCA_034005165.1). Taxonomy (GTDB): domain Bacteria; phylum Pseudomonadota; class Alphaproteobacteria; order Micavibrionales; family Micavibrionaceae; genus UBA1573. Next base: position 9,512 of record JAVEVE010000004.1, on the reverse strand, counting down.
TACTTAAATACCTAAACTAAGGAGAAAAAAATGCCGAAGATGAAGACCAAAAGCGCTGCTAAAAAGCGCTTTAAAGTGACCGGTTCTGGTCAGGTAAAATTCAAGCCTGCCAAAATGCGCCACATGCAAATGAACAAACCAAAATCCATGAAACGTAAAGCACGTGGTACCTCCATTCTGGCGGACATGGACGGACGTATCATTCTCGAAAACTTCCTGCCTTACCAACGCGGTAAGAGCAAGGCCAATCCGAGCCCGGCTCCGGTTGAAAACGAATAGGATAGGAGAGAAAGATGTCCCGAGTTAAAAAAGGTTCCCCTCGTGCACACGCACGTCACGTAAAAGTTCTGAAACTAGCTAAAGGTTACCGCGGCCGTTCCAAGAACTGTTACCGTATTGCTTTGGAGCGCGTTGAGAAAGCACTACGCTACGCATACCGCGACCGTCGTAACAAGAAACGTGATTTCCGTGCATTGTGGATTCAACGTATCAACGCTGCTGTTCGCGAACACGGCCTGACATATTCCCGCTTCATGGGCGCTGTCAGCAAAGCTGGTATTCAGGTTGACCGTAAGGTTCTGGCTGAACTGGCTGTAAATGATGCCGCCGCTTTCAAAGCCATTGTCGAGCAAGCTAAAAAAGCTGCCTAAGACATTTCAGGAAAAGACGAATAACAATGGCCCACTGTATAAGTGGGCCATTTGCTTATTAGAAAAAAATTAAGCAAAATTTCGTTGTAGATAGGCTGAAATGGGCGGTGCCGCTACACTTATAAGATCAGAAATGCGCTCCCGCTTGACGGAAAGCCCACAAGGAGAATGGTAGGGTATGTCAGGTGGACTGACATATCTGAAGCCTTCTTGAAGACATTCGGAGGAAAGCGGGGCGTACGTGTCGCCCGTAAAAAAATCTGGTCCAATTTCAGCTGCCCCGCCGAAAGTAAAAATAAAGTCGGGCTGTGACAGTTCGGCAGCCTTACGCCATGCACCGGATAGAAAATGATGCGCACTTATTTTCAATCCAAGTGGCCCATTAACATCAAGATTGTCAACTAGATAAGGGATGCGGCATATCGCAAGAATATTGCATGCTTTGGAATATTTCAGGAAATCCTGATCCGGGGAATCTTTGATGTTCATTGACTCAATCAATGGGGTCTTGGGAAGAAGAAATCCCAGTAATCCCAAATGCAGAGTTAGCGAATACATGTACTGCGTATCGCGTGTTCCCAAAGTCCCCACATGCTCTTTATCCAGATCGGCCCCAACCATCAGAACATGGGAAAGGGCTGTATTTTCAAATGCGGACGCCCCAAAATCATGGCGGATTTTGGATATGGCACTTCTGTAAAGGGGATGATATTCAAGCATGCAGCTTTTTATAGGGAATATATTATTATGTCAACAAAACTCACATATAAGTTCGGCATTTTTGACTGGAACGGCACTCTGATTGACGATTCTTATGCCAATTTGGCTGGATCAAATGCCACACTCCGTTTAGCGGGGGTTTCCGAACTGACCATGGAAACCTATCGGGACACAATGGATTTTCCGTTAATCCACTTTTACAACCGTAATGGCGTTGATACAGATACCTATCTAGCCAATGTAGGCCCGTTCGGTGAGGCATTCTTTATAGAATACCAAGAGAGATCGAAAACTGCACTGCTCCGCGAAGGTGCAATGGAAACGTTGGACCTGCTTCTTGATAACGGCTTAACTATGATGGTGCTAAGCAACCATATTCAAGGGCATCTGGAAGAGCAAATGGCAACCCTCCATATTCATCATAAATTCAAGCATATTTCGGGAAATACAGCTTTTGATAAAAGCCAGATCACAAAGATGAATAAACTTGACCGTCTTAAAAGGATAATGGAAGAGCACGATTATAGACCTGAAGAATCTTTTATTATAGGGGACTCGCTGGAAGAGCCTGAAATCGCACGCTCGCTCGGTATGACTAGTATTTCCGTGACATGGGGGTGCTTCTCCCGAAAAAGATTGGAAGCATCAAAGACGCATTATATTATTGACCAAATTCAGGACTTGGTAGGGATTTTGTGGAAATAGCTGAACTTAGACTTGCGGTTAGTCATAATAGTAAATATAGTCTTCTCTAAACAAGAAAAGAAAAAACAGGGAAAGCGCACGTGAATTGCTCACTAACCAGAGATTTTGCCCAAAGGGCGGAAGGTCAAGGAAGTCTGGAATTTGATGGTACAGAAAGCTGGCAAAGAGTCCTGAGCCTCCTGCGTGCGGCTACGTCCCTGCGCACAAATCCAATAGCGCCTATGCAAAATTTCATCGCACGCTGGATCAGAAATTTCGAGAATAAAAATACACGCGAAAGCGGTGTTGCGATCTACCATATTTTTGATGATTTTAGCCGCGAAAGATATTGCCCGCCCAAAATCCTGCTCACACCAATGGTTGAGGAGGCGACAAGGGTAGCCCATGTCATAAGTGTTAAAGAGATGCGCAAGCTTCTGATTTCTCTGGCCTATCTGGCAATTGATCCTGGTGAAGTTTTCCTGTCGGCCATGAATGACAATATCAGGGCGCAATATGGCCTTTTGAATAAGAATGAAGCTATTTTTCTTCTGCATGGTCTGGCTGTTATGGATTCGGTTCTTTCACACCACAGTGGAGACGAACGTTATGACCTCCGTTCCATTTACGACTTTTTGGTTTCCCGCCCTGATTTCCTAGATAAGATAAGAGAGAGTCCTGATAGCGCCCAGATTAACATGCTTGCCGATGCGGACCGGTGGTTTTTGGGAAAAAGCGAATGGAAATATCAAGAAGATAGATTTCAGTCCTCGCCCTTAGAAGGGAAGGTTGCAGGAATGCTTAGAAGATGTAATGCAGATGTCTTTGAGCAAATGGACATGCCCTATATCAATCATCCTGTAGATTTGAGTGTGATTTATAATGAGAAATCATTCCATCTGGAGTGCGATGGAAGTACACATTTGGTTCATTTGTGTAATAAGCAAGACTCTTACATGAGTGGACAGACAATCTTTCAATCCGGATTGATTCAGCGTGCAGTAGACGCACCTTTGGTCAGGTTGCCCAGCTATATATTCGGAAAGAATGCGCATAACAAAGGATATTGGAAAAGTTTTCTGGATCAGATGACCGGTATTCCTGAAAAAACTAGCCTGATGCTGCTGGGCGTGGGGCAGCCCCGACTTTTACCGATTAAGGTGACTTATCCATTCTAGACGTAACCGAACCTTGCGGTTAGGACCTACAAGTCCAAGCGTTTCTTGCTTGCGGTTTCCTTGAAAATGCTGCAAAAATAGCCCCTCAAAGAGGAAATAATGGATACTGCAGCTTTAAAGAAAGAACTGGTGGACCTTGTTGCGTCCGCAAATGATATGACAAGTCTAGAAAATGTCCGTGTTGAGGCATTGGGCAAAAAAGGACGTATTACGGATTTGATGAAGACGCTGGGGGGGATGTCCCCTGAAGAGCGCAAAACAGCAGGCGCAGAGCTTAACGTCCTGAAAGACGAAATTGCAGCCCTCATTGAAAAACAGGCCTCACAACTCAAAGCCCAAGAAATGGATGCCCGTCTGGCAGCCGAAACGCTTGATGTGACGCTCACCACCCGTCCTGAACGCAAAGGGGCGGTTCACCCGATTTCACAAACAGTAGATGAACTTGTTTCTATTTTTGCCGATATGGGCTTTAGCGTCGCCGAAGGCCCTGATCTTGAAGACGACTTCCACAATTTCACAGCATTGAACTTCCCGCTGGGGCACCCTGCGCGTGAAATGCACGATACCTTCTATTTGCCGAATGACGAACGTCAAGAGGGTGAGGCGCAAAAGAAAGTTTTACGGACGCATACATCGACAGTTCAAATCCGTCATATGCAGAACAACAATCCTCCGCATAAAATTATTTGCTTTGGTCGATGCTACCGTTCCGATTGGGACATGACTCACACACCAGTCTTTCACCAGATGGAATGTCTCTACATTGATAAGAATGTAACGATGGCGCATTTAAAAGGATGCCTGTCTGATTTTGTTCGTGCATTCTTTAATATTGATGATTTGCCTGTGCGTTTCCGTCCAAGCTTCTTTCCGTTCACGGAACCAAGTGCTGAAGTCGATATTGGCTACTGGAAAGAAAACGGAGAGCTTCGTTTGGGACGTGCGCCGAAAACTGAGGATCAAAAATGGCTGGAAATTCTTGGTTCCGGTATGGTTCACCCGAATGTCTTGAGAAATTGCGGACTAGACCCTGAAGAATACCAAGGTTTCGCATTCGGGATGGGATTGGAACGCGCAACGATGCTGAAATACGGCATTCCTGATTTGCGAAGCTTCTTTGAGAGCGACACACGCTGGTTAAGCCATTACGGATTTGATCCGCTTGACCGTCCGAACCGCGCCACAAAATAGATTTTTAAAAGAGATACAAAATGAAATTCACATTAAGCTGGTTAAAAGATTATCTGGATACAGATGCAACGCTCGAACAAATCGTTGAGAAGCTGACGGATGTCGGTTTAGAAGTCGAAGGCGTAGAAGATCGCGCAGCTGTTTACGCGCCGTTCAAAGTCGTTGAAGTGGTCGAGGCTGTGCAACACCCGAACGCAGATCGTCTGCGTGTCTGCCAAGTCAAAACAGAAAACGGTATGCTTCAAGTCGTCTGTGGCGCGCCAAACGCACGCGCAGGCATGAAGGCGATTCTTGCACCGGAAGGCAGCTACGTCCCGGGTCTTGATATGACCATGAAGAAAACAAAAATCCGTGACGTAGAATCAAACGGCATGATGGCCTCCGCCCGCGAAATGAATTTGGGCGAAGATCATCAGGGCATTATTGATCTGCCTGTGGACACGCCTATAGGCACACCGCTCGCCGAAATTTTTGGCCTTAACGATCCTGTCATTGAAATCAACGTAACGCCAAACCGCCCTGATTGCGCGGGGATCAGAGGGATTGCACGTGATCTGGCAGCAGCAGGCTTGGGAACTTTGAAACCGCTAGCCTCCTCGAAAATCGAGAGCAAATTTGAATCGTCTCCAAAAGTCACCCTCGATTTTGATGGAGACAATAAGCAAGCCTGCCCTCTGTTTATGGGACGTTTGATTAAGGGCGTAAAGAATGGCCCGTCTCCTGATTGGCTGCAAAACCGTTTGAAAGCAATTGGTCTTCGCCCGATTTCCGCGCTGGTGGATATTACAAACTATTTCTGTATCGGCTTGTCGCGCCCACTGCACGTCTTTGATGCGGATAAACTGACAGGGAACATTACTGTGCGCCTCAGTAAAAAAGGCGAAACACTCGATGCGCTCAATGATAAATCCTACACTCTGGAAGACGGGACCGTTGCGGTCTGCGACGATTCAGGCGTCTTGGGATTGGGTGGTATCGTCGGCGGCACAAAAACAGGCTGTGAAGAAACAACAACCAATGTCTATCTGGAATGCGCGTATTTCGATCCGATGAAAATCGCTCGTGCTGGCCGTGACCTTGGCGTGATTTCCGATGCACGTTACCGCTTTGAACGCGGTATCGATCCTGCATTCACTGTTGAGGCAGTAGAGCTTGCCACACAAATGATTCTTGATCTGTGTGGTGGAGAAGCTGGAACAGTGGTTAAAGCTGGTGAAGTTCCAGAATGTGTAAAAACATATAAATATGACCCATCCCGCTACGTGAAACGTATCGGCGCAGATGTATCTGCTGATGACCAAAAAGCTATTTTGGAATCACTGGGTTTCGCAGTTGCGGCGGATTGGTCTGTCACAACACCAAGCTGGCGCCCTGATATCTTCGGTGTTGAAGATTTGATCGAAGAGATTGCGCGTATCCGAGGCTATGCGGAAATCCCAAGCGTTTCTGTATTGAAAGACGGGGCAGTCGCGAAGGGTGCAGAAACGCCAAATGGCATGAAATCCAGAAAGGCAAGAAATGCTCTGGCAGCCTCAGGCCTTCAGGAATGTATTACATGGTCCTTCATGGCGGAAGAACTGGCACATGATTTTGGGGCAGACGCAAACCAGCAAGCCGCTCGTTTGAAACTGCTCAATCCGATTAGTGTGGACCTAGCGCAAATGCGCCCATCTATTCTGCCGAACCTGATCGAGGCAGCAAGCCGCAACGCAGACCGCGGACATCCGAATGCAGCACTCTTTGAAGTCGGGCCTGTGTTCTTCGGGGCCAATGCAGATGAACAGCCTGTCATGGCGACCGGTATTCGAACAGGATCAATTGGCAGTAAGCACTGGACAGGTGAAACTGCATCCCGCGACGTGGATATTTATGATGTAAAAGCAGATGTCTTGCGCGCGATCAGTGCTTGCGGTGGTCCATCAGGAAACTTGCAAGTGACCCGTGATACGCCTGACTATTACCATCCGGGCCGTTCCGGTGCTTTAAGACTGGGGCCAAATATCATCGCTTATTTCGGTGAAATCCATCCCAAACTACTGGATAAGATGAAAATCTCTGACAAAGTTGTGGGTTTTGAATTGTTCCTCGAAAAAATTCCCGAGCAAAAGAAAAAAGGCACAGCTCTGCCCCTTGTTGATTTGCCATCCTTCCAACCCGTAAAACGTGACTTTGCATTTCTGGCAGATAGTGGTGTCGAAGCGGACAATTTCGTTCGTGCTATTAAATCTGTAGACCGCAATATGATTGTCAATGTTGATATCTTTGATATTTATACGGGTAAAGGCGTCGAAGAGGGTAAAAAGTCCGTAGCGATAGCAGTAACGCTCCAACCGCGTGACCATACCCTGACAGACGCGGAAATCGAGGGCTTGTCGCAAAAAATCGTTGCCGTTGTTGAGCAAAAAACCGGAGCCAGTCTGCGCGGATAATTGCGCAGAACGGCTCGTTCAATACCTCTATATACAAAATTTGACATATTTACGGAAAACCTGTATTGTCACATCCACAAACAAAATTTTAAGAAGGTGTGAACATGAAATCAAATTTTATAAAAGCAGCTGGTGCTGCAGTTTTGGCAGCAACTCTTGCTGGATGTAACGCAACGCAGGGTGGATTTATTCGCCCACAATCTAACCAACCTGATGCTGCTCCGACACAAGGTGCTGCCCAGGTTTCGCAAATCGCTCCGATGGCTCGTCCTGCACAATCCGGCCTTTATCCTGACAAATATTGTGAAGCAACATTACAAGAACGCTCTGACGCTGGCCGTCTTTGGGCAAACGCCACAGCAACGGCAACCAATCTGGATGATACATGTGTTGGTATCCGAGTCGGACATAAAAATAAAGCTACAGGAAAAATCGATGAGAGCAAACCTGTAAGAGAGGCTTATCTGCATATGTTCCTGAATGCTTGCCAGGGACGTAACGTTGCTGCTTCTACAGTCGGAAAAATTATCGGCTTTGTAGATAGAAAAGCGCAGATTGAAGAACAAAGAGCAGCAGCAGCTTGTAAAACAGAACTGACACAAGCACAAAACTATGCGGCTGGCGTTATAAAATACATGGAGCAAACACTTCCTGGAAAAACAAAAGGAACCCAAACAGCTGTCGAAATTGATGGGTCTCGTGATCTGACAGATTTCAAGATACCTTCAGCTGTTCGTGGTCGTGTCCCGAACCTTGAATCTGTAATCCCGTCTATTCCGGCACCTTCTTTCCCGACCCGCGGTCGCTAGTCAGTCCGAATTTAAGAAACAAAAAAACCAGCCCTAAACGGCTGGTTTTATTTTTCAGGAATTCCCTACTAATCGTAGGCATAAACCGGCCGTCTTGATGAAACTCTCAAATCAATTTCTGCCAGAGACTCAGGAAGAAATCCGCTAATCATGGATGTAAAGTGGTAGTGTCCTGATATTTCGATGAAATCCACACCAGAAGCACTGGTATTCTGAATATCAAGATTAAGCGCATCTTTTGGGACAAAGTAGTCGTTCAGGCGATCTTTGGCATAGGTTTCAACTTCTGAGGTCGTAGCGTCCTGATGCAGGATGGCATAACGTGCAGCCTCGTCAACCGCATAATCAATAACATTTGATGTCCATGCAAAGCGACCAAATTCCAAAATTCCCATCATCAGAAGAATAAAACCCATTCCAACCATGGAAAATTCGACTGCTGTTGAGCCGTCCTCATTTCTAAACCAGTGTCTGATAAAGGATATAGGATTGAGTCTCATAATTTAGTCCAGTCTCATACGAGAAAATCCGCTCATATCAATTTCACTACGTATTCCAGGATAAGGAAAAGATGTCTCGAAGGTGCGTTGTACATTGACTTGAAAATATTGGCGGGAATAGTCTCCGAAATCACAGCTAACAGCATCGCAGGTTTGAGCAACGCCATCTGAGCAGGTGCAAATTCTTTCTGTTGTAACAGTATATTTTTCAGCGTTCTCTGAATCGTAATAAGTGACAATATCCTGATCTATGTTCTCTTCCTGACCTCCCTGCATAACGTAGTCAACTGCTGCGCGTGAAATTTGCTCAAGCCTCATTTTGTCTCGTACATAAAGGCCCAGATCCATCAGGCCAACCATCATCAAAATCAGTATTGGCGCAATCATCGAGAACTCGACCGCAGCAACACCAGATTCTGATTTGGAATATTTTTTCCAGAATAGTCTCATGGATTCCTCTTAAGCATTAGCCCGTCAATTTGACAACGCGGTTACCGATTTCTCGTACAGCACTACCTTCACAATCCGTTCCGAGTACGGGTGTTCCGTGCAACCATATGATTTGACCGATCAGCTTTGTGCATCCGATAAAATTGTCGGAAAGTGAAGAAGATGTTCCTCCAAAAACAAGATTGGTCGATGGAACATAGACAACACCATCAATCAGAATGTCTGCTGTTCCTGTAATGCTGTGCGTAATTACATCTTCTGGAGAATTTCGATCAACATAGAAAGCAACACCTGCGAAATATCCTTCGGTAGGAGCGCTAATCCGTACTGTACGATTTCCCGATATTGTTAACCTACCCCAGTCGCCAGCACCTGTATTGGTCATGATGATAGTAACGCCCTCTCCGGTGATCGTCCCACCACCTTGAATATGAAAGTCTCCGCCATCTATGATGTAGACTCCGGGATTAAGGACAATATTGTTATTTCCTGTTGCTGTCAGGTCTCCACAATAGACGCCAGGATTAAGAACAGCTGTGCCTGACCCTGTAATCCGTGTTCCGGTTCTCACAGCAGATGCTGTACAAGGAGTGGTTTCGGGTACCTCAAGATCAGAATAAGGATCAAGAACACGTGAGGCATGGGATCTCAGGGATGAATAGGTGAAGTCAGCTGCACCTCCATTGATATCATAATCTCCTGCAATAGTAACTGTTCCGAAGTTCAGATCAATATTTCCTGAAAGCTGGATGGCATCTTCAGCACTGGAGTTAACGGCTAATCCGCAGGATGTAGCTTGAATCTCGACAGTTCCGACAGTTTTAAATGCGCCCGATTCTTCTTCTTCCAAAGACAGGATACAGTAATTACCCAGATAATCATTACTCACGAGAGATTCGGA